>JBKHHD010000010.1:0-23031 GCA_046539325.1 Candidatus Aenigmatarchaeota archaeon | reverse complement strand
AGGAAGGTTATCAAGTGAATATCTGTCAGACACCAAGGGTTCACGTCAACCACAACCAAGAGAAAACCGATGGTTACAAAGATTACGATGGAAAAGTCTATTGTGTCAAAGTAGGTGATGGTGAAGGTATTGTTTTGGTGAGAAGAAATGGAAAGCCGGTATGGAGTGGAAATACCATGGGAGAGTACGGCGCCCCCCTTACCGGACGTCCGCTGTTTGAAGGTACATTCCCCGCAGACGCTATGATAGAATGGGAGGACAGGAAGTGGTCCATGGGTGGCGAACTGACCCCTAGAAATCCGCCTTCCTTCTACCATGTAAGCAAGGTCCAGGACACGTACAACATATACGAGGCCTGCAAATACTGGTGGCTTAGAAGCGTGGATATAATGCAGGGCGTTATCTTCGGGGTGCATACGGAAGAGGTGGCGAAGGATCCGAGGCTGAGGACTAGGCTGGACGTGGACGAGTGGTTCGGAACCGTCGTGAACCGCTTTGTCGCACAGGCCGTAAGCGACGTCCCTCTTACTGTCTACGGAAAGGGTGAACAAGCGCGTGGCTTTATCGGACTGGAGGACGCGATGCAGTGTATGATGCGTATAATTTCCTCACCACCGGAGCCAGGGGAGTACAACACCGTGAACCAGGTCTCAGGAACCTACAAGGTGAAGGAGCTCGCGGACGCAGTTGCAGACGTGGCGAGCGACAAGATGGGCAAGGAGGTGGAGATCCAGAGGCTGGAGAATCCACGGGTGGAGTCGGACAAACACCCCATTGAGGTTGTGAGTAGAAAGCTTCCGAACGAGTTCGACTTCCAAAGAGAAGTCGGGCTGAAGCAGGAGATAGGCAGGATGGTCGAGCTTCTGAGTAAAGAGAAGTGTAGGAAGAGGATTGAGGACTCTAAGGAGTGCATCATTCCTGAGACACAGTGGAGCGGCGAGAAGAAAAAGCCGGATATAATAGAGGTCTACGAACCCGGATCAAAGGACTACGGAAGCTACAAGTCCGTGGTCAACACAGGCAAGGAAGATTGATATGGAGGTAAACGACTCCAACTTCGAGGAAGAGGTTCTGGAGGAGGAAGGACCTGTATTTGTCGACTTCTGGGGATCATGGTGTCTGGCCTGCCAGCAGATGAAGCCACTAGTGAAGAAGCTGGAAAAGGAGATCGGCGACGAGGTCAAGGTCTGTTACCTGAACATAGACAAGAACAAGAAGGTTTCTGGAAAGTACGGGATAGAGGAGACTCCCACGCACATACTCTTCGTGGACGGAGAAGTGGTAGAGAGGGAGATGGCAGCAAAGACGAAGGGCCAGCTAAAGGAAATGATAGGAAGGCACGTGGATATATATGGCTGACGTCTCGGTAGTTATTCCCGCGTACAACGAAGAAGAGAGGGTAGGCGAGGTAGTGGATTCTCTTTCTGAAGAATATGAAATACTGGTCGTGGATGATGGTTCCGAAGACAGAACTATCAAGGAGGCGAAGGAGGCCGGAGCTAAAGTTATTGAGAATAGAGGCAATGGATATATAGACGGTATAAAAACCGGGTTCAAGGAAGCGAGCGGCGATGTAATAGTCACGATGGACGCCGACGGCGAGCACAAGCCGGAGGACGTGAAGAGGATGGTCGAGCCCGTTGTGGAAGGTGAAAAGGATCTGGTGTTCGGGGCACGTGAAGTTATACCCAGGCCTTCGGAGAGGTTTCTGAACTGGCTTGCCAACTTCAAAGTGGACGTCAGCGATACAGGGACCGGGTTCAGGGCATTGACAAAGGAACTTGCGAAGGAGATGGATTTAGGCACTACATGTACCTGCGGGACCTTTGCCCTGGAGGCGAAGAACAAGGGTGCGAGGATAGGAGAGGTTCCCGCAAATACTAAAAAGATAGACAAACCAAGAAGAGTTATGTGGGAGCACTTCTGGCAGTTCTTCCACGTTGTTTCGCACCTGGTGAAAGCATGAAAAGGATACTTGTAACGGGCGGCGCAGGATTTATCGGAACTAATTTTGTTAGTTTTATCCTTAGGAAGACTGACTGGCAGATCAGGGTTATTGACAACCTCTCTGCGCGTGGCTTTGGCGCTGTGAAGAACCTGGACAGTTTTGATGGTGGAAGGGTGGAGCTGGTGGAAGGCGATATAAGGGACGAAGAGATGGTAAAGGAAGTGGTGAAAGGCTGCGACTATGTTGTGAACCTGGCGGCGCAGGTCGGTGTTATGCCTTCGGTTGAAGATCCTAAGTTCGACGCCGACGTGAACGTTAACGGACTGCTGAACGTGCTTGAGGCCAGCAAGGAGGAAGGTTTGGATAAGTTCGTGCAGGCCTCCTCTGCAGCGCCGCTCGGCGAGGTGGAACCGCCTGTCTCCGAGCAGGATGTCCCACGACCTCTGGCGCCCTACGGAGCGAGCAAGCTTTCAGGCGAAGGATACTGCAGCGCTTACGCAGGTTCATTTGGTTTGAATACGGTCGCTCTGCGCTTCTCCAACGTCTACGGTCCGCACTCGCTTCACAAGGAGAGCGTTGTTCACAAGTTCATAAGGAGGATACTCAAGGGTGAAGAGCTGTTCGTGTACGGCGACGGTGAGCAGACGCGGGACTACATACACACAGAAGATATCTGCAGGGGAATATACATGGCACTGAAAGAGGACAAGGAAGGGTTTGAGCTGCTGCAGCTGGGAACTGGAGAAGAGACGTCTGTGAACGAGCTTATAGGATATTTAGAAGACGTGGCTGAAAAGAAGAACGTGGAGTTTCCGGAAGTCATTAACAAGGAGGAACGGAAGGGCGAGATAAGAAGAAACTTCGCGGATATATCGAAGGTGAAAGAGGTTCTCGGATTCGAGCCTTCCGTGGATGTAAAGGAAGGGTTAGAAGAGACCCTGGAATGGTATTTAAGGAACGAGGACAAAATATAGGAGGATAGTATGGCTGAAGTTGAAGTCGACGACGAAACTTATGAGAAGATCAAGATCAGGGCCAAGAAGAAGGGCTTTGACTCCGCAGACATCTACATAAAGAAGATTCTGGAGAAGGTGGCGAGCAAGGTCGACGAGGAGGAAGAGGAAAAGGTGAAGAGCAGACTGAGGAGTCTGGGTTACATGGACTGATTTTAGGCACTACATTCTTCTGGGTTAGTTTTTTAAAGGTAACATCCCTATAATATCCCTATGGCTGAAAGGGCCAACATAAAGATTCCCAAGGTCCTCTACGACAGGATCGACGGTATCGTGGAGGGGACGGGTTTTAACTCTGTTACGGAGTTCGTGAAGTTCGTGCTGCGTGATATAGCGGCGCAGGGCGAGTTCGACGGGCCGGAGGAGCTGGACGTGGACATGGAAAAGGTGAGGAAGAGGCTGGAAAGGTTAGGATATCTGGACAGGTGATATTATGGACAGACTTGATGAACTTGAGGCAAGGAGCATATACATAATAAGGGAGGCGTACAACAACTTCGACGACGTGGCTGCCCTGTGGAGTGCTGGGAAAGATTCTACTGTTTTGGCCTGGCTGTGCAAGAAGGCTTTTTTCGGAGACATTCCCTTCCCTATGATATACATAGACACAGGATTCCATTTCGATGAGATGTACGAGTTCAGGGACGAGCTTGCAGATAAGTGGGGCCTGGACCTGGAGATAGCGTACAACGATGAAGCAGATGAAGAAGGTGTCGGGCCGGACGAAAACCTGAAGTGCTGTAACCTGAGGAAGACGGAAGCGTTGAAGAAGGTTATTGATGAAGAAGGCTTTGACGCGTTGTTCCTTGGAATAAGGAGAGATGAGCATGGAATTAGAGCGAAGGAAAGATACTACTCACCGAGGGACGACGAGTTCGAGTGGGACTACGAGGACCAGCCCCCGGAGATGTGGGGACAGTATAAAACAAAAAAAGAAGAAGAGGAGCATATCCGTGTGCACCCGCTGTTGCACTGGACGGAGGTAGATATATGGAGATATATCAAAAGGGAGGATCTTCCAGTGAATCCACTTTACTTTGCAGAGGAAAGGGACGGTAAGATGAAACGCTTTCGTTCGTTGGGCTGTGAGCCGTGTACCACGCCCGTGGAGTCGAACATAACCTCTGTGAACGGGATGATAGACGAGATAAAACAAACGGAGGAAGGCGAGAGGAGCGGGAGAAGCCAGGATAAAGAGAAGATCATGCAAAAGTTGAGAGCATTGGGGTATATGATTATAACCGGCATTGCTTTCGCTTTCCCACTTAATGGGATACTATGAACAATATAAAAACACCAGAAGAGAAGGGCAATCTATCAAAGGATACGCTTATTGAACTTTATAAGGAAAGAGGTATGACCCAAGGTGAAGTAGCAGATAAATTTGGGGTCTCACAACCCTTAATCTCAAGGAAACTAAAGGGCTTCGGTATTGAGACTCGGTCACATGATAAATGGACTGATGAAGAGGAGGAAATCCTTAAAGAAAACTATCTCAAGGCCGGGAAAGAAAAAATGTTGGAACTACTACCCAAAAGAAATTGGGAGGCTATTAAACTGAAGGCAATGAAGTTAGGTGTTGCTAGATCTGCAGCTGAATACAATAAAAGTGAAGAAGTTGTAGAAAGATTGAGGAAATTCGCCAAGAAAAATACCAATGAATTAAAATTTAATAAGAAGAAAGAAATGGCTTACGTCCTTGGCGTTATAGATGGTGATGGTTTTCATGATAAAAAATCGACTATTGGTTTAGAAGTAAAATCTTCTGACTTTGCTGACAAGTTTTCTAAATACCTGGGAAAAATTGGGCTGAATCCTGGCAGAGGAAAAAGAAGTGGAAGGGACAGAGAAACTGTTTGGGCTTCCTCAAAAAAACTAATTGAATGGGTAGAAAATTTTACAAGAGAAGATAAAAAACAATGGCTTCTTCAATCAGAGGAAATAGCATGGAAGTATATTGAAGGAAGGTATGAGTCTGATGGAAATATACATCCTTCGGGGTCTCCAAGAATTTGTTCTTATGATGAAAAATCAATTGAATTTCTTGCTGATGTACTAGGGAAATTGGGTGTAAAATGCAATGAGCAGCAAAACAATGTCTGGGTATCAAAATCCAATGTCGACGTCTTCTTTGAAAATATAAACCCGGTAATTAGAAATAGAAGGTGATTTCATGAGTGAAAAGGAAAATCTGAAGATGGTGCTTGTAGGGCACATAGACCACGGAAAGTCAACGCTTATTGGACGGTTGTTCTACGATACGAAGTCACTGTCCGCGGACAAACTGATGGACGTGAAGGACAAGGAAGGAGACATAAAGTTCGCCCACGTCATGGACCACCTGAAGGAGGAGAGGGATCAAGGCATCACTATAGATACGGCACAGACCTACTTCTCCACGGACGACAGGAATTATACTATCATAGACGCTCCCGGACACAAGGAGTTCATTAAAAATATGATCACGGGCGCTTCGCAGGCAGAGGCGGGCGTTCTTGTAATTGATGCAAAGGAGGGTGTGATGCCACAAACGAAGAGACACGCATATATTTTGTCCTTGCTCGGCATCGATCAGGTCGTGGTCGCGATGAACAAGATGGACCTTGTTGGGAGGAAGGAGGAGAGGTACGAGGAAGTGAAGGAAGAGATGGAGGAGTTTCTGGAAGAAATAAATATAGATCCAAACTACGTCATTCCTATATCCGCAGAAGAAGGGGATAATGTTGTGGATAAGTCAGAGAAGATGGAATGGTACGACGGGCCTACTGTTCTAGATGCTCTGGAGAGGTTTGAAACGAAGCCCGAACCCACGGAGAAGCCGTTGAGATTCCCCGTACAGGACATTTACGATGTGGATGGCGAAGAGGTGGTCGTCGGAAAGGTTGAGTCAGGAACTGTGAAACAGGGCGACAGTGTTAAGGTGTTCCCGGGGGACGAGGAAGCGGAGGTCAAAGAGGTGAAGGAGTTCGGAAAAGAAACAAAAAAAGCTGAAGCAGGAGAATCTAAGGGCCTTGTTTTGAGTACAAAGGGATTAGAAAGGGGAGACATGGTTTCAGATGCTGAAAAGGTTCCGGAAGTGTCAAAGAAAGTAGAAGCGAACATCTTCTGGATAAACCCCGACAAAATAAGCAAAGAGGAAGAAATAACCTTCAAATGCACTACGCAGGAATCTGAAGGAGTTATAAGCGAAATAAGTAAAAGACTGGACTCCTCTACGTTGGAAGTAGCAGAGGAAGACGCAGATGCTCTAGGACAGCATGAGGTAGGAGAGGTCACGTTGACCTTGGAAAAGCCTGTGGCCGTAGATAACTTTAGTGAGATAATGGAAACCGGGCGATTCGTAATCGATAGGAATAGAAGGATAAACGGCGGCGGAATCGTGGTGAGATAGCATGACGTTTTTAGTTCTTGGCGTGGACGCAGCTACCTGGAAGATGATAAAGCCTAATCTGGATGAGCTTCCGAACTGGAAGAGACTTATGGAAGAGGGAGAAGCAGGGACTGTGGAGCTGAAGGAAGATCCCCTGTCTCCGCTGATATGGACAGGAATGTTTTCCGGAACCTACTACGACGACCACGGGCACAAGGAGTTCATGGAGAACGGGGATATTGTAAGCAGGGAAGAACTGGACGTTGACTTTTTGTGGGATGAGCTGAACGAAACAAAGGATGTCAGAGCTCTCAACGTCCCGTTTGTGGTTCCGCCCTACAGCTATAACGTGGACTTCGAGCCGGTCGGTTACGGACTTCCCACCAACGAAGGGGAGTGGAACAAAGAGCTAGAAAAAGTCACGGAAAAGACAAAGGAAGAACTTGAAGAAAAGCCTGACGTTCTTGTGTCTGTTTTCACTACGCTGGACAGGGTTCAGCACTTCCACTGGGGTGAGGACATGGTCCTGGACTGGTACAAGGAAGTGGACAAGAGGCTGGGTGAGATACTTTTTGATACAGGCTTTCTGGAAGAGGAAGACAACAGACTTATCCTTATCTCGGACCATGGTTTCTGTTCGTTTGGCGAGGCGGAGGTACAGACACTGCCTAAGGAGACGGACCAAGGAGAACTGAAGGGTGACCACCACGAAGAAGCAGTGGTTATCACGAACGTGGACAGAGAGATAAAAGAGCCGCAGGACGTGTACAGAGCTGTGATGGATGCTTTCGGTTGATTTTAGGCACTACATCCCGAGGAAAATGAATTATTTTCTTAAGCCTGTTAAATCCTTCTCGGCCTGGAATCTATCTCCTCTGTTGGAGACGTGGTATCTCTTGTAAGGCAACACATATGCGTAGGTCCTTTCTCCTTTCTCCTTTATGTTGTGTACCATTGCGTCAGTTAGCTGTAGCTCGTTCTCTGCGCCCCGGCCTATCTCTTCCAGTGACTCAAACACCTTCGAAGATATTATATACCGGCAGCTCGTTCCTATATTAGAAGGCTCCTCACCTACATCAGGCTTCTCTATGGCATCGAAGACCTCGTATATATCCCCCTCCACCTGTTCTACATCCATCATTCCGTGCGAGGAAACCTCGTCGCCTTCGTAGCGCTGCGCGGCTATAACAGTTGATCCGTTGTAGTCATCGTAGACCTCGATCATATCCTTCAGCGGGTTCTCTCCTCTATACACGTCGAAAAAGCTGTCACCGAAAAGAATTGCGAAGTCATCACCACCCACGAAGTCCTCGGCCTGCTGTACTGCGTGGCCCAGACCTTTCTGCTCTTCTTGTGGTATATACTTGATGTGTCCGCCCATCTCTTCCAGTTCTTTCATATCTTCAAGCAAGTCGTCAAGTCCTTTGTTATTCATCTTTTCCTTGCGTTTGTCTTCCTCAAAATATTCTCTTATGCCCTTGCCTTCCCTCGTGATTATGCCTATTTCTTCGATGTCTGCGTCAAGCGCCTCCTTAACCACGTAGTGTATCACAGGCCTGTCTTCCTCGTCTACAGGAAAAAGCTCCTTAGGAACGGCTTTAGAGAGGGGTCTGGACCTTGTTCCGTAGCCTGCTGCAGGTATTACAGCTTTCTTCACTGGCATGTCAACAAGTTCTATATTAAGATATTTATTAGTTGAGTTTTTAGGCACTACATCTTACAGCCAGGACTCCTCTGGCTCTATGAAGACCTTAACATCCAGGATGTCGCCATCCCTTAGGTTGAGCTGTTTTCTCAGGCGGGAGTTCGCTACGACCTCCATTATCCTGTAGCTGTCCCTTTCCTCGGGAATCACGACAGCGCATTCCACGCCTCGTATGTTTGCTGGAAAGGCCTCCGTCGCTCCATGCCTTTCTCCGTTTTCTACGAAGCCTTCTATCGAAATTCCTCCATGCCAGCTTATATCTTCTAACTTCTTTTTGTTTCTGTCGTCCAGCTTGAGGTTCAGGGTACCGAGCCTCGGGTCTATTTTCAGCTTGTTCCTGAACTGGTCCCTGTAGCCGCTCTTCGAAAGGTAGCGAGCGCTCCTCCCAAGGCCTTGTGTGACCTTTCCACGGACATATATATAAGGCAGGCTGTAAGCCATTCTACCCCTTACGCATTTGTTCTCCAACAATTTATTTATCTGGAGGGAAAACTGTAACCATGGAACTGAAGAAGAGGGTTTCCCTGTTCCTCAAGGGACTGTTGATGGGTGTGGCGCAGATAATTCCAGGTGTATCCGCCGGGACCATGGCCCTTGTAACCAACATATACGAGAGATTTATAGGAGCCGTGGACTCACTGAACCCCTTCACGGACAAGGAAACGGATCTGGAGTTTCTGGTTACCATTGGTCTTGGTATGGCCGCTTCATTTCTCCTTCTCTCGCGAATAATACTCCGGGCCATGGAACTGTATGAGAGCGCACTCTTTGCCTTCTTTTTTGGGCTTATAGCTGCCGCAGCGGTGACCACCTACATGAAGACGGAAAGGTTGGATATGAAAACCGTGGGTCTTGGAATAGTTGGCTTCGTACTGACCTTTTACGTGGGAGGTCTGGAACCCCTGGGCTCGTACCATGCGCTACCTTTGCTCTTCGTCGCCGGCTTCCTTGCTATATGTGCAATGCTCCTTCCGGGTGTATCCGGTTCCTTTGTCATGCTGCTTCTTGGTCAGTACGAGTACATGCTTAACGCGCTGAAGGAGTTTCTGGTGTTCTGGAAGGAGATAGGAGCTGTTGTAGCAGGGATGATGCTTGCCTTTCTGACCTTTCCAAAGGCCGTAGACAGACTGTTCGAATGGGACAGGTGCGCTACACTCACCTTCCTTACAGGCCTGGTAGTTGGCGCGCTCAGAGCTCCTTTTAGAAGAATAACAGTAAAGTCCTCGGTCCTGGGAAATGTACCGATTATAGCTGCAGGAACAGCAGGAGCTTTGGTGGTACTCTACCTTGAAATTTCAACAGAATAAATCATAAATACAAAGCCTGAACAGATGTCTGAGATACGTTATATACTGCCTGAAGCCCAAGGAACTGGATCCCGTTTCTCTGTCCTTGAACGTATAAGGAATCTCCTTCAGAGATGAGTAATCACACTTCACGAGAATTTCCAGAAGTATCTTGTAGCCAATGGGGTTGAAATTTACGTTCTCCACCACCTCTTTCCTTACAGCAAAAAATCCTGACATTATATCTTTCACGCTATTAACGTCCTGAAGAAAAAAACGGGCTATCCTCTCTGCGCCAAATGAAACAAACTCACGATGCCAGGGCCAGTTTTCCACCTCACCCCCTTCGACCTTACGGGAACCAACAGCTAGGTCGTTGTCCTCCAGTGCCTCTACGAGCTCTGGAATCTTTTCGGGTGGGTGCTGAAGGTCTGCGTCCATCACAACTATCCTTCCACCCTTTGATTCTTGAAACCCTCGGACCACTGACTTCGCAAGGCCCCTGTCCTCTCTTCTTCTTACTGAGCGTAGGTTCTTGTATTCTGAAGAAAGTTCCTCTGCAAGTTCCCAGGTCCCGTCGGGAGAATCATCGTCAACAACAACTATCTCGAAGTCACCTTCAATACAGGAGCAGATCCTTTCAACAACTTCCTCTAAATTCTTCCTCTCATTGTACGTAGGAAGGACTACGGATATCATCCGGTTTAAGCATTAACGGAGAGAAATAAAAAAGTGGCGGGGTTGTTTAACCCTTTAGCTTCATGACCGCCATAGCAAGGTCGCCTTCTTCCTCTAGCGCCTTCTTCGCTTCTTCCTCTGAAGCTCCAGTCTTCTCTACGACTGTCTTGACGTCTTCCTCTGTGAACTCAATTTCCTTTTCTTCGCCTTCGGTCTCTACAAACTCTCCTTCTACCTGAAGCATCTCTTTTCCTTTCACGTTGACCTTCATGACTGAAGGGTTCTTTACAAGAAGTTTACCTGTCTTCGTTTTTATTTCGACCTCTACGGCGTCTATCTCCTCGGTATCCATTCCCATCTTCTCCATCATCTGCTGGATCTTCGACGGATCTAGATTCGGCATCATGGTTTATCCTTTTTGTGCCGAGGGTATTAAAAGCTTAAATAAATGAAAATACAACTTATCTAGGGTCGTGTGTGAAGGAAAATTTAATATCGATAAACGACCTGACACGCGACGACATAGAGTCTTTTCTTTCCAAGGCTTCTCAGGCCGAAAAAATAAGTAAAAGAAAGGCTGCTGAAGTTCTTCCTGGACACGTACTTTCCACTATATTCCTAGAACCTTCGACGAGAACAAGGCTTTCGTTTGAAACGGCTATGATGCGTCTTGGTGGTTCTACAATAAATCTGACAGAAGAAGTGAGCTCCATAGAGAAGGGTGAGAACATCACAGACACGGGCATAGTTGTAGCCGGCTACACAGACATCTGTGTTATAAGAAGTCCTTACGAAGGAACGGCAAGAATGCTGGCTGAAAAGACGGGCGTTCCCGTGATCAACGGCGGGGATGGAGCAAACCAGCATCCTACACAGACGCTCTTGGATCTGTACACTATAAAGAAGGAGTTTGGGAGGATCGATGGACTGAAGGTAGGGATGATGGGAGATCTGAAGTACGGAAGGACTGTCCATTCTTTAGCAGAGGCGCTTGATAATTACGACGTGGATATAAGACTGATCTCGCCGGAGGAAACTAAGATGCCGAGAAATATCGTAAGGGAGGTAGGTGTAGAGGAGGAGACTACGGAGATGAGGATCAAGGACTTAGACGTGCTCTACGCGACAAGGATACAGAAGGAGAGGTTCCCTGACAAGCAGGAGTACGAGAGGGTTAAGGACGCATTCATACTTGACAAGGAAAGAGTAGAGGAAATGAAGGATAATAGTACCCTTATGCACCCACTACCAAGGGTTGGTGAGATAAAGCCTGGAGTGGATGAGCTTCCACAGGCCCATTACTTCGAGCAGGCGAAAAACGGAGTTCCTACGAGAATGGGCATAATTCTTGAGCTACTTGGAGTTGATATAGATGCCTGATCTCAAGGTAAGTAAGATTTCCGATGGAACAGTAATAGACCATATACCAGCAGGCAGAGGTCTGGATATACTTAGCCTTCTTGGCCTCAACGGCGACTCAGAGAAAACAGTTTCTTTATTGATGAACGTGAAAAGTTCAAAGATGAAAAGGAAAGATATAGTGAAGGTTGAAGGTAGAAAGTTGAAGGAAAGGGAGGTGAAGTCCGTTGCTATACTGGCTCCAGAAGCTACGGTTAATATAATAGAGGACTACGAGGTTCTCGAGAAGGATAGACTTGACCTTCCTCAAAATATTCAAGGATTTTTAAGCTGTCCTAACCCACAGTGTGTGACTAACACTGATGAACCGCTGAAAGCAGCTTTCAAGGTAAGGGAGAGGGAGCCAGTACTTTTACAGTGTGAGTACTGTGAAAGGAAGTTCACAAGCTTTGAGTTAGATATATGATGTAGTGCCTAAACTCTGTCCAGGAACTGTTCTGTAGTAAAAAGAAGTTTATACCCATATTTCATTTTGAAATTAAATACCCTTACTTTGAAAAGTATGTAGTGCCTAAAAGAGCCTATGGCCTTCATACGTGAAAAGGAAATAAACGGGAATAAGTATCTCTATCTCGTGAAGAGTGTGAGAGAAGGGGATTCTATTAGGCAGGAAGTTCTCAAGTATTTAGGCCCGAAAGGTGAAGTCTCGAAAGAAGAACTTGATAGTTTTTAGGCACTACATTTTTTTCCTTTAAAGAAAAACAAAGGTCCTGACACCCCGATTTCTTTTGGAAAGTAAAAATCAGGAGGTGGGTGGGATTTTTCTTTCATTATAACATTGTTATACGTTTTTATACATACATACAAGGATTATTTTCCACATGAAATAAGGGTGTGAGAGCCTCAGAGTTCAAAATTTTTCATCTTCATATAATTTCATTTAATACTCCACGTGAAATAAAGGGGTGTAATATTTTCCACGTTAAGGAAATACCCCCTGATTTCAAGTAGAAACTTTCTCCACCTGAAATAAAGGGGTTTCTGTATTCATATTAAGGACCCCCTCGTTTCACGTGCAAATAGCTTTTTATATAAAACCTAAATTATCTTTACCAACAAAACGTCCCCGGTTTTGGGGTGTGGGGATTGAGTGGGGTGTTTACATGCAGCAGCAATCATTGGATACAATTTTTGACGAGTACATGGAAAAGGAGAGTCTATTCTACGATAAGGATCTTCTCTCTACAAACTACAATCCTGAAAATCTTCCGCACAGGAATAGAGAAATAAGATCTATAGCTTCTCTTCTCGCGCCTTCCTTAAAGGGTAACAAGCCGTCAAATTTATTTGTTTACGGTAAGACGGGAACAGGAAAGAGTGCAGTAATAAAACGGGTTACAGAGAAACTGAGGGAGAAGAGTGAGGAGAACGGGACCGAAGTTAAGATCGTATACCTCAACTGTAAGCTGAGAAAAGTAGCCGATACAGAGTATAGGCTTATAGCTGAACTGGCTAGGAAGTTCGGCAAGGATGTTCCTTCAACGGGCCTACCTACGGATGAGGTTTACGAGAGATTTTTCGACGCTCTTGATGAAGAGAAGAGAATTCTTGTCTTAATTCTTGATGAAATTGATTCGCTTGTTGAGAAGACAGGTGACGAGTTCCTCTATAACTTAACGAGGGTTAACGAAGAGTTGGAGAACTCGAAGCTGAGCCTTGTTGGAATCTCCAACGATCTTTCCTTTACAAACGATCTGGATCCTAGAGTTAGGTCAAGCCTTTCTGAGGAAGAGATACTGTTCAGCCCTTACAACGCCAAACAGCTTGAAGATATACTTCAGGGAAGAGCCGATGAAGCTTTTCACGACGATGTTGTTGGGGGTGGAGTGGTGAAGAAATGTGCCGCTCTTGCAGCGCAGGAGCATGGCGATGCCAGAAGAGCTATAGACCTGCTTAGGGTTTCTGGAGAGCTTGCGGAAAGATCAGATGCGAAGAAAGTTGAAGCAAAGCACGTCGACAGGGCTGAAGATGAGATAGATAGGAACAAGATTCTCGAAGTTGTTGAAAGCCAGCCCAGGCAGTCACAGGCCGTCCTTTGGTCTATAATAAACTTGTTTGAAGAGAGAAAAGAGATGGTTCAGACAGGAGAGGTTCATTCACTCTACGAAGAGGTATGTAAGACCTCAGGCCTCGAGCCACTCACACAGAGACGCGTTTCAGACTTAATTTCTGAGCTTGACATGCTTGGAATAATTCAGGCCCAGGTGACTTCACAGGGACGTTACGGAAGGACGAGGATGATAAAGCCTGCAGTATCTACAAACGTGAAAAACCAGGTCAAAAACCTTCTCAAAGAAAAATATTATTTTGGATAAAATGAAAAAGATGGTTCTTAAGGAATGGGAAGACAGAGGTATTTCAAAGGTAAAGGTTTCATTCATGAAGGAAAATGAAGGAATGAAAGAGTTCATAGTTCCCAAAGAAAGCCTTGGAAGTTTTTTAACAGAAAATAAATGGTTCTGATGAACGCAGTAGAAGACTTCCTTAGTAAGGGAAAGCTGTTAAGTCCAGAAGTCTTAGAAGAAGCAGGTAGTCTGGAAACTGAAGATATGGAAAGAGTAATAGAATCAAGCGGACTTGTTATTACTAAGAAAGATATCCAAGAAGTAAAGATCCCTAAGCCAGAGATAGTTCATCACGGTGAAGGCGGAGGGGGTGAAGTACATGTTTCTGAACTTACAGAGTTCTACCTCGATAGATTTGAGTTTCTCAAAGAGGAGGTTAAAAACAGGCTGGACGACGCAAATATATCCTCTATAAACAACCTATCCTCAGGAAAGTCCTCCGTAATAGGAATGGTGAGAAAGGTAGACGACGGTAATGTTTTAATTGAGGATAAGACGGGGGAGCTTACCCTTAAGACAGACGAGAAGTTTCTCGAGGACGAGGTAATTGGGGTTAAGGGAGAGGTTATCGTGAATGAAGATGTAATAATGAGTCCAAGTAAGATAGTCAACCCCGACGTTCCTATAAGAAGAAACGTACCGACACTTGATCAGGAGTTCACTGCGCTCTTTGTTTCTGAGGTCAACGATGACGTGAAGGAACGTTTAAGGGATATAGAGCCTGATTATGTTTTCTGCGCTTCTGAACAAAAAGGAGATAAAGAGGCAGTTCATATCTCCGAGGAACCTGACGAGCTTTCGGATATAGATCCCGTGAGGTGTGATCTTGGAGACTTACATATCCTTCTTCACGACGGTGAAGCCTTAGTGAAGGCTGAAAGAGAGCTTGAAGCGGACACAAAGGAAGCCCTGGTAGCTCTGTTGAAGAAGAGACATCTGGATCCTTTAGAGATGCATTCATTACAGGACAGATACCTTATAAGGAAGGTTCCTGATATACTTCACGTTAAGGGAAATGAAAGCGTTATGACAAACTATAAAGGTGTTACATTACTTTCCACTACGGACGATACAGCCTTTTTAGTAAACCTTAAGACGAGGGAAGTTGATGAAATTGAGATCTGAATTTAACAGGAAAAATTTAAGAGATATAACCTTAGAAAAACAACTAAGGTTTGTGGGTTAAAGATAATATGAAAATGCAGATACTCGACGCTGACTACAAGATGGTTAACAACAAGCCTGTAGTCAGACTTTTCGGCAAGACCGAAGACGGTGAAACTGTCTGCGCCCTTGACAATAGCTTCAGACCTTATTTCTACTGTTTGCCGGAAAACCACAACGGTTCTAAGGAGGAAATTTTAGAGCTTATAGAGGATGAGTACGAAGGCGCCGTAGAGAAGATAGGGGAAGTGGAAAGATACACACCCATAGGCTATGACGACGAAAAGAAGAAGATACTTAAGATAGTTCTCAGAAACCCGTCCACGGTTCGTGAGATGAGGGAGTACTTGAGAGATAAAGGTCCTGTAAAGAATCTATACGAGACAGACATACTGTTCAAGTACAGGTACATAATAGACAACGATCTAGGTGGTATGCACTGGGTTGAAGTAGACGGTAAGTACGTGGACACAGAGATAGTTAACTGTAAGGCCGTAGAGGTTGAAAACATAGAACCAATTGAAGCTAGGAAAAACGCTAACCTGAAATACCTTTCCTTCGACATAGAGTGTATTGCACAGGAAGAGGGACGAATGGTCGATGCGGACAAGGACCCTATAGTTCTTATCTCATGTTCCTTCTCGCCCGAGCATAAGGGTCAGAAAAATATGGTGCTTGTAGCTAAACCTGGAAGCACGACAGGCAGACACTTTGAAAACGAGGAGGAGATGCTTGAGGAGTTCCTTGATATAATAAATGAGTACGATCCGGACGTCATAACCGGTTACAATGTAGAGGACTTCGACCTTTCTTACCTTGTTAAGAGACTGGACAAACACGACCTGAGAAAGGACTTTGGAAGGTGCGAGAAAAACGTTTACTGTAATACATACGGGAACAGCACGGACGTGAAGATAACAGGAAGGGTGATAGCTGATCCTTATACGATCCTTAAGAACGATGTATACCACAGAATGATGCGGTACGACCTCGACAGCGTTTCCGAGGAACTGCTCGGCGAGAATAAGGAGGACGTAGAGTACGAGGAGATGAAGGAGTTATGGAACTCCTCAGGGGAAGATCTTCAGAGGTTTATTGACTACTGTGAGAAGGACGCTGAACTTGCATTAAGGCTGCTTTTGGAGCAGAGCCTTCTTGACAAGTTCTTTGAGCTAGCGAAGATCTCAAGGCTTGTTCTCAGTGACTGCTTCGGCGGGCAGACACAGCGTATAAGCAACATGCTTCTATATGAGTTCAGAGAGAGGGACTTCGTCTTCCCGGAAAAGCCTTCAGACGAGGAAATGGAAAGGAGAAACGAGAGAAGGAAGGAGGAAGCTCTCAAGGGTGGACTTGTTCTGGAACCGGACAAGGGTCTTCACACAGAATCCTGCATAGCTGTACTTGACTTCAAGTCGCTGTACCCGTCTATAATGAGTACTTATAATATCTGCCCTACAACGCTTCTTTTAGAAGACTTAGATGAATACGATCTCGATGAGGACGATGTGAATGAATCACCCACAGGAGGCTACTTCGTGAACAGGGACGTTAGAAAAGGAATCCTCGCAAAGACAGTCGAAGATCTTATTGACGCTAGGACGGAGGTTAAAAAGGAAAGGGCAAAGGCGAAGGAGGGGGGTAATGAAAAGGAGTACAACAGACTCGACGCTAAGCAGCTAGCTATAAAGATAATGACAAACAGCTTCTACGGCTACACAGGCTACTACAGAACGAGGCTGTACCGACTGGAGATAGCTAACGCTATAACTGCTTGGGGCAGAGTTACAATTGAAAAAACAAGGGATATGATCGAGGACGAGTACGGCTACAGGACTGTCTATGGTGACACGGACTCGGTTATGATAGACGCAGAGACTAAGAACCTTGACGAGGCACATAAGATCTCACAGGAGATATCCCAGTTTATAACGGACGAGCTTCCTCGAAGGCTTATACTTGAGCCTGAGAAGATATACCGATCCTTCCTGATTTTGACGAAGAAGAGATATGCTGGCTGGAAGTTTGAAAAGAGCGGGGATGACTGGGAGGAAGGTATAGATATGAAGGGCATAGAAACCGTTAGAAGGGACTGGCCTGAAATAGTTTCAGACACGATGGAGGACGTTATAGATATAATACTGAAGGAAGGAGACATAAACAAGGCTATAGACCACGTCAAGGAAATCATACAAAAAATATCCAACAGAGAGGTTTCTTTGGAAAAACTTCAGGTCGTGAAGTCGATAACCAAGAAGATAGACAGTTACGATGGAGTTCTTCCACATATAGAGCTTGCGAAGAAAATGGAAAAGAGAGATCCTTCGAATGCTCCGACACCCGGACAGAGGATTCCCTACGTTATAATAGAAGGTAACCAGATGATTTCAAAGCGTGTCGAAGACCCAGACTATATAAGGGAGAACAATCTGAAGGTCGACACAGACTACTACATCAACTCCCAGCTTCTTCCACCACTGGAGAGAATTTTCAACGTTATAGGTGTCGATAAACAGGAGCTTTTAGGCGACGGAAGACAGGCCACCATGGATGAAATTGTAAACGGGAGCACAGTTAACAGGGACAGGGACGTTTCCGTCAACAAGGATCCCGATGATACTACTGTAGAAGAACTCAACGGTTTTCAGTGCAAGGACTGTAAAAAGGACTTCAGGCGCGTTCCGCTTAAAGGGAGGTGTAGCTGCGGTGGAGACGTTTACATAGTAGGCAACGGCTCAATAGGAAAGAAGGTCAATATGGATGATTGATGGACTTTTACTAATTACAACATACACAGCAAGGTTTGTAGCTTTTTTTCTAGTTCCTCTCTACCTCTACTACAGGGACAGGGAGAAACTCTACCCTTACATATCTTCCCTCTTCTTTGTTTTAGTTGTGACCTACGGACTGAAGTACGGATTGAATGTTCCGAGGCCTGAGGGCGCTTTAATTGACGTTGTTACACCACGTTTTCCCTCAGGACATACCTCCATTGCATTCACACCACTTTTATTTTTTCCTTCGTGGAAGGGTAGGTCCCTGATTCTAGCCTACGGAGGTTTGGTAGCCTACACAAGGATCCATTTTAATGTTCACGTGCCCGTGGATTTAGCCGCTAGTATCATCATAGCGCTTTTTGTTTCCTACCTTTGTCTTTCAAAAAAGGACTATATAAACCGAAAGCTCGGTTCATTTCTGAAAGACTTTTAGGCACTACAGAAAGAACAGGATTACAGGAAAAAGTATGGAGCCCATAAGGTAGCTCCTCCTTGAGCCTGAAAGTAGGCAGGAAAGTCCTATAAATGAAGCCACTGCAGCTACAGCAAGACCCTTCAGACCTGTCAGCAGGCCTGAAACAGAGAATATAAAAACCATAACAGCCATGCAGAGCTTTCTGTAGTTGAGGTTTCTGAAGAGGCGGAGGCTGTGTCTTGCAAGGTATATAGCAGCTGCAGCCGCAAGGCCTGCTGATATTAATCCTGTAAGGACAAGGACAGTTACTTCATTGAAGGTTATATTTTGGATGAGGTTCTGTATTGAAACAGCTACACCGCTCCTTCCTTTCCCTATAAGGTATACTGCGAAAACTGAGACAAGTATATTGGAGGTGTTTACACCACCAATAGCAAGCATGAACCCTCTTTCACTGTCCTCGTCAGTGACCTCTCTTACTAAGTAGGTTGCCTGCGCTGAACCTATTCCTGGTAGCAAGCCAACTATTATTCCAGCTATTGAACCCAAAGTTCCTTCTCTCAGGACTTCCCTACTGCTTATATGTTCTATGGATCTATCTTCCATTGGTATTTTTGGATCCTTTCTGAACGAATGGACAAGCATAGGGATACCAAAAAGGCCAGCCAGAAGCGGAAAAAGGTCGTGCATAGTTCCTATAAAGTTGTGCTCAAGAACCACATATCCGAGAAGACCCGACAGAAAGAAGAAAAATACCGAATCCACCCTCCTATCCTTCCAAACCATGTAGAGAATTATACCAATAAGTAGGTAGGGAATGTAGGATTCAAGTGCCCCGTAAGCTGTTTCGAGTCCGAAGTAAAGAACCGGGAAGAGAGCAGTTGCAAGGAATACCGAGACTAAACCACCAACAACCGTAAGTCTTATAGCTTCTCTTCCCCTTCCTTTGAGAAGAAGCTTGTGGCCTGGAAGAACGGAAAGTGCCGTGGAAGCGGAAGGAGCACCAAGGTAAACTGCCGGTATGAAGTTCACGAAAGTGTTCGTCACGCCGGCAGAAACCAGAAGCACTGAAGAACTGAGGGGCGAGAAGAACGCATAGCTAACCGCAAGCGTTGCTATAAGATTGGGATGAAAACCGGGTATAAGACCTGTGAGTATTCCTATGAGGACACCAGCAAGCAGGAATGCTAGAACCTCGAGCATTCGCACACCTATATTTATTTATATTAAGTCTTATACAAACTGTGTTCCATAGTTTTTAATAACATTGAACTAAAAAAGAGGTTAGTATGCTCGAGAGTACGATAAAGGGTCTTCAGGATTGGTATGACGGAGCAGACAAGAGAATGCTTTTCGCGATTTCGCTAGTTCTACTTATAGCCTCTTCAAGCTTCCTTTACTTCAACATGCAGAGGGAGAGAGGAAACAAAGAGGCCGGCGAGTGGTTTCTTAAAGGTCTTACCCTCAAAGGAGGAAATCAGCTTACAGCGGAGATACCTGAGGATATGGATATAAGTTCCAGGGACCTAGAGAGGCATTTTGCGGATGCAGACGTTGAAGCTCAGGTGAGGCAATCAGTGTCGGCAACGTCCCGTGGAATAGAGGTGAGGACACGTATAGACTCCACTGAAGATGAAATAATCAATATACTACGCGACTACGGTATGGAGGTCGATGAGTATACCTTCAATGAAGTGGATCCGAGCCTCGCAGGAGGGTTTTGGGAGCAGTCACGCCTTGCACTCATAGGTGCCTTTGTATTTATGGGAGTAGTTGTACTGTTTGTTTTCAGGGACTTCGTTCCGGTCGTAGCTATACTTTATGCCGTTAGCATGGATATGATAGTTGTACTTGCCATGATGCAGGTCTTCCAGATACCCATGACCCTTGCGTCCTTCGCAGGTCTGCTTTTGGTTATAGGTTATTCCGTCGACTCAGATGTGGTTCTGGTGACAAGAGTTATAAAGAGGAAGAAAGGCACAGTTTCTGAGAGAGTTTTTTCGGCAATGAAGACAAACATGGGAATGATGACCACGACTTTATCAGCCCTCACGATTCTATATTTGGCCACTACTGCAGCTGCACTTAGAGAGGTGGCCTCCGTTTTAATAATAGCTCTCTTGATAGATTTCGTATCTACATGGTTCGGAAACGCATCTCTCATTAGATGGTGGGTTGAAAGATGATAGATACTGTTAAAAGTTTGTTGGATGAGTGGAGAGTGTGGGTACTCATTGTAGCCCTGGCTCTCTCACTATTTTCCCTTTTCTCAAACCCATTTGCCAGTGGGGCCGTAGTTACTGATATAGGAGACGACTCGCCGTTTGAAGGAAGTGTAGAGACGGGCGATAGAATTCTCAGTATAAATGAGGTTTCCGTAAACGGTCCAAGGGATCTCATGGAGTTTGAGAATTATGAAGGTACTATGAACGTTCAGACCGCCAATGAAGGTCTTGTTGTAGTGCAGTCAGACGGAACAGGGCTTGGTCTTGAAACAGAGGAGGCAAGACTGGTAAATCTGGATCTTGGAATGGACCTTGTCGGAGGGACACGTGTCCTTCTCGAGCCACAGTTTGAGGAGGGTTTGAACCAGACAGAGAAAAGTGAAATACTCACTGAAACTATAACCGCCCTCAGTACCAGGCTGAACGTGTTCGGTCTTGAGGAAATGGAGTTTGAGACCCTCGGAAACGACTACATTCAGATTGAGGCTGCCGGCGTCGGAAGAGACGTAGTGACGGGACTTATTGAAAGGACGGGGAACTTTGAGGCATTTATACCGAGGCAGGTGGACTTCGACAACGGGACCACTACAGACTTTGTAGTTGACGAAGAAACACATACCCTCAGAAGGGAGGACGGTGCCGTATATTACCAGGACAAGCTTCTTAAGGAGAACACCACCTTTAACCTTACTGTAGAGGAGCCCCACGCCGATGGCGTAGGCGAGATGAATATAACCTTTGAGACCCGGAACATAACGGAGGATAGCGTAGTTATAGCCGGTAAGATATACGACTCAGAGGACATAAAACATGTTTACAGGTCAGGAAGAGACGCCTATGTAAGGCAGAACAGAGAGAGCGGACTGTATGAGTTCAGTTTTAGAATTCTCATATCCGATTCTGGTGCCGAGAGGTTTTCAGTTCTAACCCAGGGACACGAGGACTCTATGATGCACCTCTTTATGGATAAAGAACCGGTTACAGAGCTTAGTATACAACCGACTCTTATAGGGGATGTTGTAAATGAGCCCGTTATCACAGGATCAAGAGAGACAAAGGAGGGTGCCCTTGAAGAGATGGGAAGGCTTCAGTCTGTGCTCGACAGCGGTAAGCTTCCTGTGGAGCTCAAGAGGGTTCAGCTTGATTCGATAAGTCCAAGACTTGGTGAAGAGATGATACGGTCCTCGATAATAGCAGGTTTCGGAGCTCTCTTGGCCGTCACGGTCTTAGTATACATAATTTTCAGGAGGAAAGAGATAGTTGCCCCGGTACTTCTCACCTCCTTTTCCGAAGTATTGATAATACTTGGAGTTGCCTCTCTGGTAAACTGGACCATAGATCTGCCTGCTATAGCAGGAATCATAGCAGCCATTGGTTCCTCTGTGGACGATCAGATCGTTATAACCTCGGAGACTGTAAGACAGAAGGATGAAGACAAGAGCAGATACTCACTCAAAAGAAGGATTAAGAGGGCCTTCTTTATAGTTTTCACGGCAGCAGCGACCACTATAATGGCCATGGTTGTTCTGGGATTCGTGGGCACAGGGATGATGAGAGGTTTCGCCATTACAACAATAATTGGAGTTCTTGCAGGAGTCCTAATAACCAGGCCTGTCTACGGCAAGATTCTCGAAAAAGTTCTCTAGAACAGGTTAATCAAGGACTGGATAATGCTTTCAAGTGGGCCTCTTCGTCTGTAAATATCTCCTGTAGCCGACGTTTTTGTCTCCTTTGTTCCTTCAGTCTCATTATCTTTGTCCTCGGCAACGGTTTCCTCCTCTGTCTGATTTTGTTCCTTGTCTTCTTCGGCTGTGGTATTTTTCTTCTCACGTATCTCTACCTCCGACTCTAGATCCTCCTCGTCCTCTATCCTCACTTTGAAATCATGTACTCCGACCGGGGCAGAATCCTTTACAGTATTTTTTAGCCTTAAAATCTCCTTCTCTTCTGCCTTGAGTTCGATCGACCTTTCGTTTCCGGTCCATCCTCCCTTGGTAAGGGGTGTTTTACCGTCGTAAGCATAAGAGTAAACAGTGAAGTTCTCTGTGTTGTTCCCAGGATTCCTTATAAGAACCTCTGTGTTTATTTTAGCTCCTTGCTCGACCTCTTTGTCGTGTCCTATCAGTTCAAACTCTCTTTCCCTGTAGACCGTCTCCGTTTCCCTTTCCACGACCTCTTTCTCAACTTTCTTTTCACATGAATCCTCCAGATCCGATATTTCGAGGTATTTTCTGTCCTCTTCGCCTAGACCTTCGGCCACTACCTCGTACTCTCCGGTGCTAAAATTTCCGTCGCAGTTGGGATCAAGCGAAACAGGAACAAAAAGGCTGTAGTTCATATTCCTTCCTTCGGTCCTGTCTCCCACCTTGGTTACAACTTCCTCTGTAACACGCCAGTTGTCCTCCGGCCTTCTCACGTTTATATAAACTGTATGTGCCTGAGTCTTGTTCCTCGTTACATCCAGTCCTATGTTGAAGGTTTCGCCGAAACCGACAGCTTCCGGAAGTTCAACAATTTCTATGGAGTTTGCCGTGCCGTTTTCTTCCGTGTCGGATTCTTCGAAGAGCGCGGTTACGGATTTGTTCCCGTCCATGGTTAGCTCGAGAGTTTTGTTGTCTGTGTCGACATCTCCCTCCCATTCCACGAACTCCCAGCCATCATCCGGGGCGGCTTCAACAGAAACGGTCTC
>JBKHHD010000009.1:0-38915 GCA_046539325.1 Candidatus Aenigmatarchaeota archaeon | reverse complement strand
GAAGGATCGGAAGAGTCTATGGTGAAATCGGAGGATTCATCGCTATTGGAGTTGCCTGCATCGTCCACTGCCGTGACTCTTACCCTTGCATCATTGGTGTCGTCCGTGGGTACACTCCAATCGTAGCTACCATCGTCGCTTGTACTTGATTTTATTGTACTCCAGCTGGACCCGCCGTCAGAACTGTAGTGAAGCTCTATGTGATCTATTCCGTTCTCGTCGCTCGCCGTCCATTCTATGGTCTCTGTGTCATCTCCCTTCCAGTTCTCACCTCCTGTAGGCCTGTCTATTGTAACTGAAGGTCCGGAATCATCTACTGTTAATTCATTGGATTTCTCGTAGTTGCTGTTACCAGCCACGTCGATCGGCTCGACGTATATATAATACGTCCCTTCTGAAGGACTGTCCAGCCCCACGTCAGTTCCATCACAGTCCGTTCCCAGATCCGTAAGCTGGACGTCATCGGAGTCCCCAAACGTCGTATCGCTGCTTCTATAGGCATAACAGGTATCGATTCCACTATCTGCGTCCGACCCGTCTGATGTTATATCAATAGTATCGCTGGACTGAACCGTGTAGTCGTTCAGGCTGACAGAACTTATCGTCGGATCCACTTTATCTATGTTGAACGTGCTGCTGGTCTGTGTTGATTCTGTGTTTCCAGCCACGTCGTCGCTGTAGTAACAGACATCTCTTTCACATGTTGAACCGGCCGAACAGGTTACGGTATCCTCCACACCCAATTCCCTGCATCTTACTGCTACCAGGGCGTCAGGGTCACCAAAATCGCCACCGTAGCCTATGCAATCATCTGAATTGTCGAGATACCACTCTCTCTTGGGGTCATTACTGCCTTCCTGGTAACAGGCGTTTTCGGACGGGGGTACAGCCCCTGCGAAGCCCTGGCACTTGCAGTACTGATCGACGTCGTCCCAGTCACCGTGCATCGCACTGCAGTCTCCCCATCCAGTTCCTCTGCTTGTAGTTGAACCCCATGCTTTACCTGGCACGGGAAAATCAACCTCAACCGTTCCATTGGAGTTCCCCGAACTTGCAAAGGATCCCTGCGAAGGACAGCTCCCGTCGTCGCTTATCTCCTCATAGTATATCATACTACAGCCCGACTGTCCGTCCGAGCAGCTTATGTCGTAATCCTGGTCCGTGTTCTGCCAGGAAGTACCATCCGGGTTTATCGAGGATGAGGGGTCACTTGTATCAACGATAACCGAGGCGTCGGCCGAAGAAGGATACGATTCCTGGTTTCCGGCCACGTCCTGGGCCCGGGATCTGAATTCAAAGGTATCTCCAGAACTTACGGACGGCGAGCTCTCGGTGCAGTCGTTCGGGAAGGTCATCGAAGTCGAACCGTCGTTGATAACACAGTCCGTCCATGTTCCATCGTTTTTCGAGTACTGAATATCGTAGTGATCGACACCGGAATATGAATCACTCCCGGACCAGGATATTACCCAGGAGTCAGAAAGCTGATAATCGGGCAACGAACCTACGTTTGAGGAAGGATCGGAAGAGTCTATGGTGAAATCGGAGGATTCATCGCTATTGGAGTTGCCTGCATCGTCCACTGCCGTGACTCTTACCCTTGCATCATTGGTGTCGTCCGTGGGTACACTCCAATCGTAGCTACCATCGTCGCTTGTACTTGATTTTATTGTACTCCAGCTGGACCCGCCGTCAGAACTGTAGTGAAGCTCTATGTGATCTATTCCGTTCTCGTCGCTCGCCGTCCATTCTATGGTCTCTGTGTCATCTCCCTTCCAGTTCTCACCTCCTGTAGGCCTGTCTATTGTAACGTCTGGTGGGTCCGCGTCAGTCCAACTCCCGGAAGAACATTCTTCCGTGTTCCCATCGTCGTCCACATCACCCGTGTGTCCATCGGAGTAACAGGATCCACTGTAAGCACAGTCGCTAGTGGCGTCACAACAGCCCCAATCCGAGGAATCGGAGGTACATACACCAGAATTACAGTCTCTATTGATCCTGTGCTCGTCTGAGTCGTCACCACAGCACGAAGGATCACCTGACTCAAATTCCACGTCGTTGGAGTCCCAAACGTTGGATGAGTCATCACAGTTACACCAGTCTTGGCTATCGTCGTAGTTAACAGTGTAGACTCCGGTAATCCAATCACTTGTTTCCCAGGAATAAGAGCTGCTTGGGACCTCGCTGTCTATCGTGTACGCCTCTACCTGGGCATCGTAGTCACCCTCATCAGGACAGAAGTCGTAACCTGTCGTCTTTTCCCAACTTGTTCTGTTGGAGTGTCCTGGTCCACAGGAGGTTTCATCTCCAGTTTCCTCGTTTACCGTGAAACTTGAATAGGATTCTGTGCTTCCGCCGGGCGATTCTATGGTTACCTCTACACCGTCGCTGTTGGAAGTATTCACATCACAGGAATCGGTGAGGTTCACTTGTTCGAATACGATATCATCGAACCACATGTACATATTACCACTGGCCCACCTACCATCACCGCTGTGGTAGGCTCTTACCTGCAATTTCTCTATATTTGTTCCCGCTGCAAGGGTCCTTGTACCTGTTTCAGTGTGTCCGTCCCCATCATTAGCATGTGGATCCGAGAAAGTGTAGGAGTACTCGTTATTGCTCCAGTCGAAGTCCACTTCAAAGTCTACCCAATGCCCATATCCATCTCCACTCCAGAGTTGTGTCCATCCATCATCATCGTAAACGTCCCACTGTGGGTTGTCTGTCGCCATCCCGAGTATATCAGTTCCAGAATCGTCCACCAAGGCAATTCCTCCACCTGTCGATGAAGAGGTCTCAAGCCAGCTAAATTTGAAACCACCAGGCTGCGTAGCCTCAGGCAGAGTAAATTCCGCCACGTCTTTACTGGCACTACTGCTTTCTATACCCCCCGAATTTGAGCCAGCATACACATTGTCGGTCTTTCTTTCAAAATCATTATCCATGACGTTCCACTCACCATCATTGAAGGGTTCACCGTCCTCAAAGCCGTCGAACCACGTGTAAGTAGCCAGATTATGGGCGTATTCGGTCTCGTTGCCAAACTCAAACTTAAGGTGATGCTCACCCTTTGTCAGAACCTTGGAGGTCTCTTTTCCTGTTTCGTTGCAGGAGTAGTTTTCCACGTAGACTGAACCCTTTCCGGGTCCATGATCTATCCAGCTGTAGTTCGTGGTTTCATTTCCACAGGACAGATCCAGAAACTTGAGATCGTAGTCTTCTGTCTTGTTATCCCAGGTCGTGTTAACTGCTGTTATGTTCAGATCGGCGGTTCCTGTTGTGTTGAACTCACTGGTCCAGTTACCTCCAACAGTGGGATAGGACTGAACGTTGAGAATACTGAGCTCAACTTCGTACGTATCCTCGGAAAGTCTCGGTACGTTCCAGGTCATCGAGTCGTAAAGGGAGTCGTTGTCTCTGTCCGTGTAACTGACGTTGAAAAACGGTTCATCGGTCACATCGACCCTGCTTCCATTGACTATCCTGTAGAGCTTCGGACGAACCGGAACGTCAGGAAGTGATGTATTCGCACTGGCATTATGATAGTGAACGCTGACGTTGGAATATACGGTAACCCTCTTACCGTCTTCGATGCTCTCTTCTTTCTTTCTCGGTGCAGGGGTCCTGTATTGAACAGTATAGGCCTTAGCTTCGCCCGGATCAAAGTCCTCGGAAAAGACAACATGACCCTCTTCTTTCTTGAACTCCAGGTTCTCCTGTTCCTGTGTAGTTAATACATTCCCTTCATCTCCTTTGTCTCTACTCAAACCTACGGCTTCGGCCTCTGCAGGAACCTCAACGGAGAGGTCCATCTCTCTTCTCTTATCACGTGGATTCTTCTTTCTTACAGTTTTACGCCATTCAACGGGACTTCCAACGCCTGCCCTTTGTTGTTCCGTAACAGGCTCTACCTCAAAGGATTCAGAAGCCTTCACAGATGCTGAGCCATCAACTGCCCCGAGTTCTGCCGTTAAATTGTGGTCATCTGTGGTCAAATTTTCAGTACTGTATTCCAAACGGACAGTTCCATCCGCATCGAGAGACCTACTTCCTACATCCCGTCCGTCTATAAAGAACCTCACTTCTTCCTGTTCTGGACGTTCTGAGGAAAGACCAAGAACCCCGGCGTCGATAATTAAGTCTTGGCCGTATTCGACGTCATCTACCTCCAATTGAAGTTCCATGTCTTCAGCTCTTTGGAGAACCCTGAACTCGCCTCTATACGACGCACTACTAAGATTCTCTCCCTCGAAACTCGCATCAAAATCATGAACTCCGGGTGATAAGTCGGTTGTGTTTATATCATAATACGCTACACCGTTTTCATCTGTCGTTTGATGAAATGTCTCCCCATCCATCGTTAAGGTTAGCTTCTCATCCTGGATCGCAGTGCCGTTCTGATACGTAAGCAAGGCCTCTACTTCCATGACCTCATCCTGTTTAACCTCTTCTTCATGGGAAACCTCTAACTTCGTCAGGTTGATATCCCCTGGAGCTTCAACATTCACACTCGCCCGATCTTTATCCACGATCTCACAACCATCTTCACAGTTGTATGCCTCAACTGAAACAGGCATGTCCCTACTTTCTTCTACGACTGGAACCTCCCGTTCGTACACGTACAAACCGTCATCCATTCTTTCCATGGACACTGTTTTCCCAGCCACGGAAGCATTTACGGCATCAACAAACCACTCACCCTCGACATTCGCAGTAATATTCATTTTCTCTCCAGTTACTACCTCATCATCAACTTCCAGATCTACATCGGGCTCCGTCTCGGGTCTGTACACAACCTCAAGATTCAGATCTGAAACACTGATTTCAGGGTCACGGGGCGGTTCTACAGGTGGTTCCACGGGGGGCTCAACCTCTGCTTCTTCAACAGAAAAGGTCTTATTATCAGTAGAGTAGAATCCGCCCTCGTCCATCTCAAACGTAGCATACCAATCGTAGGTCTTGCCCGAAGAAACATTCAAAGAATACGTAAATTCTTCCGAGCCGTTTAGATTATCCAAAGCTGAGGAGTACACATTTTCATCGTTAACATACAGATTTGTGGTCCCCTCACCCTCTCCTTCGACTTCCCAGTCTAAGCTAACTTTATCGGTTTCAGAAGAAAGGCTTTTACCGCCCTCAGGACCATCAGCATAAATACCTATTCTTTCCTCATCTACTTCTTCAATGACGAAACTCCTCGTTTCGGACTTTGTATAAGTTTCATCTCCTTCTGAGACTACAGCCCAGTGATGTTCACCATGCTTGAAGTCTTCTGTATAGGCATAAGCCTCTATAGTCCTGTGTTTCTGGCTCCATGTATTCACCTTCTCTCCATCCACTAAAAGACTTACATCAGCACCCTCCTCAAAGGTCGCTGACTCGAATCCAAAATCTACTGTGTTATTCTCAAAGGCAGAACCTTCTTCGGGCTCTAGTAGAACTACTTCAGGATCGGTAATGTTTCTATCCCTGGGGGTTCTATCACCAGTTTTATTTTCCTCAGACTTTCCTGATTCATCTTCGTCTGTCCTACTCTCGTCGGTTTGATTTTCCTTCTCTTCAGGACCTTCAACAACTTCCGATTCGTTTTCGATCCTCTCCTCCATGGTTTCGTTCTCCACAACAGGAGTTCCGACCGAGCCATCTTCTATCGCTCTACCAGTAGGACTCTCTGTGGTGTTCTCAGGCTCAACTACTTCCAGGCTGAAGTTTGAGGAGTTCCTCTGCAGCTCCTTCAACTTTTCACGTGGCAGGCTGCAGGCAAACTCACCTTCACCACTTAAGCTGTCTTCACAGATCTCCTCCCCTTTGTCGTCTACTACTCTTACTTCCACATCCTCTGCATGCCTGACCTCATATCTGAACTTAACGGTCCCGGAAGATGGTACATAGTTTTCCACTGATTCGATGCTGAACTCTGTGGTGTAGTCCTCGCCAGGTTCGATGGTAGAGGGCAAATCCCCTGAAGGCTCGTAACTTTCTGTTAGGATAGAAGGCTCCAAGAAATATCCTGTTAACCCTCCCCTGAGAAAAAATATCCCTGTGAAGGTTAGGGCGAGAAAGAAAAGGATTATTAAGAATTGCTTGTTCCTAGAAGTTCTCCGTGGGGATATTTCCCTTTCCTCGTTGAGTAGAGTCCTAAAGCCTTCCTTCCGTTTCAGAAGGTCTTTTTCGGACCTTTTCGGAATCTTTGACTCATCTTTGGGGGTGTCCTCGGACAAATAAACTCCTCCATAGCAGCTGCAGTTAAAACGCGTACTGTCGAATGTTATAATACTTATTATATATGTCGGTCGACAGTACCAGAGAGAGGGATAAATACTGTCGATATTTTTCTCGAGGATTCTTTATTTCGAGAAAGGGAATGAAGCCTATATTAGATTTATAAAGCCTTAGAACTAACTTTTAACCGTTGGTCGACGGGTGTTTCAATGTCTGAAAAAGGGGGCAAAGTAGAGGTCAGTGAAGATCTTCTTGAGATAAAAGACGAAGTGAAGAAGTCCGTCGGCGAAAAACAAAGAGGCAGTGAGATTCGACGTATTAATTCTAAGCTTGACAAACTAACCGAAAAGGTCGACGAGATTAAAGAAGCTCTACAGTCCGACAGCTCCAGTGGAATAAAGACAAGGAAGAAAAAAGAAATAATATGCTTCATAAAGGAAAACGACGGTACTACTGCCAGCGAGCTTTCTGATCACATCGATCTCTCCAGGACCAGATGCTCGGAATACCTCAACGAGATGAAAAGGGAGGGTATACTGGAGTGCGAAAAGAAGGGCAGGAAAAAATACTATAATCTGAAAATATGAGCTCTGAAGATCCCCGGAAAGAAAAAGGAAAGATGATAGCAGTTGTTTCAGGTAAAGGCGGAACTGGCAAAACAGTGTGTACACTCAACGTAGCCAGGGCTCTCCATGAAATGGACAAGGACGTAATGTTAATAGATGCAGATATAGAAGATCCAAATCTTGGAATCAACTTGGGGGTACATACACCAGACTCCACCCTCAACGAAGTTATTAGCCAAGGAATCGAACCCGAGGAGGCCATACATGTGCACGAAAGCGGGCTTTTTCTCTTGCCTTCTTCGCTTTCTGTGGACTATGCAGGCCTTGATTTCGAGTACTTCAACAAGGCTATGCAAAAGATGGACGGATATATCCTTGCCGACTGTGGCCCGGGTATAAACGACAAGGTTATCTCTGTCCTTGAAGCAGCTGACAGTTCAATAGTCGTAACCAATCCAATAAGAACGTCCATATCAGGTGCTTTAAGAGTTATAGAGCTCATAAAAGACATGGACACAGAAATCGAAGGAATTGTAGTAAACAATCTGACCTCAAAGGAACTGGATCATGAAGAAATAGAAGGTATAACCGGATGTGAAATACTCGAGGAAATACCCTACGCGAAGGAGATAGATGAAAGCATAACACACAAAAGACCTCTCCTTGATCACAGCCCCAGCTCCCGTGCTTCACACGCCTTCAGGAGGATAGCCCACAACTTAGTTAACGAGGAACATCGACCAAGTCTCCTGGACAAGGTGAAGACGTTCTTGAACTCTTTAACCTCTTTATTCCGTTAATTGTTTCTGTTGGTCCGTTCTGACTTAAAATACAACCAGAGCCCGTGCAATGTTGTAAGTTCCTTATCGGGGTTATCAGACTCCAGTCTCACTGAAATTCTAGCAGATCTTGATTTGTTAAGATCGCAGATGCCGAAAGACTCGAGACCGCCAGAAAGCTCTCTAACTAAGGTCTCATCAACCGTTGAGAAATTATCATCACTTGTTTGTACTTTAACCTCTATACCACCATTTGAAACTTCTGAATCTGTGTCCATGTATATGTATTCACTTTCCCCTGGCCACAACTTAGTAAAGGATTCCCACCGACCCCCCGAAGCATTCTCAGAAAGCTTGATATATTCATTACTTCCTAAAGTCACATCAGAAAAACTACCCCTATTGAACTCTTCCTCGGTCGAAATGGACCAGACAGGAAGCTCTGTAGTTATATTCTCCATGCATTTTTCTTTGGAAGTTCCGGAGCCAAGATCATAGTCATAAAAATACTCTGTAAAAATATAAATCACTGGAACTGATATGAGAAGAATGATTATAAGCACTGCAACAGCCTTTCTTCGATCCAATTTATCCATTAAATCCAATGAATTCATACAAAACCCCTAAAGAACTGCAGAAACATGATGCGAATGCTCTGGATACATCGTCCCACTGGACCAGGAGATGTCGAATCCATTTGTGTGGGAAGCTGCTGCCGCTACATCCGACATGAAGTTCGTGGCAGAAAGTGTTGCCAAGAAAGCGCCGAGTGCGACAAGCTTATGCTTGGAAATAGACCCTCTCTCATCCTTCACGTAGGACGAGACTGTCTTCTTTATCTTGGGTAACACTTCTTCATCCATCTTGTGTAATAATTTGTTTCGCTTATTAAATATTTCCACTTGAACTGTTCATCTCTGAAAGAACATAGTTCAGGAAGTGGTAAGCAAGCTTCTCAATGTCTACTTTACCCTTCGGATCCAGTTCTATCAAGTACTTTTCACCTTCCAGACCGAAGGAAACATCAAACTTTTGACTGAAAGCGTCGATTGTTCTGTCAACGGTCTCCCTGGGATAAAACTCTCTCTGTAGGAACACTGTTGCAATGTTGTCATCGAATTTAACGTTCTTCATGAAGATCCTCCCTCTTCTCGGGAGAAAGAAACTCTTTGAGGCCTTCAAAGTCCTCGATCTTACCCTCGAGGTTTGTGGCCATAGCCCTCTTTATTATGGCCTCACGCACCTCACTGTTCTTCTGTGATTCTTTTTCGTAAACGGAGTAACTGACGAGCTCGTTCTGAAAATCCCGTACTATATTTTGTATGTCTTCGCCGTCCTTCGCCTTTATGCAGACCTCTATACTCTCTTCAGGATCACCGCCAAAGGAGAAGTAGGCCCTGTCAAGAAGTACGTAAGCGGCAGATTTCACTACATCGAAGTCAAAAAGCCCTGTGTTTACCTCAACTGTTGCCTCATCCCCATCAAACTCAACATTCTCCATCCTACCAAACAGAGTTTAGACTAGGATGCTGATAAATGTTAAGAAATTTGTTCCAAGAAAAAAGGTGAGGAAGTATCCGAAGAACACAAACGGCGCAAACCTCTGTGTCCTCTGAACCTTCAGCTTTTCGAAATGAAGCTTACCTTCTGAGTAAAGTTGCTTTATTCGTTGAACGTCTTCATCAGTTATCGGCCCTAGTCCGTGTATGAACTTCTTCTTCCTGCTCCTCATATATCCGATCAGGCTGAAATCCAGTAAACTCTCTTTTTTGTATTCTCCTTCTCTCTCGACTATCCCCTCAGCAAGTACATCTCCTTCCTCCAACTCCGAAAGGTCCTTGTTTTCTGAAAAGAACCTGAAGCTGAGCTTAAGAGTGAACAGCCTTACGACTACGAAAAAAAGCGTGAACAAAGACATATACGCAAAGAAGCGTAGCGTAAGCGCGTTTTTGTAGTCCAGAGCTGCTCTAAGTCCGGCAAGGAAAAGGAAAACGAGTTCAGTTCTTCCCGATGAAAACCTGAAAAGCAGCTCATAACCCATAAAAAGCGCAAGTACAAGGCCAAAATAGCCTATATCAAGACCTAGAAAGCCAAAAAAAGTTGAAACGAACCAGGAGAAACCCACAAGTATTACAAAAACCATTGCAACCTGGTAAGGCCGGAAACTTGAAACCAGGCTTTTAACTATCGCTTTTCGATCGGATCTCAGGAGAAGGTAAACTACGAGGAAGATGAAAACAGGGACAAAGAGATTTATGAGAAAGTCCAGCGGCAAAGCCCGTGTATAATGTCTGAAGGGAAAGTAAAGGAAAAGCGAAGTTAGCAGCTTTGAGTCACCGGCAGATATCAGCCCCAGAAACCAAAGAGTAAACGATCCTAGCGCACCGTACAGAAATACCCCTAGAACTCGAATTGGTTCCTCAATGATATTGCCCTGATATACCTGCACTAAGAAACCTATAACCAAGAAAAGAGCTACATATCTGTTAGGAATTGTTCCCCGAGTAAAGTCCTTGTAGGAAAAAACAAAGAAGAAGAAAACCACTATCACAAGAAATATTAAAATCTGGAACATAGTATCACTTGGAAGCTACTTCCTCCTTTGCCCATTTCTCCAAAGTTTGTCTCTGGTCCTTTGAAAAAATTAACCTTTGAAACATATCATCTACCATCTTTTTATTTAGTCTGCACTGGAAGGTCTCCGAAAGCTTGGGGACTACTGTACCCTGTTCAGAATACATGTTCACAGGACAGACAGAACAGAAGGGTTCCCATACACAGCTGTTACAGTTTAAACCCTTCATAGAAGAAATATCTATCATGCTCAACAGAGTATCGTTCGTGAAGATATCGCTCCATTCGCTTTGCTTAACATTACCCAGTCGAAACTCTTCAAAGATCTTCGCTTCATCACATGTGTATATATCTCCGTCAAAATCATAAAGCAGCTGGCTTATACCTGCTCCACAAGGCGAGGTCATCTCCGTCATGTTTGGATCGCTTGTACGGAGTATCTTTTTGACATAGAGCAACGCGTTTAACTCTACTATCTCTTTGTTTTTCTCCATAAGGATGTAATCCAACGCCTCCTTATAGAAATCCATGAAATCTTCGGCACTGTAACCCACTTCATTCCAATTCTCCCTGGCAAATCCTATCTTGTTCAGAGGTCTTAGCCATATCTTGTCGAATCCATTTCCGATATATTCGTCGACGATTTCTCTCGGGAAGTCAAGTGACTTCTGGGTTACAGTTGCAAGGGCATTGACCTCGATACCTGCTTCCTTCAGAGCATTTAATTTCTCAACCACGTCCTTGTATGTTCCTCCTCCATCCAAATACTTCCGATTGTGGTTGTGAACTTCTTCAGGTCCATCGAGAGATGTTGAAACCTTTATTCCCAATTCTTTCAATCGATGTATCTTCTCGCCATCCAACCTTGTCAGGTTACTGACAAGTGAAAAACTGACCTCCTTTTCCTTTTCCTCGGACAGCTTCCTGGCATGTTCAACAACCATTTCAACCATATCAAGCCTGAGAAGCGGTTCACCGCCCTGGAACTCAAACCTCAGTGTTTTGGCAGGGCTTTCAAAGGCGAACTCAACTATATTTTCTGCTGTTTCCCTGTCAAGATCAAAGCCTTCTTTATTCTTTCCCTCTACATTCGAATGGCAGTACGTACACCTTTGATTGCACCTAAGCGTCGGAGTTATTATGTGAAGAGATGTCCCAGAAAAGAGAAAATGATTCTTGACCGCATGTTTCTTCACTGCCTCTTTAATGTTGTCCTTTGTTAGTATTACTCCCCTGTCTTCAAGATGACGATAAAGCTCACCGCCTTCTTCTATACCCCCTAACCTCAGATTCTTGTACTCCTCCTTTGATAAAAGTGACCAAGAACCCTGTTCCGTGGTCACAAGCCATTTATCCTTTTCAATTCGATGGCTATTGTATTTGTTGATTACATACTTCCTATTTTTTTCACCCATCCTACCAACTTTATTTATTTAGGATTTGAATGATAAAAGTATGAACCGAAGGTTTTTTGCTCTGCTTTTGGTTGTACTCCTGTTCTTCTTTGGTGTAGGATTTTATATCTCCAGCTTTACAACGCATCGATCAACCCAAGTAAAGGAAAGGACCCTCTACCTCCTTGCTGAGCGCGATGGAGAAGTCATGAATTGGCGTGAGTTTAGGAATGAAACGGAGGAGGTTTACTTTTTCACGGATTCAAAATGGAGGCATCGGGAAGGGGAAATCAGGGGTGAGTTCGTATCCGAGTTCGATGTTGAGATACCTGTTTTAGAAGTTCCAAAGAGAAATACAACTCTCAACCTTCTTTGGGAGGTACCTGGTTTCGGAAAGGTAGTCCTAAGGCTGGACCTCGGTGATTACGAAGAGAACGAAACTATACACCTCAACGAAGAACTTGCAAAAGAGAAGCACGGAAAGCTGGTGGAAAAGTACAACGATGTTGGTTCAGAAACTGCAGAAGGAAATATCAGTGACTTCCTTGAAAAATCTGAAAGTCACATTCAAGAAGGAAGTTACCTCAAGTCACTCAACAAAAGCCTCTGGGGTCTTGAGAAACTGACACTTCTGAAAGCAGAGGAGAATATAGAAGACAAAAGGAAGGAAGTCCACAGGGTGGAAGTGCTGGACGGGGAAGAAGGTCCTGTAGAAAATGCAACGGTAGAATATACAATCGAAAAACACGACTTCGAGTTCGGATGGTCGTCCCCGAGGCCCGACGAAGAGCTTGCTAAAAAGATGAAGGACTTGGGATTCAACACCTATCAGCAGTTCTCCTTTTTACATCAGACCCAGCCCAAAAGAGGCTTGTGGGACTTCAAAAGACAGAAATCAAGGATAAAAACCACTGACAGTTTCCATCAGTCCGTAGCAGGCCTCATAAGCGATCCGTCTCCGTATTGGAGCAATATCTCTGACAACGAACTTGCTGAAGAGGTAGACAAGCACGTTTCAAGAACTATAGAGAAACTTGAAGGAATTTCGAATGTTTCCCGATGGGAATGCTACGGGTTCGGAATGCATTACATGGCGGATCAGACCCTTCACATAACTACCAACAGATCTAAAGGGACCAACATCAACACCACATTGACCTGCATCGAAACCATAAAGGAAGAAGGGAATGATGACGTCGTTGTGACAGGATGGAACATCGACGGATCTGAAATATGGAACGAAAGTTACAGCAATGAACCGTACACGTATTACGAAAACCTCGACGAGGACTTTGATATCGCATTCGACTTCATGTACTTTGGTGGGGCACATGAGATGTACCCGGATCTAGTCGAGGAAGATATCTACAGACAGGAAGCTGTCAATCAAACAAGAAAGAACTGGATTCCAGCTCGTAGCCTTTATTCGATATCAGAGATGTTGGACTGGTACTCGACGCTTGAAAAGGACATTCACATACAGTACTTCCAGGCTCCGTCTAACTATCTAGAAGATCATAGAGGATATTGGAAAGAGCCCTGGGACGAGGAAATACAGGCAGAGTGGATAGAAAACTACTACACCTTGATCTACAGCAAGCCCTATATAGAAAGCATAAACTACCTGGAGCCCACTGATTCAGACTGGAAGGACCTTGAAACAGGGATAATAGAGCAGAACGGAACCCTGAAGAAGTCCTACAGCTCTCTGGAGAGGTTGATTGGATCCTGGGAATCAGACGGAACTACAAAAACTAACTCACAAGGAATGGCTCAGTTTCAGGGGTATGATGGTAGCTACGAGATAACGGTTACAAGAAACAATGAGAGCGTCTCAAAAGTTATGCACGGAAGTAACACTACTGTTAAACTGAACTAGATAGCCTCTATGTATGGATCTATCTTCTTGTAGATGTTCTCCCACGCGTACTTTTCGAAGAACTCGTCCCTTGGCTTAGGATCCTTGCCGTTTGTTATCTTTTCGATGACAGCGTCTGCAAAATCATCCCAGTTTTTCTCAACGTTTATGAAAGACTCGGTATACTCGTTTATTAGACCCTCCACACCTTTTGGCGTAGAAACTATATCCTTGCCGCAGCCTATCGCCTCAAGAACCTTTATTCGAGTCCCACCACCTCTCCTCAGAGGCGTTATCACCAGGTCGGATGCCCGGAGGTAGTCAACGAGATGGTCGACCACACCAGTAAATATCATCGACTCGTGGGAAAAACCTAGATTGTATCCACCACCGACTATCAGGAACTTTGCATCGGGAACCTCTTCAAGGACACGTGGCATCACCTCATGGTATATTAAACCCACGGCCTCGCTGTTGGGTACGTAGTCCATTTTCCCGCAGAAGAATATCAGCGGATCGTTTCCTACACCTAGTTCTTTCCTTATCTTTTTTCCGTCGCCGTCCTCCATGTTGAAACGATCGGAATCAAAACCATTGTCGAGGACTGATACTTTGCCCGAAGGTATTCCAAACTCATTGCATAACTTATCCTTATCGCTTCCACAAACACAGAAGACTTTGGATGCTTTGTCACATAACTTACCCTCGAGGTTCTTGGTAAGCCGTGGATCTTCATACCCTGTCTGTTCTGCAACCTCGAACTCCACGTTATGCTCCATGAGGAAGAAAGGTGTCTGTGTTAGTTTGTGAAGTGCAAGAGCATAAAAGCCCGACCAAGGATAGTCACATATTATGAGATCTATATCTTCTTCCCTGGTCTTTTTCAGAGCTTTCGTGAAAAGCAGGGGATTTGTATATTGTATCCAGCTAGTACCCGGTCCAACAAGCTCATACTCCACATCCATTTCCTTAAGTTTCCTTCTGTGTTTCAGACCTTTTTTGTCCTTGAACTGCCTGTAGGACGGCATTATCACATGTACGTTGTTTTCCTTGGAGAGATGCTTGATAAGGTTGTAGGTTCTTGTACCACCTCCCCAGAAGGGCGGGAAGATATTGTATGGTGTGAGGAAAAGTATGTCTTTACCCATTTCAGCTCTCCTTGTAAACTTTTTCGTACATTTTTGCAACGTTTTCCCAGCCAAATTTTTCTACGAAACTCCGTGCTTTCTCACTTAACTCCTCTTGCCTTTCGATGTCCTCATCAAGCTTTAAGATGTTTTCGATGAAACTGCCTACTTCCGACTTTATAAAATGTTTTTCAGCCTCTGCGTCTATACCCTCCATAGCCTTTTCCGTGGCGACTACCGGAACTCCGACAGAGAAGTATTCAAGTACTTTCATCGTCAGGCCTCCGCCGGATCTGAGAGGCACAACAGCCATGTCCGCTGCATCTATGTAGTCCTCCAGGGGACCGACGAACCCGGTCGTTATTATATCCTCGTCATCTACGTCGGGCGGATAGCCACCAACGAGCAACAGCTTGAAGTCTTTCCCTCTTTTCCTGAGTTCTGGGAGTATATCTTCCTCTAAGATTTCTGCCGCCTCTATATTCGGGCTGTAGTTCAGGACACCGTGATAAATGAGCAAGGTTGTGTCGTCGTCTATATTGTATTTATCCCTTATTTTCTGTCCATCTCCCTTCTCGAATCTCTCTATATCCACACCTATGGGTACTATTTCTGTGTAGTCTAGGTTCAACTTTTCCAACCTGTCAGCATCCTCCTGTGAAACCGGGAGTACGTAGTTCGAAAGTCTGCACGCGAAGTCTTCCACGAAATGTATTACCTTTTTACCCCTATCCGAAAGGTCCTCGGCAGTTTCCTGCACTCTGAAACATTCGACATTGTGTTCCACTAATGAAACCTTTTTACCTGTCAAGAGCTTCGTGAAGAGTGAAGGAAAGGCAAAGGCCGGAAACTCGGGTTGCAATAACTCGATATCCTCCCTGATAGCGACGTAAAGCGTTCTGAGCCAGAGATTGAGATTTACCATGGGATGATAGAGGATCCAGTCCTCCTCGGGAACACCCAGCCATCTGACTATTTTCTTGTAGAGGTCCATATCGTGGAAGGCTTTATGGAATAACTTGGGATATTCCTTCTCGACGAACTCTCCGTCTTCGACGTGGTAGTACTTGTCATTCTCCTCCGTGACGAAGTAGACATCATGGCCGATACTGTCCAGAGAGGTCATTGTATAATAAAGCTTGACTGCAGCTCCGTGATTGGGTGGGAATATGTCGCCTCTCGAAACCACACATATTTTCATAGTATCTCCTCCAGATTCTTTCCAAGTCTTCTCTGTCTGTTAACAAGAGTTGTACAACATTTTGAACAGTAGTCGGGGAGCTTCTTTTCCTTCTGTTCCTTTCTCCTCTCCTCGAAGTATTCACCAAACCAAACCTCCTCCAAGTCTTTGTTTCTCACGGAGTCGCCTTTCTCCTCATCGTAAAAACCACATGGCGCGACCCTTCCATCGACTCTTATACCCATTCTTAGGAAAGGTTCGTAGCAAGGTATCTCAGCAAACGAGTCGCTTTCCTCGTCGATCTTCGAAAGTATGAACTCTTTCATCCTGTTGGTGGATTCAACCAGATTGTTGTCGACAAACTCCTGGAAATTGGTGTTTATATCCTTTTCTTCTGCCAGAGTTTGTAGCCTCCGCAGGTCTTCCTTAAGTTCCTCTCTTTCCTCTTCATTAAGCTCTAGTTTTTCACCCATCTTCGAATAGACTGTTATCGGCTCGAGGAAGAAGTGGTCGACTCCGATGTCCTCGGCTATGGTCAGAAGTTTCTCTATCTCTTCGTAGTTTTCGTTGACCACGACCATACCTATCTCGGTCTCTACTGACGACTCAGCGAGAGCGCCCAGGTTCTCGATTGTTTTCTCGAAGGCTTCAGCTTCGACCATCTCGTTATGCGTTTCCTTTGTGCCATGTATACTCATCTTTACGTGATCCCAGCCTATTTTAGCAAGTTCTTTTATCATATCTTCTGTGAAAAGCGATCCGTTGGTGCATATATAGCCTCGCATCCCGTTTCTCTTTATCTCCTTCATTATCTCAAAGGTTTCGTCCCTGAAAAGTGGCTCGCCACCACCTATAACCTTAACTTCTTGTACGCCCATTTCACCCGCTTCCTCCAAAAGCTCTATGTACCTCTTCAGCGACATCTCCCTTACCTTCATTTCTTCGTCGCTTTTCTCGAAATCTTCCTTCCTCCTCCAGCAGAACTTGCAGCTGAAGTTGCATCGCAGCGTAGGAGCCAGCTCTATACCTACTGGAGGCTGTGGCTCTCCTTTTGCCCATTTTTTCAGTCTTCTCATCTCTTCTTCCATGTTACACACCCCTATAAAAACAATATTAAAGCTTTTGTAGCTTTTCTGAAAGTTCTTCGTTGGCCATTACCTGGGAAGCGTTGCATATTTCACAGTAGTTCGAAAAATTGCCTTTTTTTATGTTCTTCCTTATTCCCTGAAAGAAGTCTCCGAACCATATTTCCTCAAGCGATTTTTTCTTCACGTTCTCTTCTTTGGCATCGTAAAGGCAGCAGGGCTGTGCGGAACCATCCACCTTCAATACCAGGTGGTACCATGGCTCGTAGCATGCAACGTTTGTGAAGTCACCTATTTCTTTTCCCAAGAGAACCTCGGTCATATCGTTTGTCTTGTCGAAGTACTTCTTCTTCAGTCCTTGGACATTGGTTCCTATGCCGTACTCTTCGGCTTTTTTCTTTACCTCTGGAATTTCCCTGACGACTTCTTTCTTCCCCTCCTCGGATAGTTTTATCTTTTCGCCGGTATCCGAGTGAACAGTCATGGTTTCAAAGCTTACGTACTCCACTTCGAACTCGTTCGCCAGCTCTATAATTTCGATGAGTTTATCGTAGTTTTTCTTCGAGATAACGGTGTTGAACTTGACCTCAGGCCCCTCCCTTTCAGACTTCATTAGATATTGTAAAGAACTTTTTATGGCCGAAAAGGATCCTTCTCCTCTCAGCCGGTCGTTGGTCTCTTTGTTGGGACCGTCTATTGAGAAAGTTATTATATCCCAGTTTATATCCATAATAAGGTCCAGATCTTCCTCGTCGAGCAGGGTTCCGTTGGTTGTAATCGTTCCAACTTTACCCGCATTCTTGATCCTTTCCATAAGTTCAAGCACGATGTCCTTCCGCATGAACGGTTCCCCGCCTCCAGTTATCCTAAACTTGTCTATACCCATCTCTATTCCTTGGTCAACCACTTCCCGGAGTTTTTTGTCCGTGAGCTCGTAGCTCCCGTCGAAGTCTCCGAACTCTTCGCTTCTCTGCCAGCAGGACTTGCAGCTGAGGTTGCAGAGGTCGGTCGGGTTTATATCCATAACGTACGGACTCGCTCTTCCGCCATCTTTCCATTTCTTCAACTTTTCGACCTTCTTGTTCATTCCAACACCTTTCTTATATCCCTGTTACGAGCTACTTGGCTAGGATTACATTTCGAGCAGAAGGACAGCATTTCGTGGTTTACCATTTTTTCCCTGACGCTTTTGAAGTACTCGCCGAACCAGACTTCCTCGAGACTGTTCTCCTGTATCTTTGGTCCCTGGTTGTCGAACATGCAGCACGGTCCCACGTCCCCCTCAGGCCTAATGATCATGTTGTACCACGGCTCGTAGCAAGCAGCGCCTTTGATTCCCTCCATCTCCGTCCCCGAAACATCCTCCTTCACGACTTTGTCCATCTCGTTCGTCCTGGAGATGAGCTCCTCCCTGAGGTCACCGAGGTTATGGTTTAATCCTTTGTTCTCTGCTTCTCGTTTCGCATTCTCCAGATTTTCGACAGTCTTCTCTATCTCTTTTTGGGACATCTTCAGTTCTTTCCCCATTTCCGTATCGAAGGCAAGGGTTACAACAGGCTCCACGAAGAAGTTGTCGCAGCCGTATTCCTTGGCGAGTTTGATTGTATCCTTTATTTTGTCGTAGTTCTTCTTACAGAGAACCATGTGAAACGTAATTTTTGGTTTCCCATCTCTTAAAGAATCAAGTTTTTTCATCGAACTGACCGTTTCTTCGAAACAACCCTCCACCTGCCTCAGGTAGTCGTGCGTTTCCTCTGGTCCGTCTACACTGAATACGACTTCGTCCCACCCTGAATCGACTATTCTTATCAGATCGTTTTCATCCAGACCGGTTCCATTAGTAATAAGCTTCCCGGACATCCTACCTTCCTTTATCCTTTCCATCAACTCCAAAACGAGTTCCTTCCTCAGCATGGGCTCCCCGCCGCCTGTGATCTCCATTTCTTCCATGCCGAGGCTTTCCGCCTCCTCGACTAGATTCAGATACCTCTCGTCGCTGACCTCACTGTAGTCTATTTCGTCGTTGGTTCTCTGCCAGCAAAAACGACAGGCGAGATTGCAGCGATTGGTTGGATTGAGCTGTATGCTCTGAGGGCCAGGCTTCTCCCCTTTCTCCCAGGCTTCCAACCGTTTTACAATTTCTTTCATCCTATCACAGCAACTGCTTAAAGACCTTCCCTTATTTTTTTATTTTCCAAGAACTCGTTTGATCCGCACTTCGAGCAGAAGTCGAGCGGCTCGCCTTTTTTCAGCTTCTCTCTGTTTTTCTGGTAGTAGTCACCTAACCAGACCTCTCGCAAACTTTTGTCTTTGATACTGACTCCGTCGTCTCCGAAGAGTCGGCAGGAACCGACAGTTCCGTCGGCCCTTATAGTCATCAGGTACCACGGCTCGTAACAGTAGGCAGATTTCAACCCTTCTTTGTTTTTGATTTTCTGCCTTTCCTTTTCGATAACTTCGTCCATCTCGTCCATCTCGTTGGACTTGTCGACCAGGCCCTCGTGCAGGTATTCGTCAACGTTCGTGTCTATTCCGTTGTCCATCGCGATCTCGTTTGCCCTTTTCACGTACTTCGGAAGTTTCTTCTTTTTCTCTTCGTCCAGAGTCCACTTTTCCTCTTTTTCTGAGTATAAGATTATCGTCTGTACGTTCATTAGGCCACCACCTAGTTTCGCGAGAAGGGTCATTATCTCGTGGAGCTTGTTCCAGTTCTTCGAATTTATGACGGTATTGAATCCAATTTCAGGTTTGTCACGGCCAAGTTCTTCCTTCACCTTGTTGAAGCGTATTATAGTTTTGATCGCGTCTTCGAAAGCACCCTCTTTACCTACAAGGGAATCATGTGTCTCCGCTTCCGGAGCGTTTATCGAAAACCGGACACGATCCCAACCGCATTCAACCAGTTTTCGGACGTGTTCTTCATCGATTGTTGTCCCGCTTGTTATTACATCTCCGTGCATCCCGTGTTCTTTTATCTTCTCCATCACTTTAACTGCTGTCTCCGTCCTCAGGAGCGGCTCCCCGCCGCCGGATAGAAGCCAGTGTTCCACACCCAGCTCCACGGCCTCGTCCACCAATTTCAGAAGTTTCTCCTCCTCAAGTTCCTCGTAGTTTATCCACCCCTTTCTCTCATGGCTCCTTTGCCAGCAGAAGACGCAGTTCAGGCTGCATCGGTTCGTTGGGTCGAGATGGATGGAAATAGGTCCCTGTGGTTTCCCCTCGTTCCACTTCCTCAATCTCTTCATCTTGGTTTCATAACGCTCTATCTTTTCAGGCATATTATCACTAATTCAATTCCTTTCTTATCTCCCTCATCTTCTCCACGTTCCAAGCATTGCAGTTCTTGCAGACATCTTTGAGTTTATTTTCCAAGAACCTCTCTCTTGTCCTGTTGAAAAAACCACCTTTCCACACCTCCTCCAGTGATTTGTTTTTTATATTGTCTCCTTTTTGAAAGAGAAAACAGGGCGCTGCCCGTCCGTCGGCAAATATAGAAAAATTGTACCACGGATAGTAACACGGGAGGTTCGAAAATTTTTCTCCCTTTCCGTCCAGTCCTTCTTTCATCGCCTCGTCTATCTCGTTGCTATGTTCCAACAGATTATGCTTCACGAATTCATCAATATTGCTCTCGACGTTCCTTTTCTCTGTCATCTTCCTCGCTTCAATTAGATTCTCTTTGGCTTCTTTCCTTTTCGATTCGTCCAGCTTCAACTTCTCCCCGGTCTCGTTCCACACGTTCATAGAGTTGAAGCGGATTTCATCGAAGCCTATCTCGTCAACCAGTTTGACCATCTCTTCGGGCTTCTTATAGTTTTCGTTGCAGATAACGGTATGAACCACGAGGTAAGGCTCCGAATTATCTCTTATTCTGGAAAGGTACTTAGCGTTCTTTACCGCCTGCCTGAAGCTACCTTCACTCCTTATTTTATCGTTAGTTTCCGCATCTGGGCCATCTATGGAAAACGTCACGAGGTCCCAACCAATATTCACAAGCATTTCCGCAATCTCTTCGTCGACAAGAGTTCCATTTGTTATCACTTCACCTCTTGCACCGCTTTCCTTCATTTTTTCCATAATCTTCTTGGCTTTATCTTTATCGAAAAAGGGTTCTCCGCCACCGCAGATATGCCACTCGTCAACGCCCATCTCCTTTCCTTCCCTTACTATCTCCATCCACTTTTCTATTCCGAGTTCGTTACTCACGTCAAGTTCTCCTTCCTCCTTTGAAGCTACTGTGGGGCAGAAGCCGCAGGATAGGTTGCATTTATTCGTGAGGTGCACCTGACAGATCAGTGGAGCTGCTTCCTTCCCTTTCTTCCATTTTCTCAGTCTCCGAACAAGTTCCTTCATTTTCTCAACCTGAAACCTTTCTCTTTATCCTTTCTAATTTACTCTGGGATAGCATATTCTTCATTTCCTCCCTGTATCTCCTTCTCTGTGTGGTGTTGCTAGGATTGCACTTGCCGCAGTAGTCGGGTATTTTTTTCTTTAGCATTTCCTGTCTCACCTCTTCCATATAGTCACCGTGCCAGACCTCCTTCAGGCTTTTGTCCTTCACATTTACGCCTGTGTCCGTGAAGACGTCGCAAAAGTTGACGTTTCCGTTGCACTTTATGACCATGTGGAAGAAAGGTTGGTAACAGGGCACTGATAGAACGTTTTCTCTCTCCTCGGCGTCTTCCTTTACTATTTCGTCCATTTTGTTTGTCCCTCCGATAAGCTCTTCCTCTAGATTCCCTTTAACGGAGTCGAAGTTGTTTCCTATCCCGTACTTTCTGCATTTTTCGATCAGCTTCGGATAGTATTCCTTTCTGAACTCTTCCATCTCTTCTTTGCCCAGTTTCAACTTCTCACCGGTTTCGGAGTAAACTATCAGCGGCTCGACGAACCAGTAGCTTACGTCCATCTCATTCAAATACTCAGCCATCTGCGGAAGCTTATTGTAGTTCTCCTTCGAAAGCACGGTATTGACCCTGATTTCTGGTTTATCTGAACTCAGCTTGTTTTTGAACCTCTGAAAGTTTTTCACAGATCGCGTAGCTTTTCTGAAAGCCTCGTTGACCTGCCTCAGATAGTCGTGGGTTTCCGCGTCCGGGCCGTCTATAGAAAAGTGTATCACATCCCAACCCATCTCTATAACTCTTTTTATCATTTCTTCATCAAATTGAGTCCCGTTGTCCGTTAGAATTCCGTACATTCCGTGCTCCTTGATCCTTTCCATAACGCGGAGAGTTCTTTCAGGCAGAAGTAGCGGTTCTCCACCTCCTGCTATATGCCATTCCTCCACACCAAGTTCCGCCGCTTCATCTATGATCTCCAACCATTTTTCAGTGGACATCTCTATTTCCTTCGAGTGCTCGTTAATCTCTTCATAGTTATCTGCGCTTCTTCTTGAGCAGGAGAGACAGCGTAGATTGCAACGTCTGTGCAACTCGACATCTATTTTCCATGGCCCTGGTTCTTCACCTTCAAGCCAGCCTAAAATTCTCCTTATCTTTGACCTTTCGTGTTCGTTCATCTAACCATGTCCTTTATTTTGTTTATTGTATCCGATTCTTTCAGTCTTTTCCTGAGCTCCTCCTGATCCACGATATCCCCGGAGGCACAAGTTGAACAGTATTCCGGGAGATTTCTTTGGGCCATGTTTTCCCTCAAGCTTTCGAAGTACTCTCCAAACCAAATATCCTCCAAACTTCGTTCATGTACCTCCGGTGCTCCAGCGTCATTGTCATTAAGGCGGCAGGAAACTACTTTTCCGCTGACCCTTATCTCCAGAGAAAGCCATGGGACGTAGCAGGGCGCGTTCACTATATTTTTCTCCTTCTCCTCGACGGATTTTTCCAGAACTTCCTTCGAATTTTCGTCCTTATCAACAAGGTCTTTTCTTCCCTTCAGGCTTCTCAAATTTGTATGCATTCCAAGTTCCTCCGCTTTTTCAAGCGCCTCATCTATGTAGTAGTCCAGTATATCCTGCTGCTTCTCACTGAGCTTAATCTTTTCAGCCTCTTCGGACCAGGGGAGCATAGGCTCGAAGTTCACACCCGTGCAACCCCATCTGTGACCTATTTCAATCATTTCCTTCATTTTGTCGTAGTTCTTGCTGTTCAGAACTGCGTGTACCGAGTATTCTGGCTTTTTTTTACCAAGTTCCTCCTTGTACTTCTTGAACAGGTTCACATTTCTCTTCACTTTCTCGAATGATCCCTTCACCTGGGTCAGGGAGTCGTGGGTCCGGGAATCAGGACCTTCGACAGAGAAAAGTATCTGGTCCCATCCCAGTTCCACGAGCTTCTTTATCTGGTCCTCGGTGAAACCTACACCGTTAGTGGTCAGGCATCCGTACATATCATGCTTCTTTATCTCTTTCAACATCGGATAAGTTTTCTCCATATTTGCGGTAGGTTCCCATCCTCCAGCAACCTGCCATTCCTTGACTCCAAGAGCAGAAGCTTCTTTTACTATCTCAACAAGCCTCCCCTGGGATATAAGGTCGTCGTAGTCGCACCACTCCAACCTTTTCTCGTCGCGCTGCCAGCAGAACTTGCACTCTAGATTGCAGCATGCCGTAGGCTCTATATCTATCCTTACGGGACCGGCTTCTTCGCCCTTTATCCATTTCTTCAATCTGTTTACGGATATCTTTCTCGTCCTTTGCTTCATGTTTCACCTCTCAGCCTTTCTCTTATCCTCCTGTTCTCCATATTTACTGCGACACAGCAGTTTTCGCAGTAGTCAAATAGTTCATGGTTAAGAAGCCTTTCTCTCGTCTTTTCAAAGTAATCACCGTACCAGATTTCCTCTAAACTACTATTCTTGACCTGAACACCCCCCTTTCCACCAAACATCGAGCACTGGGCTGTCTTTCCATCGGGCAGAATTACCATATTGTACCAGGGCTCGAAACAAGGTGCCGAGGCAAAGCCATCTTGCTCCTGTGATGCCTCTTTGACGACCTCCTGCATCTCATTAGTCCTCTCCACGACATCGTTGCCAATAAAGCTTTTGAAGTTTGTGTTGATTCCATATTCCTCTGCACTTTCTCCCGCTTCAGTTAACCTTTCATTCAACTTTTCCCTATCACCCTCGAACATGCACTGTTCGCCCAGGTTGGAGAATGGTGTCATTGGTTGAAGTTTTATGTCTTCGCAGTTATACTTGTCTGCGAATTCAACCATCTCCAAGAGCTTATCATGGTTTTTGTTCGTCAAGACTGTATGGAACCTTAACCTGGGTCTTTTTGAGTTATTCCTTTCCTTTGTTTCTTTGAGGAGCTCTAAACTTCGCTTCACCTTTTCAAAAGTCCCTTTCCTCTGCCGCAAGAAGTCGTGCGTTTTCGCATCCGGGCCATCCAGGGAAACCGTAAGGTTGTCCCACTGCCAATCAACCATTTTCTGGATGAAATCCTCATCGAGAAATGTTCCGTTAGTGATTATCAGTCCGTGAATGTCGTGCTCCTTTATCCTCTTCATCATTTTTATAACTGTATTTCTCCGTAACAAGGGTTCTCCGCTTCCAGGTATTCTGATTTCTTTCACATCAAGTTCGTTTGCCTCATCTATAGTCTTCAGCAGTTTCTCCTCGGACAGTTCTTTGGAAAGATTCGGTTCGGTAATCCTCTGCCAACAAAATCGACAGGCAAGATTACAGCGGTTGGTCGGATTTATCTCTAGAGTATAAGGCCCTGCTCTACCCCCTTCCTCCCACTTCTCTATCCTTTCAAGTTTTCCATCCATTCCAATGCACCAGCAAGTTTACTCTTCATTTCGCTTTTCGTTCTATTTTCATCATATCTTCTCAACTTCTCCCTCAGTTTTTCATTGCTCTTCAACACGACTACGCTGCACTTTGAGCAGCAGTCAGGTATCTGCTTCTTCAGCATCTCCTCCCTCAACTCCTCGAACTTGTCGCTGTACCAGGCCTCCTTTAAGCTTTTGTCGTGGATATCGACGCCTTCCTCAAATGTAGAGCAACAGCCGGCAAGCCCAGAACCCTTTATGCCCATCAGATACCATGGTTGATAACATGGGGCAGCCATGAAACCAGAATCGCACTCTCCGGACTTCTCCAAGACCCTTTCCTCGAAGGAGTCTTTATCAACATTATATTCGTCTAGGTACTCATCCACATTTGTATTAACGGAAAGTTTCTCGGCTAGTCTTTCTGCCTTTTTAACGTGCTTTTTCATCTCTTTCTTCTCTTCTTCGTTCATCTTCAGTCTTATATCAGAATTGTATCCAGGGTAAATGGGCTCGAAGTAGACCAGCTGGCTTCCTGCTTCGTCAGCGAGTTCTATCATGTCCTCGAGTTTGTCGTGGTTCAGCCGATTAAGTATTGTGTTGTAGCCCAGGAAAGGATCCTCTGAATTCAGTCTTTCCTTCCGCTTTGATATCATCTTGGAGGTTCTCACTGCCTTTGAAAACGCGTTCCCGCCCTGTCTTATCTCGTTGTTTGTCTCCGCGTCCGGTCCATCGATGCTTATCTGCACCTGGTCCCATCCCATTTTCACGACTCTTTTCACGTCTTCTTCCTCGAAAAGGGTTCCGTTGGTAGTCAGCTGACCCCACATATCGTGTTCTTTGATTCTTCCCATGACCTCCAGTGTAGTTTCCTTTCTCATCATCGGTTCGCCACCACCGGAAACTATCCATTCCTTTACACCCATCTCCGCTGCTTCGTCGACTATCTTCAATAGTTTTTCCTTGCTTAACTCCTTCTCCGGCCTGACCTCGTGCTCTCCTTTCCGCCAGCAGAACCTGCAGCTTAGATTGCAGCGGTCCGTTGGATGCAGTTCTATTCTAACCGGACCTTGTTTTCTTCCTTTTTTCCACCTGTAAAGCCTCCTAATCTTTGAATCCATGTTCTTCCAGCCTCCTGCATGTTTCGTTGTACTTTTCGATGAAGTCAGGCAAGCACTCATTACACTTTTCCGGAAATTCACCGTTCTTAATCTCTTCTCTGAAAGCCTTCATTTTTTCCCCCGTCCACAGTTCATAAAAGCTGTTTTCCTCCAGGTTTCCGAGAATATTTTTGTAGTAACTGGCCAATGTGCAACAGGCCATCATCTCACCAGAGGCGTTTATGAAAGCCATGTCCCAGGGAGCAAAGCAGAACTCTGGCGGTTCCCTTTCTGATAGGCCATAATTTATGATATTATCAGCATTTGTGCTCACTTTACTTTCCTTTTCAAATTCCTTAATATCCTTCAAAGATTGTATAACTTCGTCTTCTATTTCTTCAATGCTGAACTGCCGGTTTGAATCCCAGACGTTCAATACTATAAAGTTCACGTAATCAAGGTTGTTCTCTTCCGCAAGTTTGACTACATCAAAAAGTTCATCGTAATTCACCGAAGATATTACCGTGGAAAAACCTAAGGCCCCATCAAACTTCATCTTATTGAAAAGTTTTACGGCCTTCATGACGTCTTTGAATACACCTTCACCTCTGAGGAAGTCATTTGTTTCTTGCAAGCCGTCAAGAGAGAGCAGGACTTCGTCCATGCCAAGATCTACAATCCTTTGAACCCTGTCTTGATCAAGCAGGGAGGCGTTGGTAGTCAGGCCAACTTCGAAGCCCCTACTCTTTGCTGCATTTATCATCTCAAATATATCGTTTCTGAGAAAAGGTTCGCCACCGCCTGTTAGATCTATTTTCCTCACGTCCAGTTTTTCACAATCGTTTAGTATATCTTTCACCTTTTCCAGGGAAAGACCTCGTTCGAATTCTTCTCCCTCCTTGTTCCTTCTCCAGCATGTTCTACATCTCAGGTTACACTTGTCCGTCGGGCTGATCATAACGAGCTCTGGTCCTATCTCTTCCTCATCCTCAACAGCCCTCTTTAGCCTTTCAATCCTTTCCATTCTATCCTCTTATTTTATCTACCAGTTCCGTCAGACTTGCTTTTCTGTAGCAGAGCATGAGACATGGCCGCGAACAGTTTTTTATCTTTTCTCTAGTTTCCCTGAACTCTTCCGACTTCCACAACTCCTCTATATTTCCGTCCTTCACGTTTATATTCGGACCAAAGCCGCAGATGCTTATATCACCATAAGGGTCAATATTGAGGCCCATGTAACCTGCAAGACACTTGCCCGGCTCGAACTCCTCTTTTTGCACGAAGTAGTCGGGGACTGAGTCTAGATACCTTTTGCTGTTATTTATCATTCCATGCTTTTCCTTCAGCTCCTTTAACTCCTCCACCACCTCCTTCAGCTTTTCTTCTTCGTCCTTGTCGATCCATACTTCGCTGTTGTAGAGGTCTGCCTTGTTCTTGTAAGTGTTGTCGGGCACGACTGCCTGGTAGAATATTTCGTCGACGCCCTTCTCTCTCACCATCTCGTGTATGTCAGGCAGCTCTTCAAAATTCTGCTTCATTATGACCGTGTTCACATCCACCTTTGGATTTCCATTGCGCAACTCTAGCATTTTATCGAGTTGCTTTATCGCCTTCCCATAGACTTCCTCCCCCCTTATTTCATTATGGGTTTCTGCTTTATTCCCGTCGATCGAAAAGGCTATTCTATCCAAGCCGATTTCTATAAGTTCCTGGCAGAGCTCTTCATCCATTAAGACACCGCTGGTCACCAGCGTCGTGTGTAGGCCTTTCTCCTTACAGTAGTCTATCATCTCCAAAGTGTCTTCCTTTCTGACAAGCGCTTCACCACCGACAAAGCTAACGTATTTTTCGTTTTCGTTCCATTCGACTACCTCATCGACAACATCTTTCAGCTCTCCCACGGTAAGTTCTTCCTTGTCCTTCTTGTTGTCAGGTATATTGCACATCTTACAGCGCAGGGGACAACGGTTTGTCATCTGGAAATTGATCTCGGTGGGCTGAGAGAAAGGGTAGTTCAGTTCGTAGGAAAGGAGATGCATCAGGTACTGTTTTACAAGATTCAGCTTATATCCCATCCAACATCGACTCCACATGGGTTCTATACATGTCCTCTAGGTCCAGTTTTCGATAGCAGAGGAGTAGACAGGGCTTTTCGCATTTCTTGACTTTTTTTCTCAGCATTCTGTAGTCATCCCCCCTCCAAACCTCTTTTAATTTTTTATTCCGGACGTTGATATTCGGCCCGAAGCCACACAAATCTATATTTCCGTAAGGGTCTATATGGACTACCTCATAGCCAGCCATACACTTACCGTAGCGGAAGTCGTCTTTGTTTTTGAAGTATTCCGGCATCACACGTAAATATTTTTTGCTGTTTCTTATGTCACCTGTTTCTTTTTTTATCTCTATAAGTTCCTGTGTTATTCGCTCTAATTTTTCTGCTTCTTCACCGTCCAACCATAGCTCGTCGTTGTAATCTTGACCGTTGGAGAAACTGTTGTCTGGTATCAGGGCCTGGTAGTTTATGAAGTCGAAGCCATTTTCTTTCATAAATTCATAGATGCTGACGAGATTCTTGTAATTTTTCTTCAATACAACTGTCGTGAACTCGTACTCTATGTGGTCAGCTAGATCTCGGTGTCTGTTCATATTTTCTATGGCCCTTTCGATCTTCTCGAACGATCCCTCGCCTCGAACAGAGTCATGTGTTTTTCTGTTGTGCCCGTCGACGGAAAGACTTATCCGATCGACACCTGTCTCGATGATTTTCTTCGTCGTTTTCTCGTCCATGAAAAAGCCGTTCGTGATCAAATCTATCTCAAGACCCTTTTCCTTTGCATAACCCATCAAAGATACTGTTTTCTCCTCATCGCTTAGCGTTTCGCCCCCGGAGAAACTGACATGCCTGATGCCCCAGTTAACTATCTGGTCTATTAACTCTTCCCAGTCTTCTTCAACCATTTCCTCCTTTTCATCATCTTCTTCCAAGGCACACATTTCACAGTTAAGGGGACATTTGAAGGTCGTGGCAAGATTGATTCTCTCTGGCTTGACTAAAGGATAGTTCAGGTGATAAGACAAAGACTTGAGTATGTAGTCCTTGAAAACTTGGAACTTGTTTTTATATCTCAATTTACCACACTACCTAAAGAGGTTTTTCACATTGATCTTCGGGAAACAGAGCATGAGACAGGGTCTCTTGCAGTTTTTGATCTTGAGCCTTGTTATAAAGAAGTTGAAACTTCTCCATATATCCTTGATGTCTCTGTCCTTTACATTCATCTCTCTCGATTCAAATGAAGGTCCCTTGCCGCAGACGTCGACTTCCCCGTTGGGCTTTATGTACATATAAGACTGGCCTGCCAGACATTTCCCCTTCCGAAACTTCCCTTTCTTCCTGAAATATTCAACCATACTGTTTAAAATGAAGTCCGATGTTCCAATTTTCCCTTCTTCTGAGTTTTTGATTGTTATGAGTTTTTCTGTAACCCCTTCGAGTTTTTCTAACCTATCCCCCCGAATCCAAAATTCGTCATCCTCGTAATCCACTTGCCCCATAAAGGAGTTGTCTGGAACGTACGGATTGTAGTTTACTTCGTGCAACTCTTTTTCCTGGACCAAACGGTGTATTTCGATTAGCTCTTCCAAATTTTTGTCCGTGACAACAGTCGTCAAGCCGATTTTTATTTCTGCGTCAGTTTCTTCTTTCGCCTTTTTCAAATTCTCTATAGCATCCATTACTGCGTTATAAGAATCTTCATCTCGTATGTAGTCGTTTGTACTTTTTTCTGCTCCGTCCAAAGAGAGGGATATAAAGTCCAGGCCTGCTTCGACAAGCTGTTCGGAAGTTTTTTTGTCAAGACCCCTGCCATTAGTCGTCATGTAGGTAGTTAGGTCCTGTTTTTTGGCTGTCTTTACGGATTCAAGCAAATCGTCCTTCCTTATAAGCGGTTCACCGCCCGCAAAGCTGACACCTATATCACCCCATTCACCTATCTCCTTTATTACATCCTTTAACTCTTCCCTTGAAAGTTCCTTTTCCAGATCCGGATCATCTTCCTTTGTGTTACATATACTGCAATCTAGGCCGCACCTATGTGTCAAACCTAGATTTATCATCTCCGGCTTGCAGAGCGGTAGATTAGTGTAATAGGAAAGCAGTCTACGTCCTATCTTTCCCTTCTTCATCTTCCACACCCAAAAAGTTCATAACACCTGCGAGCCTACCAGTTTTCCTGGCGAGATCTATTCTTTCCTTCAGATCCTTGCTCGCGCTAATCTCAAAGTTCTTTTCGAGAAATTTAAATGGGCCTATCTTTTCTATTTCTTTTTTGTATTCCGCTAGTTTCTTCAGTCCACCTGAAATATCGATTCTTTTGGCCTCCGAAACACCCTGCCAAAAAGATCTCTTCAGAAGATATTTTTCGGAAAGTCTTTTAGAATCAATGTGATGCTTTATCACGGCTCGAGGATCGTAAATTATCTTGTAATTGTTTTCAAGTATCTTGATCTGGAGGTATCTTTCCTCCTCGCTCATGAGCTTCCCTTTGTCCCTCCCAAGCTCCTTGGGAAACCTGCCTATCTCCTCAAAAACAGTTTTCCGGAAAGAGATATTGCACCCCCATATGAGAGGTGATTCTATTTCCTTTGCCTCGTCCCATTCGATGAAAGTAGCGCCTATCAGTCCGTAAAATATATGTTTGTCTAGTTCCTTGAGGTCTTCAGGAACTTCAGAGCTGAACTTCGGTTTTACTTTACCTCCAGTGCACATTACATCTTCATCTCTATAGTGCCTAACTATATTTTCTAGCCACTCTTCACACGCCTCCGCATCATCGTCTATAAAGGCCAATATCTCCCCCTCCGACTCCTCTACTCCGAGGTTACGCTGCTGCGAAAGGTTACGGTTTTCTGTTTTGAGGAATCTTAGATCCCTTTCCTTGAGGTCTGATTCGAGATCGGAGTTAGATATAACCATAGTTTCGAAATTGCTGAAGCTCTGCCTTTCAATGGAGTCCAAGCAGTCCTGAAGCTTCTCTCTACCCGTGGTACAGATTATAACAGAGACGCGCAATTTAACACCTATTCGTCTTTGAGGAGCTTGCCGAATTTCGTATCCCCAAGAGAGGAACCTAGTTTGTAGCTCAAAGATCCTTTTATGGCGGCTAACTCTTCTTTCAGCTCATTTATTTCATTATCCTTTTTCCTTTTCAGTTCTTCGTTTTCTTCCCTTAACTCATCTATTCTCTCCTCTTTGGTTTCCAATTCTTCCTCCTTGTTCTCAATGATCCCTTCCTTTTTCTGTTTAAGATCTTCTATCTCCTCTTTTTCGGCTTCAATTCTCTTTATCCTTTCCTGGAAATCTTCCCCCAGTCTCTCGATGTGTTTTTCAAGGGCCTCTATGTCCTTTTCTTTGAGTTCTATCTCCTTTTTCCTTTTTACGATAGTTTTCTCTAATTGCTTTATCCACGAGAAATAGAAGTTTCCACTGCCTTCAACATCAATGTCTTCGATCAGTTTTCTGTCGTCCGTGAGGATGATTACCTTATTCCCGTCCTGAAAGGCAATCTTCTTGTACTCTTTATTGATTCCGTCCTTTCTGTCCGAGTACACGGAGTTCCTGTGATCAAGATTAGCTTCCAAAAACTGTTCAAGAGTCGACTCAGCCTCTTCCAAGCTACCTGCCAGATCCTGAAACACCACGACAATCTTTGTTCTGTCTGTTAACCCCCTAAACTTTACTGGATCACTATTGTCAAAAACTAAAAGCTGGAAGTTGTCCTCTTCCTTGTTTTTACTGTAAACCAAGAACTCTGATTCTCTCCATTTCTTCTGTTCACTGTTTTCAGGTACTATTCTTACTTCTTCTGGCTTTATCCCTGTATCCTTTGCAATTCCTTTAACAGAGTCTATTTTATTCATCTGAATCGCCCAGGTCGTATTTATCCGGATCTATGATTTCCTCCTTAAACTTACCGTTTTCAAATAGATAAGCTTTGTCCGACTCGAATAAAAATTCCCCGTTGTTGGTGATCACTACAGGAAGCTCCGGGATAGTTTTCTTTCGAGGGTTCACAAGCAAAAACCTGTCGTTTGGAAAGTTAAATCGGTTACCCGCAAGGTTTGCAAAGATCAAATTTTTTGGTTCTTCATGATCGTCCTTTCTTACCTCCATTTCAAGACCCTGGGCCATATATCCCTTGGTTTCTGATTTAATCTTTAGATTGTAACGGCTATAGGGTAGGAAAATACTCTCTAAGTCGAATGAAAAGCGCTTTTCATCTTCTTTTCGCGGCAACAGTTCAAATCTTACGTTCTCGTCTCTTGTCACAGTCTCCTGAAGTTCCATGCTAATTTTCCCCTCCGTCTTCTCATCCAGTTCTATAACACCTCGCAGCTCTTCGCCTTGCTTAAAGAGATAGCACTCTTCATCTTCATTAAACAGTTTGAATTCAGAAAGAAAATCGTTTTTAGAAACTACAGCTCTGTTATCTTCCTTTAACCTGTCGTCAAGATTTTCATCATGCAGTTCCCTCCCGTATCTCTCAATACCTCCATCAACATCCATTTTCTTAGATTGAGAAATACTATCGGAGTACTTGATAAATGTACAGTTCTCGTACCTTTCCTTTATCTTCGAAAGTTCAAAGGGCGGTTCAAAGTATATGGTTCTTCCTTCGAAATCTTTCCCCGTGTGAGAAACACCTTCCTCTTCTGAAAATAGATAGTATCCGCCTGAAATACTTTTCTCTTCTCCAGTAGGTTCTTTTATTACGAGAGGGTCGGGGGAGCATCTCAAGTCTTCGAAAACCTGAATTTGAATTCCACTCAGAACCACTTCTCCGCCCTCACAGACAGTTATTTGGTACTTACCTTTCTTGAGGAATAGATCGTCGGTTTCGAACTCTAGCTCTCCACCTACATCCGTAAAATATATAGCTAATTTGTCTTTCTGCTCGATTGTGTTTCGAAACAGAATCTCGAGGTCTTGTACTTCTTTCTCAAAGATAAGCTTTCCGTATATGGATCCTCCATCAGTCAGCAGATAAGGCCTATTGCCCGAACCACGTATTTTCAAATCCGAAACCTTTTCAGAAGAATCTACTTTCTCTTTGTTCTTATTCTTCAAATCAGTCTTAATACCCTCCATACGTTTGGAGTCTTTGTATTCTTGAACCGCTTTTTCTACAGGCACCTCATCCAACTTTTCTAAGCAGTTGTCGGCGATTACTGCGTCTGTGTATGTCCATGAAATATCACTAAGGCTAAACCCTGTGGTGTACACAGGAAGAAACTCCCTGTTTTTCAGCGCTTCCCCCACGTCTTCATCCTTTGCAAAGACGTACAGTTTGTCCTGGAGGTGTTTTTCTTTGTTCTCAGGATCAGGAACCGACAAAAGGTCGGGGCACACAGAATCACCTTCAATCACTTCGACCTCAATACCCTCGAGGATTTTCCTGCCGTTTCCATATAAAGATACTTTATACGCACCTTCGTGAAGGCAAACTTTATTCAGATTAAAATTCCACTCACCCACGCCTTCATTTGAATAAACAATCAATTTTTCTCTGTCATCCAACTTGCCCCGGAAAACAACTTTAGCATTACTGTAGCTATCTGTAAACTTTACTTCCGCACCTAGATACTCCCCTCTACGAAAAATATAGGTTTCGTTGTAATTTTTATCATAGAATTTTATATTCTGATCCGAACCCTTGATAATTTCCTGCTTTTTCTTCTTCAGTTTCTCGGTTTTCCCTTTTCTTCTGAGAAATTCCTTATACTCATTTACGACCTCTCTACTTTCTCCTTTGTCCTCAACTCTGCCGTTGTTGAGAAAAATACTTCTGTCGCACCATTTCTCGATAGATCCGAGATTATGTGAGGCCAGAACTATTGTTTTACCTTGTTCCTTGAATTCCTGCAATTTCTCCAGACACTTCCTTTGAAAGTCACCATCACCAACAGAGATTACTTCATCACTCAGGAATATATCAGCATCGACGTGCATCGCAGTTGAAAAGGCCAGTCTCATCTTCATGCCATCGGAGAACTTCTTGAACTTGGTGTTCATATAGTCGTAAAGCTCGGAGAAGGAGACGATGTCGTCGTACCTTTCCTCTATTTCTTTCTTCGAAAGACCCATCAGAGACCCGTACAGGTAAATGTTTTCCTTTGCAGACAGCTCTTCCTTGAAGCCGTTGCCAAGGCCTATTATGGATACGGTTTTCCCCTTGGTCTGTACACTACCGGAGCTTGGCGACAGGATATCTCCAATAATTTTTAGCAGTGTTGTTTTACCAGAGCCATTTTCCCCGACGACTCCGAACCATTCGCCATCCTCGACGGAAAAATTAATGTTCTTGAGGGCTTCTATAGTTGTTTTTTCTGGTTTCTTTATCTTTAATCTTTCCAGAACATCCCTTTCTCTGTCAGGTCCCTTGTTTATTCTGAATTTTTTCGAAACATCACTTACGTTTATTCTCTTCATATCTCGCCCACATATTTTTTCTTTCTACGTGAAAAACTCGTGTACCCTATTATGAAGACGACCACGGAGAAAAATAAAAGTAAAAGCAAATTCTCTACGGTCGGTATGTAGCTTACAAAGCCTTCTAAACTGTGCAGCAGGGACTTCTGGTAGAGAAGAATGAGTCTACTGATTGGATTGAGAAGGTAGACACCTCTGTAGGCTTCGGTGATTTTGGAAAGCCGGTAAACTATAGGCGTGAGGAAGAAGAGGGCCTGGAAGAAAACATTGAGTATGTGGTTTATGTCTCTTGTTTCCACGTAACTGACCGACAAATGCATACCGAAGCCCAGAACTATGAGAAATTCAGCAAAGAATATCACGGGAAAGATCAGAATAAAGTGATCTGGAAGTACACCAGATATAAATATTATCGAGAAAAAAACGATGCATTCCAAAAGGAACTTTATAGAGCTTGCAAGACATGAAGCGATCGGGACGATCTCCTCTTTTAAACTTATCTGGTTTAGTATGCTTCTATTGTCCACCAGACTTCCTGTTGCAGAGGTTATCCCGTCCTCTAGGAATCTGTGAGGTATGAAGCCTGCTACAAAGAAAAGGACCCAGGAGTAGAAGTCCACACCTATTATCATTGGAAATATAATTGCGTAAACCAGAATAATTCCCGCAGGTTCAAGAAGCGACCAGAGAAGACCTAATCGCGATTGGCCGAACTCCATCTTCAGTTCGTTTTTCGTCAGGTTCCATATCCTTTCCCTGTTGTCCCATAGTTCTCCAATCTCATCCTTTGCTCCTCTTATCATAAACTTCCGATCACCCTGTTTAGTTCATATGTTAGGTCGCCGTTTGTATAGCTTTCGAACGGTTCCATTCGATAGGACGACTTCATTTCGCCGCACCTCCTAGACCAGCCACTTATCTCGAGCCCGGCCTTGCAGCCTATACCTTCAAAGTAGAGCACACACCGATCTTTCGCCATTCTCCCAATCTCTTCATCGTTTTCGAGCGCATAATCAGTGCTTATGAGCTTGGTTTCTGAGCCCGCCAGTATGCTAGGATTTTCAGCTATAACGTAACATTCCTCGGGAACGTCTTCCCTTACTTTCGGTACGACTTCGGTCTGAAGTTCTTTGCTTTCGAGATCATCGTATTCAGGCTGAAAGAAAGCTCCTGTGGAAATTACGATAACTATTATTACAAGTGTTCCTGTAATCCTGAGTCTCTCGTCCTCTAACCTCTCTACGAACCACGTTAGAATCTTTGATACCGAGATCGTTAGGGCCAGGAGGAGGGGTATGACCATTCTACCTGTTCCTGTGTGGAATACAAAAACTGGTGAAAACACGAACAGCCATATAATAAGGAATCTGAATAGTCTCCTGTCTTCGTTCTTTACGAGGTATATTCCGAAGAATAAAAGGATCAGAGTCAGAGGCATGAAAAACATCAGGGGTAAGTAATTTGTTATTTCCCCAAGCTTAAGACGGGTTATCGAAAGGTACTGATTTGCTGAGTAATGGAGAAATCTGATATACACCAGTATAAATATAGTTGGAATTCCGATCGCTGTTAAGTCTTTGTAGTCTTTCAGTTCGAATTCTCTGAAATATCCCTCTGAGTACAGTATGAGAACAAAGACCGGGATCAGTAAAATGTTCTCAATCCTGAAGGTTACTGAAAGCATCATTGTGGAAATCGATGCGATGAGCCAGAGCCATTTTTCTTTGGTAATATAGGCATATAGGAAAACAAGGGACAGTAATACAAAGAAAAGAGAAGTTACATAGCTTTCCGCAGTTGTCGACCAGAAAACGTGCATCGGCAGTATCGAGAATATCACAGAGCTAAGCAATGAGAGCTTTATCCTTTCGGTCAGTGTGTAAACCAAAACGAAAATAAGGACGCAGGTAAGGGAGCCCAGAACTACGGAGTTCCAGAAGATAGCACCCAAGCTGAACCCTAGAACTGATGTCAGAAGGCCTAAGTAGTAAGAATATGCCGCCGGTTTATAGTATTCCTCACATTTTTCTTCCGTGCCCCTGTAACTGCATATCGAAGGTGTCCGTTTCTCGTTGATATTTGTGGATACTTCGACGTTCCAAGGCTCGTCAAGGTATAGCTGGTATGTTTTTGGTTGAAACGAGCGAAATGTGAAGGCTAGAAGGAAAATCAGTAATACTAGAATCAAAATTTTTTTCCTAGTAATTTTCCATCCACTGTAGTTTTTGAGGACAAGGAATAACGAAAATCCAAAGAATAGAAAAACAGATGTCAGGAGGAAGTATCTGTTAATAGTTTTTCTTCCCGTATCGCGTTCTTCGTTTGGCGATTCCCCTAAATCTATCTCGTAAACCGCAAAACTTAAACATCTGTTATCTTTGTTCCCTTTGATCTCTGACGGTACGCCACAACCCTCCTTTGAACTCAGTTTTATAACATTTTCTCCTTGCTTCAGATTGAGGTTCTGGAAAAGAAGGCTTTCTCGGCCTTCATCGACCGACATTTCCAAACTTTCCGTTCCTATTGTCTCGTTGTTTAGCTCCATTAAAAGGGTTTTAGAGCTATGGAAAACACTGGCTTCAAGGCTTAGCGATAGATTGTTCCTTTCTGGACCTTTATTGTAGAAGTACAGGGTACCGTTATTTCCCATCCAGTGAAAGTTCAGATAGTCCTTTGGAGAACCATGATACCAGTCTTCTTTGGGATACCAGCCTTTTCCAAAGTAAAACTTATTTTCGATTCCTTCGGCAACTTCAAAGTCCTTAACGGCGATAGATGAATTTTCCGGTTTACTGAATTTTACATGATTTTCACCAGGTCTCAATCTTATAGGTTTGCTTGTATAGGCCTTGAAGTTATCAGGAACATCAAATCGATCCACCTCTCTACCGTCTTTCATAACCTTTACGTATTGACCCGTTTGATTACTGTCGACTACTTTAAATGACAGCCTGACCAGTTTGATTGACCGGCCAAAGTTGTATATCTGTACCTCCGCATCGTCGTCCATCTTCCTATCCTCGGCTTCACGTTTCCAGTTCTTCGAGAAAAATGGCTCCTTCTCCTTGATTTTTCTTTCATCGATAATTTCAAATGAATCCTTTTCTAAATAGAAGCATTTTCCGTCACATTCATCAACACTTATTGTGATTCTGTTTCTTCCTGGTTGAATTTCAAACTCATTGGTTGTTAACTTCTGCCTGCCGTGCACAGATGCCTCGTCTATCTTACTTCCATTTTTGAATATTTTTATCTTGCTTTCAGAATTTCGAGGGTTGAACAAGAAGCTCAGTTTTACAGTTTTCTTCTTGTTATAGTTGTTTGTCAAGAAGACCTTTGAGATGTTGTTCTCAAACCCTCTTCTATTCTTCTCCTCCCAGCCATCGGAGAACCCGATTTCTAATTTTTCTTTGTCAAAATCTGGCATTTCAACATCCAGACCCAAGTCTGGTATACTGTAGCCAAAGTCTCCGAAAATACCTGTCGAGGCTACAGTAACTGAGAAAGCTATGAAAAATATAATAAACACTTTTCCTTCTCTACTGAGCATAGAATTATTTATCGCCTTTAAGATAAAAAACTTAAAAGCTCAAGATAAACCTAGATAATATGAAAGATATTTTTAAGCTGATGTTGTCTGTTTTGATGGTTTTTGCAGGATTTTGGTTTCTTCTGCCTCATTTACCTTATATCAAACCCTCTTCCATAATACCTAGCTTTTTCGTGTGGTGGCCACATATTGTTTCTGTTGTCCTGGGTGTGGTACCTATTGCCCTCCTAATTTTCGGTGGCCTTTTGTTATGGATCGAGTTCGATCAGTTGAAGTCCTTTAAGGCCGGACGGTCCGATGAAAGCAAAGAGAACGAGAATGAGGAGATGCCCTCCTTTGAGGACGTGGAGTACAAGGACCTCGAATGTCCTGAATGTGGAGAGGACTTCAAGACCGATATCGGCCTGAAGGTTCACAGGAAGGTGAACCATCCGGATGAGTTCGAGGAAAATCCGGAGCCAAATTCTGATGAGGACTGATTTTCGTGGATTTAAAGAGAACAGTTACAGCTGTAGCGTTTATTTCATTCTCTTTATTTCTAATTTATCCAAAGGAAAATCTGGTATTTCTCAATCTATGGAAGAGTTTTTTGAGTGTGTTCTTTACTCTGATTTCAGTGGGCCTGATAGGTTACGGACTTCTTCTTTTCAGGGACGTTTACGAAAAGAATGAAGCCGAGGAGAACGAATCAAGGAATCTATCAAACCAGGCCGATGGCTTTGAGAAGTCTGAAGAATGGAGATCCAAAGGTAACTGGTTAAGCCAGGGCTGTGATGTCTGGCAAGGTGAAATACAGGAAGATGGATTTAAAATGAGCGATGGAGTTGATTCCTCCCATTACGCAAAGAAATTTTCGTCAATGGATTTTGAAAGGATGGGAATAAACTTGGAAATTCCTGACCCTGACGGCACAGACGCTTTTCTTGAAATTGCTACCGGCGACAGTCTTGAAGGTCTTAAAAAACTAAAGGAAGAGAAGTTTGACGAATCAAAAAGAATAAAGCTAAGCTCTGGCTTCCAGAAAATTGATCTAGATATGGACTGGGGAGAATTCACATTTTTCAAGATAGTTTTGCACAAAGAAGTGGAGGGCGCGGATTCGCCTATAGTTAAAAACATAGTCACAGAAGGAAGGCGTCAGGATGATGAGGACGGTGAAGAAGTTGACCGTGGAGAGGAAGGGAACAGAGACAATGAGGAGATGCCCTCCTTTGAGGACGTGGAGTACAAGGACCTCGAATGTCCTG
>JBKHHD010000008.1:0-41272 GCA_046539325.1 Candidatus Aenigmatarchaeota archaeon | reverse complement strand
CCTGTCCATCGTCCCAGTTTTCCTGAACTTCAGACACATCTCTGCAAGCTCTTTCAGCAATACTTTCAAAGTCCTGTATGAATTCTTCACCCTCCAAATTGATTTAGGCTTATTCTAAATTTATCTTAAAAATATCAAGAGGAATTAGTTAATTAATGACGAAGGTTGAGAGGATTGCGGGATATCTAGAATAGCTTACTCGTCCGGGAAGGCCCTTTCAGTAAGGTTTTCTTTACTTTCAAACCTCTCTCTGACAGGCTTCAAAACCTCAGCCACCTTCTCACCGAGAGCCTTTTTAAGATCCTGTGGATGTAACTCTTCCGATAGGAAATCTTCTTTTAGTTCCTCGTAACCACTGTACGAAAGGTCACCGCCATATTTCTTAGGTCTCTCTATTAGAAACTCCTCGCCTCTGTCTTCTAGGAGTGGAAAAAGAAGGTTTTCGACGTATTTCAAAACTATATTGTCATTCAACTCGCCGGCAGGACAGTAGGCATCGCTTATCTTTTCCTTCACAGTTTCGGGGTCATCGGTTACACCTACCTTTGAACCTTTAACAGACGAACTCATCTTGCCGCCTCCTAAACCAGGAAGCAGCTCTGAGAAAATACAAGTAACTTTCTCCTCCCCTATATTCGGAAGTGTTTCCCTTCCAAGCATATATATCCTTCTCTGATCGGTTCCAGCGTAGGCAACGTCAACGTCCAAACCAACGCAGTCCATTATCTGCATGAAGGGATAAAGAATTCCTGATGCCTTCATACTGTCCCCGTACCTCACAACTTCACTGGAGGCTCTTTCAGCCCTCTTAACCGTTGCGTTCTCCATAAGGTGCATATAGCCTTTCTGATACTCCTTATCATGCTGGTAGTCGCTGCCTCTAACTATCTCCACGTTTTCAAGATCTGCTCCGGCAGCCTTTATCATACCTTTCATAGCTTCCGTATACCACTCTGCTCTAGCTTCCAGGAGTTCCTTCGGTGTCTTCTCCACGTCCAACTCTGCGTGTATATCGGCGATTAGAATTTTGAATTCAAATCCTGCTTCCAAGAAGTCCGCTATCTTACGGACCGTGGTGAAGTGACCTATGTGCATCTTTCCCGTCGGAGCATATCCTATGTAAGCTGAAGGTTTGTCCTTCTGAACTATCTCCTCCAGCTCCTCCTCCGTAACGACCTCGTCAGTGGGCTTCCTCTTCAACAGCTCCACCTTCTCTTCAGTGTCCATAACAAGAAAGATATGAGGATATTTTTATTTAAAGGTAAGTGGGAAGTGAATTAACAAAGAAGGAAAATGTCACTGAACGACTACAGGGACGAAGTAAAGGATTTCCTTGAAGAGGTCAAGGATACAGATGAATCTATGGTGAAACAGACGGATATGCTCGAAGAAGAGCTTGAGCTTCTGAGGGAAGCTGATGAAGATGACGACTTAAGGCACCAGATCTACGATATCCTGTTTATCTTGTTTGCAATGGCTGCAAAGAAGGATCTGGACCTGGATGAGGAATGGAGGAATGGAAGAAAGAAGAAAAGAAAGTACGTGAAAGATTAGAAATTCAAAATATGAGATCTTTTCTAAGTAATACCTAGATATTCTTTTCTCATAAAATTAGCCTGGAGCAAAGAATAGTTGGTAGCCCGGCCAGGATTTCCGGGAAACCGGAAATATGAAATCCCGATTTCTTCTTTCGAACCTGGGTCGCCGGGTTTCTTTCATCGCTCGACAAAAAGCTCAATGCTTTGAGCAGATGCCCAAAGCCCGACATCCTTGACCATTGTCCCACCCGTATTCTTTTCGCCCGCGTTTTGCGAACGAAGTGAGTAAAAGGTGGCTAGACTACCGGGCTACCCGTAACAACCTTCTTTGTAAGGCTTAAAAATATTTAACTCGTGCCTGTGTTGTTTTGTATATGGAACTGAGACCCAGGGTCGCGGCTATAGTACCAAGGAAAAACTCTATCCTTCTGGTAAAGCACGAAGAAGGAAACATGTCCTACTGGATTCCTCCTGGTGGAGCTGTGGAGGCAGGCGAGCTGATACATAAAGCAGTGAAAAGGGAAGTGAAGGAGGAGACCAACGTCGATGTCAGGGTTGAGCGGCCTATCTACTACAACGACTTCTTCGGCGGGACGAAACATCATATGGAGTTCTTCTTTCTCTGCAACTATGAAAGTGGCGAGGTGAAGCTGGGCGAGGATCCAGAGGCAGGTGAAAAGGGGATCCTCAAGGACGTGAAGTTCGTTCCTGTGGACGAGTTAAGGGACTACACTATACTTCCACACGAGCTTAAAATAAGGTTAGTAAAGGACGCACCAAGAAGCTTCCAACAAAGGGCCATATGTTTGAACAACGAAGCCTGAAACGGAAGCTTAAAAAGAAGAAATGCAGTAGATAAAGTATGACAAGGAATACTTCACGTCTAGCTCCGATGTTTGTCATAGCAGTCATTCAATTGATCGTCATTGTACCTGTAATCTTGCTATCATATACTCTCATGTCCTCTTTTCTTGAGTTCGGAAACCTATTTTTTCACTACACGTTTTCTGGCTTACTTGGACTAGCCTTGGGGCTCATTTTAATAACAATCATAAACAAAAGGTTCGACGTTGACGGAGGTTCCTTGAATTACTATGGAGCTTCTTCAGGTCTTTTTGGCTTATCAGCCGTACTGTACTCCTCATGGATTATCTCTCCTGGAGGATACTGGCCTTACGAAACTATATTTTCAGGCGCATCGAACATTGGAAGTCCAATGAACATCTGGATAGCCGCCTTTGTATATTATATGCTTTTCAATACGCCCTTTGTTTACATCTACTTCTATCAGAAGCAGATCTTCAAGTAAGGCAGGTAAATTATTTAAGGTTTGGAGATGAAGGAAAACTTAGAGTGGTAGAATGAGGCGCAAGTCCGGTGGACGTTTTACAGTTTGAGAAGACCTTTCCTAGAATCGAAAATTCCTTCCAAACAATTATAAACTTCAGTAGACTACACTATAGGGAGCTGATCGTATGAAGCTACTACTGTTACATTCAAGCCACCTGGAGTTTGAGCCGCACAAAAAAGCTGTGGACAGCGCCGAGGAGTGCGAAGAAGGGAAGAAGAGGGTCGAGGATTGTCTCGTTGTTTTCAATGCGCTGGAGGAAGGAGACGAAAAGGATCTCAACTACGTTATTCAAAGAACGGAAGGAGAGATAAGGGACGTGGTGGAGCAGGTAAATGCAGAAAGAATTGTTATATATCCATGGGTTCACCTGACCTCGAATCCCGGTAACCTAGACGACGCGATGAAGTCACAGAAGCTTTTAGAAGAAAAGCTGGAAGATGACTTCGGGGTCACAAGAGCGCCGTTCGGCTGGTACAAGGAGTTTGAAATACACGTAAAGGGCCATCCTCTCTCGGAGCTCAGCAGGGAGATAAGACCAGAGGAGGGAGATGAAGGACCTGCAAAGGAAAGGGAAGGAGAAGAGGAGTTCTCCAAGTTCATTATTTTGGATGGGGAAGGCAATGAGTACGAAGTAAACAAACACAACTGGCATGAGAGCGACATCGTAAACGAAGATACCCGTAATTCTGAAAACCTAAAGGACCTTGTAAGATGTGAAATAGGGAAAGGTGAAGAGAAAGGCAAGCCTCCACACATAGAAATTATGAGGGATCTGGAGCTCGTGGACTACTGCGATGTAAGCGACGCGGGCCACTTCAAATGGCACCCAAAGGGTGTACTTCTCAAGGAACTTATACTGGACTATCAGGACGAACTTGTCAAGGAGTACGGAGCCTTCAAAATAGAGAATCCGCTTATCTACAGACTTAACGACGAAAGGATAGACAAACTAATTGGCGAGTTCCAGGAAAAGATATACAACTGGGAGGAAGATGGTGAAAAGCTTGCTATGAGGCCTGCCTCCGACCCAGGACAGTTCCCCTATGCACAGAATTTGAGCATAAGCTACAAACACCTCCCACTGAAACAGTACGAGGAAACCTCCTGTTTCCGGAAAGAGCAAAGGGGAGAGCTCTCAGGCCTTAGAAGAGTGAGAAACTTCACGATGACGGACACCCACACATTCACAGCCGACGAACAAAGGGCAAAGGAAGAGTTCGAAGAGCTATGTGATATATGCAAGGATCTCATGAATTCGATAATAAGCAAGGGCGATTGGATACTTGAGTGGGAAGGAACTACAAGCTACTGGAAGGAGAACAAGGACTGGATAAAGGAAGTGACAAGGAAGATGGGCAAACCCGCATTTATCCAGCTTTCCGAAGAAAGAAGCCATTATTACTCGATGAAGGCGGACTTCGAGGCCATCCATCCAAGTGGAATCGAAACGCAGGTTTCCACGGTCCAGATGGATCTTGTAAACGGGGAAAGGTTTGATATAGCTTACACAGGCGAAGACAACAAAGAACATCCCTGCACAATACTACATTGTTCGACCTTCGGTTCTATAGAGAGAACCCTGACGTTCCTTCTGGAAGACGCTGTGCGGAGCAGTAAGAAGAACACAACACTGCCTCTATGGTTGTCTCCGACACAGGTCAGAATAATACCCGTAAGTCCTGAGAAACACATGGAATACTCCGAAGAACTTAGGAAGAGGCTGAAGGAGGAAAGAATAAGGGTGGATATCGACGATAGAAACGAATCCGTAGGAAGGAGAATAAGAAGGTCTGAGAGCGAATGGGTTCCATACACGCTTGTAGTTGGAGACGATGAGTTAGAGGGTGACATGCTTTCAGTGAGGAAACGTGAATCAGGCAGGGAAACAGGAATGGGGCCACAAGAACTGGTAGATGAGATAAAGGAAAAAATAAAAGGCTATCCGTTTAGACCACTGCCTCTTCCAGAAAAGCTTTCAAAGAGGCCGAAGTTCGTAGGGTAGTCCTTTTATTAAAGAGAAAAGTAATTAGTTATTCTGATGAAAAAGAAGAAGACAGTTTTACTGATACTTGCCGGATTCGGTGTAATGTTTCTAGGTCTAATTTTCATGAACTTTGGTACACCTTTAAAAACAGACGTCGCTGTAATTCCTGTAAGGGGTGGAATCTCGCCTGGTGCAGTAGAAGCATCTCCAAGTTCTGTACAGAACAACATAGAAGAAGCAAGGAGCGAAGGGGCCCAAGGCTTTCTTTTCGAAATAAACTCCCCAGGCGGAACGGTTGTGGCATCCAGACAGCTAGAAAAAACAATAAGTAATATTGAAGAGCCCACAGTCTGTCGCTTCCAAGACTATGCAACATCAGGAGCCTACTGGGCAGCTTCTGCATGCGACGAGATAGTTACTGATCCTCTAACGCTGACAGGCGGAATAGGTGTAATAGCTTCCTATCTAGAGTATTCTGAATTTATGGAGGAGGAAGGTATAGAATACGTGAGACTTACCGGCGGAGAGCTAAAAGACATGGGAACACCTTACAGGAATATAACTGAGGAGGAGAGGGAGCTTTTTACAAGAATCCTTAACGAGACACACACAGATTTCATAGAAACAGTTTCAGAAAATAGAAACCTAACAGAGGACCAGGCGCAAACTGTAGGCAGAGGTCACGTATTTACTGGAACCGAAGCACAAGAAAAACGCCTTACTGATTATTTGGGTGGAAGGAAGAAAGCAAAAATGATATTTGAAGACTCCTTCAACGAAACTGTAAACTTCAAGGAGTACGGAAAAGATCCGGGACTAATTGAACTCCTTTTAGGCGCTGAAAGAGATACAGAAACAAGAGATACAGAAACAAAGATGGAAGAAACTTCCCACTCAACAGAAATGGAAGTTCCCAGGCTTTACGCCGTCTCGAATTAATATTTACTCCTTTTTCTCAAGCTTCTTCCAGTAGTCCTGGAAAAGTGGTTCAAGGAAGTCGCTTGCTGCATGGTTGCTCTTTGACCAGAAGCTTACATCCTGCGTAGGATCTACTTCATCTTCGTGTGTCAAAGCAAAGGTAAACTCACTCCCGTCGACAATGGAGAATCTTCCAATTGCTTCCTCGTTACTGGGTATATGCCGTATCTCAGCAAACTGGGATAGTTTATCGACAATGTCTCTTCCCTCTTCACTGACAGGAGCTGCTATCTTTATGTTTACGCCTCTTTCGTGAGCATCCCTGAGGTGGTTTATGTGGTTGTTGTGTATCTCCTTAAGACCTTCTTCCGAAGTCATGAGATGGATCCTATCCTCTGAGTTCTTAAACATAGACTCGAGCTGCTGAAGCATCTTATACCTTCCTTTGAGGGCTCCTGAAAGCTCACCTGGATCCGTTGATTCTACACCGGAGTTATAAAGCTCGTTGAGTTCTTCGAATGCCTCACTGTCTTTCAACCTGTCGATCTTATCTTTTTTCTCCTCGTACTCCTGCCTGTAGTTCTTTTTCAGCCTCTCAAGGCTCTCATCAGGATCCACGGGAGTATATTTCATAGGCTTGCCGGACTGTATTCTTACAAGGCCGAGGTCTTCAAGACTCTCCAAAACATCGTAGGTCCTGCTCCTCGGAACGTCGGAAATATCAGAAAGCTCACCTGCAGTTGAGGTTCCGTTTGATAAGAGTGCTGTCCATAGCTTTCTTTGATAGGAGTTAAGTCCGAGCGTCTTTAATTGGTCTAAAACTTCATCTGATGCAACCATATTTCATCAACCCTGTTCTTTTATTCGTCCCACACATTTAAGTACTTTTTCACTTCGTTGTAGTAACTAATTATTCTGTTTACGGTAAAGACTTTTAAGTCTTTCGATATCGTCTGCTTCCTCGATGGATTTGTTGTATCTAAAACGTAGAAGACGGGGAAATCTCAAGGCGTAGCCGGTCTCATACTTCGGACTTTTCTGTATCTCCTCGTAACCAACCTCCACCACAAGCTCGGGTCTAACCTTTACGCGCCTTCCGTCCTCCTCAATAATCAGATCCTGAAGCTTCTCCGTAACTTCTTCCAGCTCCTCCTCAGTCATACCTGTAGCCATCTTACCTGTAGTTAAAAATTCACCCGTATCGGGATCTCTGACAGCTAGCATAAGAGAGGATATCCAGTTAGATCTTTTACCTTCACCCCAGATACCTTCAACTATCACGAGGTCGAGCGGCTCCATAGTTTCTTTTACCTTCTTCCAGTAGCCTACACGTTTCCCGGGCTGGTAAACAGCATCCATATTCTTTACCATTATACCTTCCTGGTTCTCCCTCAAAGCCTTCTGGTAGAAGCTGTTGGCCTTTTCAAGGTCCTTCGTCTCCATATGTTCAACAAGCCTAAACTTACCTTCCTTCCCATCGACAATTTCAGAAAGCTTCTTCCATCTCTCACTCAACTTCCTGCTCATGTAGTTTTCTCCGTCCACGTAAAACAGATCGAAGCAGTTTACCTGAACAGGAATTTCCTTTCTCATTCTCTCTATATCATACTTTCTCTGAATTCTCTTGGAAAGGTTCTGGAAAACAAGTGGTTCTCCTTTCTCGTCAACCGCAACTATCTCACAGTCAACAATACATTCCTCAGGCCTCAGACACTCCTTGGCCCACTCCACAACCTCAGGAAACTGTTTGGTCTTGTCCTCTAAACGTCGAGAAAACAAGGTTATATCCTCTCCTTTCTTATGGATCTGCCCCCTGAATCCATCCAACTTGATCTCAAGGGCTGGATTCTCATAGGACTCAATAGCTTGTTCCAAGGACTCGGAGATCTCAGCAAGCATCATCCTTAAAGGCCTGCCTACCTCAATTTCAACTCCTTCCAGTCCTTCCACTCCTTCCTCCATAGCTATCCTGGCTACCTTACCGTAGTCCGTTATCTTGAAGAATGCTTTCTCCACCTTGTCTTTCGGAACATCGAAGGCCTTCGCTATAGCATCCCTGACCGTTCCCTCGCCCACACCTATACGCATCTCCTGCAGGGTCGTCCTTACGACGTAGCGCGCCTCCAAGGGATCCGCGGAGACCAAAAGCTCCTTTACCAACCTCCTCTTCCTCTCCTCCGAACCTGTTCCCGAAGTCTCCGGTAGCCTCCGTAAGTTCTTGAAGACCTTATCCACAGTCAGCTGCTTCTGCATAAGGCTCCTCTGCCTCTTGTTCTCACAGAAATACTCAGCCGTCTTTCCAAGGTCGCCGGTTTCCTTAAACTTCTCGACCACTTCGTCCTTGCTCACTCCATAGGCCTTGGATATTATATTCTGCATAAGCTTACCGGCGATGCCTATGTCCTTGTTAACAGACGAAGGAAAGACCTTTCCCATAGCTGCAAGGGTAACCGTCTCGAGCTCTTCGGAAGAAACTTCTCCAAGTAGCTCCGCAACTATATCCCTCATCTCCAGGTTCTTCGTAGTGTCCTCCAGGCGCTCGTAGTAGCTGCAGAGCTTTGAATATCTCATATGAATGTATTCACACGCAAAATAAAAATAGTTGAGGGATAGAAAAAGAAATCACTACATCAAGGACTGATATGTGTTCCCACTTCCTCGCCTCTCAGAGCTTTCTCAACATTGCCTTTTTCTGAGGCATCGAATATCTTACCTGAAATCTCGGATTCGAGTATGTGTCTTACTTTGTTCTCCATACCACCTGTAACGTCAGTATCCTTACTTCCGCCAAGATACTCCCTTACTTCTTCCAATGAGCTTATCCTCCGGACAATCCTAGCATCAGGATCTTCGCGGGGATCGGAGGTATATATACCTTCAACGTTTGTACCATGAAGCACTTCTTTAGCACCTAACTTCTCAGCAAGGTACGGTAATATCTCATCACCAGAGAGTATTGAGCAGCCTTTCTTTCTGTCGTAAGCCGGAACACCGTAAAGAACAGGAACCATGTCCTCCTGGATCAAGTTTTCTACAACTTCATGGTTCATCTCCTTCAGATTTCCATGCATAATCGCAGATGCAGAAGGCTGAACGGGAAAAGCAGGCACGTCGTTGTCGATGAGAATGTCAGTAAATATGGAGTTTAGCTCGTTCTGAAGCCTCTGCGTCTCAGCAAAGTGTACTCTATCCTTTTCACTCTCGAGACCTTCATGAATCCCCGTCCTCTTAACTATAGGATGACCATAGCTTCCGGCGCCGTGGACAAGAACAAGACCCGAGAGGTCAGAAAAGGAGGAGTTTATTTCCGACGCTATCCTCTTCATCTGTTCAAGATCAGGCGAAGGCTCTTCCTTCTCTTTTTCCGTTATTATTGAACCTCCTACCTTCAGTACCTTTAAGCTCATTCAATGCCACCTTCCCAGGTATTATATAGACCCTTAGATATTTCAAACCTTTCCAAGACCTTTCCAACAGTATAGTTCACCATATCATCTATACTTTCCGGGTCGAAGTAAAAGCCAAGCACAGGAGGTACTATATCTACTTCCATTCTCGAAAGCTTAAGCATATTCTCCAGATGGATCTGACTGAAAGGTGTTTCTCTGGGAACCAGAACCAACTTTCTTTTCTCCTTTATACACACGTCTCCTGCTCTCTCTATGAGGTTTGACGATCTACCTGTCGCCAGGCTACTAAGAGTCTTCATAGAACACGGACATACTACCATACCCTCTGTCTCAAAGGATCCAGAAGCAAAGGGCGCTTCGACCTCGTCCTCGAAATAGACTTCTTCGGAAAGCTCCTCAAGGCTTTCCATACTTTCCTCCCTGTCATCCGTCTCCTCTTCCATTACTTTCTTTGCAGAATCAGAGACAACTGTAAAAAGCTTGAACTCCTCCGAAAGCTCTTCAGCCAGCCTTAATCCTATAGGAATGCCTGAAGCTCCTGTCAAGGCGAGAACTATTTTCTTTTCACTCATCCTTAAACACAACCTCTCCTTTATCGGCGTTTACAGAAACCTTCTGTCCATTCTTGAAATCCTCAAGGTCAACGTCAGGACTGTCCACACATGGAATTTCACCCAGGATACAGCCTGTAGCAACTATCGTCTCCGTCTCTTCGTTAACTATGGCAGCAGGTGCTTTATCGTTCTTTGCAAGGCCGTAGAGAACGTAGGATCCTACAGTAGAGCCCTTGCCCCTAGGAAAGATAAGAATCTTTCCGGAAATGTTTTCACCTTCAAGCTCATGACCTTCCTCTATGAACTCGCCTGTATCTATATCTACAGCTCCATAGAAGCCTATGGGCTCACTGGAAACCAGGACTTTCCCTTCAGCTTCACCTTCCGTAACACCCCTCCCATTTACCTTCATTCTACCACCTTGTCGATAAGCTCCGTTGTATCCGCGAAAAGAACGTCCTGCTCACAAAACCCAGGCAGGTAGTTAGCGGCCTTACCGGAGTTGGTACCCATCTTTTCGTACTCCATGTCTTCTATAGGACAGACGACGTTGCACGTATCCGAAAGCAGCTTCCCACCGGCCTCTTCTATAGTATCTGTATAACCCATGCGGTCTGCCCAAGCCTTAACAGCCTTGCTGGTAAAGACCCAGAGATCTTTTTTGACTGTCTTGCCTTCAAGCCTCTTAGCGATATCCTCAATCTCGTTTATAGAGCAGTGTGGACAACCAAAGACAACAAGCTCCGGCTCCTTGGAGGCAGTAAGCTTTTCGTATTCCTCTTCCTTATCTTTCTTCGTAAAATGGAGCCTCTCCAGGTGGGACACATCCTTCGGATCCACAGTTATGTCTTCGACGAAGTAAAGGGCTACAGCCCCCGAAGCTGCCATTGCAGCACCCAGCGACTTGAACTCGTCTGTGCCTGCGGATTCAATACCTATAAAGTACGGCTTGCCGTCCTCTACTCTTTCACCTACCCAGGAACCGAGGGCTCCGAAGTCAGAAATATTTTCAAGCGGGGTGTCGACCTCGACAACGTGCGTAGGCTCCCTGTTTTCCTCCAGATGAAGGCCATGCTTAGGCGTCCTTCCGGTTATAGCTGCAGCCAAAGCCGAAGGACCGCCTTCCCTGTTTGTCCTCGCACCTATAACGGAGTTGGCGAACGAAACCGCGGAAGATTCAGCCCAGGCTACATGTTCATTCCTCCTTGGAAGATTGCTCCACAGGTAAGGTGTACAGGACGAAGATATAGTTATGCCCATCTTCTTCATCGCTTCAACTATCTCCTTCTGCTTTTCAGCAAAATTTTCGCTTATATTCATCTCTCTCCATCTCTCCAAGTCCATTCCTGCAGGATTTGCAAAGGTAGGTACGGAAACCTCAGCCCCTTCATCGGCAAACTCCTTGAGGAACTTTATGCCTGGATCGCCTATAGACTTGTAAGAAACTCCCGAGGCCTGTGCAGAACTTATTTCGACCATCTCTTCAGCGCCGTAAATATCACCCAGTTTAACTAGAAGCTTCATAGCTTTCCGTATAGCAGGATTATCGGATTCCAGCATTCTCTCTTCTTCCTTAGTTAGATGCATGGTTCTCCTCCTTGTACTGTTCTACAAAGTTCTTCAGGATTTCAAGGTCTTCAGCAAGATCTTCAAAGCCAAAGCTCTTTAGCCTTTCCTCGGCCTCGTAAACCCTTCTCTCCAGTATATCTACAGCATCCTTGCACGAGTAGTTCTTTGCTCCGAGTGTCAGGAGAAATCTACAGAGACCGGTTGCGCCAGATGCATGCATCTTATCAGCTGCCCAAACCAGCTCGGCCTCCCTTGTAGGAGGATCTAGATGTGGCCTATTTGAATGGTGTCTTACACACTCAGAAACCTTTCCAGCAAACTTCTCTTCTTTGTCTAATTCCTCGATGAGAAAGTCCTGGGCTACCTCAGCACCCCTTTCCGCATGACCTTTATCGCCAGGGAACTGCCTTCCTACATCATGCAGTAAAGCAGCATACTCCACGACCTCTTTATCCACTTCTTCCCCGTTCACTAACTCCTTCGCGTTTTCATAAACTTCAAGGACATGCTCCTCAAAGGAGTGAGCTGGAATCGGATCCTTTCCGTTTTCTCCGTACAGTTCCTTTATCCTGCGAAAGTCCTCGTCATTCATTTGTATCACCTGTAATCATCCAGGTTGAGGTCTTTCCCGGGAAGCTCGGCCCTTTTAAACTCTTCTTTCTCCTTTTCTTCAAAGGGAACTGTGGCGTCGACAATCCATTTCGTCATAAGCCTGTTTTCGTAGTCCTGGGATGGATCAAGGGACGAACCCTTGGCTCGCTCTATAAATATTATATCTTTGTGAGGTTGCATACGTGTCGCTGTAGCCCACTCCACCTGCTCGGGATCCGCAGGGTCTACATCCTCGTCGACGATAGTCACCTTCTTCATAGAAGGATGTGCAGCTAAAGCCGCCATGCCTGCGTTCTTCGGATCTCCTTCATTTCTCTTTCCTATCTGAACTACACCATGAAGCCAGGAACAACCACCCTGCGTGAGCACGACATTCTTCACGGTCGGGACTGTATTTTCAACGATCTTGTATATTCTCGGTTCCTGTGGAACTCCCATGAGGTTCTTGTGTTCTCCCTTTCCTGGAAGAAGGACACGTACGTAGGGGTTCTCTCTCTTCCAGAGTTCATCAACAACAACTTTTGGCTGCTGTCTTGTTTTGTCCCAGGTATCGGAAAGATCCACAAAGGGTCCTTCCTCGGCCTTCTCTTCCAGTATCCTTGCAAACATCACGACCTCAGAATTACTCGGAACCTTTATTCCATTTACCTTGGAAACCTCAAGATCGCCTTCCATGTAAGCATTTGCGAGCTCAAGCTCGTCCATCTCCGGTGAGAAGGAGGTCGCAGCAGCGACTTCGACGGCAGGATCGACCCCCATGATTATAGCAATTTCCAAGGGACCGTCCGTTTTCTGGTATATGCTATGCAGATGTCTCTTCACCAGGCGCATTACAAGCTTGTTCTTCTCCTGGAGCATGAGCCTATGAAAGGAAACATTATGCACGCCTGTTTCTGGATCCTTGGCAACTACCATGGCAGAGGCGAAGTACCTCCTTTTCTTCTTCTTGTAGAAAATCGGAACCGGAATCTCTTTCCTTATATCAGGCTTCTCTGCTACTTTTCTGAACTTGGGCTCAGCTTCTTCAGATTTCATCTGATTATCCAGGGAGCTGCTTATCCTTCTGATTATACCTTCTTTGTCTGTCTTCAGAGCTTTAGCCAAAAGCTCCCTGGAAGAAACTATATTAGAAACGACCTTACAGTCAGGATAACCTTCAACGTTCTCAAAGACTATTGGCTTCGACTCGTCCTTCGATATCAACGCAGGAAGTTCATAGTCAGGGCTAACCTTACCGGAAATTACGTTCTTCTCTCTATCCCCCACGAACTCCCTTAGACTCATACTACATCTTTTTGCTAGGATTAAATATATAAAAATTGACGTTATTTTTGTTCGTCATCTGTCCATTATACCAGTACCGAGGCGATCAAAGGTAAAACAATCGTCGCATCGCCCTTAACCTCCACCGTCTTCCCCTCCTCCTTGACCTTGCTCCACGAAATAGCCTCCTCTGGTCTAGCTCCAGAAAGAGAACCGTCCCATTCCGACGCTGTGGTGACGTAAATAGCCCTCTCCAAGCCCTCAATAAACTGGTTCCACCAGATGGTATGGTGTTTAGATATTCCCCCACCGAGTACGAGGCCTGAGGTTTTCTCAGCATCAAAAATTATTTCAGAAATCCTATCTTCGTCCTTAAAGACGTCCACGGTAAAGTTATGGTCCTGTCTGAAGAACCAGACCTGTGTACCCACGGCACCGTCGGTTATACCAGGAACAAAGACAGGGATCTTGTTCTTCCAGGCCCAGTAGCATATCGTGCTCTCATCCATCCTTTTTCCAAGCTCCCATACTAGCTCGTAGGGCGCCAGAACGTCCTTCTCTTCATTTATTTCCTCCAGTATAGGCTGCAAGTTTTCCTCGACCACCTCTCCGTAAGAGGACTGTGGTATGAATATGTTGCCGAGGCGATGTGTTTCCTTCTGATGAAGCTCCTTGTCGTCGGCTCCGAAGCTGCCGTGGTGGTAGTCGGCGAAGTAACGGGCAACGTCGTGGTCCAGGGTCCCACACGTTGTCACGACCGCGTCGAAGACGTTTTCCTTGAGAAGATCACGTATGAGTCCTCGTGTTCCCGTGGAAACTATACAGGCAGGAAAGGATAGGAAGTTCACAGACTTCTTGTCCCCGTTCATTTCTTCCAGAAGCTCACTGGCTCTGGCTACATTTTTGGCCTGGAAACCACCAGCTTCTTCCATCTGCTCAACAAGCTCTTCTATACTCATTTCTGAAGAAATATCGTAGTCTTTCACTTTTCTAGCCATTTCATTCCCTCATAACTCCTTGAACTCCTACCTCTGTAACACAAGCCTCCCCGCCGTTTTCCTCTATTACTTTCCTTATGTCCTTTTTATTACTTTCGTCGCATAGAGCAACCATAATTCCTCCTCCACCACCACCGGAAAGCTTGGCACCGTAGGCTCCAGCTTTTCTCGCTGCCCCAATAAGTTCCTCCAGCTTTGGATGTGAGACCTCCAGCTGCTTAGAAAGAATCCTCTGGTTTTCATCCATAAGGTAGCCAAGTTCCTCTAAATTTTCTTCCTCAATAGCTTTCTCGGCCCTTCCGACCAGATGGGCTATGCTGTTGAAATATGACTCATACATTTTCTTGTTGTCCTGCCAGTTTTTTCTGACCTTACTCACCGTCTCGTCGGTCTTGGCCACTATTCCAGTGTCACCTATAACAAGATCAAGCTCCAGGCTGCCTAGGTTTTCAAACTCCACAGGCCTTTCACCGTCGGGCGTCTTCACAACTCTGTTGTAACCTCCGAAGATGCTGGACGCGAACTCCGAACCTGAAGCTGCCCCGCCGTGGATCTTAACCTGGAAAGGATAGAGGTGCGTGAAATAGTCGCCCTTAACAACACCACCACCGTAAAGCTCGTTTAGAAAGTAGAAAAATGAGGTAAGTACTGCTGTAGAGCTGCTCTGGCCACCTGAATCCTTGGGTATCTCCGACTTTATCTCTGCTTCAAAGCCACGGTCGAGGTCGTTCACGACCTTGTGGAAGTAGCTTATTATATGCCTAAGAGGATCCATCTCATCCGTATAGCTGCCCTGGGACTCGTACATCCTTTTACCAAGGCTCTCTATATCCGACTCTATCTTTCCATAGTCCTTTGAATCTACAACAACCTTTTCATCATTCCTCTTCTCGCCAGAAACATATGTTCTTCTGTCCAAGGATGCAAGCAAGGCAGGTCTCTCGTAAACTACGGAATGTTCGCCTAGAAGGAAAATGTTTCCTGGAGCTGAAGCCTTGATCATCTTACCATAAAAGAATGCTTGTCAAGGTATTTATTTGTTAGGAAGCCGTAAAGCTTTTTAACAAGGACTTCTAATTTTTTGGCTACTCGCAATAATGTGAGGAGTGATCTATATGGAGGAAAAACTGCTTCAGAAAATAAACAATTCAGCGGTCGAGAAAAAGCTCAGGAAGTTTCTCAACAACGGATTCAGTCTCAACGAAAAGCATATCGAAGAAATGCTTTCACGGAAGATAGATAGCAGCTATCTGCAAGTTTTTCCAACAGTAAATGAGGAACAAATACTGAAAAACATAAACCTGAACTTAACAGAAACGGAAAACCTCCTGCTTCTGGTTCAAGGAAATCCGAAGCTTCACTGGAAGGCGACTGAGCTCGTGAAAGCGATTACAGAGGAGTCCGACTCGAGAATAATCTGGAAGTTCGATCCCTCACACAACAAGGACAGGATACTTAAGATTATAGCTCTCAGCTACTGAGAAAAGAACTCGTCGAGTTCTTTCCAGGGCGCATCTGTGTCTTCTAGCTTAACTTCAGGAGGAAATACTTTCCTGTAGTTGTTCCAAGTGTACCTCCTATCCATAAAGACTACAGCCCCTCTGTCCTTCTTCGTCCTGACACACCTCCCCGCGGCCTGAAGCGCCTTCTTCATCGCAGGGTATATGTAGGCGTAGTCCCATCCTTTGCCGAACTTGTACTCGTAGAAGTCTATGAGGGCACGTGTCTTCAGGTCCGGCTCTTTGAGCGGCAAACCAACAACGAAAACAGCATCCATGGATCTCTCAGGAAAGTCCACACCTTCAGAAAAGGAGGCTCCTGAAATTCCTAGAAGGAGACAGTTATCCTTCTTTCTGAAGAGGTCAAGAAGCTCTGACTTGTCCTCCTTGGACATATTTCTCTTTTCCAGTAGAACTCTCTTATCCGTATTTATCTTATCCTTTACCTGGTCCCGAAGTCTGTAGGAAGGGAAAAATGCAGAGGCGTTGCCGGGAACCTCCTCTAAGCTTTTCGACAGAAACCATGCTATCTTCTCGAACTCCTCCTTACTCCTTTCCTTATATTTCGTAGTTACGGAGTCTACCACAAGGTAGGTTCTATTTTTCTCAGGAAAGGGTGAAGAGTAGGCCTTTCTCAAAGTACCGCCTTCCTCTAAACCAAGAAGGTCGGAATACATACGCATTGGCGTAAGGGTGGCGGACATGAGGATTGAAGAATGAACCTCGTCGAAGACTTCCTTCGTTGAGAGCTGCGGGTTAAGACATTCGTAAAGACAGGTGTAGTAGATGTTGTCGTTCCTCGACTTTCTCTTCCTTATAAAGCGAACGAAGCCTTCATCCTTCCCTTTCCAAGCTTCCAGGAAGTCCTTGAGCGAAGAACAGTAGCTCCTATCGTTTTCCTCGTAAGCGTCCCTCGCAACCCTCTCCATTCTGTCTATCAATGTATCGTAGTCCTCCAGTTTGTTTATCCTATCCATCAAATCCTCCTTGGTTATCTCCTCTTCGTTATCGTCCATTCCTCTGCTGAGATCTACAAGTATATCCTCTAAGTCCTCAAGTATCCTCTTTTCCTCAAGGTAACCGAACTCACCTGCCTCCTTCTGTGCTCTTGAAATCTGGTAGGTGCTGAGCTTCTTAGACAGAAGGCTACGTGTTCTAGAAGGAAGGTTGTGGGCTTCATCGACCACCAAAATACTGTCCTCAAGAACCTTGTCCGCTTTGTTCATGAACGCCTGTCTAACGCCTGGATGGAAAACATGGAAATAGTCACCTATTATGAGGTCGGACTGCTTGGCATGGTTAACAAGTATCTCATACGTACAGAACTTCTTCGTCTTCCTCTTGACGTCCTCAGCAAGGAGGGCCTCGCCTTTAAGCTCTGAAAGCTTCTTTACTGCCTTTTCCGAAAGAGAGGATATATCTTCAAACGTGTTGTTGTAGTACCTGCACCTTTCCTCCTCCTTCAAGGTTTTACAGTAGTCCTGGAAGTCCGAGGAGCTCATATCTCTTATTCCCTCGGCACTGCAGAGCCACCTCTTGCCGATGATGTCCGCCACGGTTATATCCACGGAATGTTTGTCCATTATCTTCTCCACGGTCTCAACTGCCATCTTGTGCTGTGAATGTTTCGGTGTAAGAAAGAAGACTGTCTTGTCGTTACGTAAGGCGTAGTCAAGGCTTGGTGAAAGAGAAGCAGCTGTTTTTCCGAGACCCGAAGGAGCGTGGGCTATAAGGTTGTCCCCTTTCTTTAGAGCGCTCTCGGCGTCAGAAATAATCTCGTCCTGACCTGAACGTACTTCGTCAAAAGGAAAGAGATTTGGAACCATAGCAAAAGTAAGCTACGTGCTCACTATTAAAGCTTAGACTTCGAACTCCTGCTCGAACTCCTTTTCAGCTAGCTCCGGCTCGCTTTCAACTAAATGCGTTACCTCGAAGCCTGGAACGCCTGGAATCTTTTTAACCAGGTATTCAGCCCCGCACTCGCAGTCTATCCTCATTGTTTCTTCACTGTTTTCCTCGATATCGGATTCAACTTCCTCTGTGAAGTTCTCAGGAGTAGCTATATTCTCCTCGAACTCCTCAGGTAACTCCTCCGAGTTCTCAGGTTCTACAGGCCCTGGGTCAAACTCAAACTCCAGCATCTCCTCACATACAAGACACTCAAACTTGGGCTCATCAATCTCCAGAACTTCACCTTCAGGAACCACATCATCCATAAAGCTCACTAAACCTTTATACTTACGACGGCCTTTTTAAATTTTCCCTCATATTTTTGTTTAGAAGGGATGAGAAGATGGATATAAGCACACTTTTTTGATAATAGCCTCCGTTGTAGGTATAGGCTTCCTCGGTAGCTACGTATTCCAGAAGACAAGGATACCTGACATACTGTTCCTCCTTCTACTCGGTGTACTTCTAGGCCCCGCCTTAGGTATATTCCAGAGGGAGCTTATACTCCAGATAACGCCACATATATCAGCCCTTGCTCTGCTCATGATACTGTTTGACGGAGGACTGAACTTGAAAGCGGACAAAGTAATAGGCCAGGTTCCCAGAGGAACTTTACTCGCAGTGCTTGGTTTCACCTTTTCCGCTGCAGCTGTAAGCGGTATAGCTTTCTTCACGATTGAGGGAATAACAGTACTGAACTCACTGCTCTTGGGAACAGTTGTAGGAGGTGTTTCTTCAGCCATAGTCATACCCGTCGTCTCGGAGCTGGAAGAGTTCAGCAAGGAATCGCGCTTAACTCTTGATATAGAATCAGTTATAACCGATCCGCTCTGTATAATAGTCGCGCTTGTCCTCATAGACATAATAGTAGCCGGCGGGGGATGGGATCGCTTACCGACCAGGGCCTCGCAAGCGTAGTATCAACCTTTTCCGTGTCGATTGTGATCGGATTTGTTGCAGGAATACTCTGGCTTTCCGTCTTGAGACATGTAAGGGGACAGGATTACCACTATATGCTTACGCTTTCCTTCCTATTCTTCATCTATGCCGCGACACAGTTTCTGGGTGGACATGGAGCCATTGCTTCCTTTATGGTAGGCTTAGTTCTCGGAAACGCGAAGAAAATCACTGATATGCTGGGCCTTGGGAAGAAATACTTCGGGCTTACTGAGAAAACAAAGGAGTTTCAGGGGCAGATATCCTTCTTCGTAAAGACCTTCTTCTTCGTTATTTTAGGCATACTAATAACCTTTGAAAATCCTCAGCTCTTCATGTACGGTGCTTTTTTCACCGTAGTCATAATTTTCACAAGGTACATAGCTGTTCAGATAGTGTCCGTGAGAAGCGAGTTCAACAGCATGGAGAAGTGGATAATGGTATTTATGTCGCCGAGAGGCCTGGCTGCGGCCGTCCTGGCATCAGCTCCTGCAGTGGAATACGGGATCTCAGGAACTGAAATATTTCCAGAGATAGTATTTTCTGTAATTCTCGGTACCTCCATAGTAACGACCTTCGGAACTCTTTACATAGAACATAAAGTCAAAAAGAACTCCATACCTGTCGAAAAAGAAGAAAAAGGGTTCAAAGGTGAATGAGCTCGGACTTCCAGAACTTGTTGAACGCTCTTTTTAGAGCTCCCTTATCCTCTATACTTGAAACATCCAGCTTTCTCTCAAAAAGCTTCTTGTCCTCGAAAACTTCACGCTCTTTGAAGTCGCTTATCATCTCTGGAGACCCACCGAGGGCTATCCAGTCAATTTCTTCCGGCAAAACATCATCACAGGCCTTTACGACCTTTTCCACATGTTTCTTGACTTCTTCTTCCCTTCCTCTCTCAAACCTTCCCTGACTAAATCCGCCCTTTTTGTGTTTACCTTTAATCTTGCTCTTTACTATCTGAAACTCCTGTATTTCATCGGAGAACAACGCAACTGCGGAACCTCCGGCTGAAAGAAATATGAAACCAACTTCCTCCTTAAGCTTCTCAAGGACAGGTTCAGTTTCGAAGCCGGTCCCCTTAAACCAGTCCTCCCTTGCCACGGGAGCAGGAGGCTTCATCAGAAGGTTCAGAAGGTTTTCAGCATGGAACAAAACCATCCCTGTCTCAGAACTTTCCTCCTTAAGCCTTCTAAGTTGGTTTAGTGTGAGGTTTGTCTGAAGAAAACCATGTGAATTAATATCGTTAACAGAACTTCCTTTCGGTAAAAATACAGTAACCATGTCCTCCTTCGAGCTCTCCATGCTACCAAGCTTACGGACAAGTCCTCTCATCTTCTCCTTTCCAACCAAACTTTTCTCTCTGACCTGCGAGGTTTTGTCCTCCAAGAACTCTTTTTTCTTCAGCTTGTCCTGAAGCGAAGCAAGCTTGTCCTCTTTCTTCTTAATTTTCCTGTCAAGCTCCTGTTTCTCGGAAACCGCTCCCTTCGCCCTCTTGCTTTCCTTTTCGGCCTTCCTTTCCAGTTCCTTTTTATCCTTTTTCAAGCTCTGGATCTTGTCCTCAAGAAAGCTTATCCTTTCCTTAAGCTCTTCCCTTCCGAATATCTTATCTGTCAGAGACATATCTTCCCCTCTTTGCGATATTATCAACTCTTTTTAGAACTCTGTCCGAATCCTCTGAAACATCTTCGTAGCCCGAAACAACAGCTTCCCAGACACCATCCCTGTAATCTGGGTGTGTACTGTCCAGAACCTCCCAGAGCAGGTAAAGATCGACGGCCTTGTCTTCGATACTTTTTGAAAAATAACCCAGTCCGAAGTCTATGAAGTAAAGCTCTCCGTCCATTACGATCATGTTGGAGGTGGTAAGGTCACCATGAACTATCCCTCGGTTGTGTAGCTTTGCAGCGTATTCTCCAATCTCTTCTGCGACCTCCTTTCTCCTCTCTTCATCGTATTCAGGCAAGAGGTTCCTCACCTTCTCTCCGTCTATGAACCCGATCTTCAGAAAGTTCTCCTGTTTCTCGTAAACTTGCGGTGTTGAGACGCCTACACGCCTCGCCCCAGACAGAAGCTTTGCCTCCTCCTTCGTCCTTTCCTTCCTGAGTTTCTCGTCCAGCTCCTTTACCCGATAACCTTTCTCCAGTCTCTCCTTCACAACGCAGTAGCTGTCCATAAACTCCTTCTTCTTCAGAACGGCTTCTGCTCCACGTCCTATAATCTCAGGCATACAGAAAAAATAATCTCAGAGACTTAAATAGATTAGATTTTAGCCTATCCTCGTACCCACCCTTTCACCTTCCACGGCCTCCCTCAGGTTCTCGAGGTCCCTTCCGTCGGTAAGCACGGTCTCTATCCTGTTCTCCTTGATTATCTTCAAGGCCGTGGGGTCCAGTGGGCCGTAGTCCAATGGTGTTTCCTCTCCACCGATTGTATCAATATCCTCGAAGTCGAAGCTTCGTATAAGCTCCGCATCCTTGTTTTCCGCAGGATCCTTGTCGTATATCCCGTCGACATCCGTCAGCTTTACGAAAAGGTCCGCATCCATAATTCTAGCTACCTCCGCAGCATTAGCGTCCGTCGACCGACCGGGCTCTATGCCAGAAACTACAACCTCTCCGCCTTCGTATTTGGAAAGGTCGAACAACGGCTCCTTTCCGGTGAGGATGGAAAGCAACATGACGTTTGCGCGCATAAGCTCTATAAAACAAAGTTCCCTCTCCTCGTCGTCCAGGCCAAACTTTTCTATGGCTTCTGAATAGCTTCCGACGAAGTCGCCACCACCTACGCATATCGAAATTTTATGGTCCTCGCTGAACTCGTCTATAACGTCCAGAAACCTTGAAATGTAGGCATGGTCCGGGCCGTTTTTGTTCATAGATATTGAGCCGCCTATTTTGATGACAAGCTTCATTTTATCCGTCTAGAGTTTTGAATTCTGGATTAAAAAGGTCCAGGGAGTCCGAAATTTATATTTCTCGAAACCTATATTCTTACTGTTATGTCAGAAGAAAAGATAGGTGAGGTTGATCACTACTTCACCGATATATCTGTGGGGATAGTAGATTTAAGCGGAAAGCTGAAGATAGGGGACAAGGTCCACTTCAAGGGCGCGACAACCGACTTCACACAGAAAGTAAAGTCAATGGAGATAGATAGGGAAGACGTGGAGGAAGCTGGTCCAGGGGACGTCATAGGAATGAAGGTCAAGGAACGTGTTCGTGAAGAAGATGAGGTCTTCAAAGTAGACTGAAATATTTGATTGTTGCTATTCACTGCCCAGGGCTCCGCCGACAACTATCCAGAGAAGGCCTCCTGCAAGTATCAATGCGAAGGAAAGTATCAGGGCCGCGTAATACCTTGCGTCAGTAGCTCCTATTATGGTCCTGTCTGCCTCCACTGCTAACCTCATCCCTGTGAAAAGGAAGATGGTTCCTAAAATCCAGAATAGATTTGCCCTTGTCTTTGAGACCATAGTCTTATATGGTACCCAAAAACTTATTAGCTTTTCCGGATACCGAAAACCCTTTAAACTTGTAGGGTAAAAATAACTTCGACAGGGATAGGTCGGATGGGTAGGGGTCATCTTTAGCCCAAAACCTCTACAGGGCGACCGAAAAGCCGGCCAGGCACGTCCGGCTGGGGGAGCCCTGTCTTCCAACGTCGACGTCCTGTCCTCCGGGATCTGCTCTGCAGTCAACCGGGTCAGGCCCTGACGGGAGCAGCCCTAAGCTGTAGATCGGATGTTCGGGGGATCGCAGGACTGAGGAGGAGGACAGGTAAACTTCTCCAGTCTGACTGTCGACCCGGCCCTTCCCTGTCACTATTCCGATACTATGGAAAATAAGACTGTCTTTGCGCTAACTCTAGCGCTCGTATTTATAGCCGGTGCTCTTACGTCCCTGATAGTTCTTCCTGAGCTATCTGTAGAAAGGATCGGAAGACAGGAAGCAAGGGGGCAGTCTACAGAATGGAACCTTACAGTAGAGCCACTACCCGAAGGTGTTGAGACGCAGATAGTCGGAACAACAGAAGACAATGAAGGAGTTGTTTCATCGGCCTGGGTAAGGGCGGATCCAGGCGTGGGTAAGATACTTGTGGATATAGAAAACCTCTTTTTCTGGGTTGACATTCAGAATTCGATCCGTGCAGCCAGCACCTATGCGAAGGAATACCTGGAAACAGAAGAAGAGTACGATCTAACTTACACCGTCGATCTTGACGCATCTATAATAGGTGGTCCGAGTGCAGGCGGAGCTCTGACCGTAGCTACACTGGCGGCACTTGAAAACAGTACGATACGTGAGGACGTTGTCATGACAGGAACCGTTGAGCCGGACGGGAGGATAGGCAAGGTCGGGGGAATAGTTCCAAAGGCAGAGGCAGCAGACCGCGAAGGATTTGAAAAGTTCCTGGTTCCCGAAGGCCAGTCCGTTCAAGTAACATATACGAGGGAGGAAAGCTGCAGATCCGTTAGAAACATAGAGATATGCAGGACGGAATACGAGGAGGAGAGGGTAAATGTAAGCGAAGAGGTTGATATCGAAGTAGTAGAAGTAAAAAACATAGAGGAGGCTCTTGATTACTTTATGTAGGTGTCTGTATGATAATACTTGTCGGAACTTCACATATATCACCAAAGTCCATAAAACGGATAAAGGAGGAGATGGAAAAGGGTCCGGACTGTGTGGCTGTAGAGCTTGATGAAGGCAGGTACAGGGCATTGAAATCAGGTGAAAGTGAAGGTTATCCCTCAGTTTTCTTCCGTATTCTCTCCTGGATTCAGAAGAAGCTAGGTGAAAAAACTGGCGTACTACCTGGGGAAGAAATGTTAACGGCAACGGAAGAAGCCGGAAAAAGAGGCATAAATGTATACCTGATAGACAGACCGATACACGGAACTATACAAGGCTTCAGAAAAGTAGGGGCCATGGAGAAGGCAAGGCTCTTCCTATCTTCTTTTCTGTCCTTCAGGAAGTTAAAGGGCCGCAAATTCGACCTTAACGAGGTCCCTTCCTACGAAATAATCAAGGAAAGTCTGGACCTGATGGAGAAGAAAGCACCAAAGATGTACTCCGTCTTGGTCGAGGAAAGGAATGATGTAATGGCTACAGTACTTGAGGAGTTACAAAAGGAGGAGGATACGGTGCTTGCAGTGGTCGGAGCCGGGCATTTACCCGGAATCAAGAGGAGGCTTGATGAAAGAGACATCGAGTACGTGAACAACACTTTTAAATAATCATTGCTAATTAACCCATAGAGAAGGGGTGATAACATCGCTGAAGATTTAAAGAAGAAACTGGAGAAGATGATGGACGTAGAGATCAATGAAGTCATGGAAGAAGAAGACGTAATTCGGGTAGACATCGACGAGGAAATGATAGGAAAGGCAATCGGACCCGGTGGATCAAACGTCCGCGCTGCAGAGAAGGTACTTGGAAAGGATATCGAAGTAATAAAGGAAGATGAAGAATAATGATCTCCAGGAAGGAACAATGGAGGAACTTCTTGATTTCTGTGCTAGTTATTTCCAGCGCTTTCACCATTCAAGACATAAATCCTGGTTTTTTTGTTCTCTGTTTTATCATAGTCTTTCTTAGCTACTTTGTTCACGAAGTTGCACACGAAAAACTTTCAGAAGTAGAGGGTATAGAAAACAAATCAGAGCTTTCAGGAATTGGAATAGTTCTAACACTAGCTACAGGTATACTCAGCCAAGGACTGGCCGTCCTTGCGATACCGCTTATAACGAAGATGAGGGCCACGGAAACAGGAAGATGGTTGAGGAAAACTGAGGGGATAAACGACCAGGAACTTGGTTTGGTTTCCACGTCAGGTCCTATCTTGAACTTAATAATAGGAACAACCTTTCTTGGACTGTATTACTTCTCCGGAATTTGGACGTTCTGGCTAGTTTCGCTTATAAACTTCTGGATAAGTGTTTCGAACCTGATTCCGATTCATCCGTTCGACGGTGGAAACACTGTACTCTGGGGTGGTTGGCTCTGGCTTACTTCAACTCTTGCAGGTATAATCGGTATAATAGGGGCATTCCTGATTTGAATAAACTAAATAACTTTTAAACTGAAAACAACAATCTTAACTATGCCTCTACGAGAGATTATCATAGGAAGAGACGAAGATGACAGGGAAAAATACGGCAAGCGTGGATCGGTTTACTTCGGAAAGCACATAGTCGGCGAAGGTGAAGACGCTAACCTGACAAACCCTATTCATCTGGACGTTGCGAGGCCCCACGTTTCTCTGATCTGTGGAAAAAGAGGTCAAGGCAAGAGTTATACTGGAGCCGTGGTAGCAGAGGAGTTTTTCCTGTTACCGGAAGAGATACGGCAGAATCTTTCTATGTTGATGATAGATACAATGGGCATATGGTGGAGTCTTAAGAATCCAAACGAGAAGCAGATAGACCTTCTGAAGAACTGGGATTTAAAGCCCAGGACCTTTGACGCGGATGTCTATGTTCCAAGAGGTTTTGAAGAGGACTACGAGAAAGAAAATATACCCTTTGACGAAACGTTTTCTATAAAAGCTTCGGAGCTTTCCGTGGAGGACTGGTCCCTGGCATTTGATATCCCGTTAACGGACAAGCTCGGAGTTTTGCTTGAGAGAGTTATGAGGAACCTGGGCGAAATGGAAGAATACGGCATAAACGAAATAATAGAAACTATAAGGGAAGACGAAAGGGCGGGCAAGGATGTGAAGGAAGCTTTGGAAAACCGATTCCTGTCGGCTAAGGAATGGGGCATATTTTCCAAGGAAGGTCTGTCGATAGAGGACATCCTCTCGCCTGGCAAGGTCTCCGTCCTTGATATATCCTACTTCGGCCATATGTCCTCAGGATGGAGCGTAAGAGGACTTCTGGTAGGCTTACTTTCGAGGAGGATCTACAGAAAAAGGGTCGAAGCAAGGAGAAAGGAAGAGATGACAACGATAAGAGGTAGGAAGGAGATCAACGTTCCCATGACCTGGATAATGATAGACGAGGCTCACCAGTTCTTGCCTGCTGAAGGGAAGACTCCGGCTTCGGAGCCCTTGACGACCCTTGTAAAGGAAGGAAGACAGCCAGGGATATCTGTTTCATTCATAACCCAGCGCCCTGGAGCTATACATCCCAATGCAATCTCACAGGCCGACCTCATAGTCTCCCACAGGCTTACGGCAAAGCCTGATATGGACGCTCTGAGAAACATTATGCAGACCTACATGACGTTCGACATCCAGGAGTATATCAACAATCTACCAAGGAAGAAAGGTAGCGCCATAGTCCTTGACGACAACTCCGAAAGAATCTACTCTATAAAGGTAAGGCCAAGGATGTCGTGGCATGCCGGGGAAACTCCAGACGCCTTTGAAGACGAAGAGGAGTTTTAAACTTCTTTAAGCTGGACTTCTATGTTTAACTGCTATGACCGACGAGTACTTCGAACACCCGCTGATAAAGGACAACAAGCTGGAAAAGCGGCTTTACCAGGAAACAATATTTCATACGACCGTAAGAAACAACACGCTTGTCGTGCTTCCTACAGGAATGGGGAAGACGATATCCGCAGTCCTGCTCGCTGCACACCGGCTCGATAAAAAGGGTGGGAAGGTTCTTTTCCTGGCACCCACGAGGCCACTGGTAGAGCAGCACAAGCGCTTCTTCAACGACTTTCTGGAGATAGCTGAGGGCGATATGAAGGTGCTTACAGGGAAGGTAAGGCCGAAGAAGAGGGAGAAGGAGTACAAAAAGGGTATGTGCTTCTTTGCTACGCCGCAGGTAGCCCAGAACGACATAATAGCTGGAAGGTTGAACCTTGACGATTTCTCGCTTGTTATATTTGACGAGTGCCATCGCGCGACAGGCGACTATCCGTATGGATTTATAGCTGAGATGTATATGCAGAGAGCTGATGATCCCAGAATCTTAGGTATCACGGCCTCACCCGGAGGTTCTGAGAAGGAGATAAGGAGTGTTATGGACAACCTGTTTATCGATGAAGTCGAGATAAGGACAGAAGACGACAAGGACGTGGAAGGTTACGTCGAAGACGTGGAAAAGAACTGGAAGAAGGTTGATCTACCGGAGGAGTTCAAGGAGGTTAAGGAGCTGCTGGAGAAAGCATACAAGAAAAGGATAAAGAAGCTCAAAGACTGGGACTACGCCCCAACAGGCGACGTGTACAGGAAGGAGCTACTGAAGCTGCAGGGAAGGCTCAGAAAGAAGATCTCAAAGAGTGAGGAAGACAAGATGCTTTACGCCGCGTTGTCAAAGAGCGCTGAAGCCCTGAAGATAGAGCACGGTCTAATGCTGCTTGAAACGCAAGGTTCTTCTTCCCTCTACGAATACCTGAAAAGATTGAGAGAAGAGGCAAGGGAAGGTAAGACAAAGGCCGCTAAGTCCGTTATGAAGGACGCCAATATAGCGACAGCCTTCAGAAAAACTAGCTCTTTGCTTGATAAAGGCGTTGAACATCCCAAGCTGGAAGCGCTCGAAGAGACTGTAAAGGAACAGTTCAGGAACAAAGAGGATTCAAAGATACTCGTCTTCTCGCACTACCGTGACCAGGTCAGCAAGATAAAGGAAAAGCTAAAGGAAGTGGACGGATGTAAACCAGAAGTTTTCATAGGACAGGCCGGTGACGAAGGCATGTCACAAAAGGAACAGGTAGAAAGGCTTGAAAAGCTGGAAGATGGAAAGTACAACACGCTTATTGCTACCTCCGTAGGTGAAGAAGGGCTGGATATACCTGCGGTTGATCTCGTAGTTTTCTACGAACCTGTAGCTTCGGAGATACGTTCAATACAGAGAAGAGGAAGGACAGGAAGGGAGAAGAGCGGGAAAGTAATAGTTCTTATGGCGAAGGATACAAGGGATGAGGCCTACTACTGGAAGAGCAAACACCGTGAGAGAAGGATGAAGGAAACACTCAAGGATATGAAAAGCGACGGCAACGGGCAAAGCAAACTGAAGGAGTTCTGAAAAGTGAACTATTTTAAGTTACCTTGACAATTTTTCTACGCATGGAAAAGCAAGAGATCTTGAAGGACGATGGAGAAATACTTATATTTGCGGACAACCGTGAGTTCCGCTCAAACGTTGTAAAGGAAATGGCAAGGAAGGACTGTACCGTAAAGCCCAAGCAGCTCGAAGTCGGAGACTACATACTTTCTGACAGGGTCGCGGTTGAGAGGAAAAGCTGTAACGACTTTCTATCGTCTGTCTTCCACGGAAATATCTTTGACCAGTTAGAGGAACTCAAGAGAAACTTCGAAAAGCCTTTGCTTATGATCGAAGGGGAGGATCTGTACTGCCAGAGAGACGTCCACCCCAACTCTATACGTGGCGCCATTGCTTCAATCGGGATCGACCTTTCCGTACCGATAATATGGACGGATTCGGAAGAGGATACTGCTTCCTTCTTACACTGGATAGCTAAGAGAGAACAAAAGGAGGAAGAGAGGACAGTATCCCTTAGAGGTGAGAAGAAGCCCTCGACACTCAAGGAACAACAGCTTTTCCTTCTCGCAGGTCTGCCAGATATCGATAAAAAAATGTCAAAAAGACTTCTAAAGAAGTTTAAAAAACCAGAAGCTGTGTTCACAGCTTCAAAGGAAGAACTGAAAGAAGTAAGGGGAATAGGCGAAAAGAGGGCAGAGAAACTTCGAAAGGCCCTGACTAAGGAGATTTCGGATGACTGAGAGGAAGAGAGTCATAGTCGGAATAGATCCTGGCTCGACTTCTGCTGTAGCTGTTCTTGACCTAAGGGGTAAGCTACTGAACCTTTATTCAGAAAAGCACATGTCAAAGGAGGATATCATAAGGAAGGTCTCCGGGGAAGGTAATCCTGTTCTGATAAGCACTGATAAAGGAAAGATGCCTTCAACAGTCGAGGAAATAACAAACAGCTTCGGAGCGAAAGGGTTCACGCCCGAGGAAGACCTTTCCGTGAACAGTAAGAAGGAGCTGACAGGAAAGTATGACTACGAAGATTTGCATGAGAGGGATGCTTTAGCCTCAGCGTTAAAGGCCTACAACAGCTACAAGGACAAGTTCAAGAACATAGAGGCTAGGATGGACGATCTAAATATTCAGGATCTTACGCCGCAGGTTAAGGAGTCTGTAGTTAAGGGTGATGCGAAAAATGTTTCTGAAGCAGTTGAAATGGCACTTGGCGAGGAAGAGGAAGAAGGAGATGAAGAGGAGGATGTAGAGACGACAAGAAATGAGAATGTAGAAGAGAAACTTGACAACTACAGACAGATAATAATGAAGGAAAGGAAGGACAAAAAGAAGGTCAAAGAACAGAATGAAAGACTAAAGTCGAAAATAGAAGGTCTGGAAGAAGACAAAAAAGAACTTGAAGAAGAAGTAGAAAGTTTGGAACAGGGTAAAAAGAAAGAGGTAATGAAGAAGCGGGAAGTCAAAAGGCTCAAAAGGAACGTCAGGTCGAAGGAAAACAGGATAAAGGATCTCGAGGCTGAGAAATCAAAGTTAGAAAAGAAGGTCAAACATTTCAGATTATTGAACAAGCTCAGGAAGGAGGGTAAAATACCCATCAGAAGTCTCGGAAAACTTTCTCAAAGGACTCTGAAGAAAGAGCATGGAAACCAAACACTTGAAGGCAGTGTTATTTTTGTGGAAGAAATTGAAGGTGATGAAGAAGAGTTACTGCAGGGCCTGAAAAAAATGGATGTAGGATCCGTTATAGGGGACCTGGAAGAATCATTCATAGATAGATTAATTTCCGAAGGTATATGGTCCTGTCGAGGAGAAGACTTGGAAATAAATGAAGAGCAGGGAGTAAAATACATCAATAATGAGGCTGTTGAAAAAATTAAGACAGAAGGGAAGAAAAGTTTTAGAGGCTGGTTGAAGAGGTACAGAGATAGAGATGAATGAGGACTATACAGAAGATATAAAACGATTACTTCGCTTTTTCCTAAAGTTTTCAATTCTTTCAGGAGTTATTTACTTTGTATCAACAACGTTTAACTTCTACGCTTTACAGGAGCTTACGGCTGAATGGATCTATGACTTCGCAAGGGTTACAGGAGCAAACGTTGAAATTCAAGGAATAAGATTAACAATCCGAGAAGCAGATTTTCTTATAACAGAAGACTGTACGGCGTGGAAGGGGATTTTTTTCTTCGGCGCGCTTCTCTTATCATCAGGAAAGTCGGTCACCAAAGTTCTGAAAGGATTGGCCGTAGGAATTCCTAGTATATACTCTCTAAATCTCCTAAGAATCATTACAATCATATTATCTGCTCTTAGATTCTCTCAAGGGAACTATGAGATCATTCACGGATTCCTATGGCGCTCAACAATGATATTAGCAGTCATAGCTCTTTGGGTTATGTGGATGAACAGGACAAATTTTTTAACAAAAGAAACGAACTGATTAACTATGTCAGAAACAAACAAGGACGAGGAAGTCCTAAGAAAGCTTGAAGATATTGAAGCGAAGATAAGCCAGCTTGAGGACAGAGTTCTTACAAATGAGCTGGACTTTCAGGAACTTAGAGCAGAAGTGCACGGAAAAGAGGATTCTCCAACACCAGAAGCCCTTGAAGACCGTCTGAAGGAAATGGAAAAAAAGCTAGAAGAGGACCTAGAAGATGTTGAAAGATGGAAAACCAGTTTCGATAAAATAACTGATAAACTCGAAAAGGTCGAGGAAGAAAATAAAGAGCTGAGGAAACAACTCGAGGAAATTACAAGTGATGAGATATCTGATTCATTCAGAAAAACTAAGAAAAGGCTTGAAGAACTTGGAGATAAGTTTTCAAAGGAAAGTATCGAAAAACTTGAGGATATTTCAGACTTAAAGAACAAAGTAAATAATCTATCTTCGAAAGTGGAGGATATTGAAGACCTGAAAAAATCAGATAAGACAAAGATAAACGAGGAACAAATCAAGGACATCGTAAAAAAATCAGTTGAGATTGAGGATCTATCTAATCCTTCAGAAGAAGAAGAAAAGCTAAGAGACAAGATCCGAGATATAGAGGACTTAGAAGACGAGCTAGAAGATCTCAAATCCTCAAAACTTTCTAGGGAAGATATCAGGGATCTAGATACTTCATCAGACATAAATAAAATTGAAGATAACCTTTCTTCTGTTGAAAATACACAGGAGGAGATCAAGGACGAACTCGATTCAATAAAAAACAGGATGGGAAACAATGATGTCGAAGAGCTGCAAAACAAAGTAAAAACCATCGAAGATCAAGTTTCGGAGATAAAATTAAAAGAAGATAATTTTCTAAGCGAAGAAGAAGTTGAAAATAAATTGAGGGGCTTCGAGGAAGCCACTGAGGAAATGATTCAAAAAAAGACAAAGACCAAAGTCTCCGAAGAAGATCTCGAGGAAAAGTTAGAAGATATAGGAAATCTCATAGAAGAGAAATTCAAAGAATTGGGGGAAGAAATGAAAAGTTCAGGAAGAGTCAAAAATTTAGAAAACGAAGTAAAGAAACTAAGAGAAAAACTAAAGAAGTCTCGGAGAAAAAGTCCTATTGTAGTAGAGTAACTACTTCTTGGAACCTTTTACAGTAGACAAATAAACGTCCAGGTCGTCTTCATAAATGACATTCCCTACGATCACAGAATCTGCATATTCTGCCATCTTCCTCGCCTGTTCTTCGCTCTTTATACCACCACCATAGAATAGATGAGCTTCATCCAAAGCTTCCTTAACAGCCTTTACAACCTTCGGGTCACCGAATGTTCCACTGTACTCTATATAAATTATAGGGAAGTCGTAGTACTTCTCGGCTATTGTGGCGTAGGCAGCCACCTCTTCCGGTGTAAGGTCTGTTTTAGCCTGTGTAACCATACCTACTGCTGACTCTGGGTTAAGGACAATATATGCCTCCTTTGTTATCGCACTCCACTTAGGATCGAACTCTATTGCCCAGTTCTTGTGATGGCCCATTATCCAGGTCGGATCCTTGGCATTTACGACCGAGGGTACATATATATCATCAAATCCATCGTAAAGGACAGTAGAAGGATCGGATGGTTCAAGTATTTTTGGTAGGTCACAGTCCTCCAACATATCCAAGGTGTTCCTCAACTTCTCTTGTGTTACTCCTTGGGTACCAGAAATCATAAGTGCGTCGGTACCACTTTCCACAACCCTGTCGAGCTTTTCCTGTGAGATTTCCTTATCAGGGTCTACCTTAGTTATGTGGTCCCAGTCACCGACCATAATATCACGGCACTATATAATACCCGCACGTTTAAATAAGCTTTCAGTATCTTCTTCCTTGACGTCAAGCACTGTATATCTCTCCCTTATATCACCTGCTTCGTTCCAGGCTCTTATAGCTTCCTCTTCGGAAAAGGACGTATCGGAAACCTCTGTAGGTATTCTGAGCTTCACCATAGCTTCCTTGATCTTGCTGTAGTCCATGCCTCTCATTTCAGCAGAAACTAAGGCTCCCATAGCGCACTGTATTCCATGGTTGTCGGGTTCCTCAGCTATGTAGTCCAGCGCATGCGAAAACTGATGGTCCGCTCCCGAGCAAGGTCTTGAAGAACCGGCTATGGACATCGCTATTCCTGCCGATATCAAAGCCTTGACAAGATTCCTTATTCCCCTCTCCTCTCTTTCCTTTATCATGTCTGCGGAACTTATAACCATCTCAGCCGCAAGGACCGACAAAGCTGCGGCATAGTCAGAATAGTATTCGTTGTTGTCGCTCTGCCCCAGTTTCCAGTCCTCTACAGCAGTTATATTTGAAAGAAGATCGCCACAGCCGGCCGCTATAAGTTCGTAGGGAGCGTTGGATATAACTCCTATGTCGGCGACTATCGCCATCGGTGCATCCGCTTCGTAAGAATACCTTCGATCCTCCTTGTTTATAGTTGCCCTTGAGCTGGCTATTCCGTCGTGTGAAGGAGCTGTAGGAACAGAAATATAAGGAACGGACTCCTCGGTTCCGACGTACTTCGCAGTATCAATTATCCTTCCTCCGCCGACGCCTAGAACGAAACGGAAGTGCTCCGCCTCCCTCAATACCCTGTCCAGCTCCTCCTGTGTAACGTCTTTGCATATCATCTTCTCCACCGCGTAACCTTCCCTCTCCAAAATATCTTTGACCTCCTCACCAGCGACTTCAAAAGTGGTTTCATCACAGAGAAGAAGAGCCGGTCCCTTAAGTCCAAGCTTATCGAGAATTTTCGGGAACTCTCTGTATGCTTCGTTTCCTATTATTACCTCCCGGGAAAGCTCGATTTGATGTGGATCCATCATTGATCTCCCCAATGAAACATTCAATGACAATGGAGATAAATGTTTAAAAGCTTTGAGGGTTAATTACTATATGGTAACATGTCATTCACCAAAAAACTTGACAAAGTCGCGAACTTTCTAAGGGAAACCTACGAAGAAGCTACCGATTTAGATGAGATGGGAAGAAGGATGGCAGAAAATCCACAAGGCATGGGCCTTTACGACGATGAATCAATGGTATACTTCCCTATAGATATCCCTGAAGACGAAGGCCAAGAAGAATAAAAATCAAGACCTTGAAATATCCTCGACCTGCGAATCCGTATTGTCCTCTATCTCATCTGGAGTCATTCTTACAAGGTGATATCTTGAACCACCGCCGACATACACTTCGTCCATCTGCATGACGTATTCGTCCAGTATAACCTTCAGGCCGGTACCCACAGGCGGTACCTCACCTACTTCGTAACCTGTAGCCTCCTTCACTTCTGGTGGTTTTGCTATCCTACAGCTTTCTGCGTCCATAACTTCCCTTAGCTTCTCCTCATCGACCTCTTTGTTACCTGATAAAAACACAAGAACCCTTTCATCGCCGACGACGAAAACTATGGACTTCGCTATCTTCGTCATGGGTTCGTCGAGGTACTTCGCAGAGTCCCTAACAGTCTTCACTTCACCGTCCATCTCCACAAACTCGCCGTCTATGTCTTCCTCCTTCATATACCTTTCCAGATCTTCCTTGGACATAACAGGTACAATAGTATTTTTCGTTTAAAAAATCCCAAAAGATATTTAAGGAGTGAGGAGAAAGCAAAGGCTGTGGTATGATGGTAGGTGGACGTTTTTGTCTTTGGGAAAATTACTGAGAAGTTTGGTGAGCTCTTCTATAGATTCATCTTTTCTCTAAAGCTTCTAAAACCAATAAACACAGAGGCCGGGCTGGCCGAGTCTGGCTTAGGCAGCGGACTGCAGGAACCTTTTTACTCACAAAGGCTCGTAAAAACGTTCGCGAAAAAGGAAAAGGTTTCGGATATCCGCGTACGCCGGTTCGAATCCGGCGCCCGGCTCTACTCGTGGTAGCATGGTTCTCAAGCTGTACAACACGATGACAGGTAAGAAGGGGGAGTTCGAGCCCCTGGAAGAAGGGAAGGTGAATATTTACTCCTGTGGCCAGACCATATATCTGGATATGCATGTGGGCAACGCGAAAACTTACGCGGCCTGGGACATCCTCAACCGTTACCTCACGTGGAAGGGCTACGACGTTTTCCACGTAATGAATATAACGGACGTTGGACATCTAACGGACGACTCGGACCGAGGCGATGATAAAGTGGAGAAGGAGGCAAAGGAAAGGGGTGTAGAACCCAGAGAGCTTGTCACGGAGCAGGTGCAGAGGTGGTACGAGGAGATGGACAGGCTGAACATGAAGACACACAACGTAAATCCGAGAGCTACAGGCCACATGGTCGAGATGATAGAAGCTGTAAAGGATATAATCGAAAGTGGATACGGCTACGAAAGGAACGGGTCCGTGTACTTCGACGTTATGAAGTTCTACGAGGATTACGGTTATCCGGAAATAGGAAACATGGATATAGAGGAGCTTGAAGCGGGCAGAGGAGGGAGAGTAGAAGAGGAAGAAACGGAAGAGAAGAAGTCTCCTCTAGACTTTGCGCTTTGGATAAACGCTGATCCGGAACATATAATGAACTGGCCTTCACCCTGGAGCAAAGGCTACCCAGGATGGCACCTCGAGTGCAGTGTCATGAGCTCGAAGTACCTTGGACAGAAGTTCGACATTCACACGGGAGGAGTGGACCATATTTTTCCGCACCATCCCAACGAAAGAGCACAGAACATCGCTATGAACGGCCTGGACGAAGAACCAGTCAACTACTGGATGCACAGCGAGCATATGACTATAGAAGGTGAAAAGATGAGCAAGAGCGAAGGCAACTTCTACACTGTAAGGGAGTTGCTTGAGAAATACGACGCTGAAGTTCTAAGGATGTTTTTCGCCTCGAGCCACTACCGCAAACAGATAGACTTCAACCACGAAGCTCTTGAGAGCGCAGAAGGAAACCTAGAGAAGCTCTACAACACGTTATGGAATATAGAAAACGCCGAAGGGGGTACCAAGGAGAATCTGGAGGAAGAGTTGGAGAAACTTGAGGAGAAGTTCGAAGAGGCAATGGACGACGACCTGGATACGCCCGGAGCATTGAACGAATTAATGAAGTTCTCAAAGAAGGTGAACAAGAATCTGAACAACAGGAAGGAACTTTTGGAAAGAGCCAAGGAGAAAATCCAGGAGCTAGGCGAGGTCCTCGGACTGAAGCTCAATCTGGAGGAGGAAGGTGGAAAGATTCCTGAAAAGGCTGTAGAGCTCCTTATAGATATAAGAGAGGAGTTGAGAGAGGAGGAGAGGTACGAGGGGGCGGACAGGGTAAGAGAGGTTCTGAATGACGCTGGAATAGTTCTTGAGGACGAAGGTGGCGAGACCGTCTGGAAGAGAAAGTAATACTATTTCTGAAGTCCGTTACCTTTATTAAGGCAAAGTTTTAAAAGATTTAAAAATCCATAAAAGTTTTGGTAATCATGGAAATACTTGAAACTACGGAGTCCGTGTGTCCTGATTGTCTGAAGGATGGCGAAGTGAACAAGATAGACGCAGAGGTAATCGAGGAGGACGACAAGATATGGTTGAAGAAAAGTTGCAAAGAGCACGGTGACTACAAAGCTATAATGTTCAGCAATCCCGATGACTACAGGAAGTGGAAGAAGTACGAAGTAGAGGGCTCTGGAGTTGAAAACGTGGACGTAGAGACGCTTTCGCTTTACAACGACCATCAGTCACAGTCAGTTCTCACAAACCTAACCGTAACCAACCGCTGTAACCTCCGCTGTTCCTACTGTTTTATGAACGCCGGTACCTCTGGCCGTGTCTACGAACCTTCTTTGGAGGAGATAGGCGAGCTTATGGATCAAGCCAGAAACATAGAGCCGGTCGGTTCGAAGTCTATACAGATAACCGGTGGCGAGCCAACTGTAAGAGACGATCTGTTTGAAATAGTTGAGATGGCAGACGAAAAAGGCTTTGCGCATATACAGCTAAATACAAACGGCTTGAAGATCGCCGAATCAAAGGAATACGCAGAGAAGATCAAAGAAAGTCCTATAAACACTCTGTACCTTAGCTTCGACGGTGTAACTGAGGAGACAAACCCCTGGATAGAGCAGAACAAGAAAGTTATTCAGAACCTGAGGGAGGTTGGTTTTACAAGCGTGGTTCTTGTCCCTGTTCTCTCCCAGGAAAATCTGGACGAGACCGGCGAAATAATAAGATTTGCGCAGGAGAATATAGATGTTGTAAGAGGTGTAAACTTCCAGCCCCTTGCGTTTACAGGAAGGATAACCGAGGTGGATGACGACTACAGGAAGAACCAGAGGGTTGATTATTCGGAGATGATGGAGGCGGTCGACGAGCAGCTCGATGGTGAAATAAGAAACGACGACTTTTACCCCGTTCCGTTTGTTTATCCCGTTTCCAAGCTTGTCGAGAGCGTAAAGAACGAGAAACAGGTCGAGTTCACAGCCAATCCAACCTGTGGCGGAGCAACCTACGCCTTCGTCGAGAACGACGAACTCCTTCCGATAACCAAGTTCGTCGATGTCGAAGGACTTATGGAATACCTAGAACACCTCTCAGAGAAGGACGGTATGTTGAAGAAGACGAGGATAATGACTTCACTGATGTCAAGCCTTTCGGACTTCATAGATTCTGAAAAGGTTCCCCAGGAACTTTCCCTGAAGAAGATCCTCGCCAAGGCTTTGGCTTCCGGGGACTACAGCTCACTAGGAGAGTTCCATCATAAAGCCCTTTATATAGGAAGCATGTGGTTCCAGGACGCATGGAATATGGACATAAACAGGCTAAGCAACTGCGTGATCCAGTACACCACGCCCGAGGGAATGGTACCTTTCTGTGCCTACAACGGATTAGGCGTGGGGGAAGAGATAAGGGAAAAACACTCCGTTTCTGTAGAGGAATGGGAAGAAGAAACTGGCAGAGACCTACAGGAAGAACTCTGGCATGGGAAACTTAGCTAAGCTTCTTTACTTCTCGTTAATCTCTGTTGAACAATTGTTGCAGTCTTTGTTTTTGTTCATGCCATGCTTCTTGACAGTGAAGTTGTGGTCGCAGAGTGCCCTTTCTATCGCCTCCTGAACCTCCTCTGGATCCCTGTTATCGGGTATATACTCCTTTACTTCTTCTTTCACTTCCTGCACCTTTTCCTCATAGAGTTTTTCCTGCTCCTCGACCCTTTGTTCCAGACTTTTCAGCCGGTCTTCGTATTTCTTACTGAGTTTTTTAACCTCCTCAAGAACTTCCTTGAGCTTTTGCCTCTGGAACCGGTTCTGTAGCCTGAGTTGCTCTATAGTGCGTTCCCTGTCAGAGAAAAACTTGTCCATATAATCGAGGGCGTTGTTGTCATCTTCAGGTAAAGCAGATCCAACAGAACTTCTCAGAGCTTCGTACTCCTCGCTCGTATAATCCTCCGTACCCGCTTCATCAGCGTAAGAACTATCCCCGTCTTCGGCCTTGTTCTCCTGCATCCTATCGCAGTTAAAAATAAATCGCAGCTATTTAATAGTTAACGGTCTCCGGATAGAACTAACTTATTTAACTGATCCAACAGTAGTTATTTATGGTAGAATGTCTTTGACAGGAGAGCTCATAAAGTTCGGCGGTGTCGCAACTCTTTCTATAGGCTCTACAGTATTTTTATTCCTGGCTTCAAGGATCTGGAGCTTCTTCTACAGGTTCAAAGAACTTGAGGAAGAATTTGAGAACCTCTGGCATGAATCCATTGAGCTAGGCATGAGAGATGAAAAGCTGACGAACCTTAGCTATGTACACAAAGCAGTGAGGAGGCAGATGGAAAACTCGGACACGGTCAACGACGATCTCTTGGAGAGAGCGATAAGGGAAGCCGAAGAGAACAAAGCGATAACAAAGGGGAAGAGAGGTCAGCTCTACTACGTCGCTTCCGAGAAGCTAAGGGACCTCGAAAAGGAGGCAAAACAAGCAGGTAAGATTTAAGTAGTTTTGATATCACAAAGATAGAACTAAGATGTCCTCGTAGCTCAGCCTGGACAGAGCACCAGAATCCAAACATGGATGGTGAACCTCCTAAGCTGGGAGCCGTGGGTTCAAATCCCACCGAGGACGCCATTTACTCGCTTATCTCTATGTAGTCATCTTCGTCTTCTTCATCCTCATCTTCTTCAACAGCAACTTCTTCAACAATATGTTCATCTTCTCCGTCGGAAGGAATTTTCCAGAGAATTATTCCTAGAACTGTTCCAACTACTAGTCCGGTGATGGAACCATACGAGAAGCCGGATAAGTAGGAGATCTCGTAGCTCCAAGCTGTGGAAACGCCAACAAGTGTTCCAATAACCGTTCCGAGACCCAGTGAAAAGGGAACTATCATCCTCTTCTTGCTGAACCTCTCCGTTATGAGGAAATGGGCAGATATCATCGCTATAAATATGCCTGCTCCTGCGCCGTTTATGATGCCTGTGGTTACGTTGAGAGCGGTTATGAAAGAAAGCATTATACCCGCAAGCTGCCCTATGACGAGCCCGGAGATGAATCCGTAGCTAGCGACTCTCTGTGAGTAATCCTCAAACAACATACCTCTACTATAGCTTCTGATTTTAATAAAACTATAGCAACTATGGATAAGTAGTGCTAAGTATCTGAGACCTTTGATCAGGCCTGACACTCTAAAACATAGACTGTCTTCTTGTCGGGAAGCTCCCTCAACTCCAGAACTTTATTCTCTACAACTTCGTGACTACCTTCCATGTTCTCCAAAAAGGCCTGAGGACCGGATATAGGGACTTCAAGCCCCTCGACCTCGTAGTGCATCGGAATCACTACCCCGGGATCCAGCTTCTTGGATAATTCAGCTGCTTCCTTGCCATCTATTGTGAACTTACCGCCTACAGGAACAAGGAGAATATCTATAGGCTTCAAATTCTCGATCTCTTCTTTCTCGAGCTTATGTCCAAGGTCGCCGAGGTGGCATATCCTGAAGCCATCAACTACAAACTTAAAGATAGTGTTCTCTCCTCTTGCATTGCCCTCGACTTTGTCGTGATAGCTCTGGAATCTTCCAAGGTCTATCTCCTCTGCCCTTCCCTTTTCCATACCTTCGGCTACAATGGAGTCGGGCTTGCTGACCAGACTCTTTCCGCTGGCATGGTCGTAATGATCATGTGAAACCGTTATGATGTCAGCCTTGGTTTCAGGAGCTTCAAGACCAACGGATTTACCGTCATGTGGATCCGTTACTACTGTTTTACCGTTGCTTATCTCAAAACAGGCCTGACCGAACCACTTGAAATTAACCATACATTCACCCCAGATATAGTAGTAACTACAGGTTTTTGAAATTTATGTTAAAAATAAAATAAAGAAAGGAAATTCGGGATCGTTTAATCCCGAACGGGGTTTATGCCTTAGGAATCTTGTCCACTCTCTCGACGCCCTGCTTCTCTACAAGAGGTTCCTTGACTTTGTTGCCAAGCCAATTAGGTGCGTCTGAAGGTGCAGACTTCTCTTTGTAGCCTACGTGGTAGACGTGAAGGGAGTAGGTACCGTCCTGATTTCTCCTTCCACGTTCTCTTAGCTTGATCTTCTTACCTGCCCTGCCTTTCCTACCGAATCTGGTTGCTGCCTTAAGCGCAGCTTGGCGTGGCGTCTTGCCCTTGAAAACATGCTTCTTACCTTTCTCTATCATCTCAAAGTAACGTGTATCTGCCATAATTTTTCACCTCCACGCTATACCTTTTGTATACATCCTTTTAAAATTATCCCCCTCTAGGTGCCATTCTTATCAAAGGCTTGATTTAGGGTTATACAGAGCCTCTAAAGCACCATCAAGGAACTAGTGACACCGGGCCCACCTACATATAGTGATTCTAACAGGCTCTCAAAACTATATAAAGGGGACTACAAAAAATGTATTAACATCAACCCTTTAGGAGTGGAAATTATGGGACAACGGGGAACAGTTACTGCGGCCGCGTTACTTGTCCTACTTGCAGTAGTCCTATCACCTGTTGTTCTTGGAGCCACAGAACAAAAAGATGTAAAGGTCAGCAACAGGGTCACGGAAAGCTTTACTGAAGGAAAGGAAAAGGTCAAGGTCATAGTACAGATGGAGGAACAGGCCTCTTTACAGGCCAGAAGCCAGGCTATCGAAGTCCTAGACAAGGACAAGGTAAGACACAGATTCTCCTCCTTCAACGGCTTCTCCGCAACCGTGAATCAGGATGAACTGGAAAGGTTAAGACAACAGAATGATGTTGAAAAAATCTTCTACAACTACCCCATTACCACGCACCTTGACGATTCAGTTCCCCTGATAAACGCCAACTCAACCTGGGATCTCCAGATCGACGGAAGCAACCTAACTGGAAAGCACCAGACTGTATGTGTAGTAGATTCTGGAGTTGACTACAACCACACAGACCTGGGCGATGGCTGGGGCGGAAAAGTAATTGGTGGTGTTAATACGGCTGATTACTCCGAAAATAAAAACTGTTCTGAAAATCACTCATACTGCATGGATTCTTACGGCCATGGAACCCACGTCGCTGGTATAGTCGCAGCAAACGGCTCCGTAACGGGCGTCGCCCCTGATGCAAATATTTTCATTTCGAAATCAATGGGTGATGATGGGTCTGGCGATCCTGATGATATTGTAGCTGGAATAGAACAGTGTATAGACAAATCAGAGGATTTTAACATAACAACGATAAGCATGAGTCTGGGAACAGAGGCACCAGATCTCTTCGATGAATACTGTGATGAGGACCATAGTTTATTTGCTGAACCAATAAACAAGGCCGTTGGTGAAAACATAACAGTGGTTGCGGCAACGGGCAATGATCATAATGAAACACATATTTCTTCTCCGGCCTGCATAGAAAACGCAACAAGGGTTGGAGCAACAAACAAGAACGACACACTGGCTACTAGCTACTCCAATCAATGGGACAAGGATATGCTCGTTGCTCCCGGAACAGAGATAAATTCAACCATGATAGAAGACAATAATGTGCAAGATTGCAGTTCTGGTGATAAATATTGTAAAGTAAGTGGCACATCTATGGCTACGCCACACGTCTCCGGTGCCGTTGCGATAATGAACCAGTACCTAGAAATCAAGGACAGAAAGGAGAACGTTTCTTATATTGAAGATGTGTTGACTGAAACAGGAAAGGAAATCGAGGCCGACGGGAGGACATATCCGAGGTTAGATGTACTTGAGGCAACAGCATCAATGAGCAATTTCTTTGAGGTCAACGTAAGGGATCCCGTGGATGGAAATAAGTTCGTTGAGAATGAAAGTATCATCGTTAACTAC
>JBKHHD010000007.1:0-43965 GCA_046539325.1 Candidatus Aenigmatarchaeota archaeon | reverse complement strand
GATTTCCTATGTTTTCTCCAAACAGATTATTCTGTGAATGCTTGAAGGCCAGAAGGAGGATATTTTGGAGGGAATTTAAGTCTTTCCAACCCTTAACGAGAAACCTTATTCCTGGTGAAGTGTGTGTCTGGGATGAAAGAGGTTGGGACTGGGGTTAGGGCTCCCAGAAATAGAGTTCGGAGGTTATGGTGAACCTTCTCGGGTTGGATCAGGTTCTGAATCCGCTCACCATGGAACCACAAATTTAAGCTTAAGGTATAATGGTTCTAACGCGTGGTGTAAAGATGGAGAAAAAGATAGACGGACATGTCCACTTTCACTACCCCACTGACTTTGTATCGAGAGACCTATCTTCCGATATCCTGAGGATGAAAGAAATCGGCAAAAGCCATGGTCTGGATAATTTCCTCGGAATCTTCCGCAGAGATGACTTGAATGAAATAGAGTCCTTCCTCGAGGACGGTGACATCCACCCCGGACTATACATAGAACCCGAGGACGATAGGAAGTCTCTGGAAGACTTCGCGGATCAATTTAAGTTTGCAAAGATACACTCAAAAATGATCGGTCTACACTCCCAGGAGGCCGTGGACAAGAAAATCGACGAATGTGCTGAAGCCGGCCTCGGCAAAGTTCAGATCCATACCGATGAAATATATCCGGAGTTTCTCGATACGATAGAAAAATATTCAGAAGGGACAGGAATAGACCTCTACCTGGTCCACGGGGCCGGAGCCCTCTACGGACTAACCGCTTCTTCGGATGAAGAGGATATTGAGAGGTTAAAGGAAATGGAAGGGGTGTTTCTCGGCACTTCCACTCCCGGAAAGATCTTTGATTCAGGATATTTGAAAGAAGTAGAGGGGTTTGAAGATCAGCTTGTCTACGAATCTGACTTCACGCCTTCAGACAGGGATTTTTGGTACTCTTCAACAATCGAAGAGGTTGAGAAGTCTAACGTCGATCCTGAAAAGATCTTCTACGAGAATGCGAAGAGATTCATAGATTAAAGAAATTATAGTCTAGTCTGCTGCTATTTTAGAAATACCTTTGGATTATTTCCTCGAGGTCGTCCTCCAGTTCTTCTTCATTGTCTCCCTTAACCATCACCTCTATTTCTTCATTTATAGGAGTGATATCATAACAGTAGGAGGCCTCGATAATGTGTTTCCTTGCTCCGCCATCGAGCACCGCTACAATACCGTCTGGATCCCCGGGTCCTTGAAATTTTCTCGGCAGTTCAAAATCAACATCATCGGCTGGCGATGCATCTCCGTTCTCTGAACTCTGGTTCAATATTTTATAATCCTTCCCGTTTACTTTAGCGTAACCAGCGATTCTTTCTATTTCTTCTGAGTGTTCATTGAGTATTTCCCTAAAAGTTCCTTGGTTGTAGTTGCCCTTCTTTTTCTTTTCGAATTTCCCTCCCAAATTACCTGTTGGCATAGGTTCTCGTTTAGACCTTAAGATTTAAATTTTTCATCCCAATATGAGTAAAATTAATTTGAGTAATCAATTTTCCCAGACCAGAAGAAAGATACTTTCGGAGAATGAAGCTTTTCAGCCCCGACGAGAGAATATATTCCTGGTGAAAGCTGTGCCCACGGTGAAAGAGGTTGGGACTGGGTAGGTTCCTGGGGAGGAACCGTACAGGGATCTGGTGGGTTAAAAGGATTACAAAATACTTTGATTTATTTCCTCAATTTCCTTTCTTCAAGTTTTACTGCTAGTTCCACAAGAGGTGGTTGGTATTCCTCTAACTTATCCTTATACTCGGCGTACTTCTGGCAAAGTTTCTTTCTGAGATTGTAGATTTCTTCTGGCTTCTCACTGATCTGGGTGAAGACATCAAGATCAACGTGGCTACCAAGACCCCTGTTTCACAGTCTTCAATTATCTCATCGTATCTCTCTATCATCTCGTCCATACAACCCACCACTTCCGTGCACTTCTCAGCCGCCGCAAGATTCTTGATTCTCTTATTAACCATATCTTCAAAGACATCGGTCTCTGTATCTATTACATCAACTAGCTCTCCAAACGTTTCATCAAATTCCTCGTATCTCTCAAGATCACTTTCTAATTCCTCCTTGTCATCTTCTATGTAGTTCTTAACATTCCTGTAAAAGGATTCTACATCAGAAGAAAATTCGTCGCGGACTGAAGGCTCTGTATCGGTCTTCCCATAACTTCCTCCAAGGATATTGATATTGTTCATTTTATCAATATTCTGTTCGACAGTAAATTTTTTATAGATTTCGGTGGGTTATCTTCGTTTTTATTTTTGTGCTTTGGTAAAAAGTTAAATATTTTAGCACGTCTAATAACAACAGGTGGTGTTGAATATGACTGTCGGTCCTGAAAAGAAAAGGAAAAGAGAGGAAATTATTGGATCGTGCAAAGATATAGTAAAGAAGATGGGGTGTGATAAACCCTTTGAAGATATAGACGTGGAAAGTGAGGAGTTCATTGAAAATGCATCGGTAATACCTGACAACAGAGGTCTTTTTGAACAAGCACGTGCGTTGAAAGAACCTAAAGATTACACAGTAAAACATGTTAATTGGAACGGGGAAGAAATGAAGGGACTTTTCCGGAGAAAAAGAGACGGTGAGGAACCCCCGGGAATATTGAATGAACCCGTGTATGAGGAGCCCCTTGGAACATTGGTCGAGTCCGAGAGGGGCGGTGTCTTTTCCTATGCTCATCTCAGCAATAAATACGACGATGACGATGAGGTAGATGTCGTTGAAGACCGGTTTACGTTCATCAACGTTTATGGAGAAGAAGCCTGGGACTCTGAAGCACATGCCTACAAACCCATCCGGGATTACAAAGAGCCCAGAAGTGATGACGAGCTGGAGCCGGAAGACAAGTGGCCTGAAATCGAGTAGGAAGAGGAGGACTTGGCCTTACTATTCCTTTTGTCTAAGATATCTATTGTTGGGCCAGGAAGTGTAAAAAGGTAAGATGGTCTACGAATACTGCGGAATACATTTAGGACAGACTTAAATTTGTATCAGATATCGATCCTGATGTCGAGTGCGCCCTGACTAACTTTCGAAGCTTTCTCCGTTTGTTCCTCCCTTCTCGCGAACTTCTCCTTAAGTTCATCAATGTTATCGACGGCTTCCTTTATCTTATCGCTGTCGTATTCGTTTACAGCGTCACTTCTTTCGCCGATGTTTTTCACTTTTTCGTCGGTGTAACTTGTGAAGAATTCCTCAACGTTGGGAAGTTCATAAGTCTTATCCACTTTATTAGGCCTCCTTTAGTGTATATTTCTTGAAGAATAAAAATATTTACTAAGAGGTTTCTGGTTATAGGTCGTTTGTCTTCTAAATCCTTCTGTTGTCAAGGGCCACTATAACAGACGGGGTCTTAGAAAGGTCCGCCTGGATGCTCCCTTTCATCTAATCTTCCTTTCCGGTGGCCATCCAATCTTGCCCTTGTAATAGCCTCATGTCTACGGTATCTTCGGTTTTTGAAGCCCTCAGCTATGGCCTCTATCCTTCTGATCTCTTCCTCTTCTTCAAGGTCTTCTCCGAATATTAGATTCTTCAAACCGCCGTTATCTGCGAACTTGTCAAAATTCTGGAGAGATTTCTTTATATTTCCACCCTCTAGACGTGCATCAAACTGTCCTGCATTCTCGGATTCCCTTTTCTCGTAGATGACTATTTCACCGTCAAAGAGAACCTCTTCAACAGAATATTCGTCTGCATCAAATTCATCCGATTCGCGGTACAACACCTCAACCTTGTACTTCGAAGCTGAAGCGTCTACCTTGTAGGGATCCCTCTCTTCGTTTATCCTCTCTATGCCGAGGTCTTCAAGAACATCAGTACATATCGGATAGACCGCAGGGTTACGCATTTGAACTATAGAACTTCTATTTTCACCAACGAATGGACCAAGCTCCTCACAGTCTATAGTGGGACCATCATAAAGACGAACTTCTTCCATATCTTTGTCATTCATAGTTCCTTTTCAGCTCCTCGAAATTTATATACCTTGGGCTTGATCTCTTGGGGTTACTTTTTCGAATCCTCGTGATCATAGATACCGAGGTCATTCCCTTTTCAATGCCTGGTACATATGGTCAAAGGTGATTATCTTTTCGTTCTCAAGTCCATCGAATTCAAGTTTGTTCCTATTAGCAATGAGTTCGGTCATGGGACTCGTGATCGGACTTGCAGGAGATCTTGAGATTACGGGTGGAAAGTCAAACAGGTACGTCAGAGGACTGCTTCTAGGAGGAATAGTTACCTTCGGCCTCTCGCTGTCAACCGGCTTCCGTGATGTGCCTAGCTTCTTCGCAGGACTCGGTTATGGTCTGATCATAGACTACGTTGCTTCGGAGCTTTCTGTTATCAGGGACCACGGGTAGGCATTCCATCCCTCTTGCCTTGTTCGTAGGAACTCATCTGTAGCTTCCTTTTCCGTTTTTCCTTCTTCTCTCTTAGATCTTTGAATCCCTGGGCTATGGCTTCTATCCTCGAAATCTTTTCTTCTTCGTGCGGACTTTCACAGAATATTAGCTTTTCGAGGGCACCATCTCCCTTGAACTTGTCAATGTCTTCAAATGATTTCCATATCTTCCCTTGCTCCCAGACTGCGTCGATCTGACCTGCATCTTCGCTTTCCCTCTCCTCGTAGATGACCAAGCCACCTTCAAATAGAATCTCCTCTACAGAATAGTCATCTGCATCAAGCTCATCCGATTCGAGATATTTCACTTCAATCTCCTTCTTGGAAGCTGAAGCATCTACCTTGTAGGGGCCTGCTTCCTCTTCGAGCTTCTCTATTCCAAGGTCTCGGAGAACTCTGGAACACTTTGGATACGTAAAATGATCTGGGAATATACTCCTGCGGTTTTCTGTAGATCTACCGAGCTCCTCGCAGTCTATAAACGGTCCGTCGTAGAGAACAACCTCATCCGTTTCTTTTTCGTCCATGCTTCAAAATTGAACCCAAAACTTTTATATATTGTTCTTATCACCACGACATCGTTTAAGAAAGGTTTAGATTACACAAAGGCTTTTATGTGCTCAGGAGAAAATATAACAACGTTATAACCTCCTTTGGAATAAGCTATATCGGGTGGTTTTGTTATGAGAGGAACATATCTGGCCCTTGGGACGTTTGCAGCCCTTTCTGTAGCCATGGTTATGTTCAGCAGTTCCAGAAAGGAAAAGGCTACCGAGGAATTTGAGCGGTTCGAGGAGTCCGATCTGGAGAAGGCGACCTTTGCCGGTGGATGTTTCTGGGGCGTTGAGAAGACGTTTGAAGAGATGAACGGTGTCAGGGAGGCTATAAACGGGTATACAGGCGGCGACGTGAAGGATCCTTCCTACAAGGAGGTTTCTTCAGGGGAAACCGGCCACCGTGAAGCAGTTAGGGTTTACTACGATCCCGATGAAGTCAGCTACGAGGAGCTTCTCAAGGCCTTCTGGGAGCATATAGACCCCACAGACGCGGGAGGTCAGGGAGCCAATAGAGGATCTCAGTACAGGACCGCTATCTTTTATCATAACGAAGAGCAGGAGAGACTGGCAGAGGAATCAAAGGAAGAGCTGGGTGAAGACGGAGATATAGCTACGGATATTCTCCCCGTAGAAGAGTTCTACCCTGCAGAGAAATACCACCAGGACTACTACGTGGACAGCGATAAGGGCTCCTGTAGTTCAGGCTGTTCAGTTACTGGAGATGAGAACCTGAAAAACGAGCTAAGTTCTATGCAGTACAAGGTTACGCAGGAGAACGCTACTGAAAGGCCGTTCAACAACGAGTACTGGGACAACGAGAGGGAAGGTATCTACGTGGATGTTGTTTCGGGCGAGCCGCTTTTCAGTTCGGAGGCGAAGTTCAAGTCTGGGAGTGGATGGCCCAGCTTCTTCAGGCCTCTTGAGGAGGAGAATATTGTAACCAGTGAGGAAGATGATGGCAGGACAGAAGTAAGGAGTAAGGAAGCCGACTCACATCTGGGTCATTTGTTCATGGACGGACCTGAACCCACAGGGAAACGTTACTGTATAAATTCCGCAGCCCTCGAGTTCATATCGAAGGAGGAGCTGGAGGAAAGGGGCTACGGTGAGTACAGAGATCTGTTCGACTGATCTAAGTTGGAAGTCTTGAGAAGATATTTTTGGATTTTCTAAATGCCTATTGGTCCGTGTAGGTAAGACGTTCGAGGAAGAGATCAGCTAATTTTTGCGCTTCCTCGCTTTCTTCCTCAAAATGTATCCTGTTGAGATCATACTCTATCTTCTCTATAGCCCAGGCTTTGAAATCCTCGTACGTATCTTCTGTAGCCGCCTTTACGAAGAAATGAGCAGATTTAAAGTGGCTTAGAGCATCTGCAGTTTCAAGAACCCTTCCCTCTAGCGTATCACCATTGTCAAGTATAACATCTGAAACCTTCTCTCTGAACTCCTTGGAAAAATTATGGTCTGCAAGTATTTTCTTACACCCATCCGCGCTCCTCTCCTCATGGCCTTCGGGACCCTCACCTATAAGTCCTACGTCGTGAAGCAATGCTGCTGCTCTGACAACTTCTTTGTCAGCTCCGTATTTATCACATAGGTCCAGCGCTAGATCTTCGACTACAGAAACGTGTTCCCCGAAGAACCACGTAAATCCATGTACCTTTACATCTGCCTCGTTGAACCTTTCTTTAACCAACTGAGAAATTTCATCCAGTCGCGAGTCTTTATCTTCCATAATGTTATTTTAAGGTAAGATTCCCCTTATTTTTATTTGTTCAAGTCCGTGTATTATCTGTAGGCGATAAGATGTTTGAAGGAGAAAAGGTTAAGTTAAGAGGATTTGAAAAGGAAGACGTAGAAGCTGTGCACGAGGCTATGAACAACCCCGAGATGACACAGTACCTTAGAATGTTACAACCGTTTTCGAAGGGAGATGAAGAAGAGTGGATAGAGAAGACCTGGGAGAAGAGAAAGGAAGGTGAAGAGTACACGTTTGCTATAGTTGAAAAGTCTATAGGAGACGTTGTAGGGAGTATAAGCCTGACGGATATAAACGATGTAAACAGGTCTGCGGAGATCGGTATATGGATAAAGGAAGAGTGCTGGGGTCAGGGATACGGAACCGAAGCCCAGAAGCTTCTTCTGAAGTACGGCTTCGAGGAGTTGAACCTCCACTCGATACATGGAAGAGCTTACGGTTTCAACGAGAAATCAAAAGGCTTGAAAAAGAAGGTAGGGATGAAGCAGATAGGGAAGCTCAGGGAAGGCGTGTACAGGCACGGACAGTACTGGGACATATATTACTTCGATATACTGAAGGAGGAATGGGAGGAATCGGAACTTTTCTCGGAAGAATAGAGATACAGGATTTCCTAAATCGTTGGAAATAGCTTTAGGGTCTTTTCAGATAGATATCGAACTTGGCCCCGTCGTATTCCCCATCCAGCTCCAGCCTGCCTTCATAGCCCTCTATTATCTTTTTTGAGATATAAAGGCCGCCCATGGTCTTCATCTCCTTGAACTTAGACTTTTTTCCGAACAGTTCTTCTTGTTTTTCTTCAGGTAGTCCCTCACCGTTGTCCATGATACTTGTCCTGTAAAAACCTTCTGTGACCTCCATATCAACCTCGATCCTGTCACCGTTGGAATGTTCTATGCTATTTGAAATTATGTTTTCGAAGGGCCTGTCGATGAATTCTCCTGCCAGTACTTCACCGCTCTCTATATCGTATTCCAATTCAAAGCCCCGGTCTTCTGCTACTCCTTCGCAATCCTCGCAGATCTCACGTATAACCCCGTCGATGTCAACCGAGCAAAGATCCCTGTTTCTCTGGGCCTTCTGTACGCTGTTAACTCTTTCAGTTATTTCTGTAGCACCTTCAAGACACTTTTCCAGTTCATCGACATATTTTCTTTGTTTACCGTTCAGCTCTGTGTCTTTCAACAGCTCGATGTATCCGTCTATAACAGTAAGTTTGTTTCCCAGGTCGTGGTTTATCATACTGTTTAAGGCCTGATCCATAAGCTCCCTTTCCTTAACCTCTGTAATATCTCTATAGATTCCGGCACCACCCTTTATCTGACCATCTTCTTCTATAGGCGATGTCAGGATAGAAACGTACATCTCCTCACCGGATCTTCCTGCCCTTACGGTTTCTTCCCTGACTACTTCTCCATCTTCCAATGTTGACTCGGAGAACTCCTCGGACCTGTCTTCATCGTGGTCAGGAGCAACGAGATCATCTATATGCTTACCTATCACCTCTTCTTCGCTGTATCCGAAGATATCCGAGAAACTTTCGTTGACCTTTACGACCTTTCCTTCACGGTCGACAAAGACTATTCCTTCAGGAGATTTCTCAAAGAGAGAACTATAGTATAACTCTGCATCCTCAAGATCCTCTTCCAACTCTTTAACTTCTCTGTTTTCGGGAGACATATCCATAACACTGAAAAACAAAGCTTTTATTCCTTTGCCCTGTTTTCAAAACTTAAACAACGGAAATAAAGGAGTTGAACATAGGCTCTAGTGGTAACAAAGGGACAGAAGTAGGACTGTATAGAAGCAAATCCTGTTTGATAGATCAGTCTCCTTACATCAAAGATTTAAGCCTTGAGAACCAACTGTTTGTGTGTTAAACATGAAATGGCTTATCGCTTTCGGCATTGCCTTGCTGGCAATTGGTCTTGTGCTTTCGCTTTATACGGAAACCGATGAGATCCTCGGAGAAACGGTTCGAGAGGATCAACCGTACGAGGAGGTTGGGCTTGTTTTACTTTTAGGTGGAATAATTTCAGTAGTTGCTGGAGGGTTTCAGATGTCCAAGGGATCCGAGAGCAGTTCTTCATAGAAAAATTCTTGAGCCTCAAACATATTAGAGGTACATAGACCTGTTCTATTCAGTCCCCGAAAGGCTGATCCTAGCATCCACGGCCACAGGCTTATCACCATCGAAGAGAAGCGGATTTATCTCCACTTCGTTTATCTCTTCAAAGCGGGTCAAAAGTTCGGATATCCTGACAATAACTTCTGTTATGTCCACAGGTTCAACCTCTTCTTTATCCCTTTCTCCTTCCAGGATCTCCGAGGCGTACTCCGTCTCCTCTATCATCCTCCGTGCTTCTTGTTTGCTGACGGGTGTAAGTCTGCTTGAGAAGTCCTCGAAGACCTCCGTGTACTTTCCTCCAAGGCCGAACCTGACCACAGGGCCAAAGTTGCCGTGTTCAAAACCACCGACTATGATCTCTCTTTCAGTATCAACCATCGGTTGCATGGAGACCTTTCTTTGTTCCAGTTCGTTCTTTTCTGCAATATCCACAAGCTCCTGAAACACGTCTTCTGCTCTTTCTGGAACTACTTCGGTTCTCACGCCGCCTATGTCCGACTTATGAGAGAGGTCACTGGACTCCAGTTTCATAACCATTTTGCTTCCTATTTCTTCAGCTACAGACCTTGCCTCCGAAGGCGAAGATACGACTTCGTTTTTTACTGTGTTTATTCCGCAAGAAGAGATCAGTTCAAGGGCCTCCTCGCCCCCAACTTCCCTGCGTCCGTTGTCTGCAAGCTCCCTTACTTTCAACCTCGTCCCATTTTCATGGATATTAACCTCGCACGTGTTCTCCCTTCTCCTCTTCCATTCCCTGTACCAAGCTGTCTTTTCCAGGCTAAGTACAGCTGAAGGCAAGGAAAAGAAGTGTGGTATCCCCTCTTCCTCGAGCTCCGAAGCCACCTTTTCAGTTCTACCGTCGCCGAAGAAGGAAGCAAGTATCGGTTTATCACTTTTCTCTTCAAGCTCACAGATCTTATCCTTTATCGCCCAGGGATCCGTTCCTGCTTGTCTTGTCATAAGGACGAGCAACGCATCCACGTTGTCGTCTTTGATTCCATTCTCTATAACTTCGCCGTACCTCTCCGCATCCGCGTCGCCCATAACGTCCACAGGGTTCTTCACTGAAACTCCACCAGGGAGCTCCTCCTTTAGCTTTTCCTTTGTCTCCTGGCTCAGACTTGCAAGCTCCATAGCCGAGGAGGCGCAGCTATCGGCTGCCATAACACCTTTACCACCTGCGTTCGTCACTACGAGCACGTTTCTCCCTTCCGGAAGCGGCTGATCTCTTATTAGCCTTACAGTGTCCACCATCTCCTCCATATCCTCGACGCGTATTATCCCTGCTTTATGTAAAGCGGCGTCGGTAACGTCGTCCTCACCTCCAAGGGATCCTGTATGTGAAGAGGCCGCAATCTTCCCTGATTCCGTCCTACCGGACTTTATGGCTACGACAGGCTTTTCCATGCAAAGCTTCCTTCCAGCCCTGACGAACTCCTCGCCCCTGGATATACTTTCGAGGTACATCATCCCGTACTTTGTTTTTTCGTCCTCTTTGAGGTAGTTCAGGAAGTCGGTCTCGTCCAGCATCGCCTTGTTACCGAGACTTACGAACTTCGATATTCCCAGGTTCAGAGACTTCGACTTCTCTATCATCCCGCTTCCCAGGGCTCCAGACTGGGAGAGAAAGGCCACGTCACCTTCTTTCGGGAACTCCGGCGAGAAGGATGCGTTTATCGGTGTACTTGTGTCCACGTAGCCAAGGACGTTCGGCCCAACAATCCCTACGTCGTTTTCCTCTGCCCTTTCCATAACTTTGTCACTCAACTTCCGCCCCTCTTTATCGGACTCCTCGAAGCCCGACGCAATTATAACGGCAAAATCCACGCCCTTAGAGCCGCATTCATCTATAACGGAAGGAACAGCCTTCCTCGGTACTGAAATAACGGCTACGTCCACGTTCCCCTCGATCTCGGATAGACAGGAGTAGACCTCCATGTTCTGAAGATAAGTATCTTCGCCTGCCTTTGGATTTACAGGATATATTTTTCCGGAGTAGCCGCTCTCAACCACGTTGTTCAGAATTCTATTCCCGAGCTTGTCTCCGGACTGTAGGGATACACCCACAACTGCCACTCCGTCGGGATCGAACAGCTTTCCAAGCTTTTCCGACCCTTCTGCAGAGCTCTCCTTCCTTCTTTTCAGCTCTAGGTCCTGTCTCATTTTTTCACTTCCCAGGAACTTCAGACCTGAGAGACCTTGAGTTTCTCGATTCTGTTGGCGACGCGCCTCGCGAACTCCTTGACCCTTTCGTCCTCGTCGTTCAGGAGAACGTCCAGCTGGTCCGTGGACACGGAATCAGGATCTTCGTAGGCCATGTTGTTGACAAACCAAACGGAAAGCCATCTTACGTACCAGATATCGCTGGAGCTCATGCCCTGAAGAGCTTCGCCTTCTATTTTGTGGGCGTAGTTCCTGGCCACCCTGGCGAGAACTGCTTCGACCTTGCTCTTGTAGTGAACGTCTTCCAGAAAGCTAAGTGCTTCTCCAAGCTCGCAGCCCACCTCTCCCAACACTTCCTCAGGGTAAAGCGGGAGCATGGAAACTGCTTTCTCTATGCCCTTCTTCACGACCTTCGGGTTCTCCGTCCATGTGAGCATGTTTTCCAACCCTTCAATCTCTTCCTTCACTTCTTCATTTCCGAAGCTTCCGGTCTCTTTTTGTTCAAGCATGTTATCAGGTCTGTCTTTACAGGGGAAGAACAAAAAGGTATTTGAGAAGGTTTAACTGTTATGGTGAAAAGTTCACCGGAAAATATTTTTGTGTGTGGAGGTAAACTAAACGGGTGTAATCATGTCCAAAGCTCCTAGAAGACTCAGTGTATCGCTGGACGAGGAGTCCGCGGAAAAGCTAGAAAGTCTAAAGAAGGAAATGGACTGCTCGAAGGCCCGGGTAATAAGGGAAGCTCTGAAGCATCTGTACGCTGTGGAGGAGTTCGGGTCGAGTCTTGAAGCTGTGGAGACGTACCTGGACTTTCTCGCAAAGGACGAGCATGTTATAGTGGACGTCGACCACTGGAACTCACTGTTCGAGGAGATAGGCGAAGGGTCGGAGGAGTTCTGGGAAGAAGTGGAGGACATAGGGGAGCAGCACTGGGACGAGTACTACGACAAGGGCCTGAGAACCGTCTCCGATATACTGGAGTACGTGGAGAAGACCAACTGGTACAGGCTCAACAGGAACTCTGAAAAGGACTTTACGCTAGTGATAAAGGTTGAGAAGTCCAAGAAGTTCGTTAAGAAGTTTCTCGAGTCGCTGTTCCGCGCCTCGCCCCACGAAGTCAGAATTTTCGAGGGGAGGAGGAAGCTCAGGTTGAACGTGGTTTCTTAGCTTGCTCTGTTTGTGAACATATACCCAAAACTTTATATGTCAGAGTTGTTTATATAGTATTGAACATATGACCAAAATGTGATAGTATGCCGAGACCAAGAAGACGAAGAAGGGTATGTGGAAGGCCTGAAGGGAACGTGTTCAAGCCCAAGGGCATTCCGCTGTCGAGCCTGAGGGAGATAGACCTCAACTCCGACGAGCTAGAGGCGTTGAGGCTGAAGCATAAAGAAGAACTAACACAGGAGGAGGCTGCGGAAGAGATGGACGTTTCCAGGTCGACGTTTTCCAGGATACTGAAAGAAGCACATCGGAAGATCACGGAGTTTCTGGTCGAAGGAGAGTCCCTTCGAATAGAAGATCCGGACTACGTTCGTTACACGAAAAAACCAAGAAAAACAAAAAAGAAAAAATGAGGTGATTTATCATGCCAAGAGGAGATGGTACCGGACCACGCGGACAGGGTCCTAGAACAGGTAGAGGGCTTGGATACTGCGCAGGATACGACAGCCCTGGATTTACCAAAGGAGCACCGAGAGGCGGAGCAGGCTTCAGGAGGAGACCGAGAAGAGGATTCAGGCCTGTACGTAGACGTGCCTTGCCTGCCAGAGAGCCGACAAGAGAGGATGAAGTAGAGGTCCTGAGAGAGGAAAAGGAAGTGCTGAAGAAGGAGATGGAAAGCATAGAGAAGAGGCTGGAAGAACTGGAAGGTGAGGAGTGATGAAAGTAGCAGTTACAGCCGAGAAGAAGGACATGGACTCCAGCCCCAGCTCTGTCTTCGGCCGTTGTCCCTACTTCGCGATAGCAAACACAAAAAAGGAGGATGTGAAGTTCGTAGAAAACGATGCGAGAAATCAGAGAGGTGGCGCCGGAACCGCCGCAGCGCAGACCGTGGGTGATGAGGGTGCAGAGGCCGTAGTCACCGGAAAAGTAGGGCCGAACGCTTTCCGTGTACTGGATCAGCTTGGAATAGACGTGTACGAGGCCGATCTTGACAGAAGCATATGCGAAAACGTGGAGATGTTGAAGGACGGAAAGTTGGAGAAGGTGGAAGGCGCAACAGGTGCTTCAGGCCGTGGAAGAAGAGGTTGAGAGGTGAAAGGTATGAGAGGCAGAGGACGTGGCCGTGGAGGTCCCGACAAATGTATATGTCCCAGCTGCGGCTATGAAGAAAAACACGAAAGAGGCGTGCCTTGTTCCAGTAAAAAATGTCCGGAGTGCGGAACGCGTATGATGGGGAAGTGGGAGTGATACGATGGACGAAGAGATGGAACTACTTAAGGAAAGCGAAGGCGCAGCTCTAGTCACGACTTTAGCGACCATTCTCCTGGCAGCCGGTAAAGGAGCCGCAGGATTTCTCACGGGAAGTCTGGTACTGATAACGGACTCATTGCATTCGGCCGTAGATATCTTCCCTATATTTGCAGCGTGGCTAGGACTAAAGATCTCGCAGAAGGAGGCAGACGAGAAATTCCCCTACGGATACTATAAGGCAGAGTCCATAGCAAGCCTGCTTATATCCCTATTCATAATATATGTATCTGCAGAGTTCGCTCTGGAGGGCTACAGCAAGCTTTTCGAGGTCTCAGAGATGTCCTATCCGCTTCTGGCCGGAGGGACAGCCTCAGTTTCCATAGTTGTATCGGGTCTTATAGCAAGATATCAGAAGAGAGTGGGAGAAAAAACTAATTCACGGTCGCTTGTCGCCAATGCCCGCGAATCGTTCGCAGACGTTCTCTCGTCCTCTGTTGTTCTCGTTGCCATCGTCCTTTCATACTACAGTGTACCGTACGTGGAAGGAGCCGTAACTATACTTATAGCCCTCCTTGTTCTGAAGATAGGTCTCGAGACGCTGAAGGATTCCGTCTACGGTCTTATGGACATCTCGCCCGATGAAAAGATAGAGAAGGAGGTCATAAGGACCTTGGGCGAGGTGGCTGGTGTCGAGGGTTTCGGTAATCTGAAGCTGAGACGTTCCGGGCCGTTCGTGTTCGGTGAGGTGACCGTGATGATAAGGAAGTTCGTGGAAGTGGAGAGGGCGCACGAGATAGCCGACTACTTTGAGGACAGGGTCAAGGAAAAAATACCAAGGATCGATTCGTTTACTGTACATGTGGAGCCTTACAGAACCGATAAAGTACGCGTTGTTGTCCCGGTGAAAAATGAAGAAGGGAAGGAATCGGAGATCTCGGACCACTTCGGAAGGGCGCCTTACCACGCTCTTGTGTACGTTGATAAAGAAACAGGGGAGATCGAAGAGCTGGAAATGAGGGAGAACGAGTTCAGGGACAAGGAGGTAAGGGCCGGGCTGAACCTGATAAGGGAGCTCGTGAAGGAGAAGATAGATGCGGTAGCTACCAAGGAGATGGGAGAGATATCGTTCCATTCGTTGCGGGACAACCTGGTCGAGATATACAGCGTTGGAGATGGAAACGTCTGTGAAGCAGTGGAAAAGTTCGTAAACGACGAGCTTCACAGACTCGAAAAACCCACGAGGGAAAAGGACTAATGATACTATGAAAATTGGAATTCCTACTCTGGAAAACAACGGAGAAGAATCGAAGGTGGCGGAACACTTCGGTCGGGCAAACTTCTACCATATATACGATTCGAAGAGCGAAGAACTGGATAACGTAGAGTGCGAGGAGCACGAAGAAGGCAGCTGTCTTCCGGTCCAGCTTCTAGAGAAAGAAGGTGTCGATGTGATCTACGCCTTCGGTATGGGGAGAAGAGCTCTGAGAATGCTCGAAGAAAAGGGAATAGAGGCAAAAACAGGGAACTATTCGACCGTTGGTGAAGTTGTCGAAAACCTCTCCTCGCTTCGAGACCTGAGTAGCAGCTGCAGGTGAGGAAATGAAGATAGCCGTGACAGGAGGCAAAGGAGGTACGGGCAAGTCTACCGTAGCCACAGCTCTGGCCACTGAGCTTTCAAAGCATGGAGACGTTCTTCTGGTGGACGCAGACGTAGACTGTCCAAACGATCACCTGCTTCTCAGCATGGAGCTGGAGGAAGTGAAGGATGTGGAGACAATGATCCCCGTATTTGATGAAGAAAAGTGCAGGAAGTGTGGAAGATGTTCCGAGGTCTGTCGTGAAAACGCGATAGTACAGGTTCAGGACAAGTATCCCATACTGTCTGAGAATCAGTGCACGGGGTGCCAGGCCTGTATGATCGCCTGTCCCTTTGATGCGATATCTCCTTCGAAACAGACAATAGGGAAGATATACGAGGCAAAGGGTGTTGTTGATCTAGTTTCCGGTGACATGAATCCAGGCGTCGAGGAGTCGAGCCTTGTCGTAAACGCCTTGAAGGGGTATATCAAGGAGGACGAATACGACTACGTGGTTATAGATACAGCCGCAGGAACCCATTGCCCCGTTATAGCAGCCCTTATGGACGTGGACCTGGGAATCGCTGTAACTGAACCAACGCCTCTAGGAGAGCACGATCTTGACCTTATACTTGAACTGATGAACGAACTGGGCCTGGTGTCAAGGGTTGTGGTTAACAGATCGGATATAGCAGAAAGCGAAGGCGTGGAAAGGATTTCAGAGAAGTGGGGAGTACCAATTGTCGCTGAAATACCTTACAGCAGGGATATAGAAAGGGACTATGCTCAGGGGAAACCTATAAAACACGAGTCCATAGAGAGGATAGCAGGTGATATAGTATGAAGAAGATAGCTGTAGCGTCAGGTAAGGGAGGAGTTGGAAAGAGCTCTATAGCTGCATCCCTCGCAGTTCTGTTGGCCGAGGAAAGGGATATAGTTGTGGCGGATTGTGACGTTGATGCTTCAAACCTTTCGATAATTCTTGGTGGTGAAGAAACGGAAAGGAAGCAAGGGGTATCGACAAACGAAAAGGCTATTTTCCACGAAGATAGGTGCATTTCATGTGGTAAATGCAAGGACATATGCACTTTTTCGGCCATAGACTGGGACGAAGAAAACGACATGCCTGTGATAAATAAATATCTTTGTGAAGGATGTGGCGCCTGTAAGCTTGTCTGCCCTGAGAACGCGTTTACGCTCGAGGAAGTGGAAAACGCGACCATCGGCGAGGGGAAGACGGAGTACGGCTTCGATCTGGTTTCTGGGCAGCTCGCAATGGGTGAATCAGGTTCCGGGAAGGTCGTCGAGGTGATAAAACGACAGGCCGAGGACAAGGGAGGTGAACTTATGCTTCTTGATGTAGCAGCAGGAATCGGATGTCCTGTGATATCAGCTTTAAAAGACGTGGATTATGTTATAGCAGTTACAGAGCCTTCAACGGCAGCTTTAAGTGATTTAAAGAGGTTAATGAACGTTGTGAACCAGTTCGAAATAAACTGCGGACTTATAGTTAACAAGTACGATCTCAACAAGGAAGCATGTGATAATGTACTTAAATTTGCTAAAGATAATGGAATAGAGGTTTTAGGTAAAATAAAACACGATAAGAAGTTTGTAGAGGCATTGACACAACTCAAGCCTATAGTTGAGGTTGACAAGGACTACAGGAAAGTATTCGAAGGTATCTTGAGGAGGATTGATGTTTTATAAAAACAAACTGCTTCTCTGCTTAACTTTATCAAAGCGTATTCAAAAGAAAGGAAAGAGGTGATAGCTTGGACAGGAAAAAGATTCTAGCTGAGCTCAAGCGACACGTTCCTTTCACGGCCTTTGGAGCGTTGAGCGGTATTGTTCTGATGACAGTAGTGGTTTTTGTGGGGTTACCACACAAGGTTTCTCACACCATTTTTCATACGCTTCATCCGATTCATGTAGTTCTAAGTGCAATCATAACGACGGCACTGTACAGAAAGTACAGGAAAGGAGTCTTGACTGCCGTGGTCATAGGTCTTTTTGGATCCATAGCTATAGGTACCTTCAGCGATGCCCTGCTTCCATATATAGGTGGTACACTTCTCAATGTTTCAATTCCTCTGCATATCTGCGTTCTGGAGAACCCGTTACTTATAATTTCTTCAGCGTTTTTCGGCGTTGCGGCAGGTTTTATGTGGGAACATACGAAGGTTCCGCATGCTGGACACGTTCTTCTCAGCACTTACGCGTCTCTGTTCTATCTGACTACCTTTGGCTCACCGGCCAGTTGGATACCTGTGCTCCCATTCGTGTTCGTCGTTCTGTTCTTTGCGGTCTGGATCCCCTGTTGCGTCAGCGACATACTGTTCCCTCTTCTGTTCGTTGGCGAAAGGGAAAAATAAAACCAAGGCCGAGACGGACTAATCGAAAAGGTATAAATACTTTCTGCATTTTACTTAGACATCTATGGACATAGTAGACAAGCTCAAGAACAGGTTGGAGGAGGAAGACTACATAAGCAAGGCAGCGCTCACGGGAACCTGTGCGAAAAGAGTTGAGGGAATATCTTACGAGATGGACGAGGAAACCGATATAGATATACTGCTGCTTTGTGACATCTACAAATCTGAGTTCAAGAAAATGAAAAATCTGGACGACAATGCTGCAATAATCCGTATAAAAGACGAGATAGACGGTACGCTGGGTCCGATAGACGGCTGTCAAGTCGACTCCTATACGATATTTGAGGATCAAGGTGAAGATAGATTCTCCGAAGAGTTCAAAAGGCTAAATTCACTTCTCGTTGGTGTATACGAAGAAGACGACACCGAAGAGATAAATGAACTGATAGGTAGGACCGACTGTGACTATCCCTTGCCCAGGGAGCGGGCGTTTTTAATATACGAGAAAAATAATGCGTAGCGTAGGGCTTCCGTGTAAACATTTCCTCAAATCAAACGAAAGACTTAAATTATTTGGGATTGGTTTATATTTTGTGATACTGTGAGCATATGTAGTCACTGGAACCCGAACAAGCTGCTTTCAAAGAAAGAGTCCACCGAAGTCCTTGAAGAAGAGTATTCTCCTGAGGAGGCTCTCGGAGAATTCATGGAAATATACGAAGAGCAGTAAAGCAGTTTAAATATTGGTTAACCTCGAGTAGTTCCTGGGGTATGCAGAGAATAAGGACGTTAAGAAGTTCTTTGGGGCGCTTAACGTGCCGAAAAGGACACCACAACCACGTTGGAAGGAGCTGAAGAGTAACTAATGGAATCAATCTCTACATCCTACTCAGACAAACCCTTTGATTTTAGCCTCTGAGATCTTCCAGGAGTAGAAGTGACTCTGTCTTCATTCCGGGTGCAAAGTCTTCCCTCTCCTTTATCTGTTCCTCTGTTAGCCATATGACATTTTCGGAGTCAACGTCTTCGTCTACAGGCGCGTAAAGGCTTATTACAACTCTTCCGTTGGGAAGTGTCAGCAAGCAGAAGTATTCCATGTTGTCCTGCTCAATCTCCAGGCCTGTCTCCTCCTCAAGTTCTCTTGCTCCGCAGTGTTCCACAGAGAAGTAAGGCACTCCCTCTACCTCCTCGCCGTCATCCATCTCTATTCTCCCACCCGGTGCAACGAGATCTTTGTGATAGTCGTCCTCCTCTTGCCTTCTTATGAAACCTATCCTCCACGGATCCTTCTTCACAGGCATGACCGTAACGGAACAGTTCGTCTGGGTCATAGTTCAGCTACTTACCTTTAACCTTGTGGATTTTTATAACCCCCAAAGGCAGATAAAATACCGATAGTTTAAAGGAAGATCTCATATTATTTCAAGATATATCTCGTGGTCTTTCCCGTTGCCGTAGTACTCATCCCTTGATGGTATATACGCTTCATGTTCCTTGATCTTTATACTCACCGAGTTACCTTTTTTCAACGCCCGCATTCCATCATACAAAAGTATTTCAAGGGCTTTCTCCCCGTATCCTGTCTCTTCCACAAAGTCTACAATTTCATTCGAAACATCGTCCCAGTATTGCAAATCGATCTTTTCGGGTAGTTGATCCTTCTCGTAGCCTTCAAGTAGCTCATTTTGAATCGCTTCTTCTAGAACTGGATCATAGGAACTGATTTTTTCAGAAGAAATAGCACTGTTACTCTCCCGGGGGTGATCCGGCATGTTTATTACTTCGTCCTGTGGTTTAAATATCCTATGGATGAGAAATGGTCACAGTTCTCTGAAACTTTTAGGCACTACATTTACAGAGCTACAAATTCTTTTGTTTAAGTTCTCCAGCAACCTTTTTATAGAAATCCCATCAAAGTTAAACTGTTGAGAAGGTGATAATGCTATGGGTCCAAACATAGTCGTAAACGGTGTCGGAACTGTAGGCAAGAGAGTGGCACACGCCGTGAAAAAACAGGGCGATATGAACCTTGTAGGTATTGCAGACGTCTCTCCTTCCACAACTCTGAGAACTGTTCTGGAGGAGGACGGACCTCTACACGGAATCCCGCTGTACGCTTCCGTGTCGGATAAAGTTGAGGTTCTGGAAGAAGGTGGCTTCTACGTAGAGGGAGATTTACCAGGATTTCTGGATACAGATGAAGTGGACGTTGTGGTCGACTGTACCCCTTCGGGTATAGACGAGAAGAACAAGGAGATGTACGAAGAGAAGGATGTAAAGGCTATATTCCAAGGAGGAGCAGACGCTTCGATAGCTCCGGTTTCCTTCAATGCGCTCGCGAACTACGATGAAGCCGAGGACAAGGACTTCGTAAGAGTTGTTTCCTGTAACACGACCTCCCTTTCCAGAACGCTGTGGAGCCTTGATTCGAACCTCGGCGTTGAAAAGGCAGTGGCAAGCTTAGTCAGAAGAGGCGGAGATCCGATGCAGGACTCAAGAGGCCCTATAAACTCCATAGTTCCTGTTACTGAAATTCCTTCACACCACGGACCGGACGTAGTGGAAGTTATGCCCCATTTAGATATAACGACCCTGGCCGTAAAGGTTCCAACAACCATATCCCATCTACATATGATCAACGTTGATCTGAGCAAGGAGGTCTCAAGGGAGGACGTGATAAAAATTTTCGAGGAGACACCCCGTGTCAGGCTTTTCAGCGCAGAAGAGGGATACGACTCCACGGCCAAGATCATAGAGAAGTTCCGTGATAAAAGGCTTAGGTATGATATGCCGGAGGTAGCGGTGTGGAAGGAAACCGTGGAAACCGAAGGCAACAGGCTTTACTGGATACATCAGGTCCACCAGGAATCCATAATCGTTCCGGAAAACGTGGACGCGATAAGGTCGATGTTTGGAACGGAAGAGAAAAAAGAGTCTATACGCAAGACCAACGAAAACCTTGGAATCAAGTAAGAGTTTCTATGAAGACGCTGCAAGACGTTGACTTGAAGGAGAAAAAGGTTCTTGTAAGGGTCGATCTGAACTCAACTGTTAAGCACGGAAGGGTTAAGCTCACCCCGAGGATAAAGGAACATGCAAAGACTCTGGACGAACTATGCGACAAGGGTTGCGGAGTAGTTGCTCTGGCACACCAAGGAAGACCCGGAAGAGACGACTTCACACATCTTGAAGAGCACGCCGAGCTTCTTAATCAGCTTCTGGACAGAAGGATCATATTTGTTCGTGATATAACAGGAAAGCTTGCACAGAAGGCTATAGACGAGCTCCACGAGGAAGACATAATACTTCTCGACAACGTAAGGATGCACGAGGACGAGCTAAAGGACGTGAGTCCAGAAGAACATGGAAAGTCGGGTCTCGTTCAAACGCTGTCAGAGCACTGCGACATTTACGTCAACGACGCCTTCTCAGTCTGCCACAGAAACCAAGCCTCTATAACAGGCTTTCCACAGGTTATGGAGAGCGTTGCAGGTCCTCTGCTTGAGGAGGACGTGGAGAAGGTGAACCATATAGAGGAATCAGAGGAGCCGAGGCACTTTATACTTGGAGGAGACAAACCTGAAGATGCTGTGGAGGTCATGGAGAGGATGCTCGAGGACGGAGTGGCTAATCTCGTGATGCTTGGAGGAAGGATAGGCGAGATATTTCTTGAAGTGAACGGACATGATTTAGGTGCGAAAAGCAACGATGTCGGTGAATCTAAGGACAAGGTTAACAGGTTGTTGGAAAAATACGGAGACAGAATTATCATGCCAAAGGACCTGGCCTATGAGAAGAACGGCATGAGGGAGGAGGTGAAGGTAGAGGATCTCCCCGTTTCGGAAGAGGTCTTAGACATAGGTACGGAAACTGCGCGGGAGTTTAAAGACAAACTAGAAGAGGCAGAAACCATCGTGCTGAACGGGCCCCTGGGAGTGTTTGAGAAGGAGAATTTCAAGAAAGGTACGAGAAAAGTTCTGAATAAGTTGAAGGAAATGGACAGGTTCATTCTCGTAGGAGGAGGCGATACATCACATGCAGTGGAAGATCTTGGGTTCGACGTAGAGAAAGATTTCACACATGTTTCCCTGGCAGGAGGAGCCTTTGTTAAAGCGTTACTGGGCGAAGAGCTAGTAGGTGTAGAGGTTCTGAACTAGTTAGCTATTTTCCTTGTTGAATGGCCTCAGGTATCTTTTCTATTATATCATCGGGCATAACTCCAGCTTCCCTTTCGTCAGCAGCTAGTTCTCCAGCTTTACCGTTTATCCAAGCGCCTCCGTAGGCTGCCTTTATCGTTTCGAGGTTCTGCGCCAGAAGCGAGCCAACTACGCCAGCAAGCGTGTCGCCTGTTCCGCCGACGGTCATATACTCATTTCCTGTTCTGTTTGTATAGGTATCTTCGCCGTCCGTTACAACATCCTTTTCTCCCTTCAATAGAACGGTACAGTCCATTTCATTTGCTGCTTCCTCAGCGTTTTCCTCGCTTGCCTCCATACCTGTAAGAACCTTGAACTCTCTTGTATGTGGTGTGACAACTGTTTCTTGATCCAGTGCGTCCGTGTCATCGGCCACAGCCCTTATTCCATCTGCGTCTACAACAGCAGGAATCTCTGCTTGCTCAAGTATCTTCACAACTGTTTTGTTGGTCTGCTTTCTCCTTTCGAGACCGCCGCCTATTACCAGAGCGTCCACCTCCTTGACCAGCTCCCTAATCTCTTCGTAGTGGGTCGGTGAAAGAAAGTCGCCGTCGAGTGGAACTGTTATAAGAGAAGGCGAGTAAGTAGCTATCACGTTCGCAGATCTTTGAGGCGCTGCCGTCGTAACCAGATCAACACCGCTTCTGTAGGCAGCCAGGGAGTTGAAAGCCGGCGAACCGGAGTATTTGCTTGAGCCACCAACTACAAGAAGATGGCCATGGTCAAACTTACTAGAATCCTCCCTCCTCTCCTTTACTTTTTTCAGTATTCTCTCTATCAAAATTCCACCTATTTTTTTATAGAAGCGCTTAAATTTATTCTTTATGCAGACAGAGGAGAAGTTGAAGAGGCTTGAGGACCTCTCGATATTTCTCGCCTACAACACTAACGTGGACGTTATAACGCATATAGACAAAGGTTTCGCAAGCCATTTCTCGAAGGAAGAAGTTGTGAAGGCAAAGGAAAAAAATCCGAAGCTCCTGGAGAACAAGACGGATCTACTCACAGCAGTTTTGGACTGCATGGAAAAAGGACAGGGAAACGAGATTCAGATAACGAGCCAGAGATTCAAGGACTGGTTGGAGGAAAACCTTGACGTTGAGGAAAAGAGGCTTGGTGGACAGGCAGGGATAATGTCCAATCTGCTCTCAAAACTGGGATGCGATACAGTTCTCTACACTACAAATCTTTCAGAGGAACAGGCATCCCTGTTTGACGATAACGAGAACCTTAAGTTTCCCTGTGTCGAAGGAGGCGAACTGAACTTCAACCATCCTTCTGAATGCTACAAGGATATACCAACAAAGAAGAACTGGATACTTGAGTTCCTTGAGGATCAAGATCTTTTTGGAGTAACTACAGAGGAGAACAGCCGCTTTATAGCTTCGTCACCGTACAGACATGAGAACCTGGAACTGGGAGAACTGGAGGAGAAGATAGGGGAGCTTGCTGAGTACGTTGACTGCATGATACTCGCAGGATACCACAACCTGTTGAAGGAGTATCCGGATGGGAGCACGTGGCGCGAACACCTGGTATCGGCAAGGAAGTTCATAAAGGAAGTGAAGAAAAGGTCACCTGGAACAAAGATACAGATAGAGTTCTCTGCTATCCATAGAAAAGACCTCAGGAAAGCGATACTAAAGGAAATTGTTCCTTTAGCCGATGTATTCTCCTTTGATCCAAACGAGCTGGCACTTGTTCAGAAGGATCTAGAAATAGAAAAAAAGGCTCCGGGCGTTGATTCACCTTCTGAACTTGTCGAAGTGCTGAAGGAAATTCTGAAGAAGCTGGATGTCGATGGGGTAAGCATTCACGCACACCACTACTTCCTCTCCGTCTCAAGGGGATACATGGATCCAGAAGCGGTAAAGAAAGGCTTCGAGTTTGCCAGAAATGCTGTCCGGGTGAGAGCAAGCGGCGAAGAGCTAACGGAAGAGAACTTGAAGGAATCCGAAGATTTAGATCCATCAGCTCGTGGCGAAGAGCTCAGGAGGAAGTTAGGGGAAAATCTGGGCAATGAAAAGTTCGCTGAGAGCGGTGTATACAGGGACGACTTTGATATAGTTATGGTACCAAACAAGATATACGAAAACCCCGAGCTGAGTGTTGGACTTGGTGACGTTGTATCCGCAACTTCGTTCGCGATGGAAAATGCAATACGGTGAGACTATGTTTATAAAAAGCGGCGATGAAATGAGAAAGCTCTACAAGGAAGCAAAGAAAGGAAGCTACGCTTTCGTCGCGAGCAACGTTGCTGAAACAAATATAATGATAGGCTTGATGGAAGGTGCCGAGAAAAGCGGCTCAGACTTAGTTTTACAGCTGAGCAGAAGCGCCTGTGAGTTCGCCGGGAATGGAGACGCTCTGGCTGGCTTGAAGGCCATGGGAAGCTACATGGAAGAAATAGCGGAGAAGTACGATATCGGTGTTTTCCTGAATATGGATCACTTGAAGGATCTGGACTTCATACAGAAGGCTATACAGACCGGGTTTCCTTCATCAGTGATGATAGATGCCTCCGAAGAGAGTTTTGAAGACAACGTGGAGAAGTCAAGGCAAGCAAAAGAAATGGCTGAAGGCAAAGACGTTCTCATTGAGGCAGAGCTCGGAAGGATAAAGGGCGTCGAGAACGACGTAAGTTCCGACGAAAGCTACTACACGGATCCGGAGAAAGCCGTTGACTTTGTGAGGAAGACAAAATGTGATCTACTTGCCATTTCTGTGGGGACCAAACACGGAGTTTCAAAGGGCAAAGATCTGAACCTAAGGACGGGGATAGCTAAAGAGGTGAACGAAAAACTGATCGCGAAGAACAAGGAAGTTCCGCTGGTCATACACGGCTCTTCAGGCCTTACACACGATCAGATGAAAGAGCTCGCCGAAAAAGGAGTATGCAAGTTCAACAAGGATACAAGATATCAGTACGAATATGCAAGGACTGCTGCCAAGTTCTACATACAAAACAAAGAAAGTATACTACCTCCTGGAAAATCAAGCGAATCAGGTGGACCGTTTACTAAAGGCGGATGGTCGCCGAACAAGGACCACTTCGACCCTAGGGTTGTGTCAAGGAAAGTAAGGAAGGGTATTTCCGAGGTCATAGAAGAGTTAAACGGCGTCGTCGGAAGCCAAGGTAAGTCGCTATACATTTAGAAAGGCTTTACCATTTCTTTGATCTTTTCTTCGGGATCATCGGACTTTACTATTCCTGAAGCAACGAAAACGCCATCCGCGCCTAGATCCAAAGCCCTCTCCACGTCTTTTTTGTCCTTAATTCCAGCACCGCAGATAAGAGGTTGGTTTACCTTTCCAACTGCTTCCGTAATAAGCTCCGGTTTCGCGTCGCCCACAGAAACGTCGCCGCCTATCAACTCCGGAGGTTCCACTGCTACCATACCTGGATTGAAACTGGAAATCTTCCCCGCCTCCTCAGGATCCTTTGCGCAGACCATCGTTTCGAGGTCCTGCTTCTCTGCTTTCTCCAGGCATTTCCTTACAACGTCCTTTGATCTTCTGTCTTCAGAATGGTTTATCACGACGCCCGAGGCACCGTTTTGAACCAAGGATTCAGGAAGAACGCTGCCAGTGTTCGAACCGTAGCCTACAGGATCAATTCTCTGTGCATATATAGGGATATCTACGACCCTTGAAACTCTGTAGAGGTCCGCAACCTGGACAACAGGAGCTATAGACTTATTAACTTCCCTAGAAACATTCTCACATATCTTCGCAAGCTCCGCCGCCTCCTCGCCTGTTCCCTTTCTGTAGGTTTTGAAGTTTACAAAGAGAACGGGGTAGTTCATATCCTCAACCCACATAATCTATTTCATCTTCTTCCTGACCAATCCTCCTCCTAGAGGCCTCGAACTCATCGTAGTAATCGTCCATATCATCAGTTATCGATTTTGTGGACTCCTCAAGAGCCTGATCAAAGTGCTTCTTCTCTACGACATCCGAATCCTTGTCCTCTCTAAGCGCGTTCAGTGCAGCCTCTCTGCATATAGCGTATATATCAGCTCCAGAGTAGCCGTCGGTAATTTCTGCAAGCCTGTCAAGGTCAACGTCGTCCGCAAGCGGTGTTTCCTCGGTGTGAATCTTGAATATCTCTCTGCGCGCTTCCTCGTCAGGAGCTGGAACCAGAAGCTGATTGTCGAATCTTCCAGGTCTTAGAAGAGCAGGATCTATCATATCGGGTCTATTTGTGGCTCCGATAACTATAACATCGTTCAGCTCTTCAAGTCCAGACATTTCAGTAAGAACCTGCGAAACTACTCTCTCTGAGACGTTTTCGCCGACCGAGCTTCCTCTCTCAGAAGCCAATGCATCCAGTTCGTCGAAGAACACGACAGTTGGAGCTACCTGTTTTGCCTTCTTGAATATCTCCCTTACTCTCTTTTCCGATTCACCGACGTACTTCGAAAGCAGCTCCGGTCCCTTGACACTTATGAAGTTGGAGTCTGACTTGTTAGCGACAGCCTTAGCAAGCATCGTTTTACCTGTTCCCGGAGGTCCGTAAAGAAGTAAACCTGAAGGTGGCTTTATTCCAAGATTTTCGTATGATTCCGGATAGTTAAGGGGCCATTCCACAGCTTCCTTAAGCCTTTCCTTTACGTCTTCAAGTCCACCAATATCGCCCCATGAAACATCAGGTACTTCTACGAGAACCTCTCTCATAGCCGAAGGTTCTACCATTCTCATAGCGTAGTCGAAGTCTTCGTAGTTAACCTGAAGCTTCTCCAGCTTTTCTTCAGGAAGTTCCTCCATTTCCTCCAGGTCAGATATATCAGGCAAAACTCTCCTCAAAGCATGCATAGCACTTTCCTTGGCTAGAGCCTCTATATCCGCTCCCACGTAACCGTAGGTTCTTTCAGATATATCATCCAGCCCGACATCATCCGTCAGAGGCATGTGTCTTGTATGAATCTGTAGGATTTCCTTTCTACCGTTTTTATCCGGAACGCCTATTTCAATTTCCCTGTCAAACCTACCCGGTCTTCTCAGGGCAGGATCTACGGCATCGACTCTGTTGGTGGCCGCAATAACAATAACCTGGCCTCTTGCCTCCAGGCCATCCAAAAGCGTCAAGAGCTGCGAAACAACTCTCTTCTCAACTTCACCGCTTGCTTCTTCTCTCTTCGAGGCTATAGCATCGATCTCATCTATGAAAATTATCGACGGCGAGTTCTCCTCGGCCTCTTCAAAGATCTCCCTCACCTTCTTCTCTGATTCGCCGTAGAATTTGGACATTACTTCAGGTCCGTTTATTGTCTGGAAATGTGCTCCTGCCTCATTTGCAACAGCCTTCGCTAGAAGCGTCTTACCTGTACCAGGCGGCCCATGGAGCAGAACGCCTTTAGGTGGTTCAATACCGAGCCGTTCAAACACCTCCGGATGCTTAAGCGGAACCTCTATCATCTCCCTTACCTTCTTTATTTCATTGTGAAGTCCACCAATGTCCTCGTAAGTTACAGTAGGGACTTCCTGCTCCTCTATCTCCACGGCCTTCGGCTTCAGATCTATAGTGGTCTGGTCATCTATTTTTACTATCCCTTTCGGCTTCGTAGAAACAACCATAAGCCTCGTTTCCGTTCCGCCTATACCAGGCATCATATCTGAAAATATATCCTCACCGAAGAAGTCCTCAAACAGGTTTCCTCTCTTCTTGCTCTTCACGGACGTAGGAACTATTATATCGCCTTTCGAAGCAGGGCGCATATATAGATTCTTCTTAAATATATTAGATGAAATATGCAGAGCAACGCCCTCTTGTGTAGGAGCTAAGGTAACCTTCTCCGCAGGCTTTGCTTCAGCCTTCCTCATCTTGACCTTCTGTCCGACCGAAGTACCTGCGTTCTTTCTCACAAGGCCATCTATACGTACGAGGTTGCTTCCCACGTCTTCAGGATAAGACCTCACAGCAAGAACGCCCGTTTTCTTTTTACCTTCTATTTCTATAACGTCTCCTTCCGTAACATTAAGCTCCTTCATAACCTTAGAGTCGAGCCTAGCAATACCTTTACCGAACTCTTCCCTCGAAGTAAGCTCGCCTACCTTAAGACGAATAGCATCGTTTCCGTTTGAATTTTCCTCAGGCATATTTTATCCCATTAGTTTATTGGAATTTGGGTCCACGATTCCCTTCTGTCTTCTTTTGTTTTGAAATTTTTAAAGCTATCCTCTTCCAGTAAAACTTTGAAGATCTTGTAGTCAACCTTTCCCTTCCACGAGTCAAGGTAGTCAACTACCTTCTCCAAAACTTCCACGGGAACTATGTAGACGGACTTGTCCACCTTTATGTGCGGTGTCCTGTCCAGTATGCCTTTGCGGTCGTATACGTACTCCTTTCCTCCTCTTTTTACCTTCTGCTTCCAGCCGTAGAGGCCGCGGTAAAACTTGTTCCGCTGGTAGTTGGACTTGAACCTCTCTGAATCGACACAGAAGCTTACCAGCGCAGCTACCTCACCGCCTTTGTCGAAGGTCACACAACTTTCTTCCATGATTTTTATGTATGTACATTAAACCTTATAAAGTTTTTGTTTAGGTAAACTAAAAAGTTAATATTTTAAGCCTGAGGATTAAACTAACGCCTATGAAAGTAGAGAGGCTTTCAACGGGGTGTGAAGCGCTTGACGAGCTACTAGGCGGCGGAATAGAAAGGAATACACTGACAAATGCCTACGGGCCGCCTGGCTGCGGAAAGACTACGATGTGCTTACAGACGGCCGTTTCATGCATCGAAGAAGGAAAGAAGGTAGTCTTCATAGACACGGAAGGTGGTTTCTCAAAGGAGAGACTGGATCAGATCTCCGGCAACGCTGAAAAGATGCTCGATGAAATAATACTGATAGAGCCGGATGACTTCGACAGCCAGGAAGAAAACGTTGGAAGGCTTGAAAGTATATGTGACAAGAAGAACATAGGACTAATAGTTCTCGACTCACTCGTCACGCTATACAGACTTGAGCTAAACGATGGAAATACAAGAGAAATAAACAGCAGGTTGGCAAACCAGCTGTCCACACTTTCAAATCTCTCAAGGAAGAAGGAAGTTCCTATACTCATAACCAATCAGATCTATTCGGACATGGAAAACGGCGGAGTTGAACTAGTTTCAAGGGATATAGCAAAGTACCAGTCCAAATGTCTACTTGAGATGAAGAAGTTTGAGAAAGGGAAGAGAATTATGATTCTCCGGAAGCATAGATCACAGCCAGAGGGAAAGGAAGCACAGGTAGTCATAACCGAAAACGGTCTCGAAAAGCCCGATAAGAAGTTAAGCTTTATGTAATGTAATTAATCCCAATCGTCCTTGGACTTGCAGTCCGGATCAGGACACATCGTAAATGGCCTTTTGCCCTTTCTTATAACCTTGAAGGTAGGTAGACCGCAGTCGTCGCATGTATCCTTTGTAGGAACAATCTTTGCGTTCTGTGGAAGTGGGAATGAGTTCTCACAGTCAGGGTAGTTGGTACAGCCGACGAACTGACTCTTGCCCGTCTTTATGACCTTTAGGGTGCCGCCACATTCAGGACATTCACCTAGCTCTCTCTTCTTCCTCTTCGTTTCCAATACAGCTTCCTTCAGACCCTGACCTATCTCCTCCTCGTTCTCCCTTATACTTTCTAATATCTCACCCGGGGTCTCCTTGGCCTGCTCAACGACCTCCTCTTTTGTGTTTTCTCCGTCACGTATCTCCTCCATCTCTTCCTCTATGCTTCTTGTCATCTCTTCGGAGAGAACCTTCGGAGCGTACTCCTCAAGTATATCGACGACCGCAAGACCTATATCCATAACCTTTATAGAGGAGCCATCGATGTAGCCGCGGTCGTAGAGCTTATCCACGATCTGTGACCTCGTTGCCTTCGTTCCGAGATTCCTCTTTTCCATCTCTGAAACCAACGAGGCCTGAGTATATCTGTTAGGAGGCTGTGTCTGTTTGTCCAGTTTTCTGACCTCTTCGACGTCGAGCTCTTCGCCTTCCTCCACATCTGGAATAACCTGCTCCTTCTTCTTGACGTACGGCTTGTAAAGAGTAAACCAGTTCTTTTCCAATGTCCTCTTCCCTTTGGCCGTGAACTTTTCACCGGAAAGGTCGAAGGTTAGTTTTACGGACTCTCTCAAGGCAGGGTCACCGAAGACCGCAAAATACCTCTTCACAACAAGATCGTAGAGCTTCTTCTCGTCCTCTGAAAGATTATCTGGCTTTGATCCGGTCGGATATATAGCAGGATGTGCCTTGTCTTCCTTCTTGCCCTGCTTGGGGAATATCTTGTCCTTGCCCAAAACCTTACTCGCAGGATCCTTGTACTTGTCCTGATTTTTCAGCTTCTTCAGTATCTTCTGGTATCCTATCTTCGGCGGTAGCTTCTGGCTGGAGGTCCTGGGATAGGAAATAAGGCCGGACTCGTAGAGCGACTGAGCAACATCCAAAGTCTTAGAAGGATTGAACTTAAAGGCGGAGTAGGCTTCGCTCTGCAGGGATGAAAGGTCGAAGGGTGCCGGAGGTTTATGCTTGTACTTGTTTTTCTTGACCTCTTCTACAGTTGCTTCGTTTTCTTCTGCCCTTTCCTTTGTATCCTCCGCCTCATCCTCCTCCCAGAACTTGTCCTTGTTATGTTTTGCTTTTATGCTCTCCTTCTCAGACTTCAATAGAGCCTCGAGGACCCAGTAGTCCTCCGGCTTAAACTCCTGTATTTCTCTCTCCCTCTCAGCAAGTATCTTCAGAGCAGGACCCTGAACCCTTCCTGTAGACAGTACGTGAAAAGTGTTCGTATTGTTCTTAACGGAAAGTGTAAGGGCACGGGAAAGGTTTATACCCCAGAGCCAGTCCAGTATATGCCTCGCAAGGCCAGAGTCCACCATACCACGGTCCAGGTCCTCGGAAAGGTTGTCATATGCCTCCTGAAGGTCCGAAGTCGTCAAAGTAGAAAACTTCATCCTGGCAGCGTTTTCCGTTCCAACAATAAACTTGAGTATATTGAATCCAATAACCGCACCTTCTTGGTCGTAGTCACAGGCATTGATGAATGTATCGGACTTCTCTGCGAGCTTCTTCAGATTTGTATGGTAGTTCTTCATCCAGTTGGAGTTATCACGTACCTCGTGTGTAGGCTTCCACTCTATATCGTAAATAGGATAGTCCCATCCCTTTCCTTCCTGTTCCAGCGTAAATAAATGGCCTACTGCTGGCACGACATAAGTTTCCTCGTCCCCAACAGTGGTTTCGTACCACACAGCCTTGCCTCTATTCTTCTTAGAAACATTGTCGTCTGCGAGAGCATAAGCAATTCTTCCTGCAGCATCAGGCTTCTCGGCGATTATAAGCTGTGTCATTCGTTAGAAGTTTGGAAGGCAGTTTTTTAAAGTTAACAGTTACGCCACAGAGAAAGTACAGATCAAGACTCGTGAACCTGGCTTCTATGTATCTTCAGGCCTCTCTCACTGTCGAACTCCTTGCCGCACTCGTCACACTCCACTTTTTCTTCTTCCCCTTCTACTTCTTTTTCAATCTTTTCGGCTGAAGGCGTCTCATCCGGCTCCATTTTTTCTTCTACTTCACCAGGCTCTATTCCTCTTTCGTCCATGAGCTGATGAACGTCTCTCATGAATCCTTTGACGAAGTCCTTTGCAACGTTTATCTGATGCTCCGTGATATCTTCTATCTCCTTCTCGTTCAGCTTCTTCTTCATCTCCAGTACCTTTCCAAAGGTCTTTTCATACCTCTCGTCAACCAGCTCCCTTTCAATCAAAACCTCCTTAAAGGCCTTCGGTAGGTCCTTTGGATCCTCAGGAAGCTCTCCAAGACCCTTGAGTGCAGCTACAGAGGTCTTCACCATAGACTCGTAGTTCGACTGAATCTTCCTTGCCTTCCTGTTCAGCTCGATCTTCTTCATCAGCTTCTGCATCTCGGTGACAAACTCCTTGCCCATCTCTATGTACTCGTCCACCTCCTCGCCGCTAAGCTCATCCATATCGTTGTGCTCGACGTCCTTGTAAAGCGAGTAAACCTCCTCGTACTGCTCCACGTATTTCTCCTCAAGTAAATCCCTTGAAACGAGCTCTTCCCTTGCGACCTTAGCAAGCTGTTTCGGAGCAGGGACCTCTTCGCCCATGTAAACTATGACGGCCTGTAGCGAGTTTACCATAGCGTGGTAGATATCCTTAGCAACTATGAGTACCTTCATCCTCTCTGCACGGTTCAACCTCTTAGGAACCTTGGACATCCTCTTTTCCGCGGACTTTCTCGTCGCGGGAAGCTTGCCCATCTTGTAAAGCCTCTGAACGGGTCCGAAGAAACCGTCGTCGTATATAGCCTTGGCGTCCTGTGTCCAGGAATGCGCAACAGGACTGCCCCTCCTCATCATATCCCAGTACTCAGTTATAGTCCAAGGAGGCTGTACATGAAGAATATGGTTACCTGACTTCGTTTTCCCGCAGCCTTCGGCTATCTCCTTCAGATCCTTCTCTATTTCCTTTTTCTTCTTTTTGTCCACATCTTCTCTCGTATCGTCTATAAATACAGTAATATCGAGATCTGATTCTGAAGAGAACTCATCACGCGTGACGGAGCCTGTACCGATTATAGCATTTATATACTCGCCGTGCTTCTCCAGCGCTTCCTTTCTAAACTTCTCAGCAGCGTCCATCCTCCTCTTCTTCTGAAAGTCCTTTATCTTCCTTTTGGTGGATCTGAAGTCCTTTGTTTTGCCAGCAAAAGTTTCATCGGGCTTGAGTCCATTAGAACCTACGTCATTTTCTTCGGGCATGTTTTCACCACCTAATAGTTACAACTACTACTATTTAAAGGTTTGGCTACCTGTGCTCTTCACCTTCCCAGCCACCTTCGCCACGCATCCGAGGCTCGGTCTCAGTAGCGTGTTTCCCGAGAAAGGTGTCTTGCATCTGCGGCGACTCGATAAGTCCCTTTATAGGCTCGAAGGTATTGCTCTGTATAACTGCCTGGTCCCTCTTGAAAGCTTTATCGTTGTAGCCGTAAAACTCAACCGGAAGCTCACCAGGCGCTACATCATCCTCTAAATACATTGCCATCTCCTTTACTATGGGAATTGACTTCTTGAACGCCTCATCACCCTGACCTCTTCCGCCCCCACCTCTTTCAAAGGTAAGGTATCCGGATTCAAAGCCTTTCGTCTTCAGTTCCCAGAGCATTTTATAGAGCTGTATCTCACCTTTTTGCAGAGGAAAATGTTCGTGCCCAGGCGAAGGTCTACTGGAAAGATGTACAAGGTAGGTTTCCTCGCCGATGTTACTTTCAGTTTTCTCAAGAATATCCCTTGGATTCAAACCCTGGGTAGCTATATGCTCGAAATCGAAACAGAGCTTAACCTGCGGGTGACCTATCGACTTAACGACCTTGTATATACGCTCTGGGTTTACTAACCTGTAGTATCCAAGGAACTGTTTTTCCCTGGCATCGGGCGTTTCGAAAGTAATTACAACATCAGTATCCTCCAATTTATCCTTCCAGTTGCCAACATGACCTTTCAGGTACTCTCCAGCAACAGCATCGACAAGCAGTTCCATCTTTCCGTCCTCCTCAATTTCCTCAGGACTTTTATCCCCGCAGATCCTTCTCCATATACTGTTACCTCTCTCATACATACGCCACGCAATAAGCTTGTACATACGGAACTCGTTGAATATCCTCTCGATATCAACTTCGTCCTCTTCTATGATCTCACGGAAAGCCTTTTTGGCTACCTCTGTCTTGAAGTCCTCCGGCATATCCCTGAACCTTCTGAATATATTCTTGACTCCAACTTCGTATTTTTCCCTTAGATCATCTAAAGCGTTCTCTCTGGTAGGCCTGGGTATCTCTATATCATCCCAAGAAATCTCCCGCCCAAGTTTCATCTCATGATCCTTTTTTCTCTTTTTAAACTCCTCAAGCTTTTCTTCTATCTCCTGGTCTGTCACAACCTCCTCAAAATAACCTTCGTCCTCATCGAGAAGCCTTTCCTTTATCCTCCACCTGTCTATAACTCTCGTTCTCTTCCTCAGGTCCTTAACAAGCCAGTAGAGGGTTTCAGAATCAAAGTAGTTATTGACAAGTTCCTCGACGAAGTCGTTTACAGGATCGCCTTCTGGAGTTACCATGACCTCATACCTAACGCCCCTTGTCCTTCCAAGCTCAGGACTGGGAAAGTTTGAGGTATGTAGATTTATGTAATCAGCCTCTATTTCATAAGCCTTCTCTATGAATTTCTTCATATAGTCATCCACTCTATCGTAGTTCTTTTTTTCTGCCATAGCGGCTCTCAAATCAAGAGATGCATGGATGTTAACCTTAACGTCTTCCTGTTCATGGAAAATCTTTATTTCATCGATAGCATGAGGCGTCAAAGACTCCGGGTGGTTTAAGGTTATTTCTACTGACGAAACGCCTTTCTGTGCAACATCAGAAATGTATTCAAGAACTCTCTGCTGCAGCTGTTCGGGCCATCCACTGGTCTGAACAATATATCCTTCAGGCTCCAGCTTCCTCTCTTCTTCCGAAAGACCTAAGGACTTTTTTACAGCTTTAAGCATATCGATCAGTCCTTCATCGTCCTGAGCTTTCGAAGCTTCCAGAGCTTTAGACCGTCACCTAGCTCCTTCAACCTCTCGTAAAGCTCGTCCGTCTCCTCCACGACAATTTTCTCGAACTCACCTTTATGTGGCTTATCGCCAATGCTCAGCATTCCTTTCAGCTTCTCTACTTTCTCAGAAAATCCTTCACTTTTCCCTTCTTCCTCTTCTATCTCCTCGACATCCTCGCCGCTCAATCTTCTTATAGAATTACGAAGCCTTTCCTTCTCCTTCTCGATCTCCTCTTTCTTTTCAGCTATACCATCCCTATCCTGAAGCTCAGGGTCTATAGTTATGGTTACAACCTCCACACTTTCACCGGAAACTATAGAGGAGCTTTTCCTCACCCTTATCTCAAAAAAGGAATAGAATTCATAACCCGGGTAGTCATCGTACTTATCGTAAAGCTCGGGTTCAAACTTGTCATACTCCCCGAAAAACGACATTGAACTAAGGTTCTTCCAGCAATAAAGATCAACACCGGAGATAGCTCCTGAATACTTCTCAATTATCCTCGGATCGTCAAGTCCATGGTACTCCTGAGGCTCACCAAGCCTTATCCTCTTCAAGGCCTTGGCGTAAGGATGTAAGGTTTCCTTAAGATTATCTATTGTCTCTTTATGTGACCTTATTTCGCTATCTATAGTCGACATCCTTCTCTCTATCTCCCCCACAAATCTCTTCTTCCAGTCCTGGAACAGAGACCACTTCTTCTTAAGTACCTGCTTCTCGCCCTTGGAAACGTCGAGTTCCTCGATATCTTCCACACTTTCTATCTTGTAGAAATCAACAACTATCGAAGGGAACCGTCCGCTGTTCGCAAGCTCAAGCAAGCTCATATCCGTATTTCTATCCACTAGATCCACAAAGTCGCTTTTAAGTACATCGAGATCTCCCTGCTCCTTGTGGTCAATTATCCTCTGGAGCTTCCTCTTATCGTGCCGAAGCATTTCAAGCTCCTTTCTTGCTTCAGAAATCCTGTTGGTTACAGCACCGACCTGCTGCTCTATAGACTGCTTCCTCTGTGAAAGCTCATCATAGAAATCTGACTGAGGATTGACCTCTATCCAGTCCTTTACCTTTCTAACTTCGTAGCCCATGTTATCCTCAAGTATGTCTATCATTCCAAAGTAAATTCCCGAGGGAAAACCAGGCTTTCCTGCAAAGGTGAGAGTTCTGCTATGCAGGCTAGGAACCCCTGCTGTAGTAGGCTTAAAGTCAGGTTCTCCGTCCTCCTTTGTCTTTATAGGCATAGAACATCCCGGTCAGTCATTTTTCCTGTCCGACACTAATAAATACCTCTCCATCAATAATAAAACTATGGTACTGGGCAAGATAAAGGATATGCTTACACCAGAAAGAAAGGGTCAAGGCTCCGACAAACCAAGAAGCATAAGCAAGGTCTCAAGGATAGATGAGGAAACCGAAGAAAACAAATCCCCGATCAATACAAGAAGGAGAAGGGAAAATCTCGACATGCCTTCAACCGAAGATCTTCCAGACGTAGAAAATTCTCCAAGGAGGGGGAACAGAAGAAGTTCAACATCAAGAGAAAATCAGAGAAGAAGACCAAGCAACACAACACGTGAAAGAGATTTCCAAAGACCTGAAAACAACCTACCGAGGAGAGACAAAACAAACAACCGAAGGATGAATGAGCCAGCTAGCGAAGAAAAGGAAATGCTCCAGGAAATACTGAGGAAGTTAGAGGATATCGATAGGAAGCTAAACAGAAGAAGGTAAAACCTGAGGACCAGAGCCTCTTAGATCTTTACTCTCCTAAATTCTCTTATAATCAAAAATAAGTTCTATTCACGACTCCTCTACGTAGTAGTAATTTCCGCTTTTCTTCTGTTCCCTGTCCTTTACAGAATCAAGCTTGTTGGCTCGAGGTCGTCCGGTCTGTGGATCCCTTCTGAAGGTAACACCTACGTCCTTCAGGAACTTGTTGAAAGATGTTTCAAGGTCATCGGGTTTCAAGGCCTTTCCCCGAACTCCTGGCTCACCGAGAAATACCATTCCTCTCTCAGACAAGTAATCGAGAAACAAAATATCGTGGTCTATCACCATACAGGAGGCTTCATTGCGCGAAGTTACGGACTGTACGAGCTTCGCTACCGCGAGCCTTTGATCTACGTCCAGATATGCAGAGGGTTCATCCATAAGGTATATCTCAGCGTCCTTCGACAAACAAACGGCTATAGCTAGACGTTGTCTCTCACCACCTGAAAGGTTTGAAACTTCGTTTTCAAGAAGATCCTCAAGTCCTAGAGGTCTCAGAATCTGGTTCTTGAAGTCGTTCGAATAAGGATTGTCGGTAACCTTGGAAAGGTAATCTATGACCCTTCCTGCACCACCCGTCTCAATCTTCTGCGGCTTGTAAGAGATGCCGACCTCCTTTCCAGGTCCTCCTTTATCCGCATCGAGTTCCCCCGTTAAAATCTTAGCAAAGGTACTCTTACCCAGAGCGTTCGCACCGAAGATACCAAGCTGCTCTTCTTCCGCCAGATCTCCACTTTCCACTGTAAGACTGAAGTCACCCAGCTTCTTCTTGGTTTCAGGGAACTCCAACAAGGTCTTTCTCTGCGTCTCCTTGGTAGGAGCCCTTATCTCAAACTTAACAGGTTCTTCTCTGAAGCGAACGTTGTCCTCGCGTATATAGCCCCCGAGGTAAGCATTTATCCCTTTCCTCGTGGAGTAAGGCTTTGAAACTATTCCGTATGCACCCGCTTCACCATAGAAGACATGTATAGTATCAGCAAGGTAGTCCAAGGTAGCGAGGTCATGGTCAACCACCATAACTGTCTTATTCTCAGCAAGCTCCTGTATGAGCTTACCCATCTGAAGCCTCTGGTATACGTCCAAGTACGAAGAAGGCTCGTCAAAGTAGTATATCTCCGCATCCTTACATATAGTGGCGGCTATAGCAACCCTCTGAAGCTCGCCACCTGAAAGCTCCTCTAGTCTTCTATCAAGAACGTTTTCTATACTCAGTCTTTCCAGAACTTCATCCAGGACACCCCTCTCATCCGTTCCTTCAAGAAAGCTTTTCACTTCGCCTTCGAACATCCTTGGTATTTCCTCTACCCTCTGTGGCTTGTAGACAGTCTTCTTTTCACCTTTCATCTCTTTGAAGTAGTCCTGGAGCTGCGTACCTCTGAAAAGCTCCGAAAGGTCCTTCATCTCTGCCTTCTCTCCCACGTTCCCCATGTTTGGATCTATGTTACCAGAAAGGATCTTCAGAGCTGTTGATTTCCCAAGACCGTTTCCTCCGAGAAGACCTACGACTCCGCCTGGTTGGGGTATAGGAAGCCTGTAGAGAACGAAGGCGTTCTTGTCGAAGCGATGGACTGGCTTTTCGTCAAGCTCCTCGGGAGTATTAACTATCTTTATCGCGTCAAAGGGACATTTGGTAACACATATCCCACAGCCTATACACAGCTCTTCGTCTATTTCCGCATTCTTTCCTTTCTTGATGCAGTCTTCACCCTTTCTGTTCACCGGACAGGCCTTGAAGCACTCCCAGTCACATTTTTCGGGATTACATCTCTCACGGTCTACGATAGCGATTCTCATGACTATCCACCCTTAATGTTTCTAAAAATAAAAGGCTGTCCCTAGTCCAAATCAAAGCTCCGAAGTATCCAAACAAGCTATACCGGACCGGCAAGCGTAGGAAGGAAAGCACTGACTACTGTAGTAACAAACCAAATAACCAGGGCCATTATAAGAGCTCTGATCCAACCGACACGGTAAAAGTGACGGATTGCCAAGAGCCATACTAATCCAGCTATCACCGTGGACAGGAATCCAGTAGGTATCAGAGGCGAGAGAGCGTATATCACTGATCCAGTTAGTGCTGCAAGGAGTGCTGTCATGATCCCCTTACCGCTACCTAAAACGGCTGTCACGAAGTAGATAATAAGCCCTGACACTATGAGACTCATAACAAAGCCGGCGAGAGATTCCATGTAAGCCATAAAACACCCTACATACTTTCTTTTACAGAAATAAAACTTTAACCCCTATAAATGAGGAAAAAAGTAGAAAAGGGTCAGAGTAACTGACCCGGAGTTTTAGAGAGAGTTCCAGTAATCTTTATTTTCCTCTGACTTATCGGGCAACACTTCGTCTTCTTTGAGTCCTAGACCGCTCTTATATATTTTAACAAATGTATTGTGATCCATTGTAATTCACCAGTTACAAATTAGTTTTCCTTACTTATAAATGTTACTATTTGTTAGTAATAAATATACTAAATAGCCAAAGACTTAAAATGTGAGAAGATCTCTAAGAACAAGACTTTTGATTCCTATTTGAACGAAAGCTTTGCACTCTCGCCAGTAACCTTCTTCACTACCTCAGTGAACTCTTCATCGTTTAGCATTATACGGCTTGTGTCGTTGGGGTCTACCACAACCTTGTAGTAGTCTTCATCAGGAGAGAAAACCTTGTTTACTCCATGTACCTTGACGTCAGGGAGAAGGTTTTTCGAGAACTCCTTGACATCTTCGCTCATCTCCACTACACGGATAGCTCTCTCAACTTCACCGGCAAGCTTCTTGACTATCTCTCCACCCTTACCGACGACCTTACCAACGTCTTCCTTGGGCGCAACGATTACTATAACTTCCTCGCCGACGTAGATCTCATTTACTTCGATGTCCTTGAGGTAAGAGTGATCCTTTGAAAGTGAGTAGAGGTATCTTGAAAGCTCGACTGCCTCTTCCGAAATCTCTCCCTCTTCCAACTTCTTCGAACATCCTTCGCAAAGCATGTCGTTCTTCAGACATACCTCACATATAGCAGCTTCCATATATTTCACCCTACCTCCAGGATTCCTATACTGTTTAAGTTCTCACATTTTTAAAGGTATATGCCGGACTGTACAACAAAAAGGACAAGTTGGATTTAAATATTTCTCCATGGAAAGTTTAGCCATGAAAGTAGGCCTAGTCGGTGGTCCAAACACAGGCAAGTCCACGTTCATGAAAGCCTGCACCCTTGCAGACATAGAGATAAACAACTACCCCTTCACCACTATAGACGCCAACCGCGGCATAGGTTACGTGACTACAGAATGTCCATGCAAGGAACTAGACGTTTCCTGTGATCCAAACGGAAAATGTGTGGACGGTGTGAGGTTCGTCCCTGTTGAGATGCTTGACGTCGCCGGTCTGGTTCCAGATGCACATGAAGGACGTGGCCTGGGAAACCAGTTTCTCGATGATCTAAGGGAAGCAGACGCCTTGATCCACGTACTTGATATATCAGGCAGGACGGACGAGGAAGGAGAGCCCACGGAAGGCTACGACCCATACGGTAACATAGAATTCCTGGAAAACGAACTGGACTTCTGGTACGAAGATATATTTGAGAGGGAGTGGAAGAAGTTTTCATCAGAGATAGAGATGGAAAACAAGGATTTCGAGGAGCAGCTTCTTTCGAGGTTTTCAGGTCTTAAGATAACGAAGGACGACATAAGGAAAACTATAAACAACCTTGGCCTCGACAAGGACAAGCCAAGTAAATGGAGCGACGAAGACGTAAGCAGCTTCGCAACTGAGCTTAGGAAGCTTACTAAACCTATGATTATAGCTGCCAACAAAATCGATCTCCCCGAAGCCGAAGGAAACCTGGAAGAACTTAAGGACAAAACGGATATGGAGGTTGTTCCTTGCTGTGCTGAAGCAGAGCTCGCTCTGAGGAGAGCTTCCGAGCAGGGAAAGATAAACTACATACCCGGCGAAGGGGACTTTACTGTACCCGAAGAAGAAAAACTAACGGAAAAGGAGGAAAAGGGTCTTGGTTCTGTAGAGAAGATACTTGAGAAGTACGGATCTACGGGCATACAACAAACTGTAAACAGGGCCGTCTTTGATCTCCTGGACATGATAGTAGTTTACCCTGTCGAAAACGAAAACAACTATACAGATCAGAAAGGGAACGTACTACCAGATGCTATTCTACTTGAAAGAGGTTCAACTGCCGAGGACCTTGCTTATCAGGTTCATAGCGATATCGGAGAAAGCTTTATAGGCGCCATCGACTGCAAATCAGGGAGAAGAATATCCGCGGACAAGACTCTAAAAAATGGAGAAATCGTAAAGATACTGACGGAAAAATAAAAAATAAGGAGGATATTACTCCTCTTCGTCAATGTCGAAATCTTCCTCTATTTCAGGAACTTCGGGTGCTTTCATCTCTTCGGCTTCGATCCAGACTACTAGAATTCCTACTACTATCAAGAAAGGCGGAATCATCCCCATGACAACCGTTTTGAAAGGCTGCCACCAGTCAAGGCTTGAGGAAATTCCTTCATCGGGCTTGACTTCTTCTACCATTCCTGCAGGAAGTAGAAGCCATAAACCAATGAGGATTACTACAACACCCAGTGCAAGTTTAGCTGCAGCGCTCATTTAATCACCTCAATAATGTAAGAAGTGTGCTTATAGTTTAAAAATCTGTTGTAGAAACACGTAGAAACTATTCCAATACCTCTGTCTTCCTGAACTCGACTTCTCTCAGAGGATAAATCTTGTCGAGCTCCTTCTTAAGCTTATTCTGAAGCTTGTTCATAAGCATGTCCTTAACGAACTTTTCACTGTCCGCTTCGGAAGCTTCCTTCTTGAGAACCTCGTCTATCTTCTTCCTGAGCGACGTCTGCTTTGAAGCTCCTACGGGTTTTATTGTGGCGCATATAGTCTTAACCCTCATCTTGACGCCGTCTTTCGTTTCAATTCTGGTTACTTCGTCCACTCTTTTACTGTTCTTCCTCACAATTCTCGTTATGTAGTCCCTTGAGCAATCATGGCCTACGAACTTCAGCTTGCAGTTCTTTCCATCAACTTCGTCAACCTTCATCCTGATCTTGAAGTAATACTTCTTTGAGCTTCTGTGGAGATCTGTGGCCCCGGACTCTACAGTCCTTCCTTTAACAGCTTCCTTCGTCGATGCAGGTATCTCTCCAATTTCTCCGCCTCCAAACATCTCAGGAGCCTTCAGCGTGTACCATTCTTTTCCTTTCAGCTTGCTGTCCTTTGCCATAGTTTCCTCACATACTTTGGGGTTAACATTTAAAAAGATTTTCTCAAGCTTCTGACACCAAGGCTTCCGTCAGCTTTCCAAGAAACTCCTCCTTCTCGTCCCTGTGAACGTAAGCTCCACCGGCCTTCTCATGACCTCCACCTTCGATATCCATATCTTCGCTTATCTCCTCTATAGCCTCACCTACATTGGCTTCATGGTCATCAGGCACTCTTACCGAAAGTTTAACGCGGCTGTTCTCTGATTCCGCTATACCGACAAGTATCTCGCCTTCAGAGATATCCGACTGTAGTATAGAGCAAACCGTTCCTATGAAGTTCTCCGGTATCTTACCCATTCCGTCCAAGAGGTTGAACCCTTCCCTTTCTTCCAACATTCCTTCATTGTTACGCACGGTACTTATCAGTTTGCCCAGAGTTCTCTTATAGCCTTTCACTACCTTCTCCAGCTCCTCTGCAGCCTCTTCGTCGCCGAGACAGGTAAGTATTCCAACTGCAGCCTGGGACATTCTACCGCAGGCGTTAAGCGAGGTCGAAAGCTCCCTTGCATCCTCCAGTCTTCCGTCGAAACATGAGAGAGTATACGTGTTTCCAAAAATTTCTTCGGCACCGTCCACACCGTTCCTCACCCTCTTCTTTATTATAGCTGAAGCAAGCTCCTTCTTTTCCTCCTTTTCAAGATCAACGAGCTTCTTCCAGGAGCCGTCCTCCTTTTTGAGGTCTATGTCCAAGCTGGATAAAAACTGAACAGCTCCAGACTCATTTTCCGACACGCCCGGAATGTAAGGCCTCGTCGTGTACTGGAGACATTTGTGTATTGGCCTTGAAAGCCTTCCAAAGAGACGGAGGCCTTCCCCCTTACTCAGAGTTCCCACCTTTTCAGCTTCCTCAACTATCTCCTCGTTTATACCCCTCATCCTCCAGTTCTCCTCCTGTATATCACCTATAGCTCCAACGACCGCAAGGCCTGAAAGGTCCTTGTTCTTCTTATCGAGCTCCCTGGCAAAAAGATATGTCATTCCGGCTCCGGAAACAGTGTCCTCTTCCATTCCAACCAGATGAGGATTTACGTGGACGCCTCCTTCCAGCTCCCCTGAAAGGTGGTGGTGGTCGAGAACTATTATCTCATCGGCTTGGATCTCGTTCACGGAGGATAGATGCCCTGAGCCAAGATCTGTAAAGACAAGATTCTCCTCACCTTCTTCCTTCAACTTTTCCACGAGCTCTGGTCTTATCTGGTTTACGATGGATAGGTGGACGTCCTTGCCCTCGCGCAGAGCTGCACAAAGAATTATCGAAGCAGATGAAATTCCATCGGCATCGTAGTGAGAAACTATTCTGATCTTATCCATTTCCCTGAACTTCTTCACAGCATCTTCAACCAGTTGTTCAAGCTCCTCTGGTATCTCCATTTTAACCCTTCCAAGCTTCAGATCTAGTACAGATAAACAAAGGTAAAACAAAAAGAAAGGCTACTTTCTCTTATGGAACTCCTTCTCAGTCTCGTGCTTCCAGTCCTGTGGAATCTTACCTTCCTTCTTGTAGTACTTAGTTAGTCTTCTTATCTTGGACTCCGTCTGTTCAAGTCCGTGGATAGCAGAAGAGTCACGAGGCTGATCTCCCAGGTGCTCCCTTATCCTCTCTGACTTCTTGACAAGCTTCCTCAGATCTTCAGGTATCTCACCACGAAGGTCTTCCTTCTCAAGAATCTCCGTTATCTTCATCCCGAAGTCCTTCACAGAAGGTATTCCGTACTGGTCTCTGAGAACTTCACCTATTTCGGAAGGCTCCTTACCTTCCTGGCCAAGCTCGACGATCTTCTCCTTCACTTCCTCCTTATCCATGTCTACCCATTCAGGAGGCTCCTCTCTGTATGGCTTGCTTGAGCCTGAACTCCCATGTTTCCGTGAATACATTCGTGCCATGTTTCACACCTTACAGAATCCTAACTAATTCGGATAAGATATATAAAACTATTCCCGCCAACGCCAGAAACGAACCAACTATGGCCACAAGAACTGGCAGTCCGGGGTAAACTGTTCCGACGCCGAGACCAATTACAGTCATAACGGCTGCTATAACTATAAGGCAGTACGAAAGGTTCTCTACAAGCTCCCTTCTACTGTCACCCTTAAACCAGTCCACGAAGTCTCCAAAATCCATAAGCTTATCTGTTAACCGGAGTTTTATAAAGTTAAAATAGAATCATAACTAAAGTCTTCGCTCACTTCACTCTTCAACGAATTCATCAACAAGGCCTGGATCTTTGCCTACGTCAGCAAGCGCTTCTCTGACCTCCTCTTCAGTGTAACCTTCTTCAATCTTCTCCTCGATCCAGCTTCCCAGCGTTTCCTCATTCATCTCCTCGTACTCCTGCAGCTCTTCTACCAAAGTTTCATCCTCCTCTGTAAGGAAGTATCCTGTTACCTGAGAAGTTTGCTCTGTGAAGGTAAGCAGCGTACCAAAGGAAGCGGCAAGAAGAAGAACCACGCCTGCTACAGCCTTCTTTTTCTGCATGAACTTCATAATTCCTTTCTTATCTTCGTCGTCGGGTCCCTTCTCTGTCATATTTCCAGATTAGTAACCTGGGCTTATAAATGTATCCGCAAGTTTCTTTTCTAAACCTAAAACTCCTCAAGATAGTCATCAAGCTTCCTGAAGAACTTTGTCCTGTCCATCGTCCCAGTTTTCCTGAACTTCAGACACATCTCTGCAAGCTCTTTC
>JBKHHD010000006.1:0-68515 GCA_046539325.1 Candidatus Aenigmatarchaeota archaeon | reverse complement strand
CCGAGGGGTCCGTGACGAAGCCTACGTAGTTGAGTATGGTTTCGAAGGGCGTTCTTCCAAGTAGCTTCGCTGCTGTCGTTGAAATTATCAGTATCGCTATAACAGGTATGAGAAGCTTAACGAACCTCGGAAGTGCTCTGTTGAATCTCTGGTAGATGCCGGAAAAGATTCCCTTTTTCTTTACGTATGAGTCCCAGTCCTCCCTCCCGATTACTGTTAAAACAGCCAGGTATACGAAGGTGGAGCCTATCGCCAGCATCATAACGTACCAGGCAGGCATCCAGGCCAGGTTGAAAAGTATCATTGATATAGCTGTCAGTGTATAGGAGGTCCAGTCACGTTTCTTGAACGACCTGGCTATGAAGTATATTGTAAGAATCGTGAAGAACAGAACCAGTGCGTCCGTGTCGTAGAACCCTGCCATCGTCCTTCGAAGTGCTGCTGGAATAGTTCCTATGAAGACTGCTGATACAACTCCTGCTCTCCAGTCCGAGAACTCCTTTCCGAGAAGGTAGGCAGGTATAGTCATAGCGGCCCCGTAGAAAGCCGTGGAGTACTTCGCGAACTCCATAAGGCTTGACACGGAACCCTGGAAGAGTTTGTAGAGGTAGGCTGTAAGAGTGTACATAAGCGGAGGATGTATTATGGGACGTCCGGGTGGAAAGTACGAAAGCGGGTCCCATACAGGCATCTTTCCGAAGTTGAAAACGTAACTAGTATATCTCAGGTGGAAGTAGGGGTCGTAGGCCTGGAGCCAGTGTAGGTCTGCAGTGAGAAGCCTTATCTTGAGAGCTAGGAGGAATACTCCAGCAAGTAATACCAGATACCATCTTTCCTTACATTTTCTGAAAGCTTTCTCAAAGAGGTCCTTCAAGTTTCCAACCCTGTTAGTCTTTTGTCAGTGTATTTTTTAAATAGTTACGCGTAACCAAGTTTTTTTAGTTTGTCCTTTATTTTGTCCTCTTTCTCGTTTTCTTCCTCTACAGGCTCCACCTTTCCATCTTCCTCCTTGTACTTGTCCATGTCGACTCTGAACCAGGGAACTTCTAGTAGTATAGGAACGTGTTCCCTGTACTCGTGCCACCATATGCCGTTCTCGCCGAATGCTTCACCGTGATCGGCTGTTATTACAACCTCGCCGTCGAGGTGTGGTAGAAGTTTCTCTATCCACTTCAACGCGAGCTCCAAGTTCTGCATATACCACTCCACGATCTTATCTCCACCACCGTTGATTATGAACTTCTCGGTCTTTGTCTCGTAGCCAAGAAGCTTCTTTATCCTGTACTTCATCGGAACACTCATTCTTTTCCAGACGTGGTAGAGTACGGACAGGGTCTCTGCGCGTAATTTTTCAAAGAAGCCCTGGTCTTCTGAGACCTTGGTTACAGCTCTTTCCAGTCCTATGTTCTCTATTTCTACGTCGCCCTCAAGATACGGTCTGTGTGGCTGCATGTAGTGGATTATAGTTCTTCGGTCCTTGGAATCGTCTTCCTCTATGTGCTTAACGGCTCTTTTCGTAAGTTTTTCAGGAGTCACGGTCTCCAGGTCGTGGTCCCAGTCCAGATTCCACGAGTCCACTATCTTCCCGAAGTGTTCGGTTGCCCTCCAGCTCGAGTAGTATCCGGTGGATATATCGGAAAGTGAGTGGCCAAGGCTGTTGACGAAGGGGTTGCTGGATATATACAAGTAGTCATAGTCTCCTGGGAAGGAGTTCTCAAGCCAGCCTGTGGTTGAGGAACCTTTACTGAGCCTTTTCTCCAGTTCACCTTCCAGATACTTAGAATGGACCTTCTCGAAAGCATCGTATCTACATGCATCAAGCACGATCAGATAGTCCCAGTCTTCTTGGTTTATGTTCTGTTCCTTCATCCGCGGCACCGGTATGGTTATTTTATTGGATACTTCCTTGTAAATGTGTTATATTTTAGAACAACTGTTATATTTTTATTACAGTTCTTAGATTTTAGGCACTACATACGGAATTAATTCGCCCGGTCCACTTAACCTTTTAATACTTTCTAGGGGTTAGATTATGAGCACCATGTTCAAAGACTATAACTCCTATGAGGACAAGTACTCGGAGCTGGTGGAGATGGAGAGGGAGGAGGAGATGGAGAGACATAGGAGTGAAATCGAGAATCTGAGTCCGGAGGAGAGACAGGGCAAGGGCAGAGCTCTTCTTCATGTGAAGGGAAAGGATGAAGGGAAGGGCCTGGGTGGGGATCAGATCGTGAAGTTCTCTAGGAACGAGGAGCTTCCGGACCACGAAATAAGCGTCGGAGACCTGGTTATGGTCTCGAAGGACGAACCACTAAACCCGAACAACCCGACGGGAACTGTTGTGGAGAAGACGAGCTATTCTGTTTCCGTTGCTTTTCAGGGAAGCCCGTCACGCTTTGTCTTCGGAAAGGATCTTCGCATTGATTTGTACGTTAACGATATTACTTTCCAGAGGATGTTGGATGCTCTGGAACATTTCGAGGTTGTTACAGGAAAGAAGATGTATTTGAGAGGTATACTTCTTGGTAAAATAGAACCGAGGTTTAACGAAACGGAGGAACTGGAGGTTAACAACGAGAAGCTGAACGAGTCGCAGAGGAAAGCTGTGGAGAGGTCCCTGGAGGCAGAGGACCTGTTCCTTGTCCACGGACCGCCTGGAACAGGGAAGACTACAGCTTTGATAGAGGTTATAGAGCAGCACGTTGAAAGAGGAAAGAAGGTTCTAGCGACAGCTGATTCCAATGTGGCTGTGGATAATATTGTAGACTTCTTGGACGAGAGGGGTGTGGACGTTGTAAGAGTTGGACATCCTGCGAGAGTAACGGAAACGCTCCAGGAACATACTCTCGACTACATAGTTGAGGGCAAAAGCAAGTACAAGGAGTCACAGAAGCTTTGGAAGAAGGTCGGTGAGATAGGGAACAAGCAGGACCAGGAGACCTTTCCTTCTGGCAAGTGGAGAAGGGGAATGGACAACAAGAAGATAAAGAAACTTGCGAAGAAGGAGAAGGGAATGAGAGGAGTTCCGGCGAAGAAGATAAAGAGTATGGCTAAGTGGATAGAACTTCAGGAGGAGAAGAACAAGGTTGTCAGGAAGGCGAAGAGACTTGAGCAGGAAGCAGTGGACGAAGTGATTGAAAGCGTGGACGTTGTATGTGCGACAAACTCAACGGCAGGAAGCGAGCTAATGGAGAACAAGGACTTCGACGTCGCGGTTATAGATGAGGCGACCCAGGCAACCGAACCTTCATGCTTAATCCCGATCACTCATGCCAACAAGGCGATAATGGCAGGCGACCACAGGCAGCTCCCACCGACTATACTTAATCAGGAGGCGAAGGAGCGTGGCCTGGAGGAGACGCTTTTCGAAAGAATGTTGGAGGTCCATAGCTCCGACATAAAGGAGATGCTTGAGAAGCAGTACAGGATGAACACAGATATAATGGATTTCTCCAGCGAGGAGTTCTACGACGGTGAACTGAAGGCTGACGAAACTGTTGCGGACCATAAGCTTCAGATTTCAGGAGAGCCGTCATCTAAGCTCATGAAAGAAGTCTTCGATCCAGAAAACATTGTTCTGTTTTTGGACAACGAAGGGAAATGGAAGGAGAGCAGCAGAAAGGGATCAACTTCCAAGGAAAACAAAAAGGAAGCTGAAAAGGTCGAGGAAGTAGTGCGTGAATGCATAGACCTGGGCGTAAATCCTGAAGACATAGGAGTTATATCGCCTTACGATGACCAGGTGGATCTGCTTAACAGCAAGCTGGACATAGAGGGTCTGGAGATAAAAACTGTCGATGGTTTTCAGGGAAGGCAGAAGGACGTTATAGTTCTCTCCTTTGTACGTTCCAACGAAGACGGTAACATAGGCTTCCTCAAAGATCTGAGAAGGCTTAACGTATCGATTACAAGAGCCAGGAAGAAGCTGATAATGGTTGGAGACTCTACAACTCTAGAAAAACACCCGACATACAAAAGGCTTCTGGACTACGTTGAAGAGAAGGGTGAAATACTTAATCCGTAGGCTTTCTGTTGTTCTGAGAAAAATAAAAGAGAGGGGAGGGCTTTGATACTAGCCCATTATTGGTTCTTCCACTTCTGCGCCTTCAGGCGGAACGAAGAGATCGTCTTCCAGTGATGGATTTACATCGATTTCGATTTCCATGCTGCTTGCTCCGTAGTTAACGTCATGTGTTCCTTCGCCGAGGTCTTCGGCCCATTTTTCAGAGGATGTAGCCATGTCTTCCATGCTATCCTTGCCGAAATCCTCTGCAAGGCTTCCTGTTGCCTTTGTCCATGTTTCATCTCCTGCCTGTGTGATGTACAGCGCATCTTCGTCGTTGTTGTAGATAACAACGTAATCTTCGTTTTCGTCCGCTGATTCAACTCGCCAGTCGTAGTTTTCTGTGTCCATGTTTCTGGCCCTGATTCTAACTCCACCGTCAAATTCACCACCTTCGTAGCCTATCCACTCTGCATCGATGCTTGAGACCGAAGGGCCTGAATCCTCTTCTTCTTGTTCTTCCTCTTCCTCTACTGCGCCCAGTGAGCCGCTCCATGTTCCGGATCCAGGAACATCTTCAGCACCTTCCCAGGTACCTGAAACTTCTTCACCGTCAGCTGAAAAGTCATCGGACCACTTTATTGCGCCCATAGCAGCGTCTCCTTCGGCTTCTGTGCTTATAGTTCCGTCTGAGAACGTTCCGGATATATCGCCAGAACCGTCGCCTTCAAACCAACCTTCTACAGTTCCTTCTTCGAAGTCAACCTCGAACTGCCACGTTCCGCTGTATTCTTCTTCGACGCCCATTGCACCAATCGAGCCTGACCATTCGCCGGAGTAGGTCTCCTGGTCTGATACGGCCTCTCTGTTGAAATCACCGCCGTTGGTACCACCACCGTTTTCTTCCGGTGCTCCATCGCCTGTGCAGCCTGCAACGACAGCTACCGCGAACAGAAGTACAAAAACGGCTATAGTTTGTTAAGAGTTATAAGTTTTATGAAGCCGGGTTTCAGACAAAGAAACGAACGTGGCGCGAATTTTAGACCCCAACGGCTTCTTTTATCTCCTCTAAGGTTCCTCTGCTTACCCCTGCCGCACCCATCTTGAAGCTCTTCCTGTTGTGGAAGTCCGAACCTCCTGTCTTGAATAAACCGAACCTGTCTATGATGCCTTTGACCTCTTCGGGATCGAGCGTAGTGCTTTTCGGGCTCTCGGAGTACGGATAATAGGTTTCGCAGCAGTCCAGTCCCAGGTCGACGAGACTGTCGAGGAAGGACTCGAAGTCCTCTATCTCTTCTGTACAAGGATGAGCAAGGGAGGTCAGTGCACTGGAGTCGTGTGCTAGTTCTATGACCCTTTTGGCGTCAGGTCTTTCCAGTGAAACGTAGGGATATTTGTCCTCCTTTGCGTACTTGTCGAAGGCCTCACGTGAGCCTTGTGTCAGTCCCTTGTTGGCTATTGCCCTTGCGAAGTGCGGCCTACCGACAGGTCCTCCTGCGGACTCGACTATTTCCTTCCAGCCCAGTTTAATTCCTGTGTCCATGGAGTTGAACCTCTCGACCATCTCTTTCATCCTGTTTATCCTGTTGCCCCTCATCTCGTCGAACAGTTCTTGAAGGGAGTTGTCCGACGGATCGACGAAGTAACACAGGATTTCTATCTTTGTGTCGCGGTGAATGGCCTTTATTTCAGTTCCTGAAACAACCTCCAGACCGTTCCTTTTCTCCACCCTCTTCTTTAGATTGGGGTTCACCGTGTCGTGGTCGGTCACAGCTATAGCTCCCAACTTTTCACTCTTTGCTTCTTTGATAACCTCTTCCAGGGATAGAAGTCCGTCGGAGGCTGTGGTGTGTACGTGAAGGTCGGCGTATACCATGCTTTCACCTGAGAAGAGAGCTAGGTCTGTCCATGTGGGCTCCCTGTGACATCTTCTCGCCCAACCATAGCATCGGCTCTCTGAACCAGGACGGCCGCTTGTAGAACTTCCTTATCTTGTCTCCTAGATTTATCTCGCCCATCAGTTCATCCCTCCATTCGTCCTCATAGTTTTCTAGTGTAGTAGGCCTTTCAGGATCTATCGTTTCCGCGACTATCTTCGCTGCTGTCAGCCCGTAGATTAACCCCCCACCGGAAAAAGGCTTTGTATGCCCTGCAGCGTCTCCACATAGAAATGCCCTGCCCTTATGGATTTCTTCTGGCGGTAGTATTGGTATCATACCTGCGTAAACCTTCCTGATATTAAACCCTTCCTTTTCTGAGAACCTTTCCAGTGCCTCCCTCGTATCCCTTCCCTGTTCTAGCGCTAGACCGTATTCGAAACTTTCCTCTCTCGGAACCTTCCAGCCGAAGAAGTCATCGCTCGCGTCCAGAAACAGTTCGACGTAGTCCTGCTCTATCGGTTCCACCTCTATCTGCTCCGTAAATATTCCGTGGAGGAACATCTTAGGTCCGTCCATTTCTGAGGCGGTCCTCACGTCCGACTGTGGTCCGTCGCAGCCCGCCAGCAGTCTGCTTTCGTACTTACCTTCATTCGTCTCTACTATTACCTTACCTCTTTCCGCTTCGTAGCCATCGAATTTCTCATTTTTGAACTCCACGCCCTCCTCCTTTGCAAGGTCTACCATATATTTATCGAACTCCACTCTGTCAATTACGTAGGAAGTCAAGCGATCTCTTCCGAAGGAGTAGCTTCCGAAACGGTCGTGGACTTCGGCTCCGTATATCTCCTTTTCTATGAAACTTTCGTCCTTTGGAACATGGTCGAATATGTCCGTGGAGACGTGGCCCGTTCCTTTGAGTGGTTTCCCTACCTCTCCTTTCTCCAGTAGTAGGACGTCTTGTCCCTTCTTTGTGAACTGTCTGGCAAGGTGCGAACCTACGGGGCCGGCGCCGGAGACTATCAGGTCGTACATAGGAAAGACTTTCTGAACAACAAATTTAAGTTTACCGTGATTGTATAAGCACCTTTCCTCCTTTAACTTCGACAGTCCGGCTAAAAATCATTTTTAGACATCGACAATTGGTGAAATTTTAAATAGTTTTGCATAAAAGGATAAAGCGGATATGACACCTCAAGGCATGGATGTTTCTGAGGAGGACGGACAGGATATCCTTAAGGACAGGCTTAAGAAGAAGATATCAGGCGAGATCGTTCTCTCAGAGGATCCTGGAAAAACAATAAAGAAGTGGAGAAACATATTTGAAATCTCTCAGAGAAAGCTCGCGGACAAGATAGACGTTATGCCTTCTGTCATCTCCGATTACGAGCTAGGAAGAAGGCAGAGTCCTGGCATAAAGATGATAGAGAAGATAGTTACCGGTCTTGTAGATGTCGATGAGAGCAGAGGCGGAGATGTTATAAAGAAGTTCTCCGAGTTCAGGCCCGGAGACGTTGTTTCAGACACTGTAATAGATATACAGGAGTTCTCGAAGGGTGTAAAGATAGAGGACTTCGTTGATGCGTGTAATGCAGAGGTAGTTGCGAACAAGGACATGAAGAAGAAGGAGATATACGGCTACTCTATAATTGATTCCCTCAAAGCTATAGTCGAGCTTTCACCGTCGGAACTGATAAGACTTTACGGCCTTACAACGGAGAGAGCATTAGTCTTCACAAAGGTAAGTACAGGGAGAAGTCCTATGGTGGCGATAAAGGTAACCAACCTGAAGCCAGGTCTCGTCGTTCTCCACGGAAACACAGTGGAGGCGGATGAGCTTGCAGCAAGGGTTGCAGAGGCGGAGGAAGTACCGCTGGCTGTTTCACAGTCTCCTGATATAGGCGACATGAGGGAAAACCTCACCGAAAGGTTTGTCTGAGGATAAGGATGAAGGAAAAAATGTTGTTCTTCTGTATACTTAGCATCGTTCTAGGACTGAACCTATACTTCATCTTCGCCGCTACAGTAAGCAGAATTCTTGGATTCGTTTTCCTGATAGGCGGATTACTCCTTTCAATACCGTTCTTCTTTTATGGAATTCTGAAAGACAGGGGAAGAGAATCTAAGAGTAAGAGGGGATGGGACCGTCCTTTCTGGAAAAAGGTATTGGATGGAAAGTAGTTTTCTTGGCCTAAAGAGAGGAGTAGTTGTCGATGAACTTTTCAAGCTTTATTCCTTGCTCCAGTCTGACGTTCTTACCGCCTCTCTCAAGAAGCTCGTCGACAGTTCCTACGTATATGGGCGTTCTGTAGAACCCGTAAACTATAAGAGGCGTGGCCCCGATCTTCTCAGCCTCGTTCTTAACGTCCTTTATATCTTCCTTGCTTACGTAGAGGTGGTCTTTGTCCCTCTGTCCTGTCTTCTTAGCGTCGATTATGAAGGAGACGCGCCCGTCCTTCATCACAATTAGATCGTAGGGTGCGGAAGCCGCCTTTCTCTCCGCCTCGTATCCTTTGTCCCGAAACGTATCCCTAACTCTTATCTCAAAGTTGTAACCTCTTTTGTAGTTATGCATCCTATTGAATACTGTTGGGTAGGTTTTTTATAGTTTAATCGCGTATTATGGAACGACGATAAGATGCCTCCATACCTCAGAATAGACGACTTCGGAGATGTTAGTGTAAATATAGACGCTGAGTCAGTTCCTAATCCCCAGGAGGCCTACAATGAAGTCATAGACATTCTAAGGTACGAGTGTAACATAGGCGTAGACGATATAACTGAAAAGCAGTACCAGCATAAAAGGGACGGGGACACGGAAAAGATATTTTCTGAGATACGCGCCTACGAGCCCAAGGACAAGTACACACACGTCTACGTGAAGATCAAGATGTTTATAGAGATGACACCTGCGAAGCACGAGGAATACGACTACGTGGGCGACATAGAGGTGAGTGGAACGGCAAGAGTTAGGACACATTACCCGCAAGATACCTGGCTTCAGCGCTCGATGCTCTGGCATGCCTTCAGAACCTTTTACGAGAAGATGATATACAGCGACATAAAACAGGTCTTCATACAGGACTGTAACGACTATATGAGGAAGGTCAGAGACGGCCTCAAAAGCTACTTTGACATGCTGCCCACAATTCAGTGAAGGCTTATATAATTTCTTCGTAAATTAAACATAGGCCCACCTAGATCAGTCCTGATGAAAGTTCCGCAAGGAAAATATGTCTCAGGATGTTATGGGTGGGCCAAATCTTTCCTCAAATGATAACTATGAAAGAAGAAATCAGGAAAATTATAAACAAAGCAGGTCTCCCTGTGATAGTTGAAGGGAAGCGTGATGTTGAGGTAATGAAGGAACTGGATGTAGATGAAATAATACCGCTCAACGGCAGACCACTTTACAAGGTTGCGAAGGAAGTTTTTGAAGGCTCCCGGAAGTGCTTGTTCTCACTGATTTTGATTCCGAAGGGACGAAGATAGCAAGAAAGCTTAACTCCTTTCTCGAGAAGTTCGGTGTAGTGCCTAAAAACTCACTCCGAGGGGAGATAAAGAAGATCTTAGTAAACAAAGGAGTTTCACAGATAGAGGATATTTGTTAAACCGTCAAGGACCTGTTCATTCCACCTATTACTTCCGCACCATCTTCCCTTACTACGACCAGGTCTTCTATCCTTACGCCACCTCTTTTCCTGTAGAGTCCAGGCTCGATCGCCAGAACATTACCTTCCTTTAGTTCGTAGTCCACACCCTTGCCAATCCTCGGTTTTTCATGCACTTCAAGACCTATCCCGTGTCCAGTGGAATGCTTGAACTCTGCTTCCTTTGACCCGTTCAGCCTAGTACTGTAGTAGCCCCTGTCCTCCAGAAACTCGCACACAGCTTTGTCTACCTCTGAAGCCTTTACTCCTGGCTTTAAAGCCTCGAGAGCTCTTCTTTGAGCTCCAAAAACAGCTTCGTGCATATCTTCTACTTCTTCAGGAACCCCTCCCTTCACGAAGGTTCGTGTCATATCACCGTGGTATCTATTGGTTTTGTTGAAAGGGAATACGTCGATTATTATTGGAGCGTTCGGCTCTAGAACTTTGTCTTCGATTCCGGTTTTATGTGGAAAGGAGCTTTCCTCGCCTGAGGAAACAATAAGCTCTTTACAGGAGCAGTTGTTGTCGAGGAGGTCGTGTAGTATTACCTTCTTCAGCCTTCCCTGTGTAAGAACTTCTTCTTCATAGAAGAGCTTGCCGTCCTTAATCTCTGATTCCTCCAAAACTTTCTTTGCGGCCATTATAGATTCGGAAGCAGCGTGTTGAACCTTTCTTATCTTTTCTACTTCATCTCCATCCTTCAGAGCTCTTTGTTCTTTAAACGGCCCTTCTGTAACCTTCACGTCTATGGTCAGCTCGTTGTACACGCCTAGCGGAAAGTCCCTTTCAACCTTTACTTTCTCTGAGTCCGTGTGAACCTCAACTACTTCCTCAATTATCCTTGCTTTCCTCTCTTCGTTGTTCAGGCCTTCAAACTCTTCCTTTAGTCCGAGACTCTTCGCCGTGAAAACTCTATCAACTTCACTTTCCTCTTCCGCTCTTCCCTTCTCCATCTCACTTGTTATAAGGAAGCTTCTCCCTTCAGTTTCAATGTAAAGCACGTTCTCGCTGATGAGGAATTCTGTGGCGTAATATAGATCAGCATTTTCGTAGCTGTTTCCGTACAATACCAAGGGCAGCTTCTTCGACATACAAACAAAGAGTTGTTTCTTCTAAATAAAGCTATACGATTATCTCAAAACTTAAAAGTACTGAAAGACAAAGTATACCTACTATGCCACAGGAACATACCGAGGCTGAGGATCCTGAAACAGGGGTTGTGAGAAAGATAGTCGAGACCGTTGACTTCAAGACGGACAAGCTTGAGGAGATCCACGAGAAGTTAAACAGTCTTGATGAAAGAATGGAAAGAATGGAGGACAAGCTGGATAAGGTTATAACCGAAGATACAAGCGAGTCTGACCTGAAAGACGTACACAAGAGGATACTCGATCTTCTTGGCGGATGGATGAGCACGAAGAACTTAGCTAAGATAATGAACTACAGGCAGGAATACGTCAGTAGAAAGGTATCGGAGCTAAAGAAAATGGGACTTGTAGAGGAGAAGAGAGACGGAAAGTCCATCTTGTATAAGAGGAAGGGCGGAGTCAAGGAAGCTATGGAAGACAACGAGTAGTTATCTTACTTCTAGTTCTACAGGAAGGATCTGGAGTTCCCCTTCGTACATTTCAACGTCGCCAGCAACAGTTACTTTCTGCCCTTCTTGTATGTAATCAGGTTCAATGGCCATTGACTGTAGGTTGTCGTTGAACATAGCCACATTTATTTCGTCGTTGTTTTCCTTCACGTGAAAAAATAGATGACCATCTTGCGTTACATATTTCTCTTCAACTGTTCCGGACACCTCTACTCTACTTCCTACGTTACCCGGATCTACTTCAGATACTTCCTTTGTTTCAGGCGAGGTTATATGGGAGAAGGTGAACAGTAGGATTAATCCTATTACGGAAGCAGCTAAGGATATCTTGTAAAGTTTTTCGTCCTTCATAGTTCGTAGTCCTTTATTTTTTCGTATACAGGACCCTTTGGAGTAAGCTTGCTCTTGAAGAGAGTTACTCGGTCAACGAGCATCTGTCCAAACGTTTTTCCCTTCCATTCGTCCAGCTCGGACTGTATTAGCTGTTTGTTCCTCCCGCTTTTCACTCTCCCTATGGTTACGTGTGGAACGGGATCGTTTTCGTCCTTCTCAAATCCTTCCTCCCTTGTCCTGTTTTCTATTTCAGACATGAGCTCTGCAAACTTTTCCCTTCCTTTACCTGCTCCCGCCCAGATTACCTTTATGTAGTCTCTAGAAGGGAAGACTCCTACGTCCTTTAGCTCAAGCTCAAAGGGTTGAAAGTCGGCCAATGCTTCCCTTATGCAGTCGATTCTTTCTAACTCTTCTTCGTCTATTTCGCCAAGAAACTTGACTGTAAGATGTAGGTTTTCATCCTTTACAGCCTTTATGTCTGCATCCAGATCTCTGAATGAATTCCTTACCTTCGAAACAGCTTTTATGAGGCTTTCATCAATCTTTGTTCCCAGAAAAAACCTCATAGTACCATATTTTACATTTTCAGGTTAACTTATAAAACTCGTACTGTGAATAATATTATAAAATCCGAAGGATATGTATACCCTATTGAACGGTGTTCAATGGTAAACCATGACTAATGATAAAAATCAAAATGGCCTAGACTTAGACAAAGTAGAAGACCTTGTAGGAACTTTAAGGAAATATCCTGACGGTATTTGGCTAAGGAAGCTATCTAGAGAGTCTTCTGTGCCTTTATCTACCGTTCATTATTATATAGAGGAAGTTATTGATTCTATAGTTGAATCAAAGGGAGCAAAGGATGGAGACGGCAAATACTTCGGAATAAGGCTCATAAAATTGAAAGATGGCATTCGAGAACAGCTTGATTCAGGAAAACCAGTGGACTATTTGCTTCGAGCTAGAAATATACTCACAGATAATTGATAGTCTCATTTTCCTAAGTTAATACTCACATTTAGAACATTTCACACATTATTTTCTAGTATAACACTCACAATTTACCTATATTTGCCTTCCACGGGCTTAAATCTCACATTTTATGTATTTCTCATGCTTATCTGGTAACTTACTCAGTTCAGAACTCTCACATTTTGACCTCCACACATGCCCTATTTGTACATAATTTGTCCAATTTCCCCTGGTCTGGATCGTAAAACACTCACATTTCTATAACTTAACCATGAAATGGGTCATTTATCCACAAGTCTTACCTTTTCTAGAAAAAAATTCCCCTCAGACGTCATTGGTTAAGGTAAAGGGGCTATTTTTCCCGAGTAACAGTCCTTCACATCTTAATTAACCCAAATTAACGTAGATTCTAGCGTGCGTGAATGTCTAGTGAATGTTTATGAATGCTATGTGAATGTAATTTGAGGGTAACGTGAACTTCATTTAAACTTCATTTTTATGTAACGTGATTAATTTCGTGTAATATTGAGTAACGTTACATTCACATGAAAGGGTTAATTAAACGTGAAGTATGAAATGAAGATGTTACAGTATGTGAATATCTCATTAAAACCACGTTAAATTAAACGTTTAAATATTAAATTCATTTTAAGTTAACATTATATTCACAAAACATTCACACATGTGTTTAATTTGTGTATGAAAAAGGTTTAAAATAAATGAATAAGGCGTGAAATTAATGTTAAACAGCTATGAAGAGGAGGTAAGTGAGTGGTTTGAGGAGGTGGGCCTTGAGAGAAATCCCTTCACACTGAAAATTGATCCTGATTTGTTCGTTGGATACGATAAGGAACTTAGGAAGCTTACGTACCATATCCAAGAAAATAGGAAGTTTGCGTTGGTGTCGGGTGCTACAGGAGCAGGAAAAACTACCCTTCTTAAGCTGGTTGAGGAAAAGTTCAATGATAACTTTGAGGTTCTATACCTATCTAAGCCCCCGCAATACGATGAAATTGTTGACATATTCACGGAAAAAATAAAGCCTTCACTTTGGGAAAGGATTTTTGGCGTGAATGTGAGTATTCACGATCTTTCAGATTATCTCGGCGATCGTCTTAATGAAAACCTTCTACTAATGGTTGATGAGGCCCATGAATCAGATGTTAAGGTCTTGCAGTGGTTGAGAACTATAACTGATCAGGTCGATGAAATACAGTTCATATTTGCAGGCTTGCCTGCGATTGATGAAAAACTCAAGGAGAACGTTGAAACGCTTAAGAGTAGAGTCACGACGAGAATAGACCTTACTACCTTGGATGAAGAAGAAACAAGGGACCTTATAAGAAGAAGGATAGAAGACGCAGGAGGAGAGGGTATTTCACCCTTCACAGAGGACTGTGTGAAACAAATTTACGAGAAGACAGGAGGTTTCCCGCGTGAAGTTCTCAAGATATGTGACAAGATGATAAACTGGGCCCTTGAGAACGATAAGAAGGAATTAGATGAGCTTAAGGGCTTTGAGGACGATATGGAGAAGGAGGAAGAGAGCAAGGAGAAGGGAAGAGACTTCCTTAAAGATCTTCCCTACAAGCAGAGGGAGATAGTAAAGATACTTTCCGAGGAAGATGAGCTATTCCCGTCAGATATAGCCGAGAAACTTGGAACAGACAGCTATAAGACGAAACAGCATGCCGTCAGGTCCGTTAACAATATATTAAGGAGGCTGCTCAAGGAGGACATAATCGAAAGGAAGAAGAGAGGAAAGGGCTACGTCTACTTCTTAGACACTAAGACCAAAAATTTATTAGTGGACACCTGATATAACTACTTGATGCTAGAAGTCTTTGCAGGTTGTTCAGCATTAGCACTTGTTACATGGAAGACAGAGGTTCTCTCAGCTAAAGCCAGCCTTACTGCCTTTATCATCGGATCATTGATATGGGCCCTAAACGATCCAGCATGGATATTTATTTTAGTTTCCTTTCTAGTTGTCGGTTATGCTGGCACAAAGTGGAGATATGACAGAAAGAAGAAGATCGGTGTGGAGGAAGAAGAGAACGGCACGAGAAACATTCAAAATATATTAGGCAACGGCTCATCGCCTGCATTCTTTGCGATTATATCCAGCCCCGTTGGGTTTGCCGGTTCTGTATCAACAGCCATGGCCGATACCCTTGCTTCGGAGGTTGGAGTTTTCTCTAAAAGAGCCAGACTTATAACCACCTGGAAGAAGGTTGAACCCGGCACAAACGGAGCAGTTTCGCCACTTGGGACAGTTTTTTCGGCTATAGGTGCCCTTTTTGTGGCTATTATAGCCCATTTCCTTTTTGGAATTGGCATCCTTGCTCCCTTTATAGGTGGATTCATGGGCTGTCACATGGACTCAATACTTGGAGCTACACTGGAGAGAAGGGGTTATATGACCAAATCCGAAGTGAACCTGGCTGCAACTTTTTCAGGTGGGATGATAAGTTTGCTCGTACTTCTTCTGTAAAATTTAAATAAGCCCCTGAATAATAGTAAATGGTGATAGCATGGCAGATATAAGAGGAAAAAAACTTATGGGAAAGGTAGTTGTTTCTGAAGAAGCAGGGAAAAAATTCGGCACAGTCGGCGATGTTTCTTTCATAACGGACTCAGGAGAACTTATGAACATAGTTCTTACAGAGCCTACAAAGCATGTCTCCGATCTTCAAGTAGAAATGGATGACCAAGGAAGGCATCTGATTCCGTTTTCTGCGATAAACTCAGTGGGGGACTTCGTAATTGTGTCTGAGAACGACATAATTTAAGAAGTTTAAAGAACTCTACTTGTCGACTATGCCCTTTTCGGTTATTTTGAAGGGGGCTTCCCCCTCTGGTTTATAAGGACTGTCCACAAGCTTACAGATTCGTGTATCTCCCTTGCCCTTTCTAAGGTACATTCTGAAGGCTGCTGCGTGGTGGAGTATGTGGCCACCTATAGCTTCTGTTGGATCACCGAACATTACGTCAGGCTTAGACATAACTTGGTTTGATATGAAAACAGCCACATTGTAAACTTCAGCAAGCCTCTGAAGGTCGTGAAGGTGCCTGTTAAGTTTCTGCTGTCTTTCAGCTAGATCACCACGGCCAGTGTAGTCCGCTCTAAACTGTCCTGTCAAGGAATCAACAACTACAAGACCAACTTCCTGCTTTCCCAATATCTCATCTGCTTCGTTGACGAGGACCATCTGGTGGTCTGAATTATATGCCCTTGCGACGTATATGTTGTCGAGAACCTCTTCGGGGTCCATGTCATGGTTTTCAGCTATTTCCTTAACCCTTTCAGGGCTGAAGGTATTCTCTGTATCTATAAATACGCATCCTTTACCGAGACCACCCTTTCCTTCCTCCTTCTGAACGTTTACCGAGAGCTGAAAAGCCATCTGCGACTTACCTGAGCCGTAGCCTCCGTACGCTTCGGTTATTGTCTGTGTCTCTATTCCGCCACCAATGAGCTCATCTATCTTATCAGAGTTCGTGCTTATCTGTGTAATATCATCCTTTTCCTCGTAGACCTTAGAAGCAGTATCAAAGCCCATCTCCATCTCATTCCGGGCGGCGCTTATTATTTTCTTAGCTGTGGATTCACCTATAGAGGTTTTGCCTGAGATTTCACCGGAGGAAGCAGCTGCTATAGACATAAGATCCTTGTAACCTTCATCCTTAAGCTTCTCTGCCGTCTTCTCTCCTACACCAGGAAGATCTTTGAGGTCTATTTCATCAGACATTGAACATTTAACCCATTGAGGTTGGATTCTTAAATACTTTAAACTGTTTCAAGAAGTTTTTCTGCCTCCTCCGCAACATCCGCCTTTTCCATAGAATTGACTAAAAGCTCAGGCATACCAAAGAAGTCGTTCATCTTCACGCGTCCCTGGACAACTATTTCATTACCTAGAAGCTCGTCACATCTTTCCATAAACTCTTCCATGTTCTCTCCTTCATCGGTCATCTTCCAGGCCTCATCCGTATCCATATCAAGAAGTTCCTCCGCCTGGTCCCTGAAGAAAACGCATCTTATAGACCCGCTTCCGTCGTCTATGACTAACGAAAGGGCCATATTTATTTTAACCTTCCCGTGTTCTTCACACTCCTCGTCTTCGACCCTTTCTTCACATTCAGGACACGTCTTGTAGAAGGGGTTCTTGCCAAATGTGTTAACCACTGTGCCTCTGGCTTCACCGCTTTGTCCAGGCACAAGCTCTGATATCTTTACTCTTCCCTGGCTTTCTCCGCTGCTTCCTCCTGAGCCTGTCTGTATTTCAACATCTAGCTCCTCTTCTGGTTCCTTTACCTTGCCCGACCTACCAAGCCTTAACTCCGGTTCGTCCCTGTTGTCCTCGGTTACGTATCCGTTTTCTACCTTTATTGTATCCCCTACCTCTATCTTTTCATCCTCGATAAGCTCCTCGGCCTCATCGTTCCATAAAGAGAATCTTACGGTACCTGTTCCATCCCTTAAAATTAGGTTGGCAACCTTACCCTCACCGTCATCCGTCTCGAATGTCCTCGGGCCGAAGATCTTTTCGACCTTTCCTGTGACGGTTGCGCTGTTCATTCCAGAAACGACGTTCTCTATCTTTAGCTCGTTGTCTCCTTCCTCCTCCATAAGCTCGAGGCCCTCCTCCTTGGCAACTATATGTGCGGCGCCTTCCTTAGAAATAAGTCCGCTGTACTCCTCTTCTTTACCTTCAATCTTATCTATAACTTCATCTACATCCGTTCCCTTCTCTTCAGCTATCTTCTCAGCTAGTTCCTTTACCTTCTCATCCATAGAATCACATAAAAATAAAAAAGAAGTTAGAAGCCTTTCCTGCTAGCAAGCCTGACGTCTTCTCCCTTCACAGTCTTCCTGTCAGCATGTTCTGCTAAGGCCGCTGCCTCTGCTGCTAGATCGGCTGCAATTTCCTCGATAACCTCTGCAAATTCCTCAGTGGCTTCTTCGGAAACTCTTTTCGCTCCTTGACTTCTTATGATCCTATCAACCGGAGCTAATGGTAGTTCACCCATTTTAACACCCACAGGCAAAAGCGGTCTGCACGTATTTAAAATTTATCCAATACGTTACTCTTTTATTTTTATCTACACCAGTATTACACATGTCTGAAGATCTTCTCGTACTTGCCGTAGACAGAGACGACGATGTCGGCAGGAAGACGGATTTTGAAGGACCGGTTGTAGGCAAGGAAAAGAACCTTGAGCTAGCTCAAGTTCTTGGCCTCTCCGATCCTGAGGATTCTGACACAAACACAATACTTCAGGCAGTTAAGATTTACGAGGAGAAGGAAAATTCCGAAGTAGCTACAATAACAGGGAACAGCCACGTAGGCGTAGAAAGCGATGAGATACTTAACGAGCAGCTTCAGAAAGTTCTCAAGGAAACGAACCGTGAAAAAGTTGTTCTTGTAGTCGACGGAACTGAAGACGAGCAGATACTCCCCATAGTTCAGAACCATGCGGAGATAGTTTCCGTGAAAAGGGTGATAATGAAACAGAGCGAGAGGTTAGAGGGCATGTACTACCAGATAAATGAGTTCTTTAAAGAAGTCCTCTCGGATCCTAAAATGGGCAAGATATTCTTTGGAATCCCTGCTATATTCTTGATATTTTATTCCCTTCTGGGGGTAAGGGGATGGAGGATAACACTGGGTATTTTAGGTGCTTATCTGTTGATAAGAGGCTTTCATCTTGAAGAGCCTCTTGAGAGAATATACAATGAGCTTCAGACCTCCTTTACAGCCAGAAGAGTCACATTCTTCTTCTATGTTGTTTCATTAGCTATAGCAGCTATAGCTATAAACAGTGGATACAATTCAGTTCAGATGGAGCCAACTGCAGACATTATAGAGTCAAGTGCAGCATTTCTCCAAGGTTCAGTTTATCTTTTCTTCACCGCATTTCTTGTGTCTATGGTAGGTAAGTCCGTTATTGCTTTTCCCGATAGATCAAGTATTCTAAGACATTCGACTTACATAGCATTCTTTCTAGGCTTCGCTCTTGTGGCTTCTGAAGCAAGTAGAGTGATACTTAATCCTGGAAGTGGCCTCGCAAGGTTTGGAATTTCCATAGCAACCGGCCTGGCCTTTATCTCAGTAACTCTCACATTAGAGAAAATTTTTCAGTAATAAAAAATATGTTTTTTAGTTTATATTTTTTAACCAATGTTTAGAAAAGTATATTTTATATAATATTTTTATTAAAATACCTGTAAACAAATATATTATTAAAAATATATATCATAAAACATAAAATTAAATATTTAAATACTTTGATTAAGTAATTATACCTAGGTGTGATAAGTGCCGGGCAAGGAAATTTTCAAGGAATTATTTCTACAGGAGAAGCCGGCTGAAATGCTTGTTTTTCTCAAAAAGGGCGATAACCCCAACTATGCGACGGAAGTAAGTAAAGGCGTTGACTGCACATATTCACATACTATCAAGGTTCTTGACAAATTCCAGGAACTTGAACTGGTGGAGTTCAGCAAGGAAGGGAGGGTGAAGCTTATTGAGCTTACTGACGACGGAGAGGAAATAGCCCATGATCTGGAGGGGCTTGTCAGAAAGTTTGAGAGAAAGATAGAGGAATCCGACGAAGATTCCAGTGAGGATTCTGAAGAAGAGGATGAAGAATCTGAAGAGGAGTAAATTCTGTTGCACAACGATTTGATAAACCAGATTACATGGGTTCCGGTTTTTGGGTATATTTTGCTTGGTTCCCTAGGGGTCTCAATCCATATTTTCTTGTTCAATAACGATATGTTGTAAACTTTTATTTAGGAGAAACTCCATAATTATAACGAAACGTTGTGAAACACAAATCTTCCAATATGGTGATAAAATTTCCAAGGGAAACGATAAACCTGTTCCAGTTGAGGGCGAAACACTGAAAAGCAAAGAAAGCCTTTTCTTCCCCTCCGTTCAAGGCGAGGATTGGCCCTCCATAGATGGGGATATTAGGTGGGATCTGGAGGACGTCATAAACCACATTTTTCCCGAAGACTACCAGGAAAGGAGTAATAAATATGCCACGAAGCTTGTTGATTTTGTGCTCTCGAATTCTGATGGCGTTGACAAGGATATACTTTCTGATTTCCTTGAAAATGAGGGTATACCGTCCTCTACTGCCTATAACGTAGTGATACCCAAACTGGTCAAATTCGGTATACTTCAAAGGGAAAGAGAAGCGGTAGAGTCCGATCCTGGAAGGGGATGGTTTATGGTTCTCAAGCCCTCTAAGTCCTTTTCTTCACATTTAGAGAAGCTGGCGAATGAATGGAGAAGTATTTATAAGACTGCACTAAAAAACAAGTGATTCTATATATATGTTTATACATATTTTTCTTTAACTATATTTGTTATAACATTTTTTTCTACATATTTTTCTTAAATTATATATTATAGAACATATTTAATAAAATATATTTTTTAGTAAATTTTTACAAAACTCACGAAAATGTGAGAGTTAGTGGTAACCCTCACGACGTTTTAATAGGCTTATAAGAACTATAAATACATTTAAAGGATTTAATTGGAATAAAAAGAAATTAAATAAATTTAAAGTAAAAATAAAAGATTTTAAGGAGTTTATCCTATGTATCGAGCACTATCAGACTTTTTCTTTGCCTTCGGGAACCTTATCGGTGGCGGTACTTGAAGTGACTCCGATATGTCTATGGCTTTCGTAAGAGACTTTCTCATGACGCTGTTGATTGTTGGTATGACTATTTCTTCGGGTAGGTCCTTGTTTTCCTCCCAGTTTTCCACTACACTCTGGGGGTCATCGGTCATAAAAAGCACTTCTCCGCCTATGTTTATCTCTGCAACAGACTCATCACTGTCTTCCTTTGAGTATTTGCAGGTGTACTCAAAGTCTATCGAAAGTGCCTCCTTGTTGATGTTACCCACTTCCTTTATCTTTACACCCTTGATCTTGGGTGTATTGTTGACCTTGAGATTGCCACCTACGTTTTCTCCTCTTTCCGAGTTGATGTTCCTGATATTGACACCTATTACCGGCATATTAACACCTCCTTGAGACAAGAAGAACTTTTACCTTCAAGTTTATAAAAGTGAGTTTAATTAAGTATAGCACGGATAAACGGAGCCCCGTAGTCTAGCGGTCAAAAATGGCTAAGGATGTGAGGTTCTGGACCTCATGGCCCAGGTTCGAATCCTGGCGGGGCTATAACATGAGGTTTTAATATGAAGGTAGACGTGACTAAACAACAGATAGCAGTTATCCTTGTAATCATCCTTTTCGGTGGCTCGGCCATAGTCTACGCTATATCGGCTGCCCTCCCGGAAGCAGGGAACCAGGCAGGGCCTGCCGGTGAGGCCCTTTTGGAGATTCGTACATGCGGTGAACAAAGGGAAATACCTGATTCCGAAGGAGAGATTGATGGAGCTTCTGTGACAGTAACCAGTGACGGTATCATATCCTTCCCGACGGAAGCCGGTGTAACACTTGGTCAAGTTTTCGATCTAATGAATGTAACCTTCACAAGCACAGAACTTATGGAATACGAGAACAACAATATGTGTAATACTACCTACAGTAACGAGGTCAGTGTCTCAAAGGGGAAGACAATAGAAGGTATGGAGAAACCTGTTCAGTCCATCGACCAGTACAGGAGTTATACCTTAGAACACGGAGACTACATAATAGTAAGATATGACTAGTTACTTCAGGTTAAATCCTTTTACCAAGCTGCCTTCTTTCTTCACTACTTCGGCTTCTTTTTCTACCTCCCTCACCAAATCATAGTTAGAGTTGCTGCCCTTTGAAGCAATAACAGCATTAAGTCCCCTCAAAACTACTGCTTTATCCTTGTTCCTTTTTGTTATTTCTCTAACAGTTTGGATGAGATTGCCTATATTCTCCACAGGAATCTCTTCTCTGATAAAAATTTCCTCGGAACTTGTGATTTCCTCTTTAACCCTTTCCGTTATCTTTTCCTCTAAACCATCTATATCCTTTTCCTCTTTCTTCCATTCCTCAAAAAGCTCCTGAGGATCCTTCGGCCTTTCCCTGTAGACAGGCCCTTCCTTTCCAAGGAAATCCTTGAGTTCCTCTATTCTTTCCTTTCTATTCTTCCATTCTTCGACAAACCTTTGAACAACGTCTACTGTTTCATCAACTGAAACATCGAATATTTCTGCAACCTCTTCAAGTGTGTAGCCATCCATCTCTATCAATTCGGAAAGCCTTTCTTTTGTTCCCTCCCTTTCACTTCTATACTTCCTGGCTGCTTCACCTGACTTAAACTCCAGGCGAATTACACCGTCCTGAACCTTTGTACTGTTAACAAGTACGATTTCCTCTACTTCAGAAGTACTGTCTACGTGCGTACCACCGCACGCTTCCACATCAAGACCGTCACCTATATTTACTATCCTCAGCTCGTTTCCTGGTGGAACGCCGCCCTGATATATCTTGAAGCCGTAAAGCTTCTCCGCTTCTGATTTCTTCATGACCTCCTTATTTACTTCGTAGTCATTCTCTATCCATTTCCTTGCAGTTTCTTCTATCTCCTCCAGCTCCTCCTTTGTAAGATTTTCATAGTGTGTAATATCCAGCCTGGCCTTCTCTTCCGTTTTCTTTGCACCGGCTTGGCTGACATGGTTTCCAAGAACCTGTGCAGCCGCACCGTTTATTATATGTGTAGCGGTATGGTGCTGCATTAGTTGCTTTCTCCTTTTCCAGTCTATCTTGCCTTTTACAGTTTCGCCTTCGTTGAAATCAAAATCATCCATCTTATGAAGGATTATACCTTCTTTATTTATGGTATCCAAGACCTCATAGCCGTTTATACTTCCAAGGTCGTTCATCTGTCCTCCCTGTGTAGGGTAAAAGCAGGTCCTGTCCAAAACTACATACTTTTCTCCCTTATGGGTCAGTATTTCCAGAACCTTAGCAGTGAACTTGATCTTTTTCTCATCCTTCAGGTAAAGCTCTTCCGTCTTTTCAATCCCTCCTATATCAAATGCTTCCTCCTCTTTTTCCTCTTCCTCCGTCTCATGTCTTTCGGATATCTTCGAGTAGAAGTCCTTTGGCTTTTCCACTTGAACGCCAAACCTTTCCAGCAGCTCAGGAGAAATTCCATACGTATCGTAAAGATCGATAAGCTTTTCTCCATCGACGACCTCTCCTTCAAGACCTTCTATAATTTTCTCAGCCTTCGCCCTGGCTTCCCTGTACTTCCTTTCTTCGTGCTTCATTATTCTCCTGGCCTGATCGATATTTTCCTTTAGCTCAGGAAACAATTTTTCCATTTCCTCGGCATGCCATTCCATAACTTCCTTCAGGTCGATATTCCAGTTATGCCTGTCGACTATGTCCAAGGCACGCCTTGCTATCACACGAAGCGAATGCTTTTCACCAGTGTTTGAGGGAAGAGCTCCGTCGACAAAGGCTACAAGAAGCGCTCTTGTATGGTCAGCTATGGAGTATATGTCTGCGGAGGTCTGTATCTCCTCCTTGAGCTTAACTTTATCAATATCTATCTTCTCGGCTATTTTACCCCACTTTGCATCTATATCTTCAACTTCATCTGCATTCAGAAGACCGGAATAAGGAAGGAACTTCTTTCTTATCTCTTCATCGGCTTCCACGTCCGTTTTCCTGTAGAGCTTGTCTACAACCTCAGGCATGTTTGCCTCGTATGAGGTCTTGCTCCCATTACTTATCCACGCAACTCTTTCATGTCCCATGCCCATATCAAGAACCATCGTGTCTATCCCGGAGTAACCTTTATCAGAAGAATCAATCTCGTAGGTCATGTAAACCTGGTTCAGTAGCTCCATTCCATCAACAAAGAACTCCATACAGCCGCCAAGGTTCCCACCCCCAGCCCAGGCGTCCTCATGTAGAACAATCTTCTCTACATCTATTCCAAGTCCTTCGACAAGCCAGTCCAGCATATGCTCAAAGTAAACTTCTTGGTCGTACTCTTCCTCAGGGACGAAGGCATGCTGCCCTGTCATTATGAAGCCTGTGTAGTGGCTACCTGTAATACCGACGTTGTCAATATCATTAAAGCGCAGGCAGAACTGTGGAACTACTAACGGGTTAGCAGGAGGGTCTACTTCCCCAGAGACGACGTAGGGCTGGAAGTCGTATATGGAAGCTCTTACGAAGTCCGTGTCGTCCCTCCATCTGGCTAGAACAGGATACCTTCCTATACCTGTATAACCCCTTTCCTCCATAAAGTCTCTGAACTCTGTCCATGCAGTGGTCTGATCTAGAACTTTGTCCGTAGGAGAATCATCTATAAAGGTATAACCTCCGGAGCAATCAGCTTCACCACATACCTTCCTTTGCTCGTCAACGGACCAGAAGTACTTTCCACAACTACTGCATTTTCTTCTCCTGAATCCTCTTTCCTTCATCCTTTCTACAGGGAAGAACTTTCTAGGACTCTCGGATGCTTCTTCAAGTATCTGCGCCTTTAACTCCTCAATTTCTCCCATAGCAATCAACTATAATTACAAATAAGAGAAAATAAACGTTCTGGTTTTTATTCCTCGAACAGGCTTCCTAGTCCTTCTTCTGCTTCTTCTGAGCTGCCTTCGTCCTCAGGCTCCTCTTCTTCCTCTTCGCCTTCTTCTTCACCCTCTTCTTCGGAAGCTTCAGGTGCTGGTGCGCCTCCTGCAGGCACTGCTGCACTTTCAATAGCTTCTTCTATGTCTACGTCTTCGAGCGCCGCTACCAAGGACTTTACTCTTGTTTCGTCTACTTCAACGCCTGCTGCTTCAAGGACCTCTGTTACACTATCTTCTGTTATCTCTTTGCCTGCTGAGTGAAGGAGCATTGCAGACTGTACGTACTCCATCTTAAGACACCTCCTCTACCTTTGATTTTAATGATTTTGTTTTTGATTGGGTCATTCTCAACATCTCTCCTATATTTTCTTCTGTCGGGTACTCGCTTTCGAGTGCCAGTGCTTTGGCCTTTCTCCATGCTTTAGATAGCAATATTTCGATGTTTTCTTCGGTTACATAACCAGCGTTTACAGATAGGTTCATTGCTCTCTGGTAAGCAGCCTTCATCTTCTCCTTGTGCTCTTCAATATCTATATCAAGGTCCTTCGGCATGAATACGTTTCCGCCTTCCCAGACAGCCTTTATGCTTAGGCCTATCTCCATCGGCTCCATGTCAAGCATCTTCAGAGCTTCCGCCTCTTCGTGGCTTATCTCATCTCCTTGCTCCGCAACCACACTTTCCTGAACTATCTTTATCTCACCTTCGTCTATCGAGGTCTTGAGGCCTGCGTTCTGAAGCTTTCCTATAGCTGGACCAGGATCTATTCCCGTTCCACCCTCGTTTACTACAATATCATTAGGGGCTATATCGCCGGCCTTTGCAGGAGCAGAGCTCTTGTTTTCCTGTAGGTATGAGTAAAGTTTGAAGGGATTCATCTCTGTGAATATGAAAGCGGACTCACCTTTAAGGTGTTCCTTCAGGTCCTCAATATCCTCTCTGTCGGACTCCTCAAGAGCTCTCTTCATAAGAGTCTTCCTTGACATCCTTATCTTTGCTTTACCGTGAAGATCCTTCCTTATGTCCTGTAGCTGTGGAGCAGGGATCTTGTACATACTGGTAACTCCGACCACCGGATTCTCGTTAAGAAGTTCTTTCATTTCTTCTACGTCCTTCTTTTTCCATTCCCTTATCATTATATCAACCTCACAGGACTTGACATAGTAAGTTTGAGATAAGCCGATCCTATTTGCTTAGGACCCTTTGGAAGATTCCCTTCAATTTCATCCATAACAGCTCTTACATTTTCCTCTATCTTGTCTGCCGGCATCTCCTCTGTGGCTACAGGGAAATGCAGAGTTCTGTTCTCGCCTACCTTTACGTTCAGAGAGTTCCTCCTCTTCTTTAATATTTCTCCTAGGTTGTCGCCAGGCTTGAAGGGACTGGGCATCTTACCCCTTGGACCTAAAACAGGACCCATAACCTCACCTATCTTTGGCATGAGAGGAGCTTCACCGAGGAAGATGTCGTTCTCCTCGGCTATCTTCTTCGCCTCGTCCATGTTGCCTTCCAGGTCCTCGAGATCGTCTTTTGTAATAAGATTTACGTCAAGCTTCTTAGCTTCTGTTGTTTTAGAGTCCGCTATAACACACACCTGAACATCCTTGCCCCTTCCATGTGGGAGTATTATATCTGTGGAAAATCTGTTTTCCGGATCCGAAAGGTCTATGTCGTAGAGGTTGACTATAAGGTCGACTGTCTGAAGAAAATTCCTCTCGTCGCTATCTTCTTTAAGACCTTCTACTTTCTCGATTACGTCTTCTGTGTCCATGATTCCACCTCCTACCGTCAGAACCGACGGTAGTGAACGGATGAAAGTCCAATACTTATTAAACTATTTAAATCTAAGCCTCTTCCTCTTCTGATCCTTCTTCTTCCTCCTCTTCCTCTTCTTCCGGTAGGTATTCGACTATTATCTCGTAAGGTATATCCTCTGCTTCCAGTCTGCTGACCTTTTCGTCCCTGTCGAACTCTTCCTCTTCCTCCTCCTCTTCTTGTTCGATCTGAGCAAGTATCTCCTCTGCCTTCTCTCTGTATTCTTCTTCCCTTTCTTCCATCTGTTCCTGTAGTTCTTCCCTCTTCTTCCTGATTTCTTCCTTCTCTTCTTCTGTGAGCTCTGTCTTTTCGTTTTCTATTTCTTCGTCGTATTTGCCTTCGTCTATCTCTACAAGAACTTCCTTAGGGTCCTTGTCCTCTACCATTACGCCCGCGGAAACACAGGTTCCAACTACCTGCTTGACAGCTGATTTAAGCTCCGAGCAGTTGAGGTCAGGTAGCTTGGACTTTGCTATCTTTATACATTGTTCTATAAACATGTCCGCGACCTTCTCATCCTTTGGATGTGACGAGAGAGCCTCCAGCTCTACCTCCTCCCTTATCATCGCGGCTGTTGGCGGTGTGCCCACCTCTATCTCGAATTCGTTAGTATCCTCATCTACCTTTACAGTTACAGGTATCTCCATGCCTTCGAAGTCTTTCGTCTTTTCATTTATCTCGGAAACTATCTGCCCTATATCAACTCCTAAGGGACCTAGCTGTGGACCTAACGGCGGTCCTGCAGAAACGTTTCCAGCATCGACAAGTGCGTTTATTTCAGCCATAATCATTCACCACTTTCCTGTATCTTTACCGAACCTACTCCAACTGTAACCGGTATAGGAACCGTAGCCTCGAGCAGCTCAAGGGTCACCTCAGAGTTCGCTTCGTCAACCCTTGTTACTTTACCTTTCTCACCTTTAAATGGACCTCCTACAACTTCAACTATATCTCCTCTCTCAACTTCTATCTCTATCTCGTCGGATTCGAGGAACTGATTTATCTCGTTCATTTCAACGTCGTCGGATATTATACCTTTCGCATGTCTTGTATTCCTTATGATCTTCCTTATATCCCCTTCTCTACCTTCAATTATAACGTAGCCGTCGAGCTCGCCAGGATGAACCATAGCCTTTATATCGTATCCTTCAGACTTCACCCTTTCCTGTATATCGTTCATTACAGTGGATTCGCGTCCTATAGTCGTCTTTAATGTTATCAGAGCCATAGTTTCACCCTATTAATCCTGGAACCTGAAAGAGCAAGAAGATGCTGAAGCCTATTGCTCCTATCAAAAGTATTCCTATAGCTGTCACCTTCGCCGTCTGCCAAAACTCTTCCCTAGAAGGCTTTGTAGCTACCTTCAGTACCCTACTGCAGCTTTTCAGGAAAGACTTTATTGACATCTTATCACTCTATGTCCAATTCTTAATATAACCCAACCTTTAAAAAATTGTCTATTGGTTCAGGGAAAATACAGGATAAATAAAAATAGATAGGAAGAGGGGTTTGTCCTCCAGTACCCCACAACCGGAAGGACTACTCTACGAACTCGATTCCGAGGATCTCTTCGATCTCTCTCTGCTTCTCTTCACTGTACTTCTTTTTCGGGCCGTAGATCTGTGAGGACTTGACGCCCGTGACGATTAGCATCGTCCTTATGGACTCACCTAGTTCCTCTACGATCTGTGAACCCCAGATGACCTTTGCTTCGTCGGAAAGCTTGTTTGAGACTGCTTCGACAATTTCCTGTGCCTCGCTGATTGTGCTGTCAGGACCTCCTGTAACGTTGATCAGTGCGCCGTCGGCTCCTTCTATGTCTACGTCCAGCAGAGGATTGGTCAATGCCTTCTCTACAGCTTCAAGCGACCTGTTCTCCGTGTCGGATTCTCCCATACCTATCATCGCTAGTCCACCGCTCTTCATAACTGCCTTGATGTCAGCGAAGTCCAGGTTCACAAGACCAGGCTTGGTTACAAGCTCCGCGATGCCCTTTACAGCGTTCACTAGTATCTCGTCGGCTACCTTGAAAGCAGTAGTCACTGAAACGTCTGGAACAATTTCCAGCAACTTGTCGTTTGGAATCACGATAAGAGTGTCCACTGCGTTTTCAAGCCTTTCTAGACCTCTTCTTGCGTTGGAACGCCTCTGCTTACCTTCCATCGTGAAAGGAAGCGTTACAATTCCTACTGTCAGAGCACCAAGCTTCTGTGCAGTTTGTGCAACAACCGGAGCGGCTCCTGTTCCTGTTCCACCACCGAGACCACACGTAACGAAAACCATGTCACTCCCTTCGAGCTTCTCCTTTATATCCTGTTTGGACTCTTCGGCTGCTTCTTCACCTATTTCCGGCTCTGCGCCAGCTCCTAGTCCCTGTGTAATTTCTCTTCCAATGAGAAGCTTTTCGTCGGCGTCTGTGTAGAGAAGATCCTGTGCGTCTGTATTTACAGCTATGGATTCAGCACCGACAATTCCTACCTGTGTCATCCTTGAGATTGTGTTTCCTCCGGCACCTCCAACACCGGCTACCTTGATCTCTGCTTTCCTCGACTCAAGAATTTCCTTGAGGTCCTCGTCAGCCTCGTGATCGAGTTCTGGTTCTGGCTGAGATATATCCTCATCCTGTGATTGAATTTCTTTTGCTTCTGCCATGTATGTCACCTCCACATAATTTCCTTTTAAAACAACATTTCAGCTAAAAATGATACGTTTGATGTCAAATGAGTCAAATAAAGCCTCTGAGAGCCCCTTTTATACTTTGGAGGCTCTGACTGGCTTTATACACAAAATAAGAAACTTAAAGGTATTTAAAGTTTTTGTATGAGGAACGTGAATGTTACGGATCAGTAATATTGTCGGTTACACAACCACATGCTTCCTTGGGGTTGTCGTATGCTGTACCTTCGATAAGCTCGTAAAGCCTTTGTCCTGATTCCATACTCTGTATCTCTTCGCCCTCCATACAGCCGTTTTGCCTTGTAAACTCCGCGCACTGTTCCTCAAGCTCAGACCTCGGAACTCTAAGAAATTGAAACAAAAGAACTGCAAAGAGAACTATCCAGAAAGCCACTATTGCCTTATCCCTTTTACTGAGATTCTTCAACTTCTCCTTCATTTTCATCCTTCTCGACCTCCTTGAAGCTTACGTTCTTCACTTCTAAGAACTCTTCAACCTTCTCCTTGATCTCTTCAAGTATCCGTTCGTTTGCCTCCTCAGGAACTTCTATAGTTGCTTCCGCATCATCTATCTCAACGTCTGGCTCCTCGCCAAGGTAGTAACCACCGACCGCCTTTACCTTTTCTTCATCGCCTTCTATCTTTTCCTTTATCTCCAGGTCGTAGTTCAGTGTTCTGCCTGCAAGGGGATGGTTCATATCTACTCTTACACGGCCTGAGTTAACTGAAAGAACCCTTCCAACCTGTTGGTCTATGGTGACGCGCATTCCAGGATAAGGATTCATTTCCTGATCCTTGAACTTGTTTTCGGAGAACGTCTTTATCAGATCACCTTTCCTCTCACCGAAGGCCTTTTCAGGAGGAACCTCGACCTCCTCTTTATCGCCTACTTCAAGTTTCTTCAACTTCTCATCGAGACCTTCGACGACCATCTCCGCACCTACTATAATCTTAACCGGCTCGTATTTTGCCCTTTCGTTTACTGCGTCCTCTTCCTCTGCAACTTCTCTCTTTGTAGTGTCGAACAGTTCGCCGGACTCCTTTATCCTGCCTATATAGTCCAGTGTTATAACGTCACCTTCTTTCATATTATCCTACCAAGAATACAGGCGCTAAACTTATAAAACTAAGCTTCAGTCCTTGAGAACTATAGCTGGTTTCTCAGGCCTCGCCTTGCCTGCCTTCACCTCGTTGCTTTCCCCCTCCTTTTCAACTACAACCTCAGCTTCGAACTCCTCTTCTATCTTATCCTTAACTTCTTTGAGGTTCTTCGCCTCGCTCTGTGAATCAAGGACCAGTTCCTCCAGCTCGTGCTCTTTGCTCAGCTCCTGAAAGTAGCTCGCTGCCTTGTCACCTTTACTCCTTATCTCCTCGTCCTGCATTATTTTCGATAGCTCCTGTCCTTCGAAAGCTTTCTCGTAAAGCTTGTATTTCCACGGCGCTGCAACTATAACCTTTATCTCATCCGGGTCCTCTATGCTTGTTATCTTCTCTATCTCTCTTATATCCTTCTTCATGCTACCAAACAGTTCCATGGCGGCCTCTGCTTCCTTGTCTATCTTATCCTTCTCAGCTTCCGGCCAGTCTGCCGTCGAAACAAAACCTTCTCTTCCCATCTCTTCCCATAGTTCCTCGGAAAGATGAGGTGTAAAGGGAGCAAACATACGTACGAGCTTCTCTATGTATTCGCCTAAGACCTGTTTTTTGGCCTTCCCGTTTCCTTCTTTTAGGTATTTAGAGCCCTTGGATACAAGGCCGTCGAGTACGTCGGCTGCGTAGCTATACTCCATATTTTCCATTCTTTCTGTCATCTCTTTCACTGATCTGTGAAGTGTGGATAGATAGTATCTGTCCTCTAATTCTTCGACCTTTCCATGGCTTTCGCTAATTTCATAGACAGCCTCGTATAAGTTATAGAATCTCCTCAGGGCCTTATATGCAGATTCAACACCTTCGGAGGTCCAGTTCATTTCCCTTTCCGGTGAGCTTCTCGAGAGTATGAAGAACCTTCCTACATCTGCGCCGTAGTCTTCTATTATTTCACTTGGACGCACCACGTTTCCTTTCGACTTTGACATCTTCTCTCCGTCCAAGAGCACCATTCCCTGGTTTAGCAGCCTCTTGAAGGGCTCCCTGAACTCCAGGAGCCCAAGGTCCGAGAGCGCCTTCGTGAAGAACCTTGCGTATAGTAGATGTAGAACAGCATGCTCTATGCCACCTGTGTACTGGTCCACAGGCATCCAGGAGCGAGCTCTTTCGGGATCGAATGGCCCTTCTTCGTAGCGTGGAGAACAGAATCTCAGGAAGTACCAAGCAGAGTCGACAAATGTGTCGAATGTATCGGTTTCCCTCCTTGCTTCGCCGCCACATTGAGGACATTTTACCTGTACGAACTCTTGTACGTGTTCCAGTGGACTGCCTTTTACATCTATGGCAACGTCTTCTTCAGGAAGCTTTACAGGAAGATCCTCCTCTGGAACAGGGACCTCGCCACAGTTATCACAGTATACGATAGGTATCGGGCAGCCCCAGTATCTTTGCCTGGATACGTTCCAGTCCTTGAGCTTATAGTTTACTGTCTCCTTTGCTTTGTCCTTCTCTCTGAGGTATTCTGTTATTTCCTCTTTGGCCTTTTCGTTTTTGAGGCCGTTGAAACGGCCTGAGTTTACAAGGACACCTTCTTCTGTATAGGCCTCTTCCAGTTCCTTCAGGCCTTCCTCTGGCTCGATTACCTTAACTATTTCTATATCGTTTTTCTTGGCGAAGTCGTAGTCTCTCTGATCGTGTGCTGGCACTGCCATTATCGCACCAGTACCGTATTCCATCAGCACGAACTCAGCTATGTATATTGGTATTTTCTCTCCGTTTACAGGATTTACGGCCTTGAGCCCTGTGTCTATACCTCTCTTGCCTTTGCGTTCCTTTTCGTCGAGCTTCTTTATCTCGTCCACAAACTTTCTTATTTCCTCTTTCTCCTCGGCCAGTTCCTCCGAAAGCGGGTGCTCAGGCGCCAGAGCCATAAATGTGCATCCGAACAGGGTATCAGGTCTCGTGGTAAATACCTCCAGAGAATCATCCCTATCAGCAAGTTCGAAGGTCAATTCCACGCCCTCGCTTCTTCCTATCCAGTCCTCCTGCATCTTTTTGACCTTCTTCGGCCAGTCTATATCCTCCAGACCTTCAAGAAGCTCGTCTGCGTATTCTGTTATCTTGAAGAACCACTGTTCCTGATTCTTCTTCTCAATCTCTGCGTCACATCTTTCACATCTGTTGTTAACTACCTGTTCGTTTGCAAGAACTGTCTTACAGCCAGGGCACCAGTTTACCTCTTCCGTGTCCTTGTAAACCAGATCTTCTTTGTACAGTTGTAGGAAGATCCACTGGTCCCATCTGTAGTAGCTTTCTCTGTGCGAAGCGATCTCTCTTGACCAGTCGAAGGAATAGCCCAGCCTCTTCATCTGACCCTTTATGCTCTTTATATTCGATTCGGTCCAGTCTTTGGGATTTTTACCTCTTTGTATCGCTGCGTTCTCTGCAGGAAGTCCGAAGGAATCGAATCCTATAGGATACAGTACGTTGTAGCCTTGCATCCTTCTGAACCTTGCATTTACATCGCCGAGAGCGTAGTTTCTAACGTGGCCCATGTGCATTGATCCGGAAGGATAAGGATACATGTCGAGCGCGTAAAAATTATCCTTAGGGCTGTTTTCTTCGGCCTTAAATATACCTTCCTCCTCCCATCTCTCCTGCCACTTCCTTTCAATTTCCTTCAGTTTTTCCGTTTCCATGGTACCATGACTCTTTACAGTTGTAACTTAAAATTAAAAAGAATTTAGAGCGGCGCTTTAGCACAGTTCTTAAACCAGCAGAACCAGCAGGAGAAGTCCTAGTCCGGTGGAGAGGCAGATTGCTTCTTCCTTGCCGAACCTTCTGTCCTTTTCCATGTTATCGTCCTTATGTATTGTAGGACGCCTTTATAAAACTTTACCGTTAATACACGGACGGGCAAAAGATATAAGGCGGACTGTTTAATTTTAGATCCATGGGCGCGTAGCTCAGCCTGGACAGAGCACTGGCCTTCTAAGCCAGGGGTCGTGGGTTCAAATCCCACCGCGTCCGTTGCTTTAAGAGGATACCCTGCCACTTAAAGTTCATCCAGGTTCCATCTTCACTCCGTTCAGATCCTAACTTTGGATGAAACCCTTTGGAAAGCAGAGCTTTCCAACACTTGGAACTTGGTTCCAAGATTTTGAAAGGTTTCTTCTAAAATCCCACCGCGTCTGTTACGACGGAAAGCTTTAAATTTGTAGGCCTTCAAATTAAAGATGTGTGGGAACAATGACCAGAGTTCTATCTGTGGCTTCAGGTAAAGGTGGCGTAGGAAAGACAACTCTCGTCTCAAACCTCGGTGCTATTCTCACTGAAGCAGACAAAAATGTAACACTGGTAGACGGAAACCTTACCACACCTAATCTATCGATGCATCTCGGAATCCCTCTGTACCCGGTCACGTTACACGACGTTCTCAAGGAAGATGCTATGATGCCCGAGGCGATGTACGTCCATCCTTCTGGAATAAAGGTTGTTCCTTCAGGCATAGGTATTGATGATATGGAAGGCACTGATTCAAGACATCTGCCTCTCGCCATAGAAGAGCTAATGGGCGAAACGGATATGGTTTTACTTGATACTGCGGCCGGCCTCGGTCAGGAGACAGTATCCACCCTCGAGGCTTCAGACGAACTTCTCCTTGTAACACATCCAAACCTACCTTCGCTTACCGATGCCCTCAAAACGAAGAACCTTGCCGAGGACTTTGGCGTCGATGTTATTGGTGCTGTAATAAACTCTCACACAGGCTCCAAACAGGAGCTCAACGAAAGAGAGGTCAGTGATATGCTAGACGGCCTGCCTGTTCTAGGTAAAGTGCCATACGATGAAAAGGTTCCTGAAGCAGTCGCTATGAAGAAGCCTGTTGTACATCACGATCCACATTCACCAGCTAGCAAGGCTTTCAAAGAAATAGCTTCTCAGGTTGTTGCCGAGGAGCTAGACCTTGACTATGGAAGAAGAGGGCTTCTTTCAAGGATATCAAGCTTCTTCAAGAAGTAAGGACAGGTCTTCATTTTCCAAGACTTTCCAAGCCTAACTCGAAAGCAACCACAGGCTTTTCTATTCTGCAGTTTTCAAGAACCTCTGGATGAACCTCTCCAACTTCCCCGATCTTCTCACCGTCTACAACAATCCTACTTGCTCTGTTTTTCAGATAGGATCCGGAGTCGTATTCTTCAAATTTTACTTTCCTGTCAAGTAGCTGTAGTATTGATGAGACAACCGAGGCGAGGTCTACGTAGTTTACTTCATCGTTACATATCAGGCCAGAGGCTTTCCTCTTATTTCTTGTTTTTGTTTCCTCTTCGTCATCGAGGAGCAGAACGTCGCCTATCTCAAATATCTTCTGTGGATAAGACCTGTGCTGATTTTGTCTTAAAACTTCCAGCAGCTCAGGAGTTAGATATTTTCTGCAGATGTTGTAGTTTTCTGAAAACGAGTTCTTCATCTCCACTGCTTCCTCTAAGTTCCTTTCCATCTTCTCAAACTGCCTTTCCTTGTTCGTCAAAACAGTAGTTTTAACCTCTTGGAATCCAAAGCCAAGCATAACTTCCTTGACCTTCTCTGTGAGATCTTCTATTCTCTGGGACCTTCCTGTTCCAGGAACATCCGGTATTTCAGGCTTAAGGTTCTCGTACCCGTGGCTTATTGCCACATCTTCGACTACATCCATAGGATGCATCACATCCACTCTGTAGGGTGGGACAAGAACCTTTCCTTCCGAGTATCCGAAACCCATCCCTCCGATAAGATCCTCAAATTCACCTTCCTTTAAATTAAGGCCAAGTAGCTTGTTAACGTAGCCTAAATCTACCTCCATTTCCTTCGGGTCCAGATCCGGTCTTTGACCTCCATTTACTGTTACAGTTTCTATGCCACCTCCCCTATCGGCCAGGGAGGTTACTATTATGTTCAGAGCTTCCTCCACAGCCTTTCCATCAGTTCCTGTCACGTCTATGAATATATTTTCAGTTTCCTCGGAAAGCTCCGTTAGCTGTCCGTTGATTACAGGAGGGAAGCTTAAGACCTCTTCGTTTTTGTCCACTATAACGGGCCATTTTTCGTTTCCTTCAAGAATGTCAACGTACTTGCCTTTGGGGTGCTTTTCACCTATCTCCCTCAGATCCATCCTTTTGTCGCTCTGAAGAGGAACGAACTCGATGCTTTCAGGATCAACGCCCTTGTAAGTAAAAGGTTCTTCCACCTTGTCAAGGTCATGGATACCTATGGCTATTTTCTTCCTTCCTCTCCCGAAGGTTTTGTGTATCTTTTCCTGGACCTGCATGATTGATTTGAGAACGGACTCGTCCAGCTGAACGTTTCTTACCACACCAGCGGATATACAGGGACGTACAGGATCCACACTGTCTTCTACTTTCAGTTCAATGCCACTTTTCCCTACTTCGTAGTTTTCAAGGCCTTCTTCAACACCAAGAAAGTAGCGGAGTGCTCTTGCAAATCCTTCCACTGAAAGAAGGTCAGGCCTGTCGGGGAAGACTTCGTAGTTTACCTTCCTGTTTTCCACACCTTCAAATTCACATCCCATCATAGGGACTTTGTTCTCAAGCACGTCCTTGTTCAGTTTTTTCCCTACAAGCTCTTCAAGTTCTTTCATATCAAAGCTAACGACAGCCATTATATCTTGGCCCCCTTCAACATCTTAAGGTTGTTTTCATAGTAGAAGTTCCTTATATCATCTATACCTTCCCTTATCATTGGAAGCCTTTCGAGCCCGAGGCCCCAGGCGAGTACAGGAACTTCGATTCCCAACGGTTCAGTAACTTCCTCTCTGAATATTCCCGCGCCGCCCATCTCTAACCATTCATCCTTTTCCTCAAAGTACACCTCCGGCTCCACGGACATCTCTGTGTAGGGGAAGTAGCCAGGTCTGAACCTTATCTTTTTGAAACCAAGCTTTTTGTAGAACTCCTCAAGGTATCCTAGAAGGTTCTGGAAGTTTACTTCTCCGCTGGCAACTATACCTTCGACCTGCATGAACTCAGGAAGATGCGAATAGTCCAGAGTTTCGTTTCTAAATACCTTGTCCACTGAGAAAAGCTTTGCAGGTGGCTCTATTTCAGCTAGCTTCCGTGCGCTGACAGCAGTTGTATGTGTCCTCAGAACAGGTCTTTTAGCCATTTCTTCCTTCCAGCTGTAGTTCCAGCCTTCCGATCTACTGTTCCCCTGTTCATGCATCTTTTTAACGGATCCAATCAGCTCTTTATCAGGGAGCTTTGTCTCCTCGGGTTTCTTCATATAGAAGGTGTCCTGCATATCCCGTGCAGGATGGTCCTGCGGTATGAACAGTGCGTCCATGTTCCAGAAACTGGACTCTACATAGGGTCCTTTCATCTCCTCGAAGCCCATGTCAAAGAAAACCCTCCTTATATCCTGTATGTAGTAGGAGAGAATATGTTTTCTCCCGGGGTACTTCCTCTTTCCGGTTTTCGTGGGGTCGTATTCCTTGAAATCAGCCTCTCTCCAGAGACCTGTTTTTATGAGTTCGGGCGTGAGATTGGATGTCGAGCCTTTTTCGAGCTGCTCCTTGGCCTGCTTTACTATATCTTCCCTGACTTCTTCTATAAGGCTTCTGTCTATTAACTTCTCCTTTGTGTTTTCGTCAAGCCCTTCCCCTTGCTTGACCTTTTCCAAGGCCTTCTGAAGCCTGATCTCCTTGGGCCTCTTCTTCACATGGATAGTACCTTCCTTTATCTCTATCCAACCGTTCTTGAGTGCCCAGTTTATAGCTAATGAAGACCCTTCGATCCTTTCCTTCACTTCGCTTATCTCTTTTGTTCCGTCCAGAGACTGCATGAGCCTCTTTTCAGGAAGCCCTTCTTCGAGGTATTTCTCTCCTTCCTCAGTCAGCCTGTACATAGTACCTAAACTTGAACATTTGTGAATTAAATACCTTTACCTCATTGTACTTCTGCATTTTTGTACGATTCTATTACCTTGCTTCCAATAAGGCTTAGGCCGTAGTATGTTCCAAGGAGTCCTCCTGCACTGGTCGTACCCCAGAACCATATGAGCCTATCAAGGAAGACCGCAGCTGCAGCCGCTCCTGCAGGTACACCAAGCATTACAAAAATTGAAACCATGCCACCTTCAAAGACACCAAGGCTTCCGGGCGTCGAAGGTATAATCATAAGCATGTATCCGACGCCTATAGCTATGATTATGCTTATAGGGCTCATGGTGTGTCCGAGAGCTGCAAAGAGAACATAGTACTTCGTTACCAACAGTACCTTCCTCATCACGGTCAGTGACATTGCGCCTGTGAAGACCCTTTTGTTGTTCATCGTTTCCCTGAAGGTTTCCTGGAAGGTCTCGTACTTTGCAAGGGTAATTTCAGAGTCCAGTCTATCGGTCCTTCGGCAGAACCATGCTATAATACTTGAGATTATTCTTTGGCCGGTGTATATACCGAAAATACTGAAAACTATGAGGGAGGAAACAATCAGGAATCCAAGTAAGATTCCGTAGAGCCAAATCGGCGGGCTTAGAAATATCATTAGAAAGATCACAGAAACAATGACAAGCATAAAGTCGACTATGAATTCCATTGTGAGATCTGAGGTCGTGGTTGCGAGACCTTCCCTTCCCCTCATCCCGTGTCTTATCTTTAAGAGGTAGACTCTTGCGGCCTCTCCTCCCATCTTCAGGACCGGAGTGAGATTGTTGATAGCTACTCCGACTAAAGTGGTTTTGAATATATCGAAGGAGGAAATTTCTGGATGTTCCATCCTTATGAAAAGCCCCCATCTATAGGACCACAGGAAAATGTTGAAAACTATTATACCAATTACTATGAGGTAGTATGGGAGATACAGTTGGCCTATTGCTGAAGTTATTTTTCCGAAACCAACTAATCTGAAAACTGATATGAATATTACTAACCCTACTGCAAGGAGACCCAGGAACTTAATTAGACCTTTGTTTGATTTTTCAGCCATAGCTATCTCCTTCTCAAGCCATGTTTTATCTTTTCCAGGTTTCCGTGTATATAGGACAGTATACTTCCTTTGGTTCCATTTACTTTAACTCCACTATCAATTAACTCTTCTTTAAACTCCTCAATGCTTTTCGCCTCAGCCTCTACATAAGCCTTGCCTACTTCCCAAGGACTGTGTGCGTCGCTCCCTGCTGTCTTTATCAGAGATTTTTTCTCCGCATACTCCTTTGCCTTTTTGTTCATTCCTGAGGTCAGGTTTCGACTGTTGAATACCTCTAATCCATCTATCCCTTCAAGCTCCTTCCAGCCATCAAAGGAACGGATTGGATCAAAGGGATGAGGAACTACTACTATGCCATCCTGTTCTTTTACCTCTTTGACAACCTTTTCAGGATCCGAATTCTCTATTTCTTTATCCAGAAAAAGACCCAGGAGCTCGCCCTTGTCCGTAGTTATCTCTTCGCCGGGGACTACAGTTACGTCACTATCCAGCTTCTCAGCTCCTCTAAAGCCTTCCATTGTGTCGTGATCCGTTACGACTATTCCGTCCAGACCCTTTTTCTCCGCCTCCTCGACCAGCTCCTCTGGATCCATTCTTGAGTCCTTCGAGAACCTTGTGTGGACATGCATGTCTACTTTCATGAAGCTACAAGACCTTTGGTTACTTTTAAATTTAAATCTCAAGTAATAAAGAAGAGTTGTGAGAAAGATGGATCTGGATGATATAAAGTCCTTTTGTAAGAAGACAGGAATAATCTTCCCCAACTCCGAGATATACGGCGGACTTTCTGGATTCTGGGACTACGGCCCTGTGGGGACGCAGATAAAGAAAAACATGACAGACCTCTGGTGGGAGGAGTTCGTGGAGAGAAGAGACGACATCGTAGGAATAGACGGCTCCATAATATCAAGCAACGAGGTCTGGAAGGCTTCGGGACATGTTGATTCTTTTTCAGACCCTCTTGTCGACTGCAAGAAATGCAAGAGGAGAGTCAGGGCGGACAGGCTCATAGAGGAAGAAACAGGGAAGAAGGTCGAGGGTGAGGAACCTGAAGAACTGAATAAAATAATAGAGGAGGAGAATATAAGATGTTCTAGGTGCGGAGGCGAGCTTGCCGAGGTCAAGGAGTTTAACCTGATGTTTGAGACGAACCTTGGTCCTGTGGAATCTGAGGAAAACAAAGCCTATCTAAGGCCCGAGACCGCGCAGCTAATTTTTACCAACTTCAAAAATGTAAGAGAGAGTACAAGGCAAAAACTACCTTTCGGGATAGCACAAACTGGCAAAGCCTTTAGGAATGAGATTTCTCCACGAAACTTCGTATTCAGAAACAGGGAATTTGAACAACTCGAGATAGAATATTTTGTTCATCCTGATAATAAGGAAAACTGTCCCTTTCTAGACGACACTATAAGGAATTACGAACTTCAAGTATTGACGGCCGAGCATCAGGAGGAGGATGAAAAACATGAAAGAATGACTATAGGAGAGCTAATTCAAGGTAATTATATGGAAACGGAGTGGCTTGCATACTGGTTATATCAACATTTCAACTGGTTTGTTGAGTTGGGCGTGGATCCAGAGGATCTTCGTCTAAGGGAACATCCAGATGAAGAGCTGGCCCACTACGCCAGTTCGTGCTTCGATATAGAATATAGATTTCCATTTGGTTGGGATGAAGTTTACGGAAACGCGGATCGTGGTGACTACGATCTTCGTCACCACCAAGAACATTCAGGTAAAAACCTTGGTATTTACGATCAGGATAAAGAAGAGCATGTTCTTCCACATGTGGCTTCGGAACCGTCACAGGGGATAGAGAGAAGTCTAATGGTCTTTATAATGGATGCCTATACAGTTGAAGAAGATAGAAAGCTACTTAAGCTGGATCCAAGACTAGCTCCAGTGAAATGCAGGATATTTCCTTTGATGGCTAAAGACGGTCTTGACGAGAAGGCCAAAGAAATTCATGCCGATCTGAAGGACAGAATGAACGTGGAGTACGAGGAACGTGGCTCCATTGGAAAGAGATACGCCCGCGCGGATGAAATAGGAGTTCCGTACTGCGTAACGGTGGACTACGATACGATGGAGGACGATACTGTTACCATAAGAGACAGGGATAGCACTGATCAGATAAGAGTTTCCATTGATGATATACCAAGAATACTCCGAAGTCTCGTGGATGGGACCTTAAACTTTGATGAAGCAGGCGAGGAATTCTAAATTAGCTTACTATCCCCTGTTTCTGTCTATCTGCTTATCATGCTTCTTTGTCATCTGTTTGTCTATCTTTTCCAAGCAGCCCTGAACGGAATCAAGTAGATCCCACTCCCAGTCCTGGGTTGCTGTGAAAAGTCCGTTTGAAGTGTATAACCTTGCTCTTGTAGAATACTGCCTCTGATTTCCTTCAACGTTCTGAGTTTTTACGTGTAGAATAAGTCTCTGAACTTCCTTGAACATCCTCCCTGCCTTCTGGACCTTCCTTTCAGCAGAATCAAGTATCTTGTCCTTCATGAAGGAGTCGACGTCCTGGACTCCGGCAACCTGTATGTAGGCACCTTCCTTTTTCTTCCGCGAGGCTATCAGTTCAACGATGTCCTTAGGAGTAACTATACCTTGGGGCTTGTTTTCCTCCATGGTTATTGCGTATAGGCCGTCACCCCTTGAAATCTCCTTGGCCACTTCCTGTATATTTGAATTGTACGGAACGGTCACGGGAGACTTATTCATTATACTTGTCACAGGGGAATCCCTCTCCGGCAAAGAGTCGCCCTTTTTCTCGCCAAGCTTCATAGCCCTTTCAGGATGGAAAGTCTTTACAATGCCTGAAAGATCTACGGAACCAACCAAGTCATCGTCCTTATCGACAACAGGAAGCCTCGCAATCCTGTTCTCCCTCATCATTGCCTTTGCCTTTCCTATTGATTCATCTTCTCTTATAGTTTTGAGTTCTGTGGAAATAGCACCGGCTTTCTTTCCCGAGAAGCTATTGTCCTTTGACACGGCTCCTATGACTTCACTTTGTGTGACAACCCCTAAAAACTCATTGTTATCGTAGACAGGAACTGCCCTCGAGCCAGTTTCAAGCATCTTCTCTGCAAGCTCTACCACTGTTATATTCGAATCGATCTTAGGTGGATGGCTTATAAGTTTTTTGACCTTTGTTTTCGGTGGAGCCGACCTCTGGATTATCTTCCTCCATGTTATCATACCTTCCAGCTCACCATCCTTCATAACCGGTACTGCAAAAGCATTTTTCTCCCTGATTTTGTTAAGGACTTCTTTTAGATTGTCTTCCGTCGAAACGGAAAAAAATTCTTCATCAACTATATCTTTGACCTTCAAGTTGTCTATTTTCATGGTTTTATCCTCCTTATTCTGTAGTATTTTTTTGATTTGTCCACGACGCCTAATGTTGGTTTGCTCCTAATATTTAAAGCTAGTCTGACGAAGCGCGAAAGCTCTGGATACGACCACTTTTCATCTGAAGGGACAGCATGGACTACCCACTTCGTATGCTCGTCAGGACTTTTCTGGCCTCTTTTAAGTTCAACGCCGCGGTCGTAGACGCGGAAATGCGTCCCAAATTTGAACCCACACTTTACAAGGAACCCCTTTTCTCTCAGATCCTCGTATACCTTATATTTGTCCTCGAACTCTATATCTTTTTCCCTTGCTATCTCGAGAAGCTCTTCTACAGTTACTTTTTCTTCGCCCCTTGCAACCTCAAGCTTGTCCCTTTCAGCAAGGAAAACGGCCTCCATTAGGTTAAGCTCTATCCTACTCTTCCTCTTCTTGCCAAAGTAATGTGGTTCGTATATTCCTTCAAGGTTTTCCCAGACCGTGACCGTGTTTCCATCCAGAAATCCCTTCGCCCTTTCCGTACCGTCCAGATCTTTGGAAGTTTTACTGTTCAACTTCTTCTCTTTATCGACCTCGTAGTATGTTACATCGCCTTCTTCGTCTACGATTCCGAGGGCAAGCTTTGCTCTTATGTTGTCAGCGTTCTCAACCTTCTTTATCTTCTCCACAAGAGAGAAGTCAGAATCAGTCCTTACAACGTCGACGAGCCACTTGACGTGGTTCAACTTCTTCTCGTCCTCGTCGAAGGATGTGCCTCTTTCGTAGACTCTTAGGTCACAGGGAAAGGAGTAACCAGGCCTAACTACGAAACCCCTTCTCCTCATATCCTGATATACAAGCAACTCTTCATGGAAGCCTTCAGTCATACTACAGGCTTCTTTGTACAGTTCCTCCTCTGTAAGATTCTCTCCGTCTTTAACCACTTCGATCTTCTCCCTCTGTAGAAGGCTCATAGCCTCCACCGGCTTTAAGATAAGTCCTCCACTCTCAAGCTTTCCGTATCCGCCAAGCTGGAAGACTTCTTCCGGATCTTCTTCGACGGTTATTTTCCCATCTTCTATCCTTGCTTTCTGCATAAGGACACCCCAGAACTTTAATGAAGCAGAGTCTTTTAAATCTATTTGAGCGGAAGGCCCTTCGTAGAGATCTCTACCTGGCATTCCTCACAGAAGCCGGCGCTTCCATCGTCCAGATCTTTTACTGAGCTGGGTGAATTCATGACACAGCCAGGATTCTCACAGTTGTCCATGCCGAAGCAATGGCCTAGTTGATGCACGGCGACCTTTTCCATTCTTCGAAATGCTTTCTCTTTGTCACCTTCTCTATCGTAGAAGGCAGGGTCGAGCCTCTTGGTGCTGACTACTGCAGGCCCTCTGTACTCAGATTCACCAAACACGTAGTTCTTTCTTTTGCTGTATACATCTTCGTCAGTGACGATTACCTGTATTCCGTCCTCCCGAAACTCGTCCATCAGCCTTTCGGCCATGTACTGGTCTCTGAAGTCATTGAAGCTGTTCTCAGGAAATTCGGACCTTCCGGCAGTGTAAAACTTCAGCTTTTTGAAGTCCTTGTTAAGCATACTCTTCATTCTTTTGATAGTTTCGGAGGACATCTCGCCAAGACCAACTATAGGAATCTGCATAACAACATATTATTCTTCGCCAGTACTAATAAGCTTTATCAGAAGGATGGTGGGAGGGGAGGGATTCGAACCCCCGACAACTAGATTTCCATATAGATCTTCAGTCTAGCGCTTTCGGGATTTCCTATGGGCGAAAATCAAAAGCCTTGCTTTTGTATTCTCCCGAGCTGAGCTACCCTCCCTTAAGGTAGCGCTTTGAATTAGCCCCTTTAGATATAAAAAACTTTCTGGCTCCGTGAGATTTATAAGGTTTAGAGGATAAGAATGAGGTGGATATTATGGCAAAGAAGAACGAGAACAAGATGCCTTCGGGTTTTGCAGGTCTCACGCGTTACTTCGACGAGTCGCCGGAGAAGATCAAGCTTACTCCTATACAGGTAATAATTTTATCAGCCTCTCTAATAGGCGTAGTCAGTGTTCTCAAGTTCTTTGCTTAGAAACAGGTGCTAAGTTGAAAACAAGAAACATTTTTCTTGTTGTCCTTTTCCTTGGGTTTTTGCTTTTATATTTCTCATCACCTCGTGTGAAGAAAACCAAGACAATGAAAGGTAATGTTACAGAAGTCATTGATGGAGACACTGTAGTTATTGAGGACAGCGGTAAAGTTAGGTTGATGGGAGTGGACAGTACCGAGGTTGGCAATGAATGTTATGAAGAAGCAAAGGAGTGGTTGACGGAAAAGGTAAACGGAACTGAGGTGAAGGTCGAAACCGTTGGAGAAGGTACCTACGGAAGAAACTTATCCTATATCTTTAAAGAGGAACGAAATATAAACAAGAAACTGGTTCGGGAAGGCCTCGCATATACCCATTACTTTGATCCCGGAGAAAAGTACATAGATAAAATGATAGAGGCAGAAAGGAGAGCAATAGAAAACAACAGAGGGTGTCTTTGGAATAAAAATATGACTGCTTCAAACTCTGTGCATCCATGCGAGGCCGAAAAATATGTATCTGAGGTAGAGATTGTTCAGGGCGAGGTCAGCGAAGTAAACAGAGGAGATGGTATAACCTATCTCAACTTCGGTGGAAAATATCCCGATAATTGTTTCGCAGCTATAATTTGGGATGATTATCAAGGGAGATTTTCAAGAAGGTTAGAGAGTTACGAGAACAAAACCGTAAGAACCGAAGGCTTGATTACTACTTACAAAAATCAACCTAGAATTCAGCTGAGAGACACCGGTCAGATCAAGGTTGTTTAGTTTCACTTTCTTTATATTTCGACATAGTCCATAATTTTCTTGAAATCCTCTTCGTTAGCTACGAGTTCTCTTAGTTTCTCTTCGTCCTGTGGTTTCTCTTGGAATATATTCGATGCACGATTTTCTCCTATTCCTGGCACAGCCTTGAGCTCTTTGAAACTTGCTTCGTTTATGTAGAAAGGATGACGTAGTCCGGTTACGCTTCTGTAGCCGTAGTCAGTGATTACGATATCATAATATCTCCCCAGTTCAAGTGAATAGTTCACACCGACAAGAAGAGGATAGGTTCCGATCTGACGTCCGAAGGTCTTTTTTCCGTCATGTTTCTCCATGTAGACATTCTTGAGAACCGTTCCCTTGGGTAATATCTTTTTCAGCATAGGTCTGTCTATCTCTTCCCTTACTTTCTTCTTGAACTCTCTGAACTCATTTTTGTTTTCCGTCTTCAACTCTTCGTTCTTTGAAAGGACCTGTCTTATATTTATCCTTCGGAGGAGAAGATCTTCGTCCATGATTTTTTTCAGAAAACGAAAGTTCTTCTCATAGGTTTCTGCTGTTTCCCCCTTCAGACCACCGAGGAAGTTTAGACCCGGAAGGAGCTGTGGCATTCCATTTTCACCTCTTTTCCTTCCAGTTTCGTTTATTATCCTTACTGCTTTCATGGCTTCTTCAGACGAGGAGTTTAGGTTGTTCTTCTCCTTTACTATTTCATCAGCTGTTTCGAGACCCAATGCTAGGATATTCCCTGGCGTAGTATTTTCCACTAGAATTTCAATTATTTCCTTTGATCTCTCTGGCCAGGAAGCTATTACAGATGGGTTTGCGTTGTCCAGATGCAGGACCTTTATTTTCGGGCATTCCTTCCAGATACCGTCGAACAGTTCTTTGATCTCACCTGGCATTGGTTTGGGCGTTTCTGTTTGACCGACACCTTCCGCCATATAGCTTACGGTACAGGACTGTCCGCCTATTCTGAAGTTCCTTACTCCTAGTTCATAAAGCCCTTTTATTTCCTCTACGACATCGCTCTGTTCCCTGAACTCCGGCTTTCCGTACTCTGATTCCGAACAAAAGGAACAACCACCTGTGAAGTATCTGACACAGCCCCTGTAAAGACTTATCTCAGCTATCAACGGATCAGGGAAGTCAGGGTGCTCCTCGACGACCTTACTTCCCTTTTTCAGCCACCTCTCCATCTCTTCTCTGTCAGCCCATCTATCTTCATCATTTCCTTTCTCGTGCTCGTAGAAATATGCCGAGAGGTCTTTGTATGAGTAGTAATCGAAGCCTTTAACTTCACCATGCCTGGCCAGCGGTCCTCCCAGAAACGTCTCTATGGTGGTACTTCCTATTTCTCCTACTTCTCTCTCGCTGAGCGGAGTCCCGCGGAGATATTTGCCAGGAACTGTTACACCGCCGTACACTATGACCTTCTCTGCGTTTCGGAGCCCGTTTTCCCTGTACTCATCGGCTGTGGTGTAGCTCCAGCTGAGGCCAAGTTCCTCAAGACAGCCTGCTATCATCCTTATCTGTGGCGCGATGTATGGAGGTACACCTAGAGTACTTGGCTCATCAACGTAGCCATCGACTATAAGGACATTTTTTGACTTCATTACCTTATCTTATTCAAGAGAGGTTAAATTCTTCATGGTACAAGAAATATGTTGGGGACGTGGTCGGGGTATTTCCTCCACACCTATTGGAGTTTATTTGCTTGGGGTTTAGGGGGTGTCACAGAAGCATCTTCAACCCCGACCACGAGTTTGTTCCAGATCTCTTTCTATCTTCATATATTTATACATTGATATAAAAAGGTTAGCTTGTTTTGGGAAAAGCTTAAATAGATTGGTTGGTAAAAATAGTGCATAGGTGGGGTGTACACGTATTTCTCGGACCATGGGGGTGTTCCGAGCCGGGCTCTTTGGAGCCTGCCCCACCCTTTACTTTTATTTCAAGAACTTATCCAAGCTGTCTTGTTCTACCCACCAGACCCTTGATTTCTTGCCCTTATTTTCCTCTTCCTTTGATTCTACTAGACCCTCTATCTGAAGGTCCTTCAAATGGGTATTGGCAGTTGACCAGGAGACATCGATTTTTTTAGCAATCCTATAAGTTGTTATTGGATCCTTTTCCTTCGTTAGAATCTCTAATATTTCTTTGTCTATTCCAGAAACCTCGTCTTCGTCTATTTTGTTAGGCACCTTTCAACCTCCGGCTTAAGTAAAATAACTTTACCTTAATATATAAAGGTATGTAGAATAGCTTTCGTATGGGGTAGCCTCAAGGCTAACCGTTTAATTTTTCCGCCTGAAGTCTATATCGAGGTAAGACTCAAAACGAGAACTGATAAAAGTTCCTTACATAGAGATGCCCTCGGAAAACTTGAAGATGGGGAATTTGAGAGCGCAAATGAGGCTTTTTATTCAGCTGAACTTGATTATAGGAAATCTCCTTTGTCAGGTAAAAGTAAGTACAAAGAGTTTTTGGACGGTGAATTAGAAACTGATTACGAGGAAATTGAAGAAGCGACACAAGAAGAGCTTAGAGAGGGCAGAAGAGGTAAAGAGGAGTACTTGACAAGTAGCGATGGGTAATTTATGTTTGAATAATTTTTCTATCTTAATGTAGTGCCTAAAAATACAACATAGTCGCTACCTTGAGAGGGAATAGCGCCCGGAGCAGGATTCGAACCTGCGACAACCACGTTAACAGCGTGGCGCTCTACCTACTGAGCTATCCGGGCCCGTAACACCTTTACCTTCTTAGAACTTAAATATTAAAAGATTCCCTCACTTGAACCCTGGCGCACCTAGCTCTTCGAGCTTTGCCGGAAGGTATTCGTCGACAACGTACTCGAAACCGTACCTCATGAGAGCCTGCTGTTCTGACTTCTTGCCTATTTCTTCCCATCTATTCAGCTCGTTTACGAGCCTTTTATCATTTGCATATCTTGGATCGTCCTTCAGCTCATCAACCCTTTTAAAGTCGACGTCCCTTAGCTCGTCCGACCTCAGTTTGTAGTTCTTTATATCTGAAGCCGTAACTCCAAGCCACTTTGCATCGGGTGTTGCTAACCTTTCGTTTATATGGGCTGATTTCGCGGATCCTGCTATGATAACCATGGCTATGTGTAGTCCCCATGGATCTGAGTCAGTAAAGATGTAAGCAGGAATATCTTTCAGTTCGTTTATCCTTTTGATTATCCTCCTCGTGGCTCTGGTCGCCTGTCCTCCTAGGTTGACCAAAACAGCGTTGAACTTCTCATGGGCGTTCTCCTCCATAAGACGGTTGTACATACCGTCAGTTTCTATGGCAATTACCTTGTCCGCATTGCACTCAACAATGTCTGCCTCACATGTCCTCGGTCCTATAGACTGTCCGTCCGCAGAGTCGAGGCAGTTCACTTCCATGGTTTCTCCACGTGGGTTCGTGAACTTCAGAGTTATGTCGCCGTATATGGAGCCCTTCGCCTTTGGATTTATCTTTAGATCCTCTCTTGGCCTTCCTATCATAGCTTCTATATCTTCCACGAGATCGTCGCTCCTGTCCTGTGTCTTAAACTTCAGCTTATCGCCCCAGGACTCTGATATGTAATAAAGCTCTCTCTTTGTGACATGCCTCTCAGAGCCCATAAGCTCGTTTTTGCAGAAGCTAGCGACCTTAAGCATCTGCGCGAGCCTCTTGACATGCCTTATATTTCCTGCGTCCCTGTTCGTTCTTTTATCACCAAGCACGTAACATTTTGCGTTCTCATCGTAGACTATATTGGAAGTTGTCCTCGAAGGTATTTGAACCGACGGAACCTGATCGTTACTTACCTTCTGGATTATAGTTTCACCTATTTCCGTCAGACTCTCGGATATTTCCTCATCACTCATCCTCATCACCTTCCTCTACTTTTTCCACAAGTTCCTCATCTATAACTCTTTGCATGATTGGATCTATTGATAGATCCTGACCTTCACCTGTAAGTTCTACAGCGTTTTCAAGTACAAGCGGCATGTAGTTGCTGAAAATCTTCTTCCTCCTCTTCTCCTTCTTCCCTTTCTGCTTCTTTGACAGGTGTCGCTTCAGGTCACGGGCACATTCCTGAAGACCGAGCTTTATCTCCTTGACGATCTTAGGATATCTTGCTATAGACTCCTTGGACTCAGAGGTGAACGGTACCCAGGTCGAACACAAATGTACGAATATGGTTGCAGGTCCCTTGGGCGTTCCGTTGCTTCCAGGCTGTTCTAAGCCATACCGTTTCCAGTCCGTCCTCTCCAGAGCCTTTGTTATAGCGCAAGAAGAGGCCTGGTATAGTAGCGGTACTTTGTTCGCATATCTCATAATCTTTACTTTTTCGTTTTCCCTTTCTTCCAGCTCACCGCCGTAAGCTATCCCTACCTCAACCTGGAACGGATTCCCCCTGTAGACCTCAGGGTCCCTGCTTGAAGAAGTCACGAACTCCGCGTTTATTTCCTTCCCAAGACCGCTCTTTATCAGTTTGGCGCCTATAGGCGAGAGGCAGTCCGTCGGTGGCCTTTGAATCTTTACTTTCTGCATTGCGTCGAGCACTGCCTCTTGTTCACTATGATTAAGCTTATCAGGTTTTTTGTCAGGATCCACCTCCGCTAGCCTGCAAATCTCCTCTGCAGAAGTCCTCCCAACCCTCGTAAACTCGTTCTGCAGAAACGAAAGTATCTTGTTGGAGTCAGTGTTCTTTAACATTCTTCCTAGTACGCCCAGCTCTACGCCGTAAGGGTGTGGTTTTATCTCCTTTGGCTCCGGAGGTAGCTCGTTTGCTGCCCTCTTGAAGTCGTATTCCTCGCCTTCTGGATTACTATACTCTATATGTGCATAAGGATTAGCTATAGCTGTTTGTTTGAGATATTCGTCAACGGAGTGGTACCTTTGAAGGTATTTGCCTTCGACATGGACAGTTATTTCAGTTCCTGGCTCGAAGCCATCCTCTAGTTCTTCTTCTTCAAGTATTTCTGGCTCGTTTTCTACAGTATCTATCTTAAGCTTGAACCTCTTAGGAGGTGAATTCTTATCGGTCCTTGAAGTAATGATAGCAGGCTTGCCAGTGGTTAGCTGTGAATATAGAACGGAAGCCGAGATTCCAATTCCCTGTTGCCCTCTGCTCTGCTTACGGCTGTGGAACTTTGAACCGTAGAGGAGCTTCCCGAAAATTGAGGGCATCTGTTCCTTTACAATTCCAGGACCGTTGTCTTTGAGGGATATATTGTACTTGTTCTTACCTTCCTCGTCTATATTTACCTTAAGGTGTGGTAGCTTCCCTGCTTCTTCACAAGCGTCCAGGGCGTTGTCAACACCTTCCTTTACCACAGTTATGAGAGCTTTGGCCGGATTGTCGAACCCAAGGAGGTGTCTGTTCTTCTCAAAGAACTCGGCAACAGAAATCTCCTTCTGGTCCAGTGCCATTTCCTCAGCTGTTTTTCCTGGCATCTATACCATCTCTTCGTTGTCAGGTTGATTTTGTTCAAGGTACCTGTATACCTTGTTGTGAGGCTTTCCGTTTACAAGCATCTGCACAGCCTTTGTCGCGGCAGACACTTCCCTCGCGTTGCCTATCATCGAAACGTTTTTTCCGTGTACGGATAATGAAACCTTCGCCAGCTCCTCTATAAGTCTCTTTGTCCTTCCACCCTCGCCGATTATCCTCCCCTTAAGTTTTTCAACGGACATGCCCGAGGAAGCGAAGTCCTTCAAACGAACAACCTTTAGTTGATTTTTCTCATTTAAAAGTTTAAACGATTCGTCGAGAGTAAAGCCTTCGAAAAGAGCGTCCATTATATTCCTTGCCTTGAGTACGTCCACTGCCTCGCCTTCTACGGATACGTCAAGTCCATTTATAGTTATATCTGTATCTGACTTTCTTTCTATTTTATCTTTATTTTTTTCGACTATCTTTATCCTTTCCTCTGTGAATCTAATGTTGTCCTTCATTCAAACACCAAAAAATCAAGAAACAGAGATTCTCTTGAGGTATCCCTTCTTCTTCAGGCGGGGTATCTTGTTCTTGTTGTAGCGCCAAACCATGTCGCCCTTTTCCTCACTCTCTATGTCCCAAGGCTCTACAATTACTATATCGTCCCTGTTTACCCATACCCTTTTCTTCAGCTTACCTGGGATCCTTACTATCCTCTCTTCGCCGTCCTCACACTCAACCCTAAGTCTATCAGCTCCAAGTAGTTCTATAACCTTCCCTAGAACTTGATCATCGTTAGGCTCTCTCAGCCTCGACTTTTCTTCTTCAGGCATGTCCAAACCTTATTTTCAAATTTTAAAAATGTATTGTAGTTTTCAGGAACCCAAAATTCTTACTAAGTAAGTGCTTCTGTAGGTCTTGTGTCCGTCCTCCAGTCCCTTTAGAGTCTTGCTTTCTTTCCTCTCGACATTGTACCTCTTGGCAAGTTCCTTTGTTAGATATTTTGCTGCTGAGTTCGATGGCATAAGTATATCGAAGCCGTTCTTCCTTTCCTCGACACCTGAAACCATTGCTTCTTTTGTTTTTCTTTGTCTCAGAATTTCTTCACAGTCGTCCAGAATTTTTTCAGTGTTACCGTCTTCTATACGTACCTGTACAGTGGCTTCAAAATATCCTGTGTTGATCTTCTTGCACTCACCACAGAGACTTTCTTCTATCTTAAGATCAATTTCTTTCTTGGTTTCCATTTCCACACCTTTCAGCTTGCCCTTTACTGTAGCCACAGCTTTAGATCTCTCTTCCTGTATTTCTATGTCTATCGATTCTATCTGACCCTTTGAAGTTATCCCTTTCTCCAGGCTCTTTAGGATCGCTTTTCTTAGAGGCATGTCCACCCAGCCCTCAACTTTCTTTCTTCTACATCCCTTGCATTTTGTAACCTGTAGCCTGTCCGGTATCTTGGTCCATTCCTTTGTTTCAGAGAAACAGCTCTTGCAAAGACTTTCAACTAGCTCTTCTGTCTCTTCGCCGCACTTGACACAGAACTTTTTCTTCATGGAATAGACCTCAGTATGTGTACCAGATTTCCATAGTTATCTTGTAGGGCTCGTATATATCCTTTTTGTAGGAGCCATAATGTGTAATATACGATGACCTTCTTTCTGGTGATTTTTCTGCTTCCTTCAACCATTCACCTCGTTCTCCGGACCAGAGGAGCCCGGCACGGATTAGACTCTTTAGATCGTCCTTCATATCAGCGCCTATCTCCCCGTCTTCAGGTGACGATACCCATACAGTCCTTCCACCATGAACCTCGTTTAAGACCATGACAGCCTCATCCCTCGTCACTTCTGAATAGTCTTCAGATCCTTCTGCGGAGCTTGTGAAACTTCCAGATAAAAATTCATAGCTTCCTGGGTAGTCGAACCATACAACTGTCTGATTTCTATAAGCCCCTTCATCAGGATTTCTAATTTTTCTTACTGAAGCATCACCTTCGAGGTCTTCAATGTCCAGTTCAAAACTTTCACCTTCACTGCAGCTGCTGCATAAAACGTGTCCTGTTTCATTGGTTACGTTAACTTCAGCGTCGTTTTCATCTACCTCTACAGTGTATTCACGGTCCCTTAGCTTCCATGTTCCTTCCCTTGGCTTCGTTATTCCGGGTTGTCCAGTATTTACAATGCTGCCGACTCCGTAGAAAAGCTTTGAAGGTTCGTAGTTAGGTTTTTCAGGATCGTACCTGTTTTCGAAATATATCTCGTTCTTTGGTGTTTCGGGATTTTCCAGTTCGAATATCTCTTCCTGGATAGCGTAATCATTGACCTCGTTGAAGTCCGTTAACTGGATTACTGCGCCTCCACTGTCAAGGAAAGCCTTTATCTCGTCTATGCTCTCATTTGCTTCCTCAAGCTGATCTTCACCTCTTATAAACAAGACATCGATTTCACCTTCAGTGACTTCATCACCGTCAAGTTTGACTCCCTCCATTACTACATTTCTGGATCTGTTGTTCATCCAGGACTCGTCGATCGTTTCCCATAACCTCCTGTATTCCTCCTTCTCGCTATGGCTTTCCTCTGCGTCCATCGAGCAGCCTTCACCAGTACAGTTAAATCCAACCGTAAGTTTTCTGGCGTATGTATGTTCCATCCTTAAGTTATATCTCACGTTCATATCACTCTTGGAGTAAAATAGCTCGTCCAGCTCATCCTCAAGGTACGGTTCTTCTAAAAACACAGTATTTTCTAAACCATCTCTCCTGTCTATGGACAACAAAGCACTTCTACCTACCTTCCCGAGGTCCATTGAGGTCCAGTCTTCATCTACGTCAAGTGGCCTTAAAAGAAAACCAAGAGAAACAACTAGTATTACTGATATAAGTACTACCTCCATTATGTATACAAAACCCTTCCTACCTACCATACTACCACCTCTAGTCTGTTTATCTCCTCGCCTTGTATATATCCGAAACTTACTGCATAGCCCAGGCTTACGCCTGATGGAACGGGTGGTCCTGAACAAATGTCGTGGCCTCCGTAGCTGTCAAACCTTTTTATCTGTACACCTGATATTTCCTCTAGACCAAGCATTTTTATTGTCTTATCGTAGTCTTCATCACATCTTTCTTTCCATTCATTCAACTTTGTTTTATTCAACCTGTATGGTTCGTCAGCAAGACCACCTTCGTTTTCAGCAAGAAAATTTGTTATCCTGTGGGCTTCTGCATCCTTGCGCGACACTGCTCTTTCTGTTAAGATTTGAGGTAAAACGTCTGCAGCCTGGAAAGATATATAAAGTATGACTATTGAAAATAGAAGGAAGGCTATCAAGTATTCTATGCTGAACTGTCCCTTTACTGATTCTTTGAGAAACTTCATGGTGATCAGATTATTTCAATTGTTACGTACCTAGCGGCTATTATATAGGTTACCAGACCAACGCCCGTCATTATAAGAGAGTGCTTGATGCCACTCACAGCAGAATTGTTCCTTATCTGTCCTATTATGAGACCAGAAAACATTCCTTGGACCAGTACCATAGACAAAAAGAGTCCTTCGTAGTAAGCTCCACCCTCCCCACCTATTCCGAGTGCTAACGCTATACCTTCAAACATCGAACATATAAGCTCCTCAGAAGGTTGTGTGGCTGGCGAGCAAATAGTACCTCCGCTGCCTATCATCAGTGCTTTACCACCTTCACCTCCTATTTCTGTAGTCATAGGAACTAGAATTTTAGATAGTATTATAGTTATGGCAAGAAACATGAAATATATGAGGTACATTACAGCCGCATGTTGAGACATCTCTGACTTCCTTTTTTTCTCTATTTCTATTAGTCTCGAAACATCTGAAGATATAGTTTCCATGGCAGAGATTATGTTCCCGCCGCTCCTCTTAGCTTCCATTATTATTTTTACGGTCCTGCTTATCATATCGCTATCCTTGTTTCTTTCGCCGAACTTCGTCATAACCTCATCAAAGCTCATATTCCATGACAGCTGGTTGCTCATCTTCTCTACTTCTTCGTTTAGCATTCCATACTCGTTTTCAGAGGCCTCCTTTAGGGCTTCAGTCAGTGTCAGGCCACTTTTCTTAGCCTCGACGAGATCCCTCAGGAAATTAGGGAACTGTTTCTCCATTCCCTTCACCTTTTTCACCCTGAAGTACTTCCATATCGCGTAGGGTGAGATGGATATCATTATAGAAAGAAGTATAGTTATTCCGATCATGCCTGGTTCAGGATGTAGCAGGACTACACCAAGGATAAGAAATACAGAGAAGACTGCAGGAAAGATTAAGAGCTTGTCTTCTTTGTCCATCTGTCTTTGAATTTCATCCAACATTTACATCACCCTGGGTAGGTTGTCTGGAGTAACCATACAAATCCTAATGTTATCACAGGTAAAAATATGAAAACCACTGAAAACTGTATAATAGTTATCATTCCAGCCATTTCTGCACCGAGTCCGAATGCCGACATGATTGAGGTCACTATGACAGTAAATATGGACCCAACTATTATCAGGGTGAGGTATATCTGTAGGAAGGTCCCAAGACTCTCAGAATACTCCTCCAGGTCTCTTTCGTACTCTCTCATAAGCTCCCTGGACTTTCCTTGGAGATATTCGGATAGATCCGTACCGCTCCTTATTGTTGTTATCATACCCCATAATAGGTCACTGAGCCTTTCCGAAGGTGAGCCCTTAGCGGAGCGTGAGATAGCTTCCGTTATATTCATTCCGAAGAGTTCTACCCTCGTCGATATTTTTTCGGCTTCCTCGGCTATTTCTTCGTAGCTTTCGAACTCTGAAAGTATTTTGAACATATCGGCAGGATGTATACCACTTCCCGAGATCGTTGCTAAATATGTCGCTGCAAAAGGGACACCATGTTCTATATTCTCACCCCTAGAACTTGCCCTCAAAGAGGGATGTATATAAAACATGAAGGCTATCATTCCAGCGACACCGAGCGATACCGTAAGGGAAAAGAACACAGCCATAGGAATCGTAAATTCAGGCATCAGTCCAACTATGAAGGCTATCAGGGGCATTTCTATTGAGAATACTATAACTATAGTCATGATAGCCATAGAAAGATACTCTCTCAATGAGACATTGATATCTGCCTTTGTCAGATCGGGCTTAAGGTCCTCAAAGTAATGTATGTAGGGCTCTATGTATCCGGAGAAGAGTCCGACAGACTTTTTTCTGTACCATTCTTTGAAGTTCAAAGCTATTACCCTCGGGTCTCTATTTTTTCCAGGAGGGTTTCTCTTTCCGAGTAATATTTTGAAAGTACGTTACCTATTGTATCAAGATCTCTAACTCCCTCGTGTACCATCCATTCTATCACTCTTTCTCTATCCTTTATTTCCCTCCTCAATTCCTCTTTGTCCATACCTTTCAGTTCTGAGATCTCATTTAGTATCAAGCTAGGATTTTCATTTACGAGTTCGTCCTTCCGGGGGTTCCATTTGAATACACGGTTCATCTTTGGAACGTTTTCTTCCCTTGAGAACCTCTTTACTTCAACTATCTGGTCTATTTTCCTTTGAAGGGTACCGCCTTTCCTAACTTTACGCAGGAATATAACTATATCAAGAGCGCTGAGAAGTGAAGGGGGTAGGTCTATAGGCTTCGTGGTAAGACGGCTTATGAGCCTTTCGGGGTTCTCGGCATGTATTGTAGCCAGGCCGGGATGGCCTGTTGACATCTGCTGGAATAGGACAAATGCCTCAGCGCCCCTCACTTCACCCACGACTATGTAGTCCGGCCTCTGCCTCAAAGACTCTTTGAGGAGGTCAAACATATCTACTGTGTCCGAGCCCTCTTTGGCCATGGCCTCTCTAGCTACTTCGGGGACCCAGTGGTTGTGGGGTAACCTCAGTTCTGCTGTATCTTCAATGGTGACTATCTTCATCTCTGGCTTTATGAAAAGGGATATTACATTGAGCATGGTTGTCTTACCTGTTGCTGTTCCGCCAGAGATTAAGACCGATTTTTGGTTTTCTATAGCCAACCAGAGGTATGCAAGAGTTCTTGGATCAACTGTTTCAAACTCTATGAGATCGGTAGGTGTCAGAGGATTTTCTGTAAATTTCCTTATGGTAAAGTTAGAACCCTTCCTTGCGATATCTGTGCCCAGTGTTGCCTGGAGTCTTGACCCATCGGGAAGCGAAGCGTCAACCAGAGGATTGGACATAGAAACTGTTTTACCTACCTTCTGACCAAGCCTCATTACGTATTGATCAAGCCTTTCTTCGTTCTCAAAAGCTATGTTTGTCTCCAGAGATCCGTATTTTGCATTTCGATGGTAAACAAATATAGGTATTCCAACACCGTCACATGAAATTTCTTCTATATTTGGATCACGCATAAGAGGCTCTATTTTACCCATATCCACGAAGTCTCTTTCAAGATAATATCGTATCGCCTTTTTTCTGATTCCGCTGACTTCCTCTCCGAGCAGTTCAAGAATCTCCTCCATCCTCCTGGATAGGTAACCTCTTGCCTTTATTTTTCCCAGTGACTCGAAATCTACATCAAGCCTCTCCTCTATACCTTCTCTTATCTTTTCAAGGAGTTCTTCATCTTTGTCCGAAAGCTCAGGCTCGGTAACTCTGTATACCAGAGAATTTTTTTCTTCGTCCCATGTTATGTGGGCGTATGCATATATATCCTCGTCAGGCTCAGGATTTTTGGGTACAAGGCTGTAGTATTCGTCTATATTTGTGAGCTTCTCATCTTTTTCATCCTTTCCTAGGTCTATAGACGTGGATCCTTCCCAGCTTGTATTTGGGAGCTTTGTCCCTTCTTCCAAGGTCGCGTTTTCAAAAACATAGGATTCTACTCCTGACTCATCCTGACTTCTTTCGGAGGATGTTTGACCTTGAGATGGTGCACCGGCTCTTTGTGGAGACGAGCTTTCAGGAGGTATTCTTTGTTCTTGCCTCGGATTAATCCCTTTCTGTCTTGGCTCAGTACCTTCAGTTTTACCTCTGAATTGTTTAATTTTCCCCTCCCTTTCAGTATATCTGTAGCTAAGTCCAGTGCGAAGCCTTTCAAGTATATCTTCGACGATCTCACTATCTCCTTCATCTTCCTCTGTAACCTCTTCTTCCTCTTCCACAGCTTCAGGTCCCTGTTTTTCTTCGTCTTCTATTACCTCTACTTCTTCAATATCATTTACGGGTGGTTCTGAGATTGGTATTTCCTCGTCTACTTCTTCTTCCACAGACCTTTCTTCTATTTCTGAACTTACCTCCTCAATTCCGTCAGAAAAATCTTTCTCTTCGTCGTCTTTTGATTTATCATCTTCGTCTTCCTCGGTATCTTCATTGAAGTCCCCTTTCTTGACGCCGGCCTGTAACATATTCAATATATTTCTGGCCCCGGGTCCTTGTCTTACATCTCTATCAAGTTTATCAGCCTCTTCTTTACCCCCCTTCAACTCTGCTCCGAGTTCTTCGAGTGCCTCTGCTATACCTTTCTTTATCTCTTCCTTGGTTTCGTCCTTTATCCCTTCCATCTTACCTACCTATTTTGATCTCGTTGTCATCTAGCACGATTTCAAGCTTTCCCTTTCTGGAGGAAACTCCGTCCATAAAAGCATCCTGCTTGACTATATCTAAATTCTCGGATGGCTTACCTATAGGTTTCACTACTTCTTCGCCTCCTTCAGATTGTATATGTACTTCTTCGCCTCCTCTTATATCAATTTTATACATCTGCCCTGAAATTTCTTTGGGTATGTCATATTCTATCCTTTTGTAGGTTTTTCCGTCATCAGTATGTTGGTTTTCTACTCTATAAATACCCCCGAGAGCTATTTCTGATACTTCTCTTAGCTGATCTTCGATTATAGACTCACCTGCTTTCTGCCTTAAGGTTGAAAAGGAGTAGTATATTAGAACCATCACGATTACGCTTACTGTGAATAATATCATCTGTTCCAGGGAAAGATACTGTCCTTTTTGGTCCATAGTACCAACTATCTAAACTATTCTCACTTCAACTTTATTAACGCTGAAATCTCCATCGCCTATCTGTTCTGTTGGTCCCTGGTTTATTATTAGGTCTGTGCTTTCACTTATAGCTGAAAGCCTTCCTGTAGCGTCTATATCTATCCTACTGCTTGGTTCTCCATCTACAGTAACGTTCTTGTAGTATATTTTGAACTCTACAAGATAGTTTCCATTCGATTCTTCAGAGTTCGCAACTATTACGTCAGAGTCTTGGGTTATAGGAGCTTCGGAACCTTTGGATCCTTTGATAGCTATCTCCTGGTCTGTGGCCATCATCTGTCCTTCTACTACGAAGTTCAGTGTTATATTGTCCATTCCCCCTTCTTCTGCTTCGTTTATTCTTAACTCAGCATCGTCCGGAAGATCTATGGACATATCCCTTCTTCCACCGCGACTGGAAACCCCCATTATGTTTTTGTTTATATTTCTCATCAAGTTCTCCATCTCTTCGAAGTTCCTTTGATCCCGAGACTTGTCTAACATGTTTCTACCCCAGAAGTACGAGGAGCTAGAAACTGTCAATATAACTGCAGTAAGCAGAACGGCCGTCAGTACCTGTTGGCCCTTTTCTCCGTCCATAAAGGCAGAGCAGTTCAGCATATTGCATGTATTTACAGAGAAGAATATAAAACTGTTGTTTAACCAGTACTAGCAACTGAAAGTCTCACTTTGGACGATCTCGCCCTTTGATCCAATGGACAAAGTGTCGCCCCGCTTTACATCCTTGTCCAATGTGTTATCTATATTACCTTCACCGTCTTCTACTAGCTCATGTAACGTATTTGGTTTTAGTTGTACATTTTCTAGGGCAAGGCCTCCGTTTACGTAGACAGAAACATTGTACTTATTTACGTCGTCGCTGTTCCTGACATAGATTTTCTCGATGTCATCACCACTGCACTGGTAGTTCTCTATCTTTATACTTTCCTTCACTTCTTCCATTAAGCCGGATAACTGCTCCTCAGTCATGCCTTCTACGTCTTCCTGCATAGTCTGCATCCAAGCAAAGACACCACCGACCATAACAACTACGATCAGCAGAAGCATGATTATTGCGATAACTGGCGTCACACCTTTATCCCTAAGACTGAGTAATCCCTTCATCATGTTTCACACTCTTCTGCCTTGGTCTAGCAGCTGAACGTCTCACTGGCGATCGTATCTCCTTCCATGGATAGTTCAAGTGTGTCGCCACGCATTATATCGTCTTGACTTAAGTCTGATTCATCAAACAACTCTGTGAGAGAATCCTTTGTTAATTCGATGTCTTCATCTTTCTTTGCACCATCGACGTATGCAGTGACATTGTAGTCATCTACTTCGTCAGTGTTTCTGACGTATACCTTGGATACCTCAGGGTCATCGGATCCACCCGATTCACACTCATAGTTCTCTATACTGATGTGATCCTCAGCTTCTTCGATGAAACTTGCGAGCTCCTCCTCGGTCATGCCTTCTACGTCTTCCTGCATAGTCTGCATCCAAGCAAAGACACCACCGACCATAACAACTACGATCAGCAGAAGCATGATGATCGCAATTACGGGGGTTACACCTTTTCTTTTCATGCTATCAATATGGTTATACTTAGCCTCCTATTTAAATATTACCTAATGGTTTCTCTAATCTTCGTAGTTCCTTACCTGGAAGGCTAGTGAAATTACCTGGACAACTATCAGGACAGAGATAAGTATCTCAAGTATCAGATCACGTCCGTAAAGTGCCTGGGTCCAGCCTTGTAGAGGTATTAGTAAGAAAGCTATAGAAACCATAACGGCCAAGGCCAGGAGAACAGAAAATTCAAGGTTACTTATCTCATCTCTCATTTGTCTCTTTCTCCCTTTCTATCGTCCTTTATCTTTACTCTTGGATTTCCTCTTCTATTCTCATCTCTTTGTTCGGTTCTTCCTGTGTCCTTTTTTGGCTGCCTCTTCTCTGAATTCTTTTTTACTCTGACTTTCGGGCTCTTTCTCTTTCCAACTGTGCCCCTCATACTTCTTTTTAAAGAACGTAACGAGTCTACCATCTCCTCGTTTTTTTCTATTAAATTTTTATTGAGGTCGACCAACTTCTTCATTTCATTTGACATTTCTTCCGATTGCTGTGCACCGCTTTGTTTTTCTTCGCCCTTCTTTAACATGTCGAGGAACTCATCCCACTGCTCGGTAACCTTATCTATCTTATCAGGAAGCTTTTCAAGCTCTCTTCTGAGCTCGCTGTTGGACTTCACCATTTCTTCAACCATCCTCTGGTTTGCCTTTACAAGGTCGAGTACTTCGTTAAAGACTCCTTTAGCGTTGCCTACATCCTTCTTCTCTTCAAGTTCATCGATTCTCTTCTCAAGCTTTCTTATAGGAGAAAGTGGAACAACTTCGTATTCTTCGTCGTCGTCTGGTTCTATCTCTACTTCGTCCTCTGACATATTGGTAGATTTGTGAGTCTTACTTAAATATCTTGTGGCAAGGGATAAAGAAAAAGAAGAGTTTAGGGGAGTTTGTTTACGTTCTAGAGCCCTCCCATGGCTCCTGGTGGCATTCCTCCGCCTCCTGGCATTCCGCCTGGTGCTCCTCCTGGTGCGCCGCCTTCGTCGCCACCGCTTAGCTCGCCAGCTGAGACTACGTCGTCGATTCTCAGAATCATTTCTGCAGCTTCACTCGCGGACTGTAGTGCCTGCTCCTTGATCCCCTTCGGCTCTATAACTCCAGCTTTTTTCATGTTCACTACTTTGCCCTTCTCTACGTCTAGGCCGTGGTTTACGTTTCCTTGTTCGTGAGCAGATCTTATCTCAACGAGAGCGTCTACAGGATCTAGGCCTGTGTTCTCAGCAAGCGTCCTTGGAATTACTTCCAATGCTTCTGCAAAGGCTCTTATCGCGAGCTGCTCTCGTCCTGACTCGGACTGCGCGTACTTCTTCAGCCTGTTGGAAAGCTCCTGTTCTACGGAACCTCCGCCTGCGACAATCTTGCCTGACTTGAGCGCAGTAACTATGCAGTCGAGAGCGTCGTTCATCGACCTCTCTGCTTCGTCGACGACATGCTCCGTTCCTCCTGTAAGTAGGAGGGAAACGGTTCTCGGACTCTTACAGTCCTTTACGTAGATCATCTTGTCGCCTTCCTTTTTCTCTTCGATGTTTCCTGCTTCGCCCAGGTCTTCACTGCTTAAATCGTCAAGGCTGTTCACTATCTTTGCCTCAGTAGCTCTCGCAAGCCTCTCCATGTCGTCGCTCTTCACCCTGCGAACTGCAGCGATTCCTTTCTTTGCTAGGTAGTGCTGAGCGATGTCGTCTATGCCTTTCTGGCAGAAGACGATGTCAGCTCCGGAATCAACGATCTTCTCGACCATACCCTTGAGCATCTTTTCTTCCTGATCTAGGAAGTTCTCTAGCTGGTCTGGCGAGGAGATCTGAATCTCTGCGTCTGTCTCTGTTTCGTCTACTTCTATGGCCGTGTTGATCAGAGCTACCTTCGCATTCTTCAGCTTCTTCGGCATGTCAGCATGGACCATCTCCTTGTCTATGATAAGACCTTCAATGAGCTCTGAGCTGCTGATTCCGTCTCCCTCTCTCTTCTCGATCTTGACGTCGTCCTTGTCTATGTTCACTTCTCCTTCACTTTTGTCCATGATAGACTCTATCGCTTCAACAGCGAGATCAGCGTACTTCTCGTAGGCCTTTTCAGCGGACTTTCCTGTGATGGAAGTCATTGCTATGTTCTTCAGAAGATCCCTGTTCTTCTCAAAGTCTACCTCTTCGCTTATATCGTCCAAGTGCTTCAGGGCCTTGTTTGCTGCAAGGTTGAATCCTCTCGTGACCACTGTAGGATGAATGTCCTGGTCGAGAAGGTCTTCCGCTTGTTTCAGAAGCTCGGAACCGATCACTACGGCTGTTGTTGTACCGTCGCCAACCTGCTCTTCCTGCGTCTTAGCTACTTCGACCATCATCTTTGCTGCTGGATGCTCGATTTCCATTTCGTCGAGAATTGTGACACCGTCGTTAGTCACTACTATGTCTCCCATCGAATCGACAAGCATCTTGTCCATTCCCTTGGGACCTAGCGTCGTCCTTACTGTGTCACCAACTGCTTTGGCAGCGGCGATGTTGTTCTTCTGGGCGCTTTTACCGCTCTGTCTCTCGGCGTCTTCACCCAGAATGAAGATAGGTTGACCGACACCTTGTGCTCCTTGTGGAATAGTAATCACCTCCTTAGTTTTTGTTTAACAGTGTTTGAAGATTGGAATAGTGGTTTACCCCAGGGCAAATATACCTCCATGCACATATTTAAAGGTTGTGGATTCCTGGAAACTATTTTAAGCTTTGCACGGCCTTGTTATGGTATGTTCAGACTGGGAGCCCACGTCTCCATAAGCGGAGGTATACACAAGGCCGTGGAAAGGGAAGAGCAACTGGGTGGAAACTGCGGTCAGATCTTTGTCGGCTCGCCCCGTGGCTGGAAGGTAGGCGAGCCAGGAAACGAGGACGCGAGGAAGTTCAGGAAGCTTGTAAACGACAAGAACGTAAAACCTTGGATAGTTCACAGCACCTATCTTATCAATCTGGCTACGCCCAAGGAAGAGCTAGCGAAGAAGTCGTTGAAATGCATGCAGTCAGAAATACAGGCTGCAGCGAAGCTGGGTATACCTTACTACGTTTTCCATCCAGGAGCGCACACTGGCGCAGGTGTTGAGGAAGGCATAGAGAACGTTGCTTCACGGCTTTCAAAGCTGGATATACCTGGAGACGTAATGGTTCTCCTTGAGAACACGGCTGGAAAAGGAACGACTCTGGGAAAGACCTTCCGTGAGCTCTCAAGGATGGTAGATCTTTCGGACTACAGCTACGTCAAGCTTGGCGTGTGCTTGGATACCTGCCACATGTACTCTGCGGGCTATGACTTCTCTACGGAGGAAAAGTTGGAGGAGCTACTAGAAGAACTGGACGAAGAAATAGGGATAGAGAACGTTCATTTTCTTCATCTCAATGATTCCAAATACAGCTTCGGATCGGAGAAGGACGAGCACGAACATATAGGCAGGGGAAAAATAGGCGAAGGGCCGTTTGAGATTTTAATAAACCACGAAAAACTGAAGGGCAAGCCGATGGTTCTTGAGACGCCTGTCGATGAAAAAGGATTCAAGTGGAACATAAAAAAGGTAAAGGACCTCAGAAATTAGCAGTCACATATAGATCTCCAGCTATATACACTTTTCCCAGGTGGGAGGCTTGTGCAATCCATTTCTCCTCCGTCTACGGTTGTCGTAAAGTTTCCGGGTAGCTCACGGATATCGCATCCACCTACCTCCACAAACAGCTCACAACATCTATCCATACTACTTGTCCTGTAGCTTTGCATCTGTATATGTGCTACTATACCCATCGAAGCCAGGAAGACCAGCAATGCAGTTATATAGGTCAGCTTGTAGAAGAACCTGGAGATCATCACGAGTAGAGCTCCTAGAGGTATCATTATGAAGGCAGCTGTGAATGTTATGCTGAGGTATTTTATCGGTATGCTTAGCATTGGATGCGGCCTGAAAGACAGTATCATTGTTAACAGTCCGAGAAAGAAGAGAACCACACCTATTTTGAACATCCTTTTTCTGTTCTTCTCGGTCAGTACTTTTCTCAGCTTAAGATGTCCTAGTCTCATGAAGCAACAAACATGTCTCAGTCTTTATTAATTTACTTCAGGCAGAATGCTTCTTTTCCTTTATTACCTTTACAAGTTCCTGGGAATTTTCAACCTCCTTCAATTCCCCCTCTTTCAAGGAAGGTACTTCCACAGTTATCTCTTCATCGGTTATTACAAAGGCCTCGGCTTCGCTTATCCTTGAGAAGTTCCCGAGGGATTTCAAATCATCTTGTACACCCTTTTTTACTGTTCTGGAAAGTACAGTTATCTCGTTTTTGCCCAGAATTTTTGGAGGCGCTCTTCTAATAGAACTTGTCCTGAAACCAAGATCCTCCAACCTTTCACAGAACTTGTTGCCATGGCCTCGCCTTTCAAATTTAGGTTCTATTTCAAATGGATTCACACCTTTCCTGACCTCTTCGTTGAACAGCTCTTCTAGCGCACATACCATGTCCATGAGTGCCCTTTTCTTTCCTGACTCGTGTTCTGATATGCTTTTTTGTGAGACACCGAGCTTTCCAGCGACTTCCTTCTGTGTCATGTCCTTTCTTTTTCTAAGTATCTTGAGCTTCTCCGGATGAATCTCCCCAAAGGTCCCGCCTCTAGTTCTGAAGCTATCTGGATATTTGCCTTCAACTACCGAGGTGAAGGTTTCTGGTGTCATAGCAGGAATCCCAAAGCGTTCGTATATCACTGAATTATCAAGCTTTTCCTTCCTTGTGTTTTTCCCAAGCACGAAGCAGTTTGAGTCAAGGAAGTTTGAAAGAGTTTTAAGGTCCTCTGCCTGGTCCCTCTGAAGCGAGTCTATGTTGGATAATATTTTTAGAAGCATGAGCCTTTCTCTCTTCGCTGCAAGGTCAAAACAACCTCTTGGGTACTCGAAGATATCGAAGCCACCAGAAACCAGAAATTCTTTTATTTCTTCCAGACCTTCCAATGCCATGTTAAATCTTTTTAACTGCTCAAAAATAAAAAGCTTTAACTGCAACTATACCTTGTTTCGGTATGGGACCGTGGCTTAGCTTGGTTAGAAAGAAACTTTTAGAAAAAGTTTCATCAAAAGACTTGACCAAAGCGCCGGTCTTATAAGGCCCGTCGCGGTAAATTTTGTTTCGCGACGCGTAAAAGCCGGAGATCTCGGGTTCAAATCCCGGCGGTCCCATCTTCTTCTTTAGAAAAAACATTGCAAAAAAATCTTTCAATGGAAGGTTTTCGAAGGATTCCTTCAGCAATCCTCGTCCTACTTTTATCCACCAAGGGACTTTCCAGGACTCATACTTTTCTTCTCCTTTTCCGTGACTTCACCCGTCTTTGTGTTCACAGCAATAGAGACTATTGAAAGATTTTCCCCAACAAATACGCCCCTCCATTCCTGACCATCATCGACGCTTCTCAAAGTAAAAAGTATCTTTTCGTAAGAAATTGAATACTCTTCCTCGAGAACTTCCTTTATCCTTTCCAGGCCCTTCTCCGCACTTACATCAACTTCCTCAAGCTTTATTTTACCTGTATCTTCCCTTAACGGCGCATCTGTAACCCCTACTTCCGCACCTTCTTCTGTTACCTTCACGGCTGTTATCTCCTTTTGTTCTTCGGAGTAAAATGCAAGGTTCCAGCTTTCTGGTTTCTTGTCCTTATTTACCATGAAGTAAGCCGAGCAGAGAAAACCATCGGAAGAAAGTATTTTCTGAATTTCATCAAGCTTCTCTGCTTCCTCAGCTGCTTCCGCAATATTCATAAACATAACTATAAAATTATATTGACGTTATATAAGTGGTTGGCATGGGCCTGTAGTCTAGTGGCTAAGAACCTTTTCCGCTGACGCGCAAAACGTTCACGAAAAGAGTTGTCCACAAATGACGCCACCTTCACGGAGCCTTTTTACAGCAAGCTGCAAAAACGTTCGCGAAAAAGACTGGGAAAAGGTGGAGATCCGCGGTTCAAATCCGCGCAGGCCCACCATTTTCTTCTCTATATCCGTTGGCCAGATTTTTATACTTATAAAACAAAGCTTGAAGAGGTGATAAAATTCCAAATCTTTCACACAGAGAATCCAAAGAGCCAACATGGACATGGTTCATTATAGCTCTAATACCTATCGTAAACCTGTACTACCTTTGGAAGATTGCCGAAGTAGTCTCAGGCCACGGTGTCAGTGTGTCAAATGAATACCAGGTTGTTGATCACTTAGATGAGAAGGAGTCCACAGGTAAATGGTTCCTAATCCTACTTCTACCTGCTATAATACTTGTAGCAGGGGGATCAGCAATCTTTGCTGAAACAGCCGTAGGAACTCGGGGTGGTATGGTAGGTGGAGCCTTTGGATTCATCTCGTTCATTGTTGCTCCGTTAGCAGCTTTGTATCTCCTTTACAAGGTGTCCATACCCGTTTCAGGCCATGAGAAAAGGTACGGTGATAAAGAGAGAGTAGTGCACATGGACAAAAAAGAGTCTACGGTCAAATGGATGATGTTCGGGATTACTGGCGCGTTAAGCATCTACTACCTCTGGAAAGGCTCTGAGATGGTTTCAGGACATGAGGTAGTTCGTTGAGGAGTATCCGGTCAACCCCAATCTTTTTATCTTTACATCTTAATTTATTTCATCTGACAGTAGGGCCCGTAGTCTAGTGGAAATACGGAAACCGAATTTTTATTTTCGGTTGTACCGAAAAGACGCCACCTTGGCAAGAACCTTTTTCGAAAAAAGGTTCATCAAAACCCGAAATGGTGGAGACCGTGGGTTCAAATCCCACCGGGTCCATCATTTTATTCTATATCTTAGAAGTGCTGCTATCCCGCCTATTTTACTTAGCTTTTCACCACCTTCGTGTCTTGCTGAAATGATCATTACTTCTGCGCCCCTTTCCTCAGCTTTGTTAACAAGATCCCTGAGATCCTTCAATTTCTTCTCTGAAACCAGTATTTTCTTGACCGCGCCCATTTCCACGGCTTTGTCGACGTCTTCTATTCCGTACGCCACCTCACCGGAATCCTTGGAGAACTCCTCCAAAAGCCTTTCGACAGCAGAGCTTTCATCAGAAATTCGAGAATCTTCGACAACCTTCTCTATAACACCTCTTTTTATTACCTCTTCTACGCCAGTGGTTCCAGAATGGCTTGTATTCGCCTTGACGGACTTTTCAGAAAGGTCTTCCTCGAGCATCTTGTAAATTTTATCCTTTACAAATCCAGGTCCAGCTACGACTATTTTATCGAAGTTCTCCTCCCTCCTTCTTATTATAGAGGCTACTTCGCCCAGATATTCCTCGTCGTCTCCCCCCTCGTACTGCTTTCCTGAACCACCAGATCGCACAGTAGTTATTATATCCTTACCGTTGCTTACCCTCGCTATAGTAGCTTCTTCTCTGTCGAGAACACATACCAGGACCTCGGGCGGCTTTTTGTAAGCTCTCCGTATCGTTCGCATCTGCCATTCTTTCCATCCATCTTCCTTAACGATGGTAAGAACCTTTCCAGGCTCCGCAACTATGGTGTGGTAGTTGTCTATTTCAACGTCCTCGGGACCGTCCACTATTGGACCTGTGAGACGAAGGTTCCCTGTGTGCTCATGGAACTTCATCTTGTCTATTTTCAGGGTAAGATATACAGGCCTTTTGTTACCCTTTTCCTGGCCTTCCTCCCTGTCAATCATCTTCCTCCTCATAGTTTTTGCATTCACGAAATCGCCTTCCTCCAGCACGTTATCTAGTTCCCAGACGTCGTTGGGATTCTCTACTTTAAGCTTCAACATGCCTTCCTTTTCGTCACTGTCGAGAATCTTCATAGACCTTCACCCACATATAAATACTTTAATAAGCCGTTAATTAATATAAGTGGTAAGATGGACTTCGCAAAGGTTCTCATAGTTGCTGTCGTTTTGTTCGGAGTTCTACTGGCCGTTTTCGGCGGAGAGATGGAATTTGATAAGAGGCCTGATAGACGAAGATGGAGGCCGCCCGAGGACAATGAAACCGACGGAGAGGAGGAAGTTGAGTACCCGGACGACCAGTTCTTTGTAGGAAGAATTCAGGGCACGGATTATAAGCATATTGGTTTTGCCGACGAGGCTTTTGATATAACCTTCAAAGACGAGAGAAAGGTTATTGGTGACATAAACAGAAGTGATGTGAGGAGGGGAATTTTTTCCAATGAACCACAGTACATAGAGTTCGACCTTACCGAAGGACAGTTAGATAGGATGACCTCTATGGAGCTGCAGTTCTATGTTGCTGATACAAACCAGCTTAACAACCTTGATATATTTCTGAACGGCGAGGAGATATACTCTGGATATCCGGACGGTGGGAGGTCTTACAATTTCGACATAGATAAGGATCTACTCAAGGAGAACAATACTATGGAAATTTCAGCAAGGTCCTCCTGGTGGAGGTTCTGGGCACCGACCGTTTACGTGCTCGAGGATTTGAGGATAAACGCAGACATACTTGAGAGGAAGGACAGAACCTTTGAGTTTGAACTGGATGAAGACCAGGCAGACAACTTCAGAATGGGGAGACTTATCTTACGGCCCGAAGAGTTCGATGCTCAGAGCCCGCTGGTGATCCAGGTCAACGGGAGAGATATATACAGGGAAACGCCGGAGTTCCCTGACAGAAAGTCCATGTGGGTGGACTTTGAGGATGTTCCGATGTACGAGGGAGGAAACACGGTAACAATGTTCACAAAGGCTGACTCCCTTTACAGATTCGAGTCTGCGAAGATGGTTTACTTCTGGGAGTCGGAGGAGGACAGAAGGCCTGTGAAGACTATAGACGTCAGCTCCGCGAACTACAACAGGCTTCCAGGTGAGATAAGCTTCCAGGTAGATAGGATCGAAGGAAGTCCGGAGTACCTTCACCTAGATATGACAACGGCCGAAGGCGATGAAAAGAGGATAATGATACAGGAGGTACTCAAGGAAGGCAAAACAGTAACCGTAGAGCTTTCCGAGGACGACGTAGATGTAGGAGAAAACGAGCTTGAGTTCGTCGTAGGAGGCGAAGGAGGCTTCTATCTTTCGGAGTTTGACGTGAGTTTTTAGGATCTGATATTCCTCAGAGGCTTTTACAGGGCAAATTATTTTAATAAAGCCTACAAATTGTTCCTTAGTTGGAGGAGCGTTCTAGGCGCTCTTATCTGACCCCCATGGACCGCAGGTGAAAAAGTTGCCCGATGAACTCAAGGAAAGGATAAAGAAAGCCATTCGTAACCACAGAAAGATGGGCCACAGCAAGAGAGATGCCATCGAAAAGACTTCTGAGATATTCCAGCAGGCCAATTCTGACTACATAGAACATGCCGCAGACCAGATCTACAAGAAGAAAAAATCTCCAAAGAAAGTACCTGAAACTCAAGGGCAGAAAAAAGATCCGGAGATGATGGAAGGAAACGCTAAAAAAATATTGAAGAAAAAGGACATTGTTCCCCATAAAATCCGGGAACCGAAGAATGCGGGGGGAGATGGTTTGGAGGACAAAGAGAATTCATCTCAAGGAAATGGTGAAAATATTATCGAGAAATCTGCTCAGGGTGTGGAAAAGATAGTGGAAGAGATGAAAGAGAAAGACAGTATGGAAGACAGGATTGATTTATTAGAGCAGAAGATTAAGAACGTGGAGGATGACGAGACAAAGGATTGGCTTAGGAAGTG
>JBKHHD010000005.1:0-79247 GCA_046539325.1 Candidatus Aenigmatarchaeota archaeon | reverse complement strand
CTGCAAGGCTTCTTCCAGAATCAGTTCCCACGAGACTGAAATTGAGCTCAATAACTCCATCCACGAGGTACTCTTCGACGCCGAAGCGGGTTAGATCGTCCTCGCCTTCAGGTGACTCAGTTGTGAGAACAGCCGTAACATCCTCCTCCTCTATCGTGCTCACTATCTTGAAGAGGTTCTCTCTCACCTCATACTGATCGTCGTAGTAAAGCGAGAGAATGGAAGTGGAGTCCATGACGAGTCTATCCACATCGTGCTTCTCGAGCTGGTTTCTAAACCAGAACAGCTCGTCTCCTTCGGCTGTGTCGAAGGGGTCTTTCTGCCTGAGTATAAGCTGGCCGTTTTCCTCGTACTTCTCGAAGTCCCAGCCGAAGTCCAATGCCTCTTGCTTTATCTTATCAGGCCCCTCTTCAAAGGTTATAAACATGCATGTCTCGCCGTTCTGGAGACCTTCCCATATAAACTGTGAACAGAAGATGGTCTTGCCTGTACCGGCAGAACCAGTTACTAGAACGGCGTTGTCCTTTACGAACCCACCTTCTATGAGTTCGTCGAGACCGGGAATTCCAGTGGATACACGTTCGATATTTCTAGGCATCGGATAAATAGTTCGATTTTCTATCTTATAAGTTTTGACTGGAAGGCTCAAAACCTTTAAAGCTTTGACGTCAAATAATCCTGGTAGTCTGGGATAACATGGATCTGGAGGAAAGAGCTGCGAAGATACTGGAGAAGGGATACGTGTGCGATCACTGTCTTGGACGGCAGTTCGCGCAGCTACTCACAGGTATGTCCAACGAGGAACGTGGTGAGGTCGTGCGGAGGTTCGTGGCTATGGAGATGGACGCTGGTGAGAAGGTGGAGGTTGACGGCAGCAACTTTTCAGAGGTAGAGTTCAGGCACTGCAGCTCCGAGGACGGAGAAACAGAGTGTATAATCTGCGACGGGCTTTTTGAGGAGCTGGAGGAATGGTGTGGAAAGGTTATGAGGGAGCTTCAAGGATACGAGTTTGAGAACTTCCTGATCGGTACGAGGCTGCCTGATGAGCTCGTGAAGAAGGAGGAGGAGCTGTGGGAGGAGATAGGTATACAATACTGCGAGGAGATGAAGGCCGAGTTTAACCGGGAGTTGGGAAAGAGACTGGAGGAGAAAACAAAAAAGGAGGTGGAGTTCGACCTTCCGGAGATACAGATTCTTGTTGACATGCAAAAGGACGAGGTAAAGCTGAACGTTAACTCAGTTTGTGTTTATGGTGAGTACCAGAAAACGGAAAGAGGTATTCCGCAGACGGAGTGGCCCTCTGGTAAATACGAGATCTCACTGGAGGAGATTATCGCTCCGGCCTTTCTGAGAGCTGCAGACTCCTCGGACGAGAAGTTCCATGGTGCCGGAAGAGAGGATATCGATGCAAAGTGCCTGGGCTGGAGGCCGTTCATACTTGAGCTTCTGGAGCCAAAGAAGAGGGAGCTGGACCTGGAGAGTGTGGGGAAGGAAGTTAATGAAAACGTGGAGGTCAACGTAAGGAACCTGCAGATCGTTGGAAGAGACAAGGTGGAAAAGCTGAAGAGCTGGCAGCCGGACAAGAGCTACCGGGCGCTGGTGGAGCTGGAGGAAGACGTGGAGGAAGAGGAGCTGGAGAGGCTGGAGGAGATAGAAGGTAAGACGCTGACGCAGAGGACGCCGCAGAGGGTGGAGCATAGAAGAGCTGATAGGTATAGGAAAAGGAAGGTGAAGAAACTGGACTGGGAGAAGAAGGGCGAAGGAAAAGTGGAGCTTGTTGTCAAAGCAGAGGCAGGAACGTATATCAAGGAGATGGTCTCAGGCGACGACGGCAGGACGGAGCCGTCCGTGGCTTCCGTTCTTGGTGCAGGCACGGAATGTGTGGAGCTGGACGTCGTGGAGATCCATGGAAAAGAAGAGCTTGGATTTGTAGAGGACGGGCCATGAGACAAATTTTTATAAGTGGAGGTATAGAAATGAATAAGGTATATAAACCTGAAAGAGAAATGGATATCGGGTGTGGAAGATGAAAGGATCCAAAGGAAAGATGCAAGGAACAAGAAGGAAGTTGAAGAAGGACGGGGGCGTAGCTCCAAATCAGCATCTGAAGGAGTTCGAAGTAGGCGAAAAGGTTCAGATAGATATAGAGCCTTCGTCACACAGCACCATGCCTGATCCAAAGTTCCAGGGAAGGGTAGTTGAAGTCACAGGGACCGAAGGAGGGACGTACCTTGTTAAGCTAAAGGACGGAGAAAAGAAGAAGAAGATCAAGGTAAAACCTGTACATCTAAAAAAGATAAAATCCCAGGATTGAAGGAGGTAATATATATGGAGATTAAAAGCGAAAAACCAGTTCCCGCTGCCGAAGCAAGAAACACTATGTCTAAGAAGAAGGACGAGGACCTTGCCTACGAGCAGAAGATATGTATGGACTTCCTGGAAAAGAACGTCGACATAAATGTCACCGATGCAAGGAAAGCAATGAAAGAGCTTCAGGAAGTAGGCAGGGTAAAGGCAAGACAAGCTGCAGCTCTCATCAACGTAATGCCGCAGGAGAAGAGCGATATAAGGTTGATCTTCTCAAAGGAGAGAACGAGTTTATCCGATGAAAATATGGAAGAAATCTTAGAAATCCTGGACCAGTATAGAGAGTAAAACCAGCTAGTTCTGGAGGTGCTTAAAAGATGCCCAAAGAGAAAAAGGACGAAAATGGTATAGTACTAGACTTTATGCCGGAAGGTAAGATGTCCGACAGCAGAAGTGAACCAACGGCACAGGTACTTGGCGACAAATACTTCTCCCTACTTGAAGTTATCCTCAGGGATGGCGTCGAAGTAGAGGAAGGTGAAAAGGTATACATCGGCGACGGAAAAAGAGACAAGGTAAAATACATAAAGAAAAGTATAACCGTTCCGGATCTTTCAACGGTCGGCAAGGAAGAATTGGACGAAAGGTTGGACGAACTTATTGAAGAAAACGAAGATATGTTTGTCGAGTTCTTCAACAATGCAGGACCCATAACTCCAAGGATGCATCAACTTGAAGCATTACCAAGTGTCGGTAAAAAACACATGTGGAACGTTCTCGATGAAAGGAAGGTGGAGGAGTTCGAAAGCCTGGAAGATCTGAAAGATAGGGTTCCGCTTCTACCGGATCCAGAGAAGATAATAAAGGAGAGAATAATGGACGAACTAGATGGAGAAGTAAAGCACTACTTATTTACAGTACCGAAGAACGAGGACTGACTACTCACCAAACCTTCTTTCCCTTTTTCTATAATCTTCAACTGCCTCTTCGAAGTCCTCGCTGCTGAACTCTGGCCATAGCTTTTCGGAGAAGTAGTACTGTGAATTCGCAGTATCCCACATCATAAATCCTGTACTGTTATGTGGCTCGCCACCGGTTCTTATCATAAGATCCACTGGCGGTAGCTCCGAGGTAAAGAGATTCTTTTTAATTAGTTCAGAAGTTATATCACCCTTGTCTGGTGAATCCTCGGTTATACGTCTTATAGCCCGTAGCATTTCATCCTTGCCGGAATACGCAATCAGCAGGTTCAAATAGTAGTTAGAATAATCTTTGGTCGCTTCTACTGCCTCTTCGATTGCTTCTGTAACTCTCTCCGGAAGAATCTGTTTCCATCTACCAAGAACGTTTATCTTGACCTCGTTCTCGTGGATTCTTTCTTCCTCCTTTATCCTCTTGAAGTTCTCCACGAAGAGGTCCATGAGATACTCGACCTCTTCCTCAGATCTTTTTTCTACGTTGTCAAGGGAGAGTGTCCAGAAAGTCGTGTGCTTTATATTCATGCCAAGTGCCTTTTCTAAAACTTCTTCCACGACTTCTTCGCCTTTCTTGTGACCTTCCCAGGGGGAACAGGACCTTTGCTTGGCCCATCTTCTGTTCCCGTCCATTATAATGGCTACATGTTCCGGAACCGGTAACAAATTAGCACCTATCTCTTGTATTGGATTGAGATTTTTATAAGCTTTGCACCACCAAAAGTATATTTAAAGGCGCTGTTAATTTAAAGGATATGTTCCAACACCTTGCTGTTGCAGTAGCGCTGGGAGGTTCGTCCCTCGCAGGAGCCTACGACCTAAAGACCACGGAGATACCTGATGAGATATCTCTCGGCATGGTAGCTTCCGGACTTCTAATAAATCTGTCATGGTCACTTGCGGAGTGGAATCCTACATACATCTTCCAGTCTGCCGCCGTCGGTTCTATTTTCTTCACCTTCGGACTTCTCATGTACCTCGGAGGACAGTGGGGTGGCGGAGACGCAAAGGTCTTGACAGGTATAGGAACCCTCGTACCCACCCTCCCGGCTTTCAGTCCTGCAGTAAAGTTACTTCCGTTCAGCGCCACCTTCGTAGTAAACCTCTTTATGATAGGAGCCGTATACATGACAATCTATGCGCTGGTGTTCGCAGCTACTAGAGGAGGTGTTGTAGAGGATTTCAAACAAAGGGTGGTTTCAGACAAACGGAGGATATTTGTCCTATCCTCGCTTCCTCTGATCCCTGCTCTGATATACTCCACGATAAATATTGATATCTACCTAATTTACTTCCTCGCTCTCATCCCACTGTTCCTGGGCTTCACGCTTCTGCTACGCTTCCTGAAATCAGTAGAGGAAACAGGCTTCGAGAAGATTGTGGAAGTCGAAGAACTGCAGGTGGGTGATATGCTTGCTGAGGAGGTAGAAGAGGTCGACGTTGAACACGATCCTACGGAGGAGCTGAAGGGGCTTTCAAAGTTCCTACTATCTTTCGCGATACTCCCTGTAGCTATGTACCTTTTCAATGCGACAGAAACACTTTACTTTGCAATGAGCCTACCCGGACCGATGCTGGGCGTTGTAATTGGTGGAGTGTACCTTCTCTACAGCTCCGACCTGAAGGTATTTGGCTCCGTATTCGAAAGCTCAAGCACAAGAATAAGAGGCCTAGAAAAGGAGGAAATAGAAAAGATAAAGGAAAGGAGAGAGAAAGTAAGTATAAGGGAAGGAGTTAGATTCGTACCCGCATTTCCTGCAGCACTGGCATTCAGCATATATTACGGAAGCGTTCTGGCTTTGATAATCTGAAAGGAGAACCTTTTTAAAATTCGACTTTATTAGAATATGTAAGATATTATGGGAAGATATGATTTTCTCGACGAAGAACTTAGGAAGAAGTTGGAGGAAAAGCAAAAGGAACTCATAAGCAACAGAAAGAAGGAAGAAGTAAAGGAGAGCAAGGAAAAGAAAGACGAAGACAAGGAAGGACCGACAGTCTACACGAAAGAAGACGGAAGCATTGGCGGAGTAATCTATCCTGAAGGTGAAGAGAAGCCTAGGAAGGAAACAAAAAGTGCTGCCGAGGAGATACTAGGTTCCGAGGAAGAAGAGAATAACCCCGGGAATAAAAATAACCCACAAGAGGAAGAGGATCTTCCTGTAAAGCTTCACCATACGAAGGAGACAAAGGTAGGTTCAGAAGACAGACCTAAACCAAAGATGACGGAAGAGCCTGTGACTAAGCTCCCACAGGAGAAAGAAGAAAAGGATGAAGGCGATGAAGTACAGGGAGCAAGAGAGAGTATATGGCAGTAGTTAAACTAAGCAATTTATTTTCAGTAAATCAAACAATTGTCTAAGCCTTAGCTGTACTCTCTCCACCTATGACCACACTTCTTACATTTGTAGAAGCGCGTAGGTGCCTCGTCACCTGAACGGGTCTGTTGTGTCCACCACCCAGCCTTTTCGTGGCCACATTCAGGACATTTCTTTTCTGCAACAGGTAAGGCATCGGCGTCCTTCTTACTCTTCTCATCCATAACAACTACGTTGTCGCCTTCTTCTTCGTGGTTTTTGCTAACTTTAAAGTCGTCTTCAGAAACATTCTTTTTGTTCCCACATCCCCTACAAACCAGGTACTTTTCACCATCTTTCTTTTCTGGGGACATTATCGAATTGCATTCATCACAATACTCCATGTTGATCATCCCGTATAAGTGGCTAAACTTTCTGTGAAATCATATTTAAATGTTTTGGTAGGTCCCGGACTTAAGAAGCTATATAGCCTCGCCAAATCTCATAACACCGAGCTTAAGCCAGCCGACGTAAGGAACCCTTAGTACCATCTTTCCGTGTATATCATCATCGAGAACCATTTCACCGCTTTCCTGGCACTGGTCACAAGTAGGATTGTTGTCACCCTTAGTCACGTAAAGCCTTTCCTCGTCCTCCGCATCTTTATGGTAGTCCTTCAGCTCTTCGGATGTCATCTCATCAAACCCCTTCGATGTTTCAACTTCAAGATCATCATTAGTCCTCTCCGACTTTGAAACAATTCTATGTATTATAGGCGTGGCTTTCCATCCGTCGAAAACTATAACGTCGCCTGTCTCGTACTTTTCCGCTCCTCTGACAAAAACTATATCTCCAGGGTATAGAACAGGCTCCATTGAATTTGATTCCACGGTAACTACAGGATAGTCCGTTGAAAGCACAAAACCAAAAGCAGCATTGAGGATTATAGCTAACGCTACACCCAAAGCTAGGTATATTATCCATCCAAGGGCACCTTCTGTGACATCATCCCACCAGTTTTTGATATCTTCAAGCTCCACCAATTGATTCACCTTCCTTTACCCCTGATGCTATAAGATGTGATATTCTTATAGGTTCAGGCGTGAGGCTTTTTGAAGCAGTCATCTCTATTACTTCCCTTGTCTTTTCTTCACTTATACCTTTATGCTGGAAGTATAAATTTCCTTTTGAAAAGGAGTGTTCTTTCAGCTCGCCTGCTCTCCGAACACAGTCCCATCTTTTTTCGAACTTCGGGAGCTCCTTCATGGCCTTCCTAAAGCTCTTGAAGTCAGTATTCTTCCTTGTGACAACTATAACAGGAAGCTCTGTGTCCTCATATATCTTCTCTATATCAGCAGTATTGAATCCTGCAAAGGTTATTCCGTCAAGCATTAAAATACGTAGCTGATCCCTGTGCTTTGTTTTACTCGTAGCTTCTATTATCTTTTCCGTGACGTCAAAGCCGTCAACTGTAATCTCCTCGACTAGGATGCCGTCCAAGTAAGGCTTCCCTCCGCGGAGAACGGAGCCCACAAGCGGAATTTTATTGTCATCACTGTCAAAGGGCGAGTCATCCCAACCCAAGATCCTTACTTCGTCCTTTACTTCTGTGATACTCATCTAAATCATACCGGTAGAAGTATAGGTCACAGGCTCGATACCTGTTCTTTAATCTCCTCTGCCGCGGACTTTATTTTCTCGGCAGCACTTACGACCTCTTCGACGGGATCGCCTTCTTCAGTTTCGACTAGAAGCTTTATGTTGTCCATGTAAGTATGACCCTTCCTATACTCCGCTTTCTGCATCTCAGTGCTTGAATCCCAGAGGTTCTGTCTGAGAAGGTTTACCAAGGAAAAGCCTTCGTCTTCGAACTCAAGTTTAAGCTTGTTCTTTCCCTTTCCACGAATCTTTATGCTCATAATACCACAGATTTATTTTAAGAACAATACTTTTAAAGGTTACTACCCAGAAGAGCCTCCTCGAGTTCGTCAGGGTTCAATATAGGAACTCCGAACTGCGTTCTATGCTCCACCGCAACTCTAGGACAGGCAGTATTAATCAAACAGTCCACATCTATACCCGCAAGCTTTCCAGGAGTTACTTCGTCCATAGTAAATAGATAAGCCCTTTTATCAGAAGCCTCTAGTTTCTCTTTCAACCTCGAGGCAAGTTCAGGCCTTGACTGTCCTTTTTTCGTAGTTAAAAGTATTCCAAAGGTCTTTGCTTCCTTTGCTTTTTCAACAGCAATAATCCTCTGTCTCTTAAATCTATCAAGACTCATCTCCTCGATTTCATTTTCCTCGAAATCCAGTCTAAATACCGGCGCTTCTGTCTCGGATAAAAGACCTAAAGGGTGGAATATACCGGAACCGAAATACAGATAGCAGTCCACCTTGTCCTCTACTGCTAAGGCAGCCGAGACATCACAGCCAAGAATCTGACCTTCAGCTGTCCTATCCCCTTCCTCTGTGAATACATTGAAACCCTCTTCCTCTAAAAAGGCCCTGGCCTTATCCAGCGATGGTAAAAAGTTAGCCGTTGAGAGAAGTCCAATGTTCTCAAACCCTTTCAGTCTGTCCAGAGACTGTTTCAGCAGTGGAACTGGATCTCTTTCATAGTACCAGGGAAAGTACAAAGTTTTTATCCTTTCATCATCACAGAACTTCGTGTGGCCGACATGAACCAGAAGGTCACAGCCCAGCTCCTTGGCTTCCTTGTCCTTTATATCACAGGCACCGTAGCAGGGCTCAAGTGAAACAAAAGTCTCTACTCCCTCTCTTTCAAGCCGACTTTGGATATCAGTTACTTTTTTTCTCAACCCTTCAGGTACCTGAACCAAAACCTTGCTGGGCTCTTCCTCAAGAATTTTTTCTATCAGGTCTTCTATCTGCTCCATACTATCCCAAAAAGTCTTTGATGAGAGGCAAATAAGATATTTCTTCAATCAATGGTCCTAGGTGTGGCATAAGTAAAAGGAATATCATAAGCATCGCGACTATAGCCAGACCTTGTTTGCTCCCCCCTTCGCGGAACCCAAATGCAATTCCAGTCGCCATACCGCCTATATGGGCTATGTGCGCAATGTTTCCGTGGCCTCCGGTCATGAAGCTTACGATCTCTGAAACTGCTATGAAAATACCTACAAGGGCCAGGGGAAGTGGAAGGGGAACAGGATATGGTATGAAATCAAAAGGTGTAAGTATTATCGCGGTCCCCATTATAGCAAATACAGCCCCGGAAGCGCCGATAACAACCTGTTCCATGGGATACGTAAAGAGAACAAAGAGGTTTCCTACAATTCCTCCTATGAAAAAGATTATTAGAAACGTTTCCCATGAAAGCTCTTCCTCGAGGGCCCTTCCAAAGAAGAATAGGGCTATGGAATTCAGGACAAGATGCGCCGGGTTCCCATGTAAAAATATGGAGGTTATAAGAGTCCAAACTTCACCACCTGCAAGGTTCTCACCAGAAAAACCAAAGTCCTCGACAGTTTCATCAGTGTTTTCAGAAGCCCAGACAAATATAGAAATCCCAATAATAATCAAAATCATGAGGTAGGTAAGTCTTAGCTTCATAGATCTACCTCATTCGCTCCAGAAGGAGCTTTTTCTCTATTCTAGCAACTGTGTTCTTTACTTCCTTTACCTTTTCAGGACTAACTATAACCGTATCAACACCATTGTCTATAAGCTTCCCGAGGAATCTTTTATCGGATACATACGCAACAGCAACCTTAGAACCACCTTCTTTACAGGCTCTACAGAACTCCTTTAATGAGGCCCAGAAGGCACTGGAGCTTAAAACTTTAGCTCTGTTCTTTTCACCAAAGAATAGCTCGACAAGACTTTCGAAGTCAAGGACAAAGAAGTCAGCCGTGGAACTCCTCATATTATCTAAACACAAAAGCTTTTCAGGTGTATCCACCACAAGACCTGTTCCTGTCCTGTCAGAGATACCTAGTTCTTTTACAGTATTCTCAAACTCATCTATACTTGGCGAGGTCAAAAGAACATTTTTTCTCGAACCTGTGTTTTCTTCTGTACCTACAACTTCCGAAAGCCTCTGCATGGATTCGGAAGATCCATCGGACTTTAACCACAGTTCTTTACTGGAAGGGTATCTCGAAAGCTTCTCGGTGAGGTTGGGTCCACGTGAAATTCCAAAGCCGGAGGTGGCTCCCCCTGAATTCTTCACGACTACAACACATCCCTCTGATACACCGAACTTGTCAGGTTCAAAGTTATCTGAATCCGTAAAAACCATTAACTCAGTTGCAGTTATAGAATCTATATTCTCAGCCATAAGATCACTTTCCTTGCTTACATCTTTGCCTTGGTTTTCCCAGGAATCCTCGCGCCAGCTGCTTTTTGAGCTACGTCCCTCTGTAACCTGTGAAAAAACCGTGCCACTTGAGGCATTGACACGAACTTTTTCGTCCTCCCTAATCGATGACGACTCGGACTCTTCGAGAACAACACAAGGAACCTCCAACTCCCTTGAAATCTTCGAATAGTTGGATGAAAAGCCCCCGGAAGACGTGAGTACAGCCTTCGGACTTCTAAATATAATTTCAAACGGCGATGGCCTGTTATTTACCAGGATTTTGTCTTCGGCACTTCTCTCAGACCTGGTAACCTCACCTGAAGCCTCGCCTGGGCTTACACCAAATCCCTGGGAGATAACCTCATCATCAGAGGCTTCAGTATGCCTTGAAGACGATCTCTCCAGAGTAGTGACATCCAAAATAAATATATCCCCATTCTTCATACAGAACTCGATCATAACCCCTGACCCGAAACGGGAGGATATTCTGTTTATCTTTGAAATAACTTCTTCGGTCTCCCTTCTTTCAAGAACAGGCTTACTCTTCCTCGCGGAAGGCGAAGGTTGCTTCTCTATATCCCCTGTCGAAGGGTTTCTGTCCTGCATCCATTCCCTTTTAGTTATTCTTTTTTTAAGAAGCGAGCCGTTTTTATCGAAAAAATAGATATCAGGAGTTACCTCTCCAGAAAACATAGGATTACCGAAGCCATATACACCTTCAAGAACCGACCTCTCGGAGTTACACGGATCCCTCTGAAGATAAGCAAAGGTCTTTTCAGGTGTTATCATCTTCTGCACAAGCACTGCAAAAGGCATATCATGTGGGTAGCCTCTGTCTTCTCTGTAATATATTGCCTCGGGACTGTAAAAGCTCTTCCAGACATCCTTTATCTCTTCAACAAGGTTGTCATCTCCCTTTATGTTCAAACTGCTTTTGTAGATCGAAGGTGAAGAACCTTCGTCTCTCATCGGTGAAGACCTAACTGCAGCCGGAGGTGTGTCTCTACCTGCTTTGATAAGTTCCATGGCCTTCCTTCCGGCCTTTTTTGCCTCGAAAGACATAACAAAGTTTTTATAGGCCTCCTCCACCTCCTCCCTGAGCTCCTCTGAAATAGTTACGTCATCAAACAGGTTTCTTATCTTTCTGCTAGCGTCCTTAAGATCTCTTCTGTCCTCTATCTTTGTCCTTGCAAGAATGGAAAGTATCTTGTCGCCAATACCGTTTCTATCAAGAAAGTCCTTGAAAGCATCATCAGTTACAACAAAACCCTGTGGAACCTTTGAGGTTTCAGAAACAGCAGCAAGGGAAGCAGCCTTACTACCTACCTTGTCCTCTTCGCGTGCCTCATCCAGAGAAACTATCTTCTTCATGTTATCAATACTTTGAACTCTTAATTAAATATGTTAGGACAGTAAAGGTCTAACTTACTGGTACTTCTCTATTCCTTTGATACTGCAGGAAGAAGGTAGTTTGTGCTTTGCCCTTCTAAGAGCTTCCTTAGCAACTTCTGACTCGCCTTGAGGAACCTTAACCAACATGAAGTTCTGATCCTTGTCCATACGGGCAGCCTTTCCAATGGGATTTCCAAACGCCTGTGTCATGCCTTCCTGAAACCTGTCGGCACCTGCACCAGTAGCAAGAGGGTTCTCTCTGAGAACGTGGTGCGGGTAAACAAGAAGCTTGAGGAAATAGTTCTTTTCACCTAGGTTATCACTGAGGTATTTATTCGCGTTCAACCTTGCTGCCTCGATTGCATTGTGCCTAATCTGAACATCCTCATCAACAGCAAGCTTCAGTTCTACTTCGTAATCGTCCTTATTCTTCAGGTCGCCGTTTTCGAAATCACGGGTCTTTATAGCTGGGACTCCTTTGATGTAGCTCTTCCTGGGTCTCCTTTCACTGACCCTTGTATAAGGCTTTCCGTCCTTATCACGATAACATCTTCCTGGTCTCAGTCCCATAATCTCACCTATTACCCTGAGAAATTTACTGACTACATTTAAATATTTTTTGCTTCACTGGTTCTCGTAGTCCTCGACTTCATTGTTTAGGATCTCCAGCGCGACGCCTGCCTTCTGGAATATTCGTTTAGTAGCGTCGGCAGAGTGGTAGTCCTTTCTACATACGACTCTCTCGATGCCAGCATTAATTATCATCTTGGCGCAGGTGTAGCAAGGAGTCATCTTGCAGTAAAGTGTTGCCCCCTCGACTGAAACGCCAAGACGTGCTGCCTGAACTATAGCATTCTGCTCTGCATGTGTCGTCCTTACACAATGTTTGCTGTTGGAACCATCTTCGTGCGTGACCTCCTTCATCTCATGCCCCACTTCGTCGCAATGAGGCAAGCCCGCTGGAGCGCCAACGTAACCTGTCGTCAGAATTCTTTTGTCCTTTGCTATCACGCAGCCGCTTCTTCCACGATCACATGTAGCTCTTTCGGCAACGACATCTGAAACCTTCAGAAAGTATTCGTCCCAAGACGGTCTCTCATAGCTCATCTAAACACCAACTAGTAAGGGGTTAACCATTCAGAGATCTTTTCACCAAGACCCTTTTCTTCCTCTTCCTTCTTCCGTTTTTCCTTCATTTTCTCAATATTCTTCTCTATAATCTTTTCAGCTTCTTCAACTGCCTCACCGTCGTTTCCTACGCCGACGGAAATGCCCACACCGACAACTATTATATTGCTTCCCTCTGGTGACCTCTTTATAGCTCTCTCAACTGCTTCCTTGACTTCGGGTACTGCTTCATAGATTTCCTTCTTCATCGGCCTTATAACGTCTTCCATAGGATCTTGGTTGATGCCGACTGATTCTATACTTATATCCTCTTCAACTGCGATGTCCTCTATCCAGTGTCTCTCAGCCTTTCCACGGTCTCCCATGGCAAAGCCAACTCCTTCTACCACGCTTCCTCTCTCCTCGCCCTTCATCATTCCCTTGGCGTCTATCGGTATGATCTTATCTATATCGTTCTCCTCTGCAAGCTTCTCCACAGCTTCATGGACCTCTCCTAGAACTGCTTCAGGTCCATCTGGTTTTATTATGAATACGTTCCTGCCTTCTATCTCCTTTTCCGCACAGACCTGATCTTCCGCAATTTCCTCTACCTCAGCGTCATCTATAAGCGAAGCTGCACATAGAGGGCCTATGGAGTCGCCAACAGGCTCTTCCTCAGCTAAGCATGAAATGCTTTCCCTAAGCATCTTTATCTGCTTCTCTATGAAGGGCATCTGCATCTTCAATAGCATTCCTATCTGAAGGTTCTTCGTCTCCTTAACAAGCTCAAGCATATGTCTCACAACCTTGGCTATCTGCTGAACGGCTGTCGCGTGAACGGTAGCTGCGGCGAAGCTCTTCTTCTCTCCACCCTCGACCTCAGAGATCTCACCTATAAACTGTCTATACCTCTCGTCGTGTATATCATACATCTGTTTTATCTTCTTCATGACTCCCGAAGGATCTGTCTGTTCCGGCGGGACCGTAAAGAGATCCACTACCCGATCAAAGTTCTCCTTCAGCTTATTCGACGAAAGCTCACTTCTCTTCCCAAGAAGTTCAACAAGCTCCTCTCTGGATTCCTCGGAGAGCCTTTCAAACTCCTCTACCTTCTGCTTGAGTTTCTGAACAAGCTGGTAGATCATGAGCTTGGGGTAAAACATGAAGAAAGATATGATTAGTCCAAACCAGAGAATTCTTGTCCACCAGTCTCCGTTGCCGAAGAACTGAGCCAGTAACTCCAACATATAACCCACGGACTTATTTTATATTCAATCCTTTTTAAAGTTCATACTACTCACTAGCTATGTTTTCCCTGACCCTTCTGAAAAAACCTATGAGTGTATTAGCTTCCCTTCTTGCAAGCATCGCCCTCCCGAAGACGTTTTCCAATGACTGTTTGAGAGGTTCGTGCCTGTATTCCTCTATCCCTACCTTTTCTATTATACCGTTAAGCTGCTCCATGAGGACATCCTTCTCCTTGCTTGAAGCAAGCTCGTAGGAAGTATCCTCGTTCCTTTCACTCAGCTCGTAAAGTATTATGGCTACAGCATGTGATAGGTTGAAAACAGGGTAGTCGTCGCTAGCAGGTATATGGCAGAGGAAGTCAGTTCCATCAACCTCTTCGTTTCTAAGGCCCTTGGATTCAGGGCCGAAAACAAGACCTATTGTTCCTTCAGTGTCTTCTAACTTTTTCCTCAACACTCCAGGGCTTACAGCATTCCTTCTGACGTTGTAGTCGCCGCCTGTCTCCGAGGACGTGGAAACGGTTATATCGAAGCTGTCCCAGTTCATCCTGTCCCAGACCTCCGCATCCTTGAGGACATCCTTCGCATGCTTAGCTCTCTTGTCGGCCTCTTCCGTCATCTCACAGGGATCCACGAGAACTAGATTCTCAAATCCAAAGTTCTTCATGGACCTCGCCACAGCCCCTACATTACCAGGCGTCTCGGGTCTTACAAGTACTACCTTGAGCATAGTTAGAGTATTTAAATATCCAAGAATAAAAAATGTTGTATGAATAAAGGCATGAACACCGCCGTGCTTCTTGCTCTAATTTTTGCTGGTCTTCTACTGTTCGGCGGTGTCTGGAGGGACGTAACTAGAGAAATTCCAGCAGAAGAAGGCATGACGGTCTTGAGAAAACTGAGGGATCTTATTTCTGAATCAATGGAACAAAGCGTCACCGTAAGAAGAGATGTAAATGTTGAAGGATCACTGAACCATAATAGTAGTTTCGAATTTAATGACATAGCTCCACAGAAGATCACTATAGGCTATATTCCGGATGAAATCAACATAACTACCGACGGAAAAAATATAGTCGCGAACGATGAGGCATCAGATCTTGGTATTGAAGGCTTCAGAGGTTCGTTGAAAATTCAAAACAACCGGGTTGAGTTGATAGGCGACAGTACATCACTTTCTTCCAAAGAGGTAGGCATAGAGGATGATAAACTTGAAACTTCGGTAGCGGGTACATACGAAGAAGTTAATGTAACATCTGTACAGATCCAAGAACTCAGGATCGAGGATCCATCCGGAACTATAGATGTTGGGAACTCTGTGAGCAGCAGCATCGATGATAAAGTGTCCATAAACGCCTTCTACGGTAATCTAAGCTTTGAGCCTCAGAAAATTAGCATCTCAGGCGAAGCAAGCAAGGTAGAACCCGGGAACATGACAATTACTTCAAGCTAATCTTTTTCCTCTTCAAGTATCTCTTCAACTTCCTTATCGAGCTCGTCTCTTGTAACAACATCCTTGCTCTTTGAGAAAAGTTTTCTGAAAGGCCATGTGACTATCTTCAAAAAAGTTGCAATAGTACCTATGAAAACGTAACCCAAGTAAATGACAAGTGCAAGAAGTCCATACGACACCAGAGAATCAATTGCTATAGGTATAGCTGTGCCGAAAAAGTTGTTTGCAAAGATCGGGAAAAGGGCTCCGGCAACAAATATGAGCATTCCATGAAAAGCTATTTTAAGGGACCTGTAGATGAGATAGACGAAAACGATGAAAACAACTATAGGTAAAAAGCTATACAGATCGGCACCTAAACCCAGGAACTGTTCGGGTAAAAGTGATGACAGGAGTTCAGCCACGGAGTCCAGCAAACTGGATAAAGGCATACAAGTAAAATACTTTCATACAAATAAAAATGTTTAACTTTCAGAACACTTCGAGTACGTACAAAGTCTCCCATGGGATCTTTTTCTCCTTTGCTACTTTCACCTCAAAACCTTCTTCCTTGAAAAGATGAATTACCTCCTCTGGATCTGTTAGTGAAGAAACTAATAGAAGGGCCTTGGCGTCCTCATTCAGATAGTTTTCAAGTCCTTCGGCAAATCTAGCAACTATCTCCCTGCCTGTTTCTCCACCAAGCCACTGCTCGCTTCCTTCGACGTCTTCCCCCTCAGCCCCGCCCGGTAGATAAGGTGCATTGAAGACTACGAGGTCGAACTTACCTTTGACCTCCTCAAAGAGATCGCTCGCCAGGAACTCTACGTTCTCAAATCCATTTCTCGATGCGTTCTCCCTTGCCAGCCTCACGGCATTCTCGTTAACATCAACCCCGACAACCTCTTCACATACCTCGGCAGCTATAAATGAGAGGATTCCTGAACCAGTTCCCAGGTCAAGAACCCTATCTCCTTCCTCGACCTCCTCTCTGAGAGTCTCGACCATAAGGTAGGTGTCTTCTCTTGGAACGTAGACCTCAGGAGAGAACTTGATCTCAAAGCCGAAGAGTTCCATGGAAACTAGACACCTGCAGACTCGATGACTGCGGCTAGGATAAGTAGTCCTAGACCTATTCCAAGAAGTATGAAGGAGTCCATCATTAGCTTTATCGCACAGGACTTTTCCTCCCACTCCACTACCTCCTTTACCTCGTGCGACAGGAAGAATCCTGAGAGGCCTGCTGTTATGTACGCAGCTACCTCGAGTATCCCGTGTGGAAGATATGAAAGAGCGACTACAGGTAGATCTATCAAGCCCTGAGTTATTTCTGAAAGAAATACACCCAGTATCGACGCATTCCATACAAGTATAAAGACCATCCCGGCTGTCAGGAAGAAGGACAGGAGAAGTGTGGTGAAGAAGACCGAGGCGTTGTTTGTGAATATCTCCATGAAGAAGCTTGGAGATATAACTCTACCTGTTGCCATGTCAGGTCTTATCGAGCCTATAACCTCCCTTTGCGTCTCGAAGGCATCAGGCATAAATGAATAGGCTACACCGAAGGCCAGTGTCGCTCCGAGGAAGAATGCAAGATATATGTACAGCTCTTCTCTATGCCTTTCCAGAAGATCAAACTCGTTCTTGAGTTTCCCCTTCTTTTCTTGTTCTGTTTCCTCGGTTTCCTCCTCTTCGAGATACTTTATCAAAGGATACGAGGCGGCAAGAGAAGCCAAAACAACGGCTATGAGGCCGGTCAATGTCTGGCCAGCAACCTTGAAGGGTACAAAGTAACGGGCTATAACTATCGATGCAAACGTGAATACAGCCGAAAGCACAAGACAGGCTGCGAAGTGTTCCTCCCTTTCCTGTTCAAGCCAGATTTTTTCGAGCATGCTACTCATCCTCCAAATCAATTTTCTCTTCGACACCAAGTCTCTTTATCTTGCCGTTCTTTGAGAGAACTACGCTGAGTGTAGCCCTGTCCACCGCGTGTTTTTTCATGTTAAAGACGTTTCCACAATCGTAGCATTCAACGTCCGACTCCATGTCGATCCCGTACCAGCCGGATTCAGCTATCGGCGTCTCGCACTCCGGACATACAGCCACTGCCATATCAAAAAACGTTACGTCCTCGGAGTCGGATGTTGACATATTTTATTCCTCGAGTATTTCACGGGTCCTTTGCAGGACGGCTTCCTTAGTCTCTTCAGGGGTTCCGCTGTTATCGACAACTACGTTGTAGTACTTTTCATCGGTAACGTCTATACCATACTTCTCTCTGTAGGTTTTAATATCTTGTGAGTTCCTCTTCTCCAGCCTCCTCTCCGCATCACTTTGATCCAAGCCTTCTCTTTCCGCAAACCTTTCGACGACAACTTCCTTAGAACATTTGACTAGGACTCTAACATCGGCTATGTCACACAGCAAGGGTCCTGTCATTCTACCCTCAAGTATAATATCGTCCTTGGTGAAAGCAAGGTTCAAAGCTCTCCTGTCCCACATGAGATCGGGATCAGGCCCTTTGTCTGGATTCCTGTACTTTTCGAAGAACTCCGTTAGCTCCATTCCCTTCTCCTTTGCCTTTTTACGGAAGAACTGACCTGATGATACAAGCTCCAGATCCAGCTCCTCCTTTAAGATTTCAGCAACTGTACTGCTCCCCACACCGACGAGACCGGAAACCGTGACCACATTGTCGCCGGATGAACCGTACTCCTCTCTCAACTTCTCCTCGTAGTCCTCTAGTCTCGGAACGCAGGTCATTCTACCTCATATATAATTCTTTGGCCATAGTATAAAAATTCAGCTCCGGATAAGATTTAAATAGATACCAGTTGAATAGTTTGGTGCGCGAAACTGGAGGTTTTCAAGTTGATAATCACGCTCAAGGAGCTTGCGAAGTGCAGGAGATGCGGTTCCGCTAACACAGTAGCTCAGATGGTAGTTCCTTCTGAATGCAGCGAGCTGAGAGGCATGGATAGCAAGGAAACAGTGGAAGTTATGTGCAAGGAGTGCGGAAAGATAGACCGTAAGAAGCGCAGCATCAAGATAGAATAGGAAAGGGTGAATGTTTTGGGGGACGTAACCATACGAAATCCAGAGGTAGATATAAGCGAATATCCTTCTCACCCACAGCACAAGGACTGGGAGGTAAAGGAAGCTGTAATCTACAATACGAGAATTTCAGGGGACCCAGAAGGACGCCCTGCCCTCGAAATATGGAAGAAGAAAAAGGAAGAGATGGACGAAGAAGAACTGAAAGAAGAGGAAAAGGATTTTCTAGAGTTTCTGGCCGATAGAGGCCATATATCAGCATTTTACCAGGCCAACTTAGGGATAACCTACCAGGTACCTCGGCACACAACCCTGTTCCTCTGTTCCTTTGACCATCCAAAATATCTACAGCAGTCACAGAGATACACGAAAGCGGAGGAGTTCATAAGCTTCAGTGATTCAAAGGAAGTCAAGGAAATGTTCGCCAAACAGAGCGAACTCTACAACAGAATGCTGGAAAGTGACTCCGTTCCGAAAGAGGACGCGAGATATATCCTACCACTGGGAACGGCAGCGACACATATACATCAAAATACAAACCTATCTGGGCTTATGAATATCTATAGGGTTTTGAAGTCCGAAGGATCCGTAGTGCCTAAAATTACCAAAGACATCTTCCACGAGGCAATAGCAAACTTGGAAGATACAAGTCCCGACCTCTTCAACAAAGGGATTATGGACGCACTGATAGAAGCAGAGAAGGGGTATCCTGTCGCCAACATGTTCTGTGAAAGAAATAGATGGATAAAAGAGATTCTTAAGGACTACGATACGAACCAAACTGTCTCAAAGTTCTCCTACGATATAACAGAGGAACTTGAGAGGAAAGGGGAAAACTTCGACGACGAAGCCCTCAGTTTCCTCAGCCTGAGTAACCAATCAAACAAGGTAGAGGGCTTTATAACTACCATGTCCATCTCGGCATGGCACCAGTTCATGAGGAACGATACGGTTAAGCAGTCCGTGGAGTCTGTTTACGACGCTGCAGAAAGAGGTGAAATAATAGTACCGCACACCATAGAGGACTCAAAGTTCAAGGAGGAGTATCTAAGCCTATTGAAGGAAGCATTAGAGCTGTACGAGAGGATAAAGGAAAGGGAAAGTAAGGAAAGGGCCATGGAAGTTCTGCCGCATGGCCTCGGCCTTGGGATAGCCTTCAGCCTTGATGGATTCAACAGAAAGAAAGGTTTTCTACCTGACAGAACTCAGGAGGCGGCACAGTGGGAGATCAGGGAGATAGCCAGGCATATCGACAAAAATTTTTGACTTCGAGAATTAATCTCTCATAAAGCTCTCATCCAGAAATCGTGAAAATTCTTCTACAGGTTCTGGATTCTCCTTGATGTAAGCATGTAAATCCTGCGTCAACTTTCCCAGATCTCTGTAACTAGAACCAACAACATTTTCATTCCCTTTTTCCGACACCGAAGCCTTTAACTCCTTATCATCTGTTAAATGTTCACTGTGAAACCTTTCTGCATACTTTTCATCGTCAACATCCTCGTTGATTTCTATTCTATGGACGTTGTCAATTTCAATCTCATAGACCTTTCCTTCAACAAATGAGTTCTCTGAGGTTCTATTCTTATGAGTATAATGCCTGTCCTCCAGCAACCACCTATATCCATCCTTTACAATTATCAGTCCTTCATCCTTTTCGGGGATAGGAACACAGGCTTCGACTATTAAATCATCTTCATCCCGGCTGATATATTTATTCACTAGTCCTTCAAGAACTCGCTCATCTACGAAATCTCTCAATTCCTCAGAGTTCTCGTAATCCATATTAACCACACAGTAGTAACAATTGTTACAATAGTATTTATAGATTTGGGTGGGAAAAAGCTTTTATTGTTAACCTCGAAAAATTATATAGATGCCAGACGATCGGGTATCTAGGGAGCGGGACTACGAGATAATTTTCAGTGACTTCTCTCTCGAACACTCTGGACCTCTGAGGTTCGTCTCAAATAAGAGCAGAAGCCGAGAAAGAATAAAGGAAGCGTGTCAAAAAGTCGAGCTTCCGGAGGAATATTTGAAAGACTACGTAAAACTGGGCAAGGAAACCGGTCGAAGGTTATCAAAACATAATGAAAGTGGGAAACTGGAATATGGATTAAAACGGTGTTACGAGAGAGTAAAGGACGGATTCACAAGGATTCTTTATGATATATGGCCCGAGAAGGATGAAACACTGGAGAGATTGGAAAGAAATATCGACGCCACAGACCTCCTTGTAAAGGACTCGATTCTCACAGGTGATGAGTTCGAAGGCGTCGACAGGGTAGAAGAAGGAGAGGAAGTTCTGGAAAGCTACGAACCAGAGAACAGCGCCCAGTTAATCTTAGGAACCAAAGATGGTGTGGAAAGTAAGAAGACGACAGAGATCCTTGAGGAAAGAGACTTCGAAGAGCTCATCGAACAATCAACAAAGCCCAGGACCGGGGCGTTTCTGACTGGAACGGTTTCCAGAAAAGATCCTGACCCCGTGTACGAGAACCGTGAAAACCTAAGAAATTTAGAGAAATTGCTTGAGTCGGGTTACCTCGACGATCTAAACAGGATAGGAAAAATTGTCCCGAGAATGTACTACGAAGCACTTCAACGCGATGACATCAGAATGAAAGATCTCGGAAACTTTACGAAAAATGTAAACAAGTTCGGCCTGGTAAATACCTACGGAGACAGATTTCTTGAACAAAACAACGGTAAAGAAAACGAATTACTTGTCAAAAACATGGCCGATCTGGCCTTCGAGGATCTGGATGAATACGATATCACCTGTATTAACAAGACCCTGCCTTTATACTGGAAAAGGGATATGCCCTGGATAATAGGCGTGATGCATGAAAAATATCAAAGAAAGGGCTACCTCGATGAAGCAAGCTGGAGAGAAGTTGTCGGTTATCTGGATAAAAAAACACGGCAGATCTGAGTTTTAGGAGCTTCTGTCCAGTTCCCTGTTACATAGAAAGTCCGCCCTACTTATCATTTCGTGGTCTCTGTTCCTATGATGAAAACTTACTGAATCAAAGCTCCTTGTTAGCTCCTTGACTTCTTCGAAAAGCGGTCCTATGTTGTCGCTCTTAACTTTCCACTCGCCTTGAAGCTGTTTAACCAGAAGCTTGCTGTCAGAGAAAACACGAACCCTTTCTTCAGTATAGTTCGAAGCCATCTTCAGAGCCTTTATCACGGCCTTGTATTCGGCACGGTTGTTCGTCGTCTCTCCCAAGAACTCTGACCCTTCGTTCAAAACGGTTTCATCCTTCTTGGCTATCACATACGCTGCCGACGCAGGACCAGGATTCCCACGGGAAGCTCCGTCCGTATAGATCTTCAGCTCATCCACCATTTTCCTTCAGCTCCTCTGCAAACTTCCTCGCCTTCTTTAAATCCTTTTCGTTCGGCCTCCCGTTGTGAATTCCACCCAAGTATCTAAGAGGTCCATACTCATCGTATCCACGGCAGTTGAACGAACCAACCATCTTGAAGTTTCTGGCATTCAGCTTCTCCTTCAATTTACCCTCAAAGTCGTGGAGTATTGGTATATTAGGGAAGCCGCTCGTGGAAAATATAAAAGCCTTTTTCCCTCCGTTGAGCCTTTCTACCAGGTCGATGATCTCTTCATGGAAGTTCGTGAAATAAATACCCGAGCCGAATCCAACCATATCGTAATCTTCCAAGTCCTCCACTTCCTCGGGTTTAAGGACCTCACAGTCAAGGACTTCTGCCATTTCCTCGGCTACTTTCATCGTATTACCGTTGTGAACTGACTTGCAAACAATAAGAGGATCCATTAGATCAACTACCGTTTCCGTTTAACTTAAATTTTTTTGGTTCAATATTGTGATAAATATGGACGAAAAGGGGAGTTTCGGCGAGGAACTCGACTTTGACCTAGGAAGACAAGTCCTCGAGGAAGAAAGGATAGATCTGAGTGACAACAAGGAAGAATCATTTAATAAGATGTTCAACGCCGGTGTGTACTGTATCCTTTCAATCGCCGACAAACACTCAAAACAAGAAAGTATCTACGATGAACTCCAGTACAAAGGACTTAACAGCCCAGAAGATATCATAGATATGAGTAACATCGATGATTTCTCAAGGATCCTTGATAAAGCACGATTTCCTAGAAGAAAAAAAGAATACATCTTCAACTTTTCAGAATGGTGGATGGAATCACCACTCCCTGAGGAGATATATAAAGATGTAAAGGAGGATAGAGAAAGAGAATTTGAGCTCAGAGATAAAATCGCCTCTTCACCAAGTAAAAATAATGGTGCGCCTGGCCTAGGGGACTGTAAATCTTCTTTCTTCTTAGTCAAGTGCGGTTACGGAAACGTAGTTCCTATAGATATTGTAATGATGAGATATCTCGATGAGAATGGATACGATGTCAAAGTACCCGACTACAGAAAAAAATCAGGTCCCAGCCCTAAAAGATACAGGGAACTGGAAGATGAGTTCATAGAAATATCCGAAGAACATAACGTCGAGCCAGCTGTTTTACAAGCAACGATATGGATGGAAGGATCAAGTTACAAGGAAAAGACACTCGAAGAATTTTGACTGAGATCACCCTAACAGAGATTTGAAAGCGCGCGAAGTATCGTCTTAGCGGCCAGGTGTGCAGTCCTGTTGTTGAGCTCTTTCGAGGCTACTTCACAGACGTCCATGCCAACCACTTTCTTCTCAAAGACTTCGTCCAAGATCTCGAAAACTTGGTCGGGGGAAAGTCCGTTCTCCTCAGGAAAACCAACGTCAGGTGCATATCTCGGATCAAAAACGTCCATGTCCACGGTCAGATAAACCGGTTCTCCAGCTTTCCGTATCTTTTCCTTGGCCTTTTCAAGATCCATGTAGTCCTCACCATCGTCTTGGTCCTCGGTGTAGCTCCTGCAGCCCACCTGTACAAAATCCACGTCCTCTACCTTGCTAACCCACGTATTATGTGCATATTCGTTGCCCTGATACTCTTCTGCTCTGTCAAGATGTGCATCCAACTGCACCACAGTCTTCGGTTTCAACTCTTCAACAATAGGAAGAGAAACTAGATGCTCGCCGCCAAGAAAAACTGGGAAAACTTCCTCGTTTTCCTCGAATATGGATTTAATGGTATCCTTCAGCCTCTTTGAAGTTTCCTCAAAGGACCCAGGGACCCAGTCCAGGTCTCCGAGGTCGCAGATCTTAAGCTCCTTCAAGGGATTGTTTCCCTTCTGAGGCACATAGCTGATCTTCGTCTTCAGAGCCTCGCGTACAAGTGTCGGCCCGAAGCGCTGGTTCCCCTCGGCCAAAGCCGTGGAGTCAAAGGAAACGCCTAGAAAGCACACGTCTGCCTCATCAAGATCGTAGTTTGTGGTAAATGAGTTCCTGGCATATAACATCGTATAACCACATTGAAATTATGCGAGACTATTTAATAGCTTTTCCAAAGAAAGTTAGTCCTTTATTTCCTTGTAACATTTAACAACATCTTCCACGGCCTTGGATCTATCCTCTTCTAATTCTTCCTGGCTATCAAAACCTTGGCCTCCGATGTAAATTTCATATCCCCCAACCTCTATCCTGATCTCATAAGATTTCTCTGAAGAAGACTCCTCAGAAGGAAGGTCAGAAAAATCAGAACCATATACATCTCTTTTCGCAACCTCTCTCAAGTATTCACTTCTACTCAAACCCAAGTCATCTGCCCTTTTATCGATATCTTCAAGTAGTTCCTTATTAAAACGTATGCTTGTCTTGGGGCCCATGAACCGTTACTTGAAGGAAAAGACTTAAATCTCTTAAAAAATCCGAAAATAAGATAGAAAAGAAGTAGGGGTTTACTTCTTGCCTTTGAGTAACTTGTCGCCCATGACCTTCCAGTACTCTACTTCGTCTCCTTCCTCTAGCTCGTAGTCATAGTCGTCCGGGATTGCTATCTCAAAGGTATCGTACGATTCAAGGTCCATCAGTTGAACGGAGTCACCGGAAACTGAAATTACTTGAGCAGCTTTCTTATCGATGATAGGAACCTTGACCTTGGCATCCGACGGCTTAACTATCTGTCTCTTCCGATCGTCTATGATACCTCTTGTACGAAGCCTTACCTTCGTAGAACCGTGCTTTCCTGCTGAAGAAGTCTTCCGTTTTGTAGCTACACAGGGCTCTCCATCTATCACTATGTAGTCGCCTTCCTTGATGTTCTTTATCTGATCCTGCTTCGTTGGCATATTTTCTACCTCGTTACCAGATCAACGTCTTCTTTCTTCACTGTAACTCTACCGGCGTGCTTTGTAGCAGTTACCGCGTCCTTGGCGAGGTCTTCGGCTATATCCTCGACAACGTCCCTGAGCTCTTCGACAGCCTCTTCAGAAACCCTATTGGCTCCAGAGTTCTTAGCAATCCTTTTGAGCGGTGCAAGTGGTAATTCAGCCATATATTTCACCCTTTCTATTGTTTTGGAGGAATGCCTTAAAAAGCTTAGCTTTACAAAATCATTTAGAGAAGCTTTCTTGCCGACTTTATCATCTTCGGTCTCTTAAGCAAAAGTTTACCGAGCTTTGAGAGCCTCTTCCCCTGTGAAAAGTCCATCAGGTCCTGTCCCTCAAGCTTCTTAGCAAGGTAGTTGAGGTCCTCGTCACTGAGATCTTCTAGAACCTCCCTTAGCTTTTCCACCTTCCTCAAATCCTTACCTCTTTCCTCCCACCACATATGGTTATAAATATCCAACTCCTCCTCGGACGTTCCATCTCTCTCCAAAGCTCTGTTTACGACCTTTGAGGCTATTTTACCTGCCTTTATTCCCTCGCGGATACCTCCTCCGTGTATAGGATTAACCTGATTTGCTGCGTCACCGACAGCAAGGAAGTTGTCCGCAGTCATATTCTCGAGAAAACCTCCAACAGGAATCATACCGGAGTTTACCTCAACTATTGAAGCATTTTTAAATCTATCTCTGGTCTCGATAAACCTTTCTAGATAATACCTGGCCGTTTCCTCTAAATCACCGGCTATGCCTATTCCAACGTTAGCTTTGCTTTCACCCTTCGGAAACACCCAGACATAACCTCTAGGTGCTACATCATCACCAAAGTAAAGCTCCAGCTTATTCTCATCCTTCAGATCCAGGCTTACCATTTCGTACTGGTAGCCAGAGTCAACTACTTCCAGGTCCGAGTGGCTTTTCACACCTGCCTTCTTGGCGACAAGCGACTCAACGCCGTCTGCAGCTATTACCATCCTCGATTCCACTCTCTTTGTCTCTCCTTCGACCTCCACCACTACGCCTTTGTTTTGAGGTAATAGGTCGACAACATTTGCCTTGGCACGTACTTTAGCACCTGCTTTTGCTGCCCTCTCGGCCATCCACTTGTCGAAGGCCTTCCTCTCCAAAATCCATCCAACCGTTTCCTCTGAGTTTATACTTACCCTATCCTTGTTAGGAGAGAAAACAAGCGCACCATTCACCGGCTGCATCCTGCAGTATTCAGGTATATCCAATCCGAAGTTTTCTATAGCTGCGGAAGAAAGCCCTTCACCACACCTCTTAGGAGCTCCTATCTCCTGCCTCTTCTCGTATACAACTACGTCGTAGCCTTCGTCGGCAAGATCCTTCGCAGCAGAGCATCCAGCTGGACCAGCACCGACAATTACAACGTCCTTCATTCGTTATCACCCTTTACAACTATGGCTCCTACGGGACATACTTTCTCGCAGTTTCCGCAATCTATACATTCATCCTCATCTACCTGTACTCCGTTCTCCGTCAGTTCAAGTGCCTGTACAGGACACACGGCAACGCAGCCACCACACCTCAGGCACTTGTCTTTATTTATATCCCAGCTCATACACAAAAACCTCATAATTTTTTATCTTTTACGGCTCAAGCCTGTCAGGAGTTCTCGGGAAAAGCACAGTCTCCTTCACGTTTTCAATATCTAGAACACTGGCAACGAACCTATCCAAACCCATTCCAAAACCTCCGTGCGGAGGCATGCCGTACCGGAACGCGTCCAGATAGAACTCCATCTCACTTGGATCCATCCCCTGCTCCTCTATCCTCCTCTTCAGAAGCTCCAGGTCGTGTATCCTCTGACCACCGGAGGAAAGTTCCCAGGATCGGTAGTTCAGGTCAAAGGTCTGCGTATACTTACTGTCCTCTGGATCAGGCCTGTAGTAAAAGGCCTTCTCGCTTGCGGGCCATCTTTTTATGAAGTAGAAGTCATGGCCCTGTTCCTTTAGTCTATCGGCTATCTTCCTCATAGCCTTTATGTTTATGTCCTCGCCCCACTCTATTTCCTCGCCTTCTTCTGCCGCCATTTCCAGAGCTTCATCGTAGGTTAGCCTTTTCAGCGGGAGTTCAGGTATCTTTAAATCGGTATCAAGCTCTTCAAGCTGATCACCGGCCTTTTTCTTTATACTTTCGACCATAGCTTTTACGACCTTTTCCTGAACCTTCATGACGTCCTCCTGATCCTCTATAAATGACATCTCCATGTCCACGGAAAAGGACTCCGTTAAATGCCTCGGTGTCCTGCTCTTTTCAGCTCTCCATTGAGGAGTTATTTCGTATACCTTTTCAGCGCCTGCAGCCTGCATAAGCTGTTTGTAAAGCTGTGCGGACTGAACCAAAAAGGCTTCTTTCTCGTAGTATATTATAGGGAAAACCTCAGCGCCGCCTTCCGTTCCTGAAACAGTTATCTTAGGTGTGTGAACTTCCATGAAGTCGTTTTCCTCAAGACAAGCTCTGGCTCCGCTGCAGGCCGCGTCCCTTACCTCAAAAATAGCCCTTTTATCCTTCCTTCTGAGGTCCATAAATCTGCTGTCTAAACGTGTAGCCAGGTTAGCCTCCTGTTTGCCTCTTGGATCCATGGGTAGTGGTTTCTTCGCTTCCGAAAGAACTTCAAAGGTCCGAGGATGCAGTTCCCTTCCACCAGGAGCCTGCTCGTTTTCTTCCACAGTTCCTTCGACAGATACAACGGACTCACGCGTAACGCTTTCCGCCTTCTCGACAAGCTCTTCGCTAACTTCATCCTCCTTTACAGTGACCTGTATTTCACCCTTTCTATCAGCGATTATAAGAAACATTATACTTCCTAGATCCCTCTTCTCTCTAAGCCAGCCCTGGATCTTAGCTTCGTCTGAACTTCCATCTATTTCAGAACTATGTTTCCTATCCATGGTTTCACCTTATAGGTTGTAGAAAAGTACTGCGAAGACTGCCCAGATAAGGAAGAAAGGTGCTACACTGTTCCCTAACCACCATTTTGCACCTTTGTCTTCGGCATCCGCTAGATATCTGGAAACATTTCCAGTTACTAGCAAGATTGCAATAGCCACTGCCAGAGCATGGCTAGGCTGCCCCGTAAAGTTGGAAAGATAGCCGGAAACAGCACCCATTATGGCATGAACAGAGGTTAAGAGCTTGTCATTATCCATAATACCATTACCTCACAGTTTAGGTTAAACTGTCTTTTATAGTTTTCACTTAAATAATTTATTTAAGTCTAGACACTAATTTTGATTTTATGAAAAAAGTGCTTGTATTTTTAGCCGTTCTCTTTCTAGTACTTCCTCTTATGAGCAATGTGACGTTCGCTGATGGCTTTGATGAGAATATGACTGTAGTTGTAGAGCCAACATTACATATAGACGTCAATATCACAGACTGCACGGGACCAGAAGACGATACAATAAACAAACGGGCAGGTGAAACAGGCAACTGTCGAATAGAAATGACAAACACTGGAAACACGGAGTACGATCTGGATGTAAGAGGTCCCCTTGAGGAAGAACCTGATGGGTGGATCAACTGGAACTTTGACTGTCCGGATTTAGGTGATTGTAGTGATGAGCATGCAAACTCACAATATCACGAACCTCCTGAAATCAGAGAAGTTGGCCTAGACCCCGGTGAAGAAACACACTTTATAATGAATGCCATGCTCGGAATGACTAATGACTATGCAAAAGTAAATATACAGTTAAAAAGTCTAGACAATGAAACTGAAGAAGAGGAATGGCAGAATGTTGAAAGCATTGAAATTGAAACCGAGGACGAAAGGACAGGTGATTATGGACCCTTCATAGCACCAGCGTATAGCAACTTGTCCTTAGTAATTCTAGCAGTTCTTTCCTTGTTGATCTTCCCTCTAACAGAAACCAGATAAGTCTTCCTGCTCCTTCCTTTCAGCTATTCTTTCTGCCGTGACCCAGCTCTCTCTAACTACTCCCGGAAAACTTCCTTTATCCTTCATAATTCTCTCAAGAAACTCCTTGGTTCTTGGATCACTTGGATATCCATTACCTATTTCCTCCTCTATGTCCTTTTCTATCTCCAAGACAGAATTATCCCGTGTAACCTTCGCAAGGATTGAGGCAGCGGAAACCACGGCATAGTTTTCGTCCGCACGGTTCTCAGAAACTATCTCGACCTTATCTTTGACTTTTTCACTGAGAAGGCCCTGAATGGTTTTCTTGACCTTTTCAGTCTTCGCTTCTGTGGCATCAACTATTGCTTTACCAGGCTTTAAGGTCTCTATAAGCTCTGCCATCCTCACCGATTCTATGAGATTCAAACTCTTCCGTTTCATCTCCTCATCTATCGTATTGGCATCTATCTTCAGAACAGCAAAGTCTTCGGCTACCTTCTTTATTTTCTCCTCCAGCTCCTCCCTCCTGCTCCGGCTCAGTTTCTTCGAATCATCAACTCCCATATCGTCCAGCTCCTTCTCCTTCCCTTCCTCCACAACAACGGCCGCTATACACAAAGGACCTACAACCGCTCCTCTGCCTGCTTCGTCCACGCCAAGAACCAGTTTCGTCATTTAAATCACCTTTTAAGGAACTATTCTTGAGGTTAATAAGATTCGTTGAAATTCAAAAAGTTTAAAAGCTTACCTAACAATTCAATTAAGGTAGAAATATAGCGGGGTAGAGCAGCCTGGAGTGCTCGTCGGGCTCATAACCCGGAGGTCGGACGTTCAAATCGTCCCCCCGCTACCATTTTTATTCCAAAAACAACAAGTTTCCATATGCTTACCGAAGAACAAGGCGAGGAAATTGTAAGGTACGCTCGCAAGGTCCTGGAGAGCTACGTTAGAAACGAGGATCTTCCGGAGGTCCCTAACGAGGATTTTTTAGAGGAAGAAAAGGGTGTCTTCGTTACCCTGAACAAGAACGGAGAGCTTAGAGGCTGTGTTGGACTTCCTTTTCCTGATTTTCCACTCGGAGAAGCCGTCAAGAGAGCCGCCCAGTCCGCAGCTGACGACAGGAGGTTCCCACCCTTGAAGCCAGAGGGGCTCGAAAGCATCGAAATAGAAGTTACAGTTCTAGCAGAACCGGAGAAAGTTGAAGTAGAGGAGCCCGAGGACTACCTGAAGAAAATAGAGGTGGGTAAACACGGCCTGTTGATAGAGGGACAAGGAAACGAAGGTCTTCTGCTTCCTCAGGTCCCTGTCGATCAAGACTGGAACTGTGAAGAGTACTTAGAAGGTCTCTGCAGGAAAGCCCGGCTTCCATCTCAGGCTTGGAGGAAAGACTACACAGAGATAAAGTCTTTTCAGGGTCAGATATTTAAACAATAGCTCCTTGGAAAGAAGCTTCCACGACACACACTAAATATGGACTTTATCGACACATATCGAGGTCATCTTTATATATAAACTATATCAATTGATATCATACGTGATAAACCATGGAAATATTCATTTTAGTTTGCCTCTTGGCTCCCGTACTTGCTAAGTACGCAGGCCTAATGGAGAAAGCAAAGAGAGGATTTTCACTGATCGCTGGAGCAGGTGCACTTTACCTCCTTGCTTACTCCTTTGGACAGACGGAGCTTGTAGTTGAAGAGGCAGCACAACTCGCTACCTGGGGATCCTACCTTTTCGGTCTCATAGGATGGATCTTCGTACTTGTAGGAGCCCTGATGGTAGCTTACAAGTTAGCAATGGAAGAGTAGGAAACAAAAAACCCCCACCAGTCCTTTTCTTATTTTTTATTCTCAAAGAGACAGTCAAGGCAGATCTTCCATTTGCCAGGGGCGTAAGGAAGGACCTTTCTCCTATCTAAGACCTCGAGAGTTTTGCTCTGTTGGGAAGCAGTTTTTTTCAAAAGCTTATATGAATCTTCAAACAAATTCTCATCCTCGCTCCAGCTGTAGTAATGAACTATGCCTTCGGCCTTCAAGCACTTGACGGCCATATCAAGGAACTTATCTGATCCCTTTGGAAGAGGCATAACAACTCTATCACACTGTCCGAAGTATTCAGGACAAATGTCCCTTACATCGCCTTTCATTGGAATCACTTTATCTTCAAGCTTGTTCAGCTCAACGTTCTCCTCTAAATATTTGTAAGCTTCGGGGTTCAGTTCGACTGCATATACTTTTTTCACGTCTTTAGCTCTTGCTATCCTTATTGGAAAGGGCCCAACGCCTGCAAACATAACCATAACAACTTCCCCCTCCTCAACCTGCTCAACTATTCTCTCCCGTTCCTTACCTTCCCTCTCAGAAAAATACATCTCTGTAGGATCCAACCTGAAGCGACAGCCATGCTCCTTGTGCACAGTTTCCGTATCCTCCTCTCCAGCTACAAACTCATAATCTCTCGTGCGGAACTTCCCTTTCCTTCCTGAAACTTCACGGAGAACTGTACGTATATGGCTGTTAAGCTCCATCAACTTCTCGCCTATAAGCTCCTTTCTGTGTTCCAGCTCCTCAGGAATCTCTATCACAGCTATATCTCCTATAACCTCGAAGGACTTGACAAGGTAATCCAATTCTTCCTCTGTAAGCTCGCCCTCTAAAGCCTCTTTGAGATCCATTGGGAAACACCTGCTAAAGCTCTCTCAACGTTCCGTAAAAAGTTTTCGAAGAAAAGTTCTATCTGTCCCGAAGCATCCACCTCTTCGACAACCCTCTCCTCAATCTCTATCTCTTCCCTGTCATCTTCAAAGGTGTGGTTAAGATTCATTTCTTCGAGATCAAAACTCTGATCGTTTACATTGTCAAGACATGCTTCAAACTCACTCCTGTTTTCACTGTAGCAAGGTCTTAAATCTATCCACTGCTCCATTAGTTCAGCTTTTTCCTCATGATCCTCGATTCTCCTCTCGACCTGCGAAAGTTTACGGCGAAGATCCTGGAGAGACTCAACTCCTTCCTCCTCAACCTTGTTCCGAACGATAAGCTCCGAGAGAGCGTATCCGAACTCCCTGGCTTCGGAAAACTCTCCCCTTCTCGGAGACCAGTGTTTTATCCAGTCTTCCTCTTCCCTGTAGTAACTCCAAAGTTCCTCTTCTGAAGACCTTGGCGGGAGTCTATACCTGCTACCATTCTCCTCAAATATAACCTCTTCACCAAAGATCTCAGCCCTCGGTGAATTCATGGCTTCAGATACAAGGAGTTCTACGAACTTGGCCATCCCCTCATCGTAGTAGTCAGTTTTTGTCTCATCCCATTTCAAGGCTCTTGAATTAAATCCATGTACCGTCTCATGAAGAACCGTGCTTATCCTATCAGTACCTTGGAGGCTGTCGCGCACAACCACAAGTCCTCCGGTCTCATACGTACCTTTACTCCACTCTGTAAACTCTTCGTTGTAAGCCTCGTCCCCAAGAAAAACTACAGGAATCCTCTCATGTGGATTCAAGGTTCCCGTGACGTACTCCACAAGAGGGACAAGCTCTTCAACTACTGAAAGATTATGGTTTCCAGAATAATAATAGGTGTCCGTTGTCCTGCCCTCATCGGACATATAGCCACTTATCAACAGATAGCCTTCGCCTTCAAACCTCAGGCTTTTGTTAAAATACTGTGACCTGAAGGAAAGGGGCTCATGCCACGAAAGTATATCCGGGCTTTGCACCACTGCCTTGGTTTCTTCGTCCTCAAACCCAAACAGTCCGAAGTCGAGTCTTCGGAGTCCTTCAAACGATTGTCTGATCCCTTGTTTTGGCCTCCATCTTACCTTTACACTATGCTCTTTTCTCGGAAAAGTGGAATCTGTCTCCAGTACCAGGCTCCCGTTACGATCAGTATAGGAGGCTTCCCCCGACGAACTTTCAACAGAAATAATCTCCATATCTCCATCCTGTCTCAAAGTAACTTTCGTTCCGCCTGTTGGTTCGTCCGTTTCCGTAACAAAGGACGAATTTACCGTGATTTCGTCTCCCTGAATATCGACTCTATGAATGACAGAGGCTGCGGACGGAGCTGTGGCTAGGACAAACATCAACACAAATACGAAGGCTGCGGAGAATCTCTTGAACCCGGAGGACATACACTTACTTAGTTAAATCTACAGATAAAACTTTATAGAGACATGAAAATAGGCGTTATTTCCGACGTTCACTCGAACCTACCTGCCCTGGAATCAGTTCTAGAAGGAATGGGAAAAGAAGACATAGAGCTGCTCGTCTGCCTGGGCGACATCGTGGGATACGGACCCTTTCCCAACAAAACGATAGAAGCCCTACAGGAAACGGAAACAAAGAAAATATGTGTAAAGGGCAACCACGATGAAAGGGTTCTGGGCGGCAAAACCGCAAGGTTCAGTCCGGATGCCCTCAAGGCTGCGGAGTGGACGAAGGAAAATATTCGGGACGAAAGCCTGAACTTCCTTGAGAAGCTCGAGGAGTACAAAGCAGTCGATATAAAAGGGAAGGGTCTTTTCCTAGCACATGGAAGTCCAAGAGACCCGCTGAATGAATACATAGGCGAGAAGACGGAAGACGAAGTTCTTGACGGTTTCCTCGAGGAAACGCAAACTGACGTCATTCTCCTGGGACATACGCACATACCCTTTCGACGGGAAACAAAAAAGGGTCTTATAGCAAACCCAGGCTCCGTAGGACAACCAAGGGACGGCGACAGCAGGGCAAGCTACGCAGTTTTCGACACAGAAAACATGACAGTAGATCACCGAAGAACGGAGTACGACATCGAAAAAGTCACCGCGGCCATAAGACAAACGAAGTTACCGGACAGTCTGGCAGAGAGGCTGTACCGCGGCAACTAGGATATTTAAAGTTCCAGTGCTTTACTTTTCCCATGCTCACACTAGTTGGTCTCGGTCTAAGCGATGAGAAGGATATAAGCCTCCGTGGAGTCGAAGCCATAGAGAAGGCAGACAAGGTCTTCCTGGAGAGCTATACCTCGCCATGGAAAGGCCTAGAAGGTCTCAGAGATCTCGTGGAAAAGAACGTAGAATCGGTCGAGAGAAGCGATCTTGAGGAAAATGCAGACAGGGTGCTGAAGCCGGCGGAGGAAGAGGACGTAGCCGTTCTGATACCCGGTGATCCACTGGTTGCGACGACGCACGTGGAGCTACTCCTGCAGGCGGAGAGAAAAAACGTGGAAACGGAAGTAGTTCACTCCTCATCGATATACTCAGCCGTAGCGGAGACAGGGCTCCAGATATACAAATTCGGGAAGACAACTACGATACCGATTCCACAGAAGAACTACCGCCCACGGTCGCCCTACGAAGCGATAGAGGAAAACAAGGAACGCGGACTCCACACCCTGGCTCTCCTGGACATAAAGGACAGGCCTATGGAGGTGGGTGAAGGTCTGGAATATCTTCTGAAACTGGAGGAAGAGAAACAGAACGGAATAATAAACAAGGACATGAAGGTCGTGGCTTTGAGTGTAGGTCCCGAAGACAAAAGCATGGCCTACGAAGAGGTCTCCAAGCTCCTGAAAAGGGACTTTCCGACGCCCGCGGTCATAATCTTTCCTGGAAAACTTCACGAAAAAGAGGAAGAAGCTCTGGAGGTCCTCGCCGACTAGGGTGTCTCTATGACTGAAACAGAGAAACAACTGGAGGACGAAACGAAGAAGTGGCTGGAGAAGCTCAAGGACGAAGACATAGATTCGGCTGCTGGGAAGGGGGAGATGTTCGTCGAAAACATAGAAGCTTACACGAAGGACGCGGAGCACTTCCTTGAAGAAGGTGACCTGGTCCGGGCCTTCGAGGCAGTGGTATGGGCATGGAGCTGGCTTGAGATCGGCGAGGAATTGAACGGATTAAAAAGAAGGTAGCCAGTTCTCGTTCTCAAAGTATAAATTCTTTAGGAAAGAATATATCCTGTAACCACTAAAGAGTTAAAAATAACCCCAACCTTTAAATAGTAAGAGTGTTAATTACTACTTGGTGATAAAATGCCTGAAAACCAAAATGGATACGAAAAGGCCTTTGAAGATATCAAGGAAGCTAAAGAACAGGGTAAAGATGGTATCAGTATGGACGAATATGCTATTATGGAAGATCCTGATTCCGGGATTGCCTACAGGACAGGAAACGGTGACGAGAAAAGCTACCTGGAAGAAGAGGGCTGGGAGAAAATAGATAACCCTGAAGACACTGACATGATTCTTTATGACAAGAACTCAAGCCAATCAAATGACGATACACTTAAGAAATACGATACCTTCCATGAAGAACTAGGTGACCACACGGATGCTTTGGAAAATATCGAGAATTTCATCAAAGAGTACGGTGGGACTTCGGACGGTGATGGACTTGGCGACCTTTACGATAAGAACGGTTCTTCCAGTAACAATGTCGACAGTTATGAAAGAAGTTTTGACTTCAATTGGAATTCGGATAAGTCCAAGGGAACAATAAAAAACGAAACCGGTGGATCTGTTCTAAATGCCGGTCCTCTTGATCTGTTTACAGGTCCTTTCGTAAGCGAAGTAGCTGGGAACGTTTACGAAGGTATGACTGCAAAGCCTAGCTACGACAGCGAGATACCTGAAAAGTACAGAGTATTCGAAGAGCTTTGGGAAAAGGGATACAAAGACGAAGCCTTGAAAAAGATCGGTGAAAAGGGTCAAATTGCCGAAAAATTGAAAGAAGAAGCGGAGGAAAAATCTTTAGAGGGATAGACCATGCCTGAAAAAAGTCACTTCGGGAGAGCACTAGAAGAGTTCGAGAAAAGAGCTGAAATTGAAAATAAGATATTCGAGGATTCGGAGGAAAGGGGGCGCGAAAACATAGAGGAAATTGAGGATTCTATCGAAAAATCTGAGGAAAATAAACAAGAGGCAAACGAAAACATAAAAGTTTACCATAGGGGTAATGAAGAATTCACCGAGACAGGTCGGACCATAGAAGAAAATAAAAGAAAATACGAAGAAGGGGAAGCAGATTCCGATTCAAATAAAGTAAAAGAGGCTGCAGTGGGTCACCTAGAAAAGTTCAAAGATCCTATGGATAAAACCGATGATATAAACTGCAAGTCTGAAGAATCGGAGGAAGAGGCAGAGGGTATTGACGATTACAAGGAAGTTCTTGAAGAAAATCTCGAGAATATAATTGGTGCTGCCGACGAGGAGATTCAATACATAAATGAGCTTCAGCAAGAACTTGAGACTGATGATCCCTGTTACGCCTACGACAAGATTTCTCAGTTCCTTGCAATGGAAAAGAACACCGTAGAAAATATGAAAAACAATGTCGATGGAATCAATTCCAAAAGAGATGAAACCGGTGATTTTGATAAGATCAAGCAATATAGCGAACAGATAGAAGAATGGGCCAATGATGTAGAGAATGATATCAAAAGGATATGCAAGACCAATGAATTCGCAGAGCTGATGCTAAAGGGAATAGGACTTAGGAGAAAGTATGGCATGGAAGGCGAACAGTACGATTTCGGCCATGAAGAAATCTTGGAAGATGATGAACTTGGCGATAAAGATTATGTGGAGGAAAACGAAGAGGATATCAAGAACAAGATTGTTAATGGGATCAACGCCGGGAGCACTTCACCAGAGTATGTAGTTAAGAAGTTCAGAGATGAGCTTCCAGAAGAAGATAGGGACGATGTCAAGAATCTTCATGATTCAATATTGCAATCAGTGACTGAAGACGTAGGGCTGGAAAAAATGATAACAGCTCTTCCATTGAGGAGTGATCTCGTATACAATCTCGATGAACATACCAAGAAATTAAAGGATGGAGTTGAAGGTGACTCGGAAGATGAGGTCATGGAAGAAGTTATAGGAGCCTATGAGAACGAGCTGAGGGAGGGTAGAGAAGCAAGAGATTCAATCGGTGAATATCTCAGTAGACCCTTTAGTAAGGTATTAGAAGAGAAATTCGATGAAAGAGGAAACTACTCCGAAGGTCTTGAAGAAGTGTTTAATAAGTACTGCACCGAGTAATTCTAAACTTCCATCTTTTTATATAAGCAATTCTACAAAGTAAAGCAGGTAGCATGAGTCTTGACCTCTATACGTTGATATTCAGAGAGATTCTCAAGGTTGCCGAATGTTCTGCAGGGGGAAAATGGGGCTGCATCACTGGAGACGTGACTCAGGACTTCATCTACGCATTTCTACTGCCTCACGTCGTACTTTTCATATTTTTAGTCATACTTTCAAAGCCTGTCAAACAGATTCATAAAGGCCTTGGAATACTTTTCGGTCTGAGTGCATACATATTTGTAATATATGAAGGCTGGTACGGCACGATATTAGCTCCACTTCTGATGTGGTGGCTAGTACTAAGTATTGTAGTCGGACTAGTATACTTCTTTGTAACCAAGTTCATAGGATCACCTAAAGTAAGAGGAAAGATTGGGAAATCCGTTGGTGGTAAGATAAAGGAGGGCATGAAGAAGGATAAGGCGTTGCGGCAACTGCAAAACGATATAAGAAGGTACGAGAAAAAGCTAGAACACGCTGATAGTGAAAAGATGAAGGAAGTTTATGCCAAAAAGGTGACGGAGTTAAAGGAAAAAAGGAAAAAGATTGAAAGAGAGGGATTATAACGAGGGATAAGAAATGAGCTCGCCATTTATGCAGCTGTTTCAGAATCCGGCTATACAACCTTATCTGCCGTTTTTCTTCACGTTGGCTGTGGTCTACGGTCTGCTGTCTATAACTGGGGAGAAGGACGAAGGACTTTTCGGAAAGAGTTCTGTAAACCTTATAATCTCACTTGTCTTCGCCTTTTTCGCCGCGGGCTACGAACCCTTCGTAAACTTCTTCTTCAACTACTTCGGGTTCATCCTCTGGGCTTTCATAGGCCTGTTCTTCCTGGCATTCTTCCGAAAGGCCATTACTGCTGGTGAAGAGACGGATCACAAGGATAAGATAATCATAGTCGGTATATTGTTCCTTATGGCCCTGAGCCTCGGTGGATTTGGAATGGGCTACATGACAGGAGTAGAGATACCTATACTGGGTAGTGAAAACTTTGTAGTCCTCGTGGGCCTTTTCCTGGCAATTTTCCTATTCTACAACGCCTACAAAATGGAGAAAGGGGATTGAAAATAGCTCAAACTTTAAATAAGTAACCTGTAAAATGTAAAGTGGTAGGATGTCAGGAAGTATCATAGGACAGATGATAACGAACCTACAGGGAATAGGTTTCTTTGCCTACTTATTGCCGTGGTTACTTACTCTTGCTATAGTTTTCGGTGTTCTTGAGCATTACGACATGCCACAGTCATCCTCTGCTAGAGGTGTCATTGCTATAGTTGCTGCATTTATAGTCTTACCTGTAGGTAACCTAATAGCTCCTTTCCTCGAGGACTTACTGACAGGTCTCATAGCCATAGGTATGGGAATAATAGTTGCGATAATATTTGTGGAGCTTCTTGGTTACAAGGCAAGCGATGCTGAAAATATATTCATGGCACATCCAAAGGTCTTCGGAGCGATCATGATAGCTCTTGCAGTCATTGTATTCGTGGGTGCAGGAGGCATGGAACTGTTAGGAATTGATGTAGTGGTAACCAGAGAGCTTGCAACCCTGCTGGCATTCCTCGCCGTGATATCCCTGGGAGTATGGTTTATAGCCTCAAACGAAGACTAACTAAAAAGGTGAAATCATGAACGAAGTTATGGTGGACTTTTTTGGTACCGGTCTTGGGGATGAGTTCTTCGTATACGCTCTGCCGTGGCTACTTGTCTTCGCTCTTGTATACGGTATGCTTTCACAGATAGGCAAGGAAGGGATACCCAGCAGCGACTCCGCAAGAGTTGTGATAGCCACAGTCCTTGCGTTCTTTTCGCTCCTGTTTGCCAAGCCACTGATGGTCTTTTTACAGGCCATGGGCGGAAGCACTATAGTAATACTGACAGGATTCCTGTTTTTCCTTATACTTCTGGAGCTGACAGGAGTCGGAGCTATGAACTTTATAAACGATCATCCCGGCAAGTTCGGCCTGGTCATCCTGATCATAATAGTTACCCTCTTCATGGGCTCCGGAGGGATTGAGATGATAGGCCTCGGAAATATAGCCAATGAAGTCAATCCTACGACGGTGTTTTTCTTGGTGATCGTCGCACTGTCGATATGGTGGATGGTCAGGGATGAAGGAAACGGTAAAAATAGTGAAGGAAATAAAAAACAATCGCCCCCGAAAAGATGATATAGATGTTAGCTGAAAAGATAACCGAAACGGCAATGAAGGCACAGACCACCGGCCCAGTCGAGGAGATATCGGAGTTCGTAGGGATAGACTTTTTCTCCCTTGTATTACCTTGGCTGCTGACCTTTGCCATAGTCTACGGAGTCCTCAGCCAGCTCGGTGAGGATGGTATGCCCGAAAACGATGGTGCAAGGGCAATAATAGGAATAGTACTGGCCTTCATTATAGCCCCGGTGCTTTCCCCTTACATCGGACAGCTCGCCGCACTCTCCGCCGGATTTGTGGCACTGTTAGGAGGCGTACTTCTCCTGATAGTATTTGTCGAGATAGCAGGCTTTGATAGGGAAAAAGATGAGCACGGTTCAGGCTTTTTTGGCTGGAACGAGAGCTTGACAGGACTGGTGATCGCCGTACTGGCGATATTAGTCTTCATAGGTTCCGGGGCACACCAGGCACTGGGAATAGAACTACCGCCTTATATAGCAAAGAACTATCCACTATTGTTCTTCCTAGGATTCATGGTAATGGTGGTCTGGTGGATGGTCGATGAAGGATAGAATTGAGTTATTCTAAGCTAGAAGTAAAGTTCTGAGCTACTTTACTGGGGAATGGCTGAAGGGCTTTCGTCCTCTTCTTCTTTAGAATTTTCTTCCTGTTTCGAGCCTTCTATATAACTTTCAGGCGAATCAGGCATCCTATTATTGCGCAACGAACTGCTCCTGTTGCTTCTTGCAGTATCTTCTTCTAGATCTTTAACAACGCTCGAAAGCGAGCGAACGTTCTCGGTAAGCTGCGGTAAGAAGTCCTTGAAGGCCTTTTCGACAGAACCTACCCTGGATTCAACACTCTTGACATGGTCAAAGGTCTTATCAGTCTTGTCCTCAAGCCTTTCCCTCTCTTCCTCATGTTTTTCCTCGAGCTTTTCAACCTTCTCCTCGAGGGATTCAATCCTCCTTATAATACCCTCTCTTTCCTCTCGGAACTTCTCGAGATCCGACTCCACAGTGACCCATTTTTCATCTATAATTTCCTCTATGAGAATTTCAAGCTCTATCTCCTCTTCCTCTGTCATCTCCCAAACGTCATCTCTTTTTTTGTTATTACCTTGGAACTTAGCAAATGGATCGCTTTCGTCAGCTGAGCCACCCTCAAATGAATCATTTGGCTGCGAAGGTTCAGGAGCAATAAAGTTGTTACTTGAAGAAACAGGACCCTGCTCCTGGGAAGATCTTGATTGGGTTGTTTGAGGAGGGCGACGTGATGCCGCAGCCTGACCATCCGAGTTAGAAACCTTACTTTTCAAAACCTTATTTATACTCTTGTTTATTTCTTGGCTCGAATATCCTAAATCCTTCAACTTCTCAATTATCTCTCTCTCGGAATAACCCTGTGAAGCAAGCTCCCTGACCTGGTTTGTAGGTGATCTAGAGGGAGACCGCGAGGAAGATCTGTCTTGAGTATCTTCTTCATCACTTTTACCAAAGCCGAAGACCATCTTATCTACCTTCTTTTTGTAACTCCTGTTTAATAAGCCTTTTTACCTCGCTTTCTGTTACAAACTGACTTTCCATTGGTGAAAGAAGATTCACAAAGTTCTTTACTTCTTCGAACTCATCCTTTTTGGGCGCCTCCTCAAGCCTGTCCTTGATCTTTGATATAACGTTCTCTATCTTCATTACCCTTGTTCCAAGGTCATCGATCTTCTCCCTTAACTCCTTTACATCTTCACCTTGCCTGTCTTCAAGGTCTATAATCCTCTCTTCCAGAGACCTAATACTGGAAGCCATGGACCTGTTTTCCTCTTCGACGTCCCTTAGACGTCTTGAGTTCTCCTTGACTCTGTCTAGAAGTTTCCTTACTATATCCTCCAAACTTGATTTGCCGGAGTTACCGAAAGCCATCGTACCATTTTACTTATTAGAGCTTTGCTTAATAAAGTTAGAGTCAGGAACGAAACTTTTAGAAACTACCGCTCAAAATGATGTATAGACACGCCTGTGGTTCAAGATGCCCTGTGACTACGAATACGATGAAGATGAGAAGAGAATAGAGGTAAACTGCTCCGGATGTATCTACGGAAGTAGTGTCGCTGACTACGAAGAATGTATGGCAAATACCATAGACAAGATAATGGAGGTCAAGGGAGTAAAGACAGTACTTTTCAAAAACAGCCGCGAGTACGAGTATCCCTACGAACAGACGAAGCTTCTGGTAGAGATAGCCGAAGTTCTGAAAGACGTGATGAAAGAACTCGGTCTCAGGAAGCTTGAAAGATTGGAAGTTCCGGACTGTAATCAGTACTTCCAGGAAAAGTACTCGGAGCTTCAAGGACTTGCAATGGACGAGCTTAGGAAGGACCCGGTAGGAGCTTATATCCACCTTAAAAGGAAAATAAGGCATGTTAGGATCCAGACCAAGGAAGGAGGTCCCCAGAAAGAGTGCAAGGAAACTTACCTGAACGAAGTTCTTCTACCGATAAAAGAAAGGTTGGAACAGACCAGGATGATAAAGGAAGTCAAGGGTGAGCTTTCTGGATACCACCCAGGACAGAGAGATGCATACCGTGAACTCTTCTACCCTTCAGTCAGGCCCAACTTCATGCGAACGAAGTATATGAAACAGACACCAGAAGAAGGCGGGATGATAGATCACTACGAAGTTGGCAGCTCTGATATTGAAGTATATAATCTTCCTGACGAAACAAGACCGCTGTATCACTTCTCGCCACCGGAGTTCAAGCTAGAAGAAGGTGAATACAGTATACTTGACGCTGCGCAGAGGTATCTGAGCGAGCACAGACCAGAGACTACAGAGTTTGCCGAGTCAGAGAGATCGAGGGAGGTTTTCTCCTCCATAGGGAAGGATCTCATAAAGGATATAGCCGAAAGGGAAGGCACAGACCTGGAACCTGAGCAGATTGAAAGGCTGAATTCAATACTAAGTAGATATACAGGAGGACTAGGTATTCTTGAGGCAATACTTGAAGACGAAAAGGTCCAGGATATATACATAAACTCACCTCTGGGGAGTAAACCTATCTTCATAAATCACGAAGACTATGGCGAATGCAGAACCAACATAATTCCTACACAGGACGATGCTGAAAGCTGGGCGACGAAGCTAAGACTTTCAAGTGGTAGGCCTCTTGATGAGGCAAACCCAGTTCTAGATACATCAGTAGAAGTACCCGGTGGAAATGCGAGGGTAACCGTCATAGCTCCGACACTGGCTCCTGAAGGCCTTGGCTTAGCTCTGAGAAGACACAGGGAAGATCCGTGGACCTACCCCCTCTACTTACAGCCAGATATAGGTTACATAAGCCCGCTATTCGCAGGACTCATGAGCTTTGTGATAGATGGCGGAAGGACGTTCCTTATCGGTGGTGGAAGAGGCTCTGGAAAGACTTCCCTGCTCGGTGCGTCCATGCTCGAGATGAAGAGAGACTGGAGGGTCATAACATCCGAGGATACACTAGAGCTTCCTGTAAAAACTCTGAAGAAGCTGGGCTACGACGCACAGCGCCTGAAGTCACGCTCAGTAATTACGCAGGTCGAGACGGAACTCCCTGCATCAGAATCAATAAGAACTGCGCTACGTCTTGGTGACTCAGCACTTATAATAGGTGAAGTAAGGAGTACAGAGGCTCAGGCGCTTTACGAGGCGATGCGTATAGGGGCCATGGCTAAGACCGTGGCAGGAACAATACATGGCGAGTCCGCCTACGGTCTCTTCGACCGTGTAGTACACGATCTAGGCGTTCCAAAGACTTCCTTCAAGGCGACTGATCTAATTGTTATATGCAATAGAATCAAAAGCGCCTCTGGCCTTCAAGAAATAAGAAGAGTGACGGGTGTCACCGAAGTAAGGAAGCACTGGTCCGAGGATCCAAGGGACGAAGACGGATTCGTACCTCTCATGGAGTACTCGGCCGAGGAAGATAGACTCAAGCCCACTGATACGCTTCTAAACGGCGAATCACAGGTCCTGAACAAGATATCATCACAGGTGAAGGAATGGGCCGGTAGATGGGACCGTGTCTGGGAAAACATAGAACTTAGAGGAAAGGTAAAGAAGGCCATAAGCGACTACGCGCTTGAAACCGGTAACGAAGAGCTGATGGAAGCTCCCTTCGTCGTAAAGAGCAACAGTAAGTTCCGACTAATAATGGACGAGGTGAGTGACGAAGTGGGATACGTTGATCCCGATGAGACCTTTGAAAGATGGGAGGAATGGCTCAAGGAGCAGATAAAGTCCGGTGAATTCAAGAATGCCTGAGGACAATTTCGAGGATGAATGGGAGAAAGAGATAGACAACATAGTTGAGGAAGGAAAAAAGGATTTGAAGCTACCCGGTGAGGAAAATAGGACCTTTACATCCAGGGAGTACAACACCTTCATCAAAGAAGAGGAAAAACACAGAGAGAAGTCGCTGTACGAAAAGCTCTGCAACATAGCCGAAGACATAGTTGTGATTGAACCATCTGAAGACAAAAAGGAGGAGCTGCAGCGATCAATAGATATGGCATACATGCAGATAACGCCCCCGGGAGCCTATTCCTTGGCTGTTCTTTCTGGGCTTATGATCTTCTTGGCAGGCATAATCCTGATGGCCTTCGGAATAGCTTCTATAGTTTTCGGTCTCCTGATATTCATGCTCGGGGCCGTTGCAATCTACCTGCTGGCTGAATATCCGAACTCCCAAGCACGTCTTTTCCGAGTTAAAGCTGCTGATCAGATAATGCTGGCCATAATATATATGGTCATATATATGCGAACATCGCCAAACCTTGAAGGAGCTATAAAGTTCACTGCAGAGCACCTCGGAGAACCCCTTTCCCTCGACTTCAAGAAGATGCTCTGGGATGTCGAGACAGGAAAATATATATCCATGAAAGAAGCGTTGTCCGACTACCTGGAGAAATGGCAGGACAACAAACCCTTCGTTGAGGCCATGCAGGTTATCCAGAACTCCATGGAACAGTCGAAGGAGAAGAGGAAGGCTATGCTTGACGAAGGTATAAACACGATGATGTCCGGTTCGAGGGAGATGATGAAGGAATACTCCAACAAGCTGGAACTGCCTATTATGATCATACATATGCTCGGTATAATGCTTCCTATCATGGTACTGGTTATGTTTCCCATAATAATACTCATGCTAGAGGATACTGTAAGGCCAGCTTTCCTCTTTATCGGGTACAACATAATTCTCCCGCTGATAATATACCTGACAGGTAAAAGGACTTTGGAGTACAGGCCAATGGGATTTTCGACGCCTGATATATCAAAACATCCAGACCATATCCCTTCGGGAATGATGAAACTGGGAGATAAAACCATCAAAATATGGCCCATATCCCTTATTCTATCCCTTCCTGTAATACTTCTAGGGATCTACTTGGTGAAATTCCATGCAGGTGAGGACCTCTTCAGACAGATAGTGACCTCGCTAGTTATCACCGGAGGTATCGCGATCGGACCATCCAGCTACTTTCTTCTGGATACGAGGGCAAAGATCGAGCTACGGGAGAGTATAAAGAACATAGAGGACGAGTTTTCGAAGGCGTTGTTTTCTCTCGGCAACAGAATGGACCTCGGGAAGCCCATAGAGAGAGCCGCAGAAGACACAGTCCAGAGAAACGAAGACCTGGAGATATCTAACATGTTCAGAAAGGTTGTTAAAAATATGAGGAAAGGGGGAATGGACCTTAGAAACGCATTCTTTGATAAGAACTTCGGTGCTGTATGGCAATATCCATCGGACCTTGTGACCTCAGTCATGAAGATAGTCGTCGATGCCACGGAAAAAGGATCGAGAATAGCTTCAAGATCGGCCATCTCCATATCCAAGTATCTCGAACAGTTGGACGAAATAGAGGGAGACCTCAAAAATATGCTTTCTTCGGAGACAACTTCCATGCAGTTTCTAGGTTCCTTCCTTGGCCCGTTCGTAGCAGGTGTCTCGGTCGCGATGGCCGCGATAATGATGTCTATATTCCGGGGCATAGGAGAAGCGATGGAGGGATTGGGCCAGGCAACCGAAGGTGATGTAGGGATAGGAGGCATGGCGGGAATAGGCATGGACGGTATGCTTGTCGGCGGATGGGGAGCCGCGGGTGAAATGATGCCCTTATACATACTTCAGATCGTTGTAGGAATTTACGTTATACAGACCTCCTACCTACTGGCGATGCTTACTGCAGGTGTGGAGAACGGACCGGGCGACAAGGTAGCTAAGAGGAAGGCTGCAGGATTTATGATACTCATCGGGGTAATCGTTTACTCCTTTTCACTTGTAGTTGTCTGGGAGGTCTTCGGTACACAGATAGCTGGACTTCTGGGTGAAGGACTGTGAAAATTAAAACACAAAAAACTAGGATAATATAGAGAGATTGAGATGATTAACAAAAAGGGGGGATTGCCTATGTTGCTTTTCGTAATAGCCATAGTGATGTTTTTACTCAGCGGAGTTCTTTATGCAGGGGTTATGGAGCCTATCTTTGCGGCCTTCGCCGGATTTGACACCATGGACAGGGCATGTAATAAATTCTGCAGTATACAGACGGATGTAGAAGGACTCAGTGGCTGGAATATAATAGGTATAGGTGACGACCAGTGGTGGGGCCGAAAAACGACTTTTGAAGTCGCCTTGGACAAACTAAAGCAAAATATAGATCCCAAAGCCATGGGATGTTACTGCGGTGTTTCCGAGAGGAGTGGTAAATATATACATATTCACGGAAACGCAGACGACGGAACGGTGAAGGAGTTCCATATAACTGATCAAAATCCCAAGCTGCATCTCCAGTACTATGCAAATAAAAAAGCCGCAGCCGAGTTCGACCACGCAGACGGAAACAGGCAAACGGATGGCCTGGAGAACTGTAAAGATGAAATGGAAGACAGTGACGAGTTCACAGGACTTGAAGACCTAGGAGAATACGAAGGCTGTGTAATAGTTTCCATGAAGGATGGCAGTGAGAGCTGCACTATATATGGCGCACAAGAAGGCTCAGCTCTGTGGAACAAAGAAGGGGAATCTCTTAGTTCAATGATCCATTTAAAGCCCAACAGTAGACGTTTGACGTCCGGCACTGACAATAACCCACTTCAACTGGAAATAGGCCAACAAGTAGAGGTAAAAGGTGATAAACCTGCCTTCCAGAAGATACTGCTCCGTCAATACTGGGAAGGAGAACGCCCCTTTGATTTATATGCTCCTGTAGTCTGCAAATCCGAATCCGTTGAACAGGATCCTGAGACAGAGTTCGACAAGGCCTGTGCTGAATACTGCAGCGAGGAAGATATGGGTTTCTGGCAGTCCAAATGTAGCGATACAGCCCTCAGAGACTACGACGAACTCCCGGAAAAATATACAAAGGAAGAGGATTTCTGTCCCGATGAATTCGAAAGCCCCTACTGCCAGTGCGTTGTCGAAAAAGAATACTACTGGCAGGTGGATGAAGAGTACGAACCTAAAGACGAGTAGACGAGGCAAAGGCAAGGACAAAATATATTTAACTCCGTTCGAAAACGTTATTTGGTGTGTATTTTTGCAGGAAGCAAGCGAAAGTTCGATCTTATCCGCCATAGCGATATTAATACTGGTATTGATAGTATTTGTAATAGTTTATTTCGTCACGGATAAATTCGGTATAGCATTCTGATTGAGATGTCAAATAAAAAAGGTATCGGTGCGATGGTTTTAGTAGTTATAATCCTGGCACTTTTAGGCGTAACTGTAATACTTGATATTTTCTGGATGATGGTCGAACCAATTTTTATGAATACATACGGATGTGACATTTATTGCAACATACACCACGAAGCGGAGGATTACAGCAGGTGGGCATGGTGGCCTTCATGGCTAGGAGGAAGCGTAAGCTGGTCCGATATAATAATAGACAAGGCTAGAGCGGGTATGGCAAAGCCTGCGGCAGCCGGGTGTTACTGTGGCGTTGATCAGAGGAATGGGAAGTACATGCATGTTCATACAGCCGGGGGTCCTGAGAATATATATGAATTCCACCTTACAAAACAAAATCCTGCGATGCATCTTAAATACAAGGCAACGGGCTTTGACCACACTGGAGGGTTTGACGCATGCGAGGAAATTATAGAGGAAGAGGACAAAGAAGATCTAGGTGGTTTCAGTGGGATACAGGACGCGGAAGCGTGCTTAATAGTTTCTGTTCAAAAAGACAACGACGGCAATTACAATTGTGCAGTATGGAAGGCCGGAGAAGGATCGGTTCTCAACAACAGTGAAGGAAGTATAGAAGATACATTACAAGGCTACGAGAGATATGGTGATGACTTTGATGGTCCCGTCGAAGATATTGAAATAGGCGACAGCGTTTCATTTTCAGGAGGCCACAGCTCACAGAGAATGCTGCTTCAAAACGTGTCCGAGGAAAGTACTGAATTTCGGTTTGCGGCACCAGTGGTCTGCAAGTCAGATGGAAGAAACGAAGAGGAAGCGGACTCCATGGTCGATAAAGCATGTAGGGACTACTGCAACGACGAGGAGGAAATCTTCTGGGGTTCGACCTGCAGCGAAACCCCGGTAGAAAATTACGATCTACTTCCAGAAGAGTACAGGAAATCAGAGGATTTATGTCCTGAAACACAGGCTCGAACAAATAGACAAGAGAAGGCAAGCGAGGAAGATCCATACTGTAGCTGCAAAGCCGAAAAAAGATATTATTGGGAGGTGGATGAAGAATACGAACCAGAAGTGGAGAATGGCGGGGAAAGTGAAGGAGATTGTTATTCCACAGGTAAAGAACAAATAGACTCCTGCGAAGAATGGTGTGAGGAGGAGCTAGAAGGTGTTACCTGCGGTGGTGAGCACTGCGAAGTTTCAGGAGGTGCATACGGAGGAACGGACCCCGCGAACGCTGTTGGTAGCGGTTGGAATAGCGCAGAAAATAGTTGTTATACATATGACAAGGACTGTAATGAAGAGGTAACTGCGAATTTAGGTGAGGATTGTAGTAGTGTGAAATGTTCATGTACACCTGTATAATAGAAAACTTAAAGGTATGCATTAAGGTCAATGGGATTCAAGACGGTTCCCAGCTACTTAATTTAGGTGATAACTTTGAGAAATTACGAAAGTTCGGAAAATAGAATGAAAAAAGGCATGTCTGGTGCAATGCTGATCATAGTTTTCGTTATCATCATAATAATTATAACAGGTTCTCTGGGAGGAAAAATAATAGGCCGTGTAGGAAATCAGATTATTGGTAAGGACGTTGTATGCCCGACATACTGTGATATACAGGCAAGCATCGAAGGACACAGCTTCTTGAAGGACAGGGTCTGGGAAGGTCTTGTAAGTGGGGTATCCCGAGGAAAGTGGGGCAATCCTGTAGGGACGGATACCATCGCCCAGGAAAGGATAGCAGATTTCGCCATAGACGTAGAATCTGCAGGCTGCTACTGTGGTGTATCCGATAGACAAGGAAAATACATACACTCCTATGTAAGGGATGGAAACGACGACAATCTCGGTGAGTTCCACTTAACAGATCAACATCCTGGAAAACACCTGGAGTATGAACTTATTGACAGCGAAGGAGATATGATATATACACACAGCTCTGGTGGCGAAACAAAAGGAGCATGTAAAGACGCACTGGATGAAGTAGGTCAAAATGAGGTAAACAGTCTAAGTAATCTAGACAGTCACGAAGGCTGCGTAATTTTTTCTACTTTCGAAAGCGGTAGGTGTGCTCTATGGAACTTTGAAGAAGGGACAGTTCTCTGGAACAAGGAGGGTAGCACTCTTAGTGAAATGGGCGATGTGAGGTGGATGGCCTCGGACTCAGGAGATGATATTCAGATAGATGGCGATCCGGTTTCTGACTTCGCTATAGGTAAAGGCGTTGATATAAAAATCCCCAACTCAAAGAGGAGATTCCAACTCATGTTACTACGGAGATACTGGGAAGGTACCCATCCCTTTGAACTCTATGCTCCTGTAGTCTGCAGTTCAAAGGAAAGGGATTCAAGAGAGGGAGGCACAGAACTTGACGCCGCCTGTGCAGACCAGTGCAGCGCCAAAGATGAAATAATCTGGTCCTCGGGTTGTTTCGAACAAAAGGACGCTCCAAGGGGCTATGAGAAGATTGACTCCGAAGAAGAGTTCTGCGAAGAAGAAGCTGGTGAAGCATGGTGCCTTTGTTTAGCAGAGAAAGAATATTACTGGGAGGTAGACGAGGAATACCAATCAGAAGGCAGTTGACATATTTAAATGCAGGAGAGGATAAAATAAAGGTAGAGCGAAGATGCTGAACAAAGCTAGATTTCTTAAAAAGGGGAAGATGTCTTTAGAAGTGCTCGTTGCAATAATAGCAGTTGTAATACTCGTTGGAATGCTCTTTTTAATTGGGACTGATATAATCGGCTCCGGTGAAGGATGGATAGGAAACATGATGCAGTTTTTAGGCAATCTGATCTAGGTGAAAGGATGAAAAGAAAGGGATTCAGCAGTACGATATTGTTTCTGATAGGGGCACTTATAATTCTCGCGATTGCCACGGCTTTAATTCTAACTGCAGAAGGCTCTTTGGGAAATATATCAGATCTACTGATACATAGAATTAGGGGAATATAAAATGTCAACTTTTTATGATATATCAAATACAACAAAGGATCCTCTGAAAATAATTGCAATTCTTATCTTACTGGCCCTTATAGTAGGTATAATTTACTATACACTCGAGCCTACTATAGAAACAGCATTGTCAGTGCTGGAGTATTGATATGATCTCTAATAAAGGAACTTCAAAGTCAATGGAAGAAATACTTTTCCTAATGATAAAGCTAAGTCTGGCACTCGTGGTAATAGTCCTTCTTGCGATGAATTTCTCCGATATGGACATAGGCTGTGAACAGCATAATGATAACCCTGCTGCCTGTATCAGAGATGGAAACTGTAGACCTAATAGCACAAAAGAGGACGATGAATGGAACGTAACGTGCGTGGATGCAGTGAGAACGCCTAACAACGAATATAACGCTGTAGAAGACTCAGACTGTTTCTGTCCCGAGGGCTGGAAAGGAGTTCTAGATGAAGAAAGTAACTATTATGGGATGTGCAAAAAAGGTAACGAATATATTGCATGCCAGTATACACTTAACCCAAGCGTTCCGGAGAACTGAAAGGGGAATATAAACAATTTTAAACAAAAGATATAATTAAACTATTATGTCCCCATGGACGAAAGGAGTCGCTATTGGAAAGTCCCTCGGCCTCGTTGTTATAGTAATTCTAATGCTACTGGTGATGGTTGTCGGCGGGGATATGGTAACAGAGCTCATTTCATTGGGCGCAGAGAACCAAATACAGCATCAGAACGTAGAGCTCGCGAGCGACATGACGATCACTTCGGCTTTTCCTGAAGAAACTACTATCGAAAAGAGAACCTTGCTTACTTCAGACTGTGAGATCACCTTTACAAAGGATGCTGTACGTTCGAGACTGGATGTTGAAGACGAAGATAATTTAACCACTAAAACCTACTGGAACTTCCATAAGGGGCCGTCCTTTCCAAAACATCGTTGGGAAAAGAACAACGAAGAAATAGAAGGTGAACATGAAGACTCCGTCCCTATAAGAAACTGGAATGATCTGGATGATATAAGAAATGACTTAAATAAAAATTACGTCCTGAAGAATAATCTGGATTCGGATACCCCCGGTTATGAAGAGGTCGCAGGAAGAGACGCTAACGGAGGACAGGGTTGGGAGCCGATAGGAGAACAGAAAAACCATAATTACTTCATGGGGGAGTTCGACGGCCAAGGACATACAATAAGCGGCTTATATATTGACAGAGCAAATGAAGATAATGTTGGCTTGTTTGGGTACGTTTCCGAGGGCGAAATAAGAAACATCGGTGTTGAAGATGTAAAAATCAAGGGTGGAAATACAGTTGGTGGATTAGTCGGAAATGCTTATTTCTCAGATATAAAAAAATCACACACCACCGGTTCAGTACAAGGAAGTAGTTCTGTAGGCGGACTAGTTGGATCTAGTTCGCAGAAAACCTCAGATATAAGCAAATCCTATAGCAAGGCCTATGTCAAAGGGGAAGAAAAGGTCGGTGGCCTAGCAGGTTCATTTTCACATGGAGATATCTCAGAATCATTCTCGGCGGGTATGGTTAAAGCCGAAGGAGATAGAGTCGGGGGACTTGTAGGTGTAACACATCTCGATGGAGGTATTTCTAACTCTTACAGCACATCAAACATTCATATCGAAGCGGATCTACGTACGCTTAAAATAGGGGGATTAGTAGGCCATCAGGCTTCATCATCAAATCCCATTAATAACTCTTATTCAGCTGGAACTGTCAATCCTTCAGAAGGATCAGCAGAATTTGGTGGACTGATAGGTTCAAGTGAGGCTACTGTTGAAAGCTCTTTCTGGAACATGGCCACAGCAGGAATATCCCTGGACCAGGACAGTGGCGCAGGAGAGCCCCTTTTCATGGCAGAAATGACAAGTAAAGAAACCTTTTCTGAAAGCAGAGGCTGGGACTTTGAAGATACGTGGTACATGCCAGAACGAACCATAAAATGTGGAAGTGTTATCGAGATAAAAGACGGTGAGCTCAATAAGGTGGTAGAGGATTATGCTGAATTTTAAAGAAAGAGTGAAAGGGCTTTCAGGAGGAGACTTCATCTGGTATCTTCTATACACTATAGTATTGGTAGGTTTTGTATTTGTATTTTACTATTTCATTATAGCACCCACAGACATAGCTGTTGAAGGGTACTCCTTCAGTATGGGCAAGGTTCAGGCCAACAGTGTAATGGCCGAAATCCTTTCCTCGCCCGATTGCCTCTCGACAGGCGAAATGGCAGTTCTTTCCGAAGCTAAACTCAACAGAAAGGACGGGACCGAGGCTCTCGACTGTGCACACCACCCAACAGTCTGGACTTACGTAGAGGTCGAAGACCATGAAAAAAACAAAGACTACAGCTTTGGTAATGATCTCAGCGATATTGTCGTAGGAGATATCACAGAGTGGGATGTGCCTGTGACTATAGACACGGGATCTGGAAACAATCTCGGGACCGCAACTTTTTACATGGTACATCCACCACATTTCGGACCCTCTACTACCAGGACAGGGAAGATAGCCTGGTATGAAGATGGCGAGCCTCTCAAATTGGAAACTATGTTCGATAAAAATCATACTATCCAGTCTGATAAAGGAAAAACAGGTGATAGGTTAAAAATAGATGCCAGGATAGACGACAAGGGAAAGGCAACCTATATATTCAAAGACTACAATCTGAAGGTACCAGAGATGGAATTCGACGAAAATGTTGAAACTTCAGCAGTAAAAAAGGGTGATGAAACCAGTTATTTTGTAGAAGCAGGTGAAGAACCCTGTACCTACTCTCGGACCATTCTTGAGGATATTGATCTCTATCACACTGAGGTATATGATACCCGGGGAGAAGAGTTAGAGATATGTTGCGACAACGGGACAGTAGAGAAGTGCGACCTCGAATACGTTGGAAATGAGTGTGCAGATATGTATGAATGTGTAAGTGATGTCCACTCTGGATCAAGCACAGAAGCTTACTGGAAAAAGGTTTAGGAGATGAAACATGATAAATAGAGAAAACAAAAAAGGGCAGTTCACGATACTCATAGCCACACTTATATTCACTGCTATGTTTTTTCTCGTACTTTTCACGATAAACTACTTTGTTGAACTAAAGAGGGATGTCGAGATCGAAGTTGAAGAGATCGATAGACATACAGATGAAATAGTACTTAGTGCCTTCCTGAGAACGGAGGACGATAACGGCGAATCAGTCCGCAGGAAGTTTATAGATTATATCTACACCTACAACGGCCGTAATGATGACATAGACGATGAAATAGAAGATTTGGAGAATAAATTTCAGGGGGAGAATGGTGACAACTATTATATTCGTTTTGAATACCAAGGCAATACATATATCCATGGAAGACCGGATGATCCAAGAAAAGAAGTGGCCTCAAGAACCATCCTATTAGGAAATGAGAAGCTTGGTAGGGCAATACTTGTCGATAAAAATGCAGGCGGTTGAATAAATTAACAAGTCAGATAGAATTTACAGTAAATAAAACAAGGATTGATAAAATGTCAAAAATGTCATCCGAAAGTGGAGCTATAAGCTTATTAGTGGTTGGAGTAGTCAGTGCAGTAATCGTAGGGGGAGGACTGGCGGTGGCATTTACAGTGCTGGTTACTGGATCTACTGGTGCAGGTCGAATAGGCCTGGAGCAATCAGAAACCATAAACGCGAAGTTGAGGTATGATAGTTCAAGAGATCTCGTCGATGATGCAGTGTGGCTTGGAACAAGAGAAGCCTATTCGGAGGAAGATGGTGAACCTGGAATTGACGACATAGAGGAAAAAATTAAGAGCTATTTAGACAGCCTAAACGGTACAGAAATGACCGGTGACGGAGAGGACCCTCAGCAGTATATGAGCCTCAGTGTTAACTATTTGCATGTGGAGAAGTCTTTAGAACCTGTGGTGGTTGACTTCCCTGTAGACGTTAATGCCCGGGATTTTACAGGCTGGGGCGAATGTGGCTCGAGCATGACAGGTTCCTGGGATGATGTAGACCAGTACTGTCAGTGCAGGGGATACAAGGAAGTGGTTCAACAATCAGAAAATCCCTGTTATCAAGAAGATGTTTCTTCCGACAGGCGTAAATGGGAACCAGACGATAATGCAGACAATTGTATCAATTCATGGGGCGATACAAAAAGTGGCTATGCTATGACAAAAGTAAAATGCAATGTCGAGGTATATGATATTTCCTACTCCGTTGATCTAAAAGGTAATATGCAAAAACCAAAGGTATTGATCAAGGACGAATACAGCTCTTCACAAACTATTCAACCCTCATCTTATTCAAGAGATAATGGTGACGAGGATGATGAGGATGGGTGTGACGAAGACGAATGCGAAGTTGGTGATGAGTGCAAGGACTCAGGTGCAACGTGGGATGGTAACCAGAAGATGTGTTGTGAGGGCGAAGTAATGGCCTGTGAATCGGTGGATGAGAGCGGTGATGGATGTGGCGATGGCTCCGATTCTGGTGACGAATGTGACCAAGATTATAAGTGTATAAAAACAGGAGCAACAAAAGGCGAGTACGAGTGGAAGGACTGTAAAAGTGTGTCAGGGATGCATGATAGATGTGTTTGTCAGGATGATCCTTAGCAAAGGAGAGTTTTTTGGGAGCATAGTTTCTCCGAATAGTTGACCATGCAATGATTTAACTTTAGACTTAAAATTAAAGGAGAAAACCGCACCAAGATCTAGGAGAAAGCTTACTAAAACTTTAAAATCAAGACAATCAATTAGTACATAGGAGTTTCCATGTCAATGTTCCTCGGCCGTTCTGGAGTTGAATTCACCCTTGGACTAGTAGTAGGAGCCGTAATAGCACTTCTGGTAGTTGGTGTTATTTTCACAGAGCTAGGCGACATGCTACAAGAAGGTTCCAGTGACCTAACGGATACTGGTGAAAGACGGAGTGAGGACCTAGTAGAGCACAGAACAAAGTATCCTATACTTCAATGGCAGAACATACACCCAAAGGACAGGACCGGAGATCCGCCAGATGATGCCACAGCAATAGAAAGCTGTCAAGAACTTCAGAATATAAACGAGGACCTAGGAGGAAATTACTATCTCGAAAACGACATAGACTGCAGTGGAACAAAGGAGTGGAACAATGGCGATGGGTTTGAACCAATAGGCGACTGGCCTGACCACCAATTTAAGGGGGAATTACACGGACAAGGGCATAAAATAACGGATTTACACATAGATAGGTCTAGTCAAGACGCGGCACTTTTCGCTCATACCAATGATTCATCAGAAATCAAAAACTTAGAACTAGTAAATGTAAGTATCCGTGGAGAGGACAGAGTCGCTGCATTGATAGGTGTCAACTGGGGAGATATATTAAATTCAAGGGTCAGAGGCAAAATAATTACCAAAAATACGGCTTCAGATGAAGACTCATTCCTAAGGGCCGGGGGACTAGTAGCATACAACGATGGAAAAATTTCAAGTTCTTCATCTTCGGCAACCATTGATGGACATAGTAACGTAGGTGGACTAGTAGGATACAACAGTGGAGATATTTTTAAATCGTACTCCTCTGGTAATATTTCTGGAGAAAAAAACAACACAGGAGGCCTCGTGGGAAGTAATAGTGGGATAGTATTAGATTCATATTCTACAGGACATGTCAATGGCAATGGGTGGTGTGTAGGTGGACTGGTAGGATACACGTCAGCATCAGGAATAGTATACAATGCATATTCAACGGGTCAAGTAACTGGCGGGAATGATATCAATGGACTTATAGGATACAGTAACAGTGATTCCGTTGTAGGAAACTCTTTCTGGAACTACGATACAGCAGGCATCACTAAGGATCCACATGGAGGAGCTGGAACACCGAAGAAAACAGAAGTCATGGAAAGTAAGACCACTTACACAGATACAAGGACGGAGGGCCTAGAATATGGATGGGACTTCGAGCACACCTGGACCTTCAACAGTGGGAGGAACTATACGGATGTAGAATTGAAGGTCCTCAAAATAGATGTAAAAAATCCAAAAGGAGGTTACACAGTCCCTTCTCCTGGAATAACCTACGTACCAGAAGGCGAGGAAATAACCCTCAAAGCACACCCGGATATTCCTGATTGGAGTCTGGATAAATGGACAGGCGACGAAAGAAATGGAAGTGAAGAACTGACTGTTGAAATGGACGGAGACAAAGAGATAACAGCTGAATTCACCGAACTAAGCGTGAACACAGAATGTTACGACTATGTAGGTGATGATGCATTGGAACTCGACCCCGGGAACTACGAGATAGAGGTTTATGGTGCCGACGGTGGAGACCCAGGCAAAGATGGAGATTGTGGTGAAGGGGGCTACGTGCAAGGTGCATTCACTATAGACGAAGAAGTAAACCTTAATATATCTATTGGAAATGCAGGCAGCCAGCGATACAAGGAAAGTGGTGGTTATGGAAAACCCGACGGTGGAGATGGGGGAAATCGTGGTTACGGAGGAAGTGAAGCAGGTGGAGGTGGAGGATCAACCGAACTATGGTTAAAGTACGATGATGGGAGTGAAGAGTTTTTAGCTGCAGCCGGCGGTGGTGGTGGTGCGGGCCATAAGGCCACAATTTTTGAATATGGTGGTGGAGGAGGAGCAAGAGGCGGTGATGGTGGATGGTCAGGCTCTCCAGAATATGAGGGTGATGATGGGAACGGAGACTGTCCGTATGATAATTCTAATCATTATGAATGTGGTGGTGATGGTGGTGATGGTGTATCCTCCGGGAGTTGGGACCAAGACGGTCAAGGTGGTGGCTGGGAAGCAAATGGTGACATACTCGACGATATCGACGGGCATAGAGGCGACAAAGGGAGTGGGGATGAAGACGGCGGAGAGGTTTGTGTTACAGAATATCTTGAAGGCTCTGATGATGGAGATGATAACGATGACGGTGGCGGGGGAAGATGTGGAGGTGCTGAATGTAGAATTATTACGTAGATTTACGTAGCTTTTCATCGTTTAGGATTTGATAAGAAGGAGATCGGAACATTTCTAGAAAAATCATGGTTACATGCAATGATTTCACTTTAAACTTAAAAAACAAAGTTAACTATAATTAGGCATGGACTGGTTTTCAGGTAAAAAAGGAATTAAGGCCATGGAATTAGTTGTTTACGTGGTCCTCGCCTTACTAGTGATGTTTATCATTGCTGAAGGAATAACAGGTGCGATAAGTGCAAACATCGACGGTTTGCTCGACTTTCTCGATGCCCTCGTCCCTTTCTAAGCAAAAAGTTTTAAACTATAAGGGCCATTGTCTAACCATGCCCAAGATACCTGGTACAAAGGTAAAGATCTCGAAACGTGGGTTAGTTCTGATTTCAGCTGTAATTGTTGTGCTGCTTTTAGCACTTTCCCTTGGAGGAGATGAGACGAACGACGTCCATGAGGGAGCTAATGACTGCATAGAGTATGTAAGGAGGGGCTGCTGCCAGGAACCAGACTTAGAGAGATGTCAACAAGATCAACTGGGCTGGGAAAGAGAAGAGGATCCCTTTGAATTTTGCTGCGACGAGACTATGACATAAAGGATTTTAAATTAGAAGAGGTAACTTTATGATGATGAGAAAAAAGGGTTTGAGCTGGAAAACTGCACTCCCAGGCTTAATACTAGCAATCATAGTCCTTGCGGTAGTCTTGGGAGGAGCTATGGAACCGGCGGAAGGTATGCTCGGTGATTTGAATGAAACTGGAGACAGAGGAACTATTTGTCAGGAATACGAGGAAATTGGATGTTGTACAAACGGTCCGGATAGATGCACCGAAATTGAGGAACAAGAATGGAATGATGATTGGGGCGAAATAGATGCAATCTGTTGCCGTGGAGGGACAGGACCAACATGAAGAAAAATACTGAACTTTCAAAAGGAGTATCGATGCCTATTAAGGCTGTGGTTGTCCTGACACTGGCTATAATAGTGCTCCTGGCCATCGTCGCACTTTTCACCTCTGCCTGGAAAGAAGAAGCAGTAAACGAAACTGCAAGCGATGCTGAAGATCTTTTACCTGAGCTATCCATTTCACCTACCCATTATGATATTCATCAGATAACCCCGCATGGAAAATTGATCAGAAGACAGGAAATCCAAACAGACAGGCACAATGATCTCTTCAAGTAAAGGTTTTGAATTTACTATAAGCAGCCTCCTTGGTTTAATTATTATGATAATAGTCCTAGCAGCAGCAGCAACCCTTTTACTAGATGGCTGGGATAATTCACCCTTCAAAGAAATTGAAAGCAACCTGACAAACGGAGATGAAGACGGGGAAGGAGGTGGTGAAGAAAATGATGGAAATGGAGGCGATAATATAAACTGTGAGGATGTATGCAGTAGTTGGAATATAACAGAAAGTACGTGTCCCAAAACCCAGGATGGTTGTACACACGAAAGAGATTGTGGCCAGTATTCCGATGTATGTATTGAAGTGGCTTGTAGACCTTGCGAAAATTACTAAAGAGCCTATAGAATTATCAAAGCGTTCTTATAACAAACTATTAAAAAACTAACAAGTAGGTATAATATAAGGAGTTGTGTATGAAAGACAAAGGATCCTTCGGTATAAAACCTGTTGTGACTATAGTGCTGTTAAGTATTGTCATGCTTGGACTCATTGCTTTCTTCAGGACAAGTTTTGACACTTCGCCGATTAATGAAACGCAGGAGAAATTGTTCGACGAGGATTCAAGTCTCGATTTAGGAGGCGGCAGTGAGGATGGAACAGGAGACAATGACGGTGGAGACGAGGGTAACGAAGGAGACAATGAAGAAAATGGTGAAAGTGAGAATTACAAGTATCTAAACATAACGCCCTACCCAGAAGAGGGTGGGGATACAAGCCTAGACCCCGAGGGAGAACGAGTAAACGGGAAGTACGAATATGAGGAAGACACGAAGGTAGAACTAACAGCTTACCCAAATGAAGATTATATAATGGGTGCACTTCTTGGTTGTGATGAATCAGAAGGGAACGAATGCAATGTCACGATGTCTACGAATAGAAGTGTTAAGGTGTCTTTTCAGGAACCATATATCCTAGACATAACTGTGGAAACAGGAGGAGTTGGGACAACAATTCCTGAACCCGGTGAGCATAAGTATCCTCAAACAGGCGAAGAGGTGACCATTGAAGCTGAAGCCGAGGATGATGATTACGGTTTTAACCAATGGAAAGGAGATGGTACACACTGTGAAGACGGGCAATTTGCGAATCCCTGTACACTCACCGTTTTCCAGGATATGTCTATCACAGCGAACTTTACAAAAGTATGTGCAGATGCAGATGAAGTATGCGACAATGATGAAGACTGTTGTTCTGGTTTGGAATGTCAGTGGACTTCTACAGGAAACGAGGAAACATGTCAAGTACCCGACGAGGTAATTGAATAAAAAAGTAAGGTGGAATGGTGCGCCTGCCGGGATTTCCCGACCCTGCGTCTTTTTCGTGGACGCTTTTTCTAAAAGGGCCCTTTGAACCCGGGTTTCGAGCATGGGAGGCTCGAGTCTTACCCAAAGAGCGCGAACGAAGACGTAGATTACATCTACGTCAGTTTCCATCACGCAATTCTCTAGGCCAGACTAGACCACAGGCGCACACTTAAGCCCGGCATTTCCTTCTTGTGTATTCTCTCATTATTTTATTTAATTCTTTTTCGTCTTCTTGAGAAGTAACTATAACTCTCTCAGCCGGCTTCCTTCCGCGCGGTGGGTCTGATACTCTTTCATATTCCTCGATCAATTCACGCCACTTATACTGTTTTATCTCTCCCTTACCTTTCAGTTCCTCAATTGCCCTGTTGAAAGTTTGTTTACCTATTTCAGAATTCGCTTCATCCACAAAGGTTTCGTAAAGCCTTGTCACCTGCATCGGTCTATCGCTTAGTAACTCTCTCAAAACTTCCGCTGCCTCTTCGTAATCGTTGACAAAGTCCCCCATAAGTAAAAATAGCACAACCAAAGAACTTATTTGTTTTGGTTGTCATAGGTCCATACAAGTTCTCCCGTAGTAGAAGAGGTACTCCTGTGCATAGCCTGCGTACTCCCCGAAGTAGCTCCGCATGTTTTCTGAGAGCTCTCCGTAGTTCTTGCTGTACAGGTCCGGATACTTCTTCTTGATGACCTTCTTTATCCAGGTGTCTATTGGAAACGCCTCTGTAAAATCCAGAGCAAACAGCAACACACAGTCCGCGACCTTGTTCCCGACGCCCGAAAGCATCTTCAGCTCTTCTCTTGCTTGTTTGTAGTCCATTTTCCTCAGTTGTTTCTCCTTGACCACTCCGTCTCTGACCATCTCCGCGCTCCTCTTTACGTACTCCGCTCTGTAACCTATGCTAAGTTCTCTCAGCTCTTCCTCCGAAACTTCGGTCAGTTCCCCTGACTCAGGAAACTCGTAGTACTCCTCGCCGTCGAACCTCAGCGGCCGTCCGTATCTGTTCTCGATGTCTCTCTGGACCCTCCTTATACGTGGTATCTGCATCTGTGCCGAGGTTATGTAGGCTATAAGACACGGGAAAAATTCGTCCCTGACAAGGCGGAAGCCACGGTTAGCCTTTATAGATCTATGGATGAAACCGTCCCTGTCTATTTTTTTGTATATTTCTTCCAGGGGATCCTCCAGGCGCAGGGCCTTCCTGAGGTCGATCTCGTTCCCGTAGTTCTCATATAGAAGCTCGTCTCCGTCCTGCCAGACCTCCAGAACTCCGCCGTTCCTTACAGTCACGTACTTGTTTTTTCCGTTCTCTTTGATCTTCCTCCAGGAAAAGGTCTGGCCACATTCCAATGTCTTCTTCAGATCTAGCGGTTTGTCCTTTAGGTCTATGGATTCAGCCATCTATATCACTGGCCCTTCTGAACTTCCCGTCCTTGTCCTTCGGCTTTGGGGGATCACAGCGATTCGTTTTCTCCTTGTAGGTGGCGCCGCAGTTGTGGCATTTGATCCGCTTCTCTGCCTTCGACTTCTGCTTGAAGCCACAGTCCGGACAGCGATGATAAAAAACTTTTTCCGGCATGAGCATAGTTTAGAGTTTAAGCCTAAAAAGCTATAGATATTTTATTTAAATGAGGCGTAATAATTTTTCTGAGTACCATGAAGAAGTTATATCTGGATATAGAGACGACAGGCCTCAGCAAGGAAAGGCACAAAGTTACGGTTGTCGGTGCCTACGACGGTGACGAGGTTTACCAGCTGGTGAAGGGAAGAAATCTATGTGAGGACAACCTCTACGAACTTCTGGAAAAAGCTGGATGTGTGGTTACGTACAACGGAAAACGGTTCGACGTTCCGTTTCTCCAGAAAAAGTACAATATAGAGTTAAACGGAAACCACAAGGATCTAATGTATTTGGGCTGGAAAGTTGGGTTGAAGGGCGGTCTGAAGAAGATAGAGAAGGAGATAGGTGTTGGAAGGAACTCTGGGGTCTGCGGCGGTTCCGAGGCAGTTCGCCTCTGGAAGAAGTATCAGAGAGAAGAATGTAAGGAAGCTCTCCGAAAGCTCCTTATGTATAACAAAGAGGACGTAGTAAACCTCGTGAGTGTTGAAGAAGCTATAGAAAAGAGGCTCGAAAAAGAAAATTCATGAAGCTAGATGCCAGAAAAAGACAAGCTTTCCAAAGGCTCATACATCCTCTTCCTTAGACTTGACGAGAAGGGGAAGATAGATATAGGCAGACTAGGAAGCTTTCATTTCAAGTCAGGTCTTTACCTTTACGTCGGCTCAGGTATGAACAACCTAGACAAAAGAGTTGAGAGACATCTATCCAATAACAAGAAAAAGCACTGGCACATCGACTACTTTCTTGAGGAAGGAGAGGTCGTTGGGACGGTCAAGTTCAGAACGAAGCAAGACATAGAATGTAAGCTGAACGGAATTGTTTCAGAGATATGTGAGGAAACGCCCGTGGAAGGCTTCGGATCCTCGGACTGTTCCTGCGAGGCACACTTTCATTTTTACTGAGGCGGAATTTTCAAGATTTAAATACTTTAACGAAGAAGGTTTTTCTGGAATTGACGCCTAAGGAGGTGAAAATATGAGTGAAGAAGGAAAACTGGCCAATGGTAATCGTGTTCTGGGAATCGCTTATGTAGAATGCCCTGAAGGAGCAGAATATTTCAGAAAGATGTTATCCGAGGAAGGAATAAATCTCAAAACAGATATCCTTGGTTTAAAGGTAGAGAATGAAAGTGTCCACATAGAGGATTTCAAACCATACGATGAAGACTGCAGAAAGTTTTCAGAAGAAGAGATTGATATTAGAGACATGTGGAAAGAATTCCCTGAGAAGGAGTTAGCCGGAAAATATATGGCTGCCCTCCAGATAGCCTACCAAGACGCAATAGAAGATGGTTTTACCCTCAAAGGAAACAGGGAAAACACCTACGAAAATGAGTAAATCAAGGAACTTCAGAAATATTTAAAAAGGTAGTTGTTTAAGGTAACAAAGGGGATAGTGTGTTAAGAAAACTAAAGGAGAGTTTTTTCTCAGCTTCACAGAAAAGCGGAAGCTCTACCGAAAGTCCTTATCCAAGAGTAGCTAAAAGTGCATGGGTAGCTCCTGACGCCGTTTTGATAGGCGACGTTGAGATAGGCGAGGACAGTTCTATCTGGCCCGGTACAGTCATACGGGCAGATATCGGTAAGGTGGAGATAGGTGACAACACGAATATACAGGACAACGTAGTAATTCACCCGAACTCCAAGGAAGGTGTAACCATAGGCGACAACGTTACCGTTGCCCATGGAACCGTACTCGACGGCTGTGATGTTGCTGACAACGTTATGATAGGCATAAACGTCACCGCACTACACCACAGTAAGATAAAAAGGAACAACATAATCGGCGCGGGAAGCCTTCTACCGCCTGGAACTGAAACCGAGCCTAACTCCGTATACAGTGGAAGTCCTGCAGAAAAAGTAAGAGAACTCCAGGAACAGGACAGACAGGTTATGGAGAAGATGGCGCAGAGCTACGTGAATCTCAAGGGCGAGTACGAGTAGAGCAGAGACCTTCTTGATGGCCTATGGGTGTGGACATCGCGGACCTTGTTGAACCCGAAGAATCTTCTCTGGATTCATTTAAAGGTAGAACTTTTAGTCTGGATGCGCTAAACATGCTATACCAGTTCCTTTCGATAATAAGACAGCCAGACGGAGAACCTCTGAAGGATTCAAAGGGAAGAATAACTTCACACCTATCCGGACTTTTCTACAGGACCACAAAGCTGGTTGAAAATGAGATAAAGCCTTTCTATGTATTCGACGGAGAGCCTCCTGAGTTCAAGGAAACTGTAAACAAGGAGAGGAGGGAAAAGAGGAAGGAGGCTAAGGAGAAGTACAAAAAGGCCCTCGAGGAAGGGAAGGTAAAGGAAGCTAAGAAATATGCTCAGCAGTCAGTAAGTATTCAGGACGAGATGATAGAGCAGTCGAAGGAGCTATTGGATGCTATGGGGATACCCTGGGTACAGGCATCAAGCGAAGGCGAGGCACAGGCAGCCTACATGGCCAAAGAAGGTGACGCATGGGCTGTGGGAAGCCAGGACTTCGACTCTCTTCTCTTCGGAACTCCGATTCTCGTCAGAAATCTAACGATAACGGGCAAGAGGAAGCTGCCAGACAGAGAGGAGTACAAGGAAATCAATCCCGAGAAGATAGAGCTGCAAAGGCTTTTAGAGGAGCTAGGGATAAATAGGGAGCAGCTCGTAATAATGGGAATACTGGTAGGGACTGACTACACACCTGGAGGTGTGAAAGGTATCGGTCCTAAGACAGCTTTAGAGCTTGTAAAAGAGCACGGAGATCTACGCTCTGTAGGGAATGAGGTGGACTGGTCATTTGAAGAAAATCCTGAAGAAATCCTTGATTTCTTTATGAACCCACCTGTTGTAGAAGACTACGAGCTTGAATGGAGAGGACCCGAAGAAGATAAGATCAAGGAGTTTCTCTGCGACAAACATGATTTCTCAGAAGATAGGGTAGAAAAGCCTATAGAAAAACTTAAGAAGAATAGGAATAAAGGTACTCAGTCAAGGCTCGATACCTTTTAAATTCAGATCTATTTTTAACAGATCCTCCACAGAGTTTTCTATTTCCTGCTTCAATTCATTGACAGTCTCTTCCATGCTGCTAATTTCATTTTTTTGCTTGTCAAGCCTCTCCCTTGTGCTTTCTATCTCCTCTTCCTTCCTATTCAGGCTACCGGATAGATCCTCCTTCTTATTATCCATACGTAACTCTTCCACAGAGTTCTGCAAGTCCTCTTTTCTCTGTCTTAACTCTTGCAGAGAACTTAGATTCCTATTCAAACGACCAAAATCCATTTTTTTCACCTCATCCCTGAGCCTCGAAGCTTCCTCCTCCGAAAAGTCAAGCTCCTTTTCATTCAGCTTGTCCATCAAATTCTCCACTATACTTTCCAGGAAGGTAATATCTTCGTCTTCCTCCGCAGCTTCTACAGGAGAAGAAATATACCCTTCCAGCAGCCTTTCATTATCACCCGTAAGGCCGAAATAGTTCATCTTCTTCAGGCCTCTTTTCAGTGGCGAAACTTCGCCTCTTATTTCATCCTTCTTATTATCAACCCTACTCTCTACTTGTTCAATTTTCTTCCTTTTTTCCTCTATAGCCTCCGTTTTCTCCTTTTCTTTAAGTTCATCCAGCTCCTGTCTTAACTCTTCTCTTTCCTCCAGGAGCTCGTTGAGTTCCTCCTCTATTTCCTTCTTCTTTTTTTGAAGATTAGAAAGCCTTTCTACTTTATCTTTAAGGGCCTCGATTTTTTCGATAATTTCTGTCGCTTTGACCAACTCTCCGTCAACTAAGAGAGCTTTCTCAAGACCTTTCATAGAATCGACTACCTTCTTCGTAACGTCCGGCTGTGCTTTGTCGAGAACCATGAGACTCTTTTTTATCTTCTCAGAAACGTCGTCCAGCTCCGAGGACTTCTCCTCGAGAAAGTTTTTGAGAGTAATATAGTCCTCTTCATCGGGAACTTCAAAGCTATCAATAAAGCTCTGTAATCTGCTTATCAGAACCTTTCTATTCGACTCTGCCATATTCTTGAGACGTGGAGCTATTTCCTCGGGGAGCTCCTGGGCCATAAATTCATTCAGCGCCTGTTCCAACTCCTCCACGCTCCTCTCTATTCGAGAATAACTATTCTGAGGATTTCTCCACTCAAAGTCTGACTCCTCTATCTCCTTCGACAGCCAGTCTTCAAACTTCTCAAACTCAACTGACTCTTCCCTCTTTTCTTCGCTGGAAAAAAGTCCGAACGGAGACATAAGCACAGCTTTATTCTCAAACCTCAAAAACCTTTCTCTCCTTTTAGCTTAACAAATCTGTAGCCTCTTTCCTTTTCCACCACTTCCTGCTCGTCCTCAGAGACCTTCTCGACTACAACGAGGTTATGCAGAACTACACCGGAAACAGGCGAAACTATTCTTCCTCCGACTTTGAGCTGCTCGACCCACTCCTCCTGAATCCTGGATGAAACGGCCGTACATATTATGCCGTCGTAAGGCGCATGGTCCTCCAGGCCTGTGGATCCATCACCTACAACTACCTCCACATTTCCCACTCCTGTCTTATTCAAACTCTCCCGAGCTTTCTCAGCAAGGCTTTCCACAACTTCGACGGTGTAAACCTTACCTCCCTCTCCAACAAGATGTGATAGTACAGCTGACTGCCAGCCCGAGCCGGCACCTATCTCCAGAATTTTATCTCCTTCCTCGACCTCCAAGTACTCGGTCATCTTAACAACGACGGAAGGCTGCGAAATAGTCTGTCCATGGCCTATAGAAAGCGGTGCATCGACGTAGGCCCTGTCCTTTACCTCCTCTGGAACGAAGAGATGCCTCAGAGCCTTCCTTATAGCTTGTTCGACTCGGTCGGAGGTAAGGTTCCCCTTGCTCCGCATAGTTTCAATTAATTCTTCAAAATTCCTTTCCTCGCCCATAGAAAACCTTTTAACTATCGCTCCACATAAAGCTTTCTATGGCCATGCCAGATGTCGACGAGACCGTGAAAAAGATCAAGAATCTGGAGATTCAAGGCGCACAAAGTATAGCGAAGGAAAGCTTGAAAGTTCTCTCAAAGATAGTTGAAGAAGAAGGTTTCGGCGAGAAGTTTGACGGGGCCGCTGAAAGGTTGAAGAACGCAAGGCCAACGGGCGTCTCGGCACACAACACTATAGACTTTGTGAAAAGGAAGGGTGAAATAGAAGCGATAGACGCCACGCTTGACTACCTAAACACTGCTAAGCATGAAGCTGGAAGACTGGCTGCAGACAAGGTAGAGGACGAATCCGTGATACTAACACACTGCCACTCATCTGCAGTCATGGCAACGTTTGAAGCATTGATTGACAGGGACAAGGACTTCCGTGTGATCGTAACGGAAACTGAGCCGAAGCTTCAGGGTGTAAAGACAGCAAAGGAGCTCCATGAAATGGGTATTCCGGTTAACTATATAGTTGATGCGGCTGCAGGGCTCTATATGTGGGCTGCAGACTACGTCTTCGTGGGCGTGGACTCGGTAAAGCCGTCGGGAGTCTTAAACAAAATAGGTACTTATCTCCTTTCCGTAGCTGCGGAAGAGGATCCCGACACGGAGTTCTGGTTTATAGCGACGAAGGACAAGTTCGACTACGACAACTTTTCAGATCTAGAGGAGAGATCGCCTGACGAGATAGAGGAGCACGAGCACCTGGAGAAGGAGCACGAGCTGGTGCTGGAAAATCCTGCCTTTGACATGACGCCCTGGTCAAAGATCGACAAGTTTATAACCGAGGACGGAGAAATGAAGAAGCACGAGATCATAGAGGAGTTGAAGGGAAGTTTCAGCCTTCAGTAAAAATACACCGTGATTATATGGATTTTATTGATGAGAACTACGAGCCCGATGACAGCGACATAATCTGTCTGTTCCGTATAGAACCTTCTGAAAAACTTTCCTTTGAAAAGGCCGCAGCAAACATAGCAAAGGAATCAAGCGTAGGTACGTGGACGCACATAGAAACAGTGAACGAAAGGGCGAGACGTATAAAGGCGCGAGTCTTCGAGATAGACAAGCCGTACGCTAAGATAGCCTATCCAAAGGAGCTGTTCGAGCTGAGCAATGTTCCACAGATACTGTCCTCCATCGCGGGTAATATATTCGGAATGAAGCTTCTAGACAAACTCAGATTCGAGGACGTAAAGTTTCCGGAGGAGCTTCTTGAAAAACATCGTGGGCCGCAGGTTGGCCTCGAGGACATAAGGAAGCTGTTCGGGGTCGATGAGAGGCCTCTTCTCGGAACGATAGTCAAGCCGAAGCTAGGTCTGGACTCTCAAGGACACGCAGAGGTGGCGTACAAGGCCTGGAAGGGAGGTCTGGATATCGTAAAGGACGACGAAAATCTGAGCTCCATGACCTTCAACACCTTCCGTAGAAGGGTGGACGAAACCATGCGTCTCAAACAAAAAGCGGAGAAGGAGACAGGAGAAAAGAAGGAGTACATGGGAAATGTAACAGCGCCAGTTTCCGAGATGAAGAAGAGGGCGGACTACCTCATAGACAAGGGAAGCAACTACGTTATGATAGATATAATAACGACCGGATGGAGCGCACTTCAGGAGATGCGCGACTACCTTGAAGGAAAGGATGTGGTGATACACTGCCACAGGGCTGGACACGCCGCCTTCACTAGGAACAAGGAGCATGGAATGAGCATGCTGGCCGTGGCGAAGTTCACCAGGCTTATCGGCGGCGATCAGCTGCACATCGGTACAGCAGACGTAGGTAAGATGGAGGGTGGTGAAGACAAGGTCCTGAGAATAGAACAGGCCGTCGAGTCACAGAGCTACGGAGACGGAAAGAGAAATCTTGCCCAAGACTGGAGGGACAAGAAGAAAACTGTGGCGGTGGCATCAGGTGGCCTCCATCCTGGAGATATACCTGAACTGACGAAAAGGATGGGCAAGGATATTGTGGCGCAGTTCGGCGGAGGCTGCCACGGGCATCCAGACGGCACGGAAGCAGGTGCAAAGGCAATAAGACAAGCATGTGAAGCCACGATGGACGGCGTGGACCTGGAAGAGGCTTCGGAAGAAAAGGAAGAGCTCAGAAAGGCTATGGAGAAGTGGGAGTAATGATAAACATAGGATGGTTGGGGGCTATATTGCTTCTGGCAGCCTGGATACCTGAGACAGTAACTACACTGAAAAGTGAAAGCCTTGAGGCTATAAATCCAAAGTTCATTGTATTCAGTCTTCTAGGTTCAGTTCTCCTGGCTTCGCACTCTTACTTCATAGGAGACCTTGCCTTTTTGTTTCTCAACACAACTATAGCCGTGATAGTGGCTACGGAGCTCGTGGTCTATCTTTATAAATCAAGAGCTATGGAATAGTTGTGTTAACCATGGAAGCGAAGGTAAAGACATTGGACGTGAAGGCAGGTAAGCCCGTGGCCATTATCAACGAGAGGGACGCTGCGGAACACTCGATATTTCTAGGTGACAGGATCTGTTTGAAGTACAAGGACAGAGAAGGAATGGCTATCGTGGACACTTCAAAGGAAGTTCCACGGGGCAATATATACCTTTTCAATGAAACGAAGGAAGAAATAGGTGTTGAGGACCAGAAGGTTGTAGAGGTAGAGAGTTCGATAAAACCGGATTCGGTAGACTACATAAAGAAGAAGGTTGGAGGAAAGGAGTTGAATGAAGAGGAAACACATTCTATAGTCAAGGACGCTGTCGGGTTTAAACTGACCGACTCTGAGCTTATGGCCTACACCGTAGCAGTAGACATGTCCGACTTTTCTCTCAAAGAAGCGAAGGACCTCACGAAGGCCATGGTGAATACAGGTGAAAAAATAGATGTTGAGAACGCCCTTGACAAACACTGCATTGGTGGCGTTCCTGGGAACAGAACAACGCCTATAATCGTATCGATAATAGCTGCCGCAGGTTACAGGATACCGAAGACCTCTTCCAGAGCTATAACTTCTCCCGCAGGAACAGCAGATACCATGGAAGTTATAACTGACGTTGAGCACTCGCTACAAGAGATTGAAAATATAGTCGAAGAGACGAATGGATGTTTCTGCTGGGGTGGAGCCTTGAATCTCGCTCCTGCAGACGATGAGTTTATCAGAGTAAGGGATTCGTTGAACCTGGATCCACTGGAGCAGTTGCTTTCATCTGTGCTTGCGAAAAAGAAGGCTGTAGGTGCTGATACAGTTCTCATTGACATACCTATGGGGGACGGTACCAAGGTAGAAGGCCATGAAGAAGCAAACAAACTCTCTAAGAACTTCAAGGAGCTTGGAAGGGAGCTTGATATGAACGTCATGACCCTCATATCCGACGGTTCAAGCCCTATTGGGAAGGGAATAGGACCCAGTCTCGAGGCAAGAGACGTCTTAAAGGTCCTGGAGTCAGGCGGGGAGAAAGGTCCTGAAGACCTAAAGAACAAGTCGGTCAAGATGGCAGATCTTCTCTTGGATGAAGTAGGATCGAGTAGAAATGCTGATGAAATACTTAGAACTGGTGAAGCCTACGACAAATTCAAGGAGATAGTTGATAAACAGGGTGGTGGGATAACTAAACCAGAAAACATAGAGCTGGCAGAAAACAAGCATACTGTGAAGGCACAAAAGAGGGGCAGAGTCAAAGGTGTAAAGAATGAACCTGTCAACAAGATAGCTAAGGCAGCGGGCTGTTCCAAACAAAAGAAGTCAGGATTTTACCTCCACAAGAAGGAAGGAGATCCCGTGGAGGAGGGTGACGATCTAATAACTATCTACTCCGAAGATCCGAAGAGGCTGGAAAAGGCCGTGGAACTTGCTGAGGAAAGAAAGGTCTATAGCTTCAAGTCTTTGCTTTCAGAATAAAAAGAAAAAGAAAGAGTTGGGACGTTGACTGTTTCACTTCTCTGCCTTACTTCGTCATCAAGATGTCAATTGAGCTAACGTTGATTTCCTCACCTTCGTCGGTTTCGATCTCTTCGGTTCCCGTGTCGATGCTTTCGATCACAGCATCCTCTTCAAATCTGTTTTTTGTAATCTCTGCGACGTCGACAGCTCTTGAGATCGCTTTACCTCTTGCCTTGATGTGTACCTCTTCCATACCATCGTTGAACTGTGTTACACAGGCAAGAACGTAGCTCATAGGTGGTTTGTTTCCAACGAAAATTACGTTGTCTTCTGCTTCTTCTGTCATTAGATTCACCTCCGTTTTTTGTTCAGTTGTTTGAATCTTTGAGTTTCCAGTACTTTAGACCACTAAAACCCACTTTCCCGTCCTTTTCATTGGGCAATAAAAGTATTTAAAAGTTGTGTAAATGGAGAATAAAATTGGAAATAAGCTGTTCGACTTCAGGACAATTAAACCTGTGTACAGGCAGGACAGTCACTTGGGCTGGACACATATTCGCTGCATTCAATCTCATTTCCACTCACCGTTACATTGTCATGTAAACTGTTATCCTCGCCACCCCAGGAGCTTTCATTACAGTACTCGGTAGGATTAGTAGCAACAGGGTGACAGCAGTTGTTGACAACATTCTGAGCCTCAACAGCACCAGGATCCCACTGTCCCATGAAGAAAGCAACTACAGAAAGTAGGACGATAACTGCGACAGCGAGGATTACAAGCATGTTGATAGGAAGGGCAATACCTTTCTTCGCAGCCATAAGACCACTGTTACAAGTATCTTCTTTGCCTTATTTAAAAGTTTCTTCTTGTGTGTCCGGAAAAGTTAAATACTTTGAAAAGAATTCTAGGATGTGGACGGGGGCCAAAGGTCTAGCCTGTCTTTTTAAGGCGTGGAGCGTGCATCCCACAAGGTCCTTGAGGCCGGAGGGGTGTATGTGAGACGGACAGTAAAACACACGGGAGAACTCTGCGAGTCGCGCCGTCTGGGCAAGGCAACGGCGAGGAAGGTAGCCAGGACCTGAACACGACCCTCCACACTTTTTCCCTCCGAAAAACTTTTAAGTATCACATCCACAGAGTGAAAGGCATGATCGAAGAAGATCTGGATACGCCGCTTGTAAGAGAAGTCATGTCAGAGGACCTGAACTACGCTAGCCGCGAGGATTCAGTCTGTGATATAGCAAAAACGCTGAAGAAGGGAAAAAGAGGTTCTGTTATAATAAAGGACGACGGAGAAGTAGAGGGTATAATAACCAACTCGGACGTCGTCAACAAGTTTGTAGTCGGCGATAGAGGAAACAAGGCAAAGGAGATAATGACGGAAGACATGGTTACGATTTCTCCTAATATGGATATAGAAGACGCGGCAAGAGTTATGGTCAAGGAAGGTATAGAAAGGCTTGTGGTCATGGAAGGCGACGAGCTACTGGGTATCATTTCCCAGCATGATATAATGCAGGTAAGACCAAACCTGTACCTCGATATAAGCCAGGGAATAAAGCTCGGTCCTGAAAGCGCGGAGATGAGCATAGAAGAAAAGGAAGTTGGCCAGTGTGAGTCATGCGAGAACTACTCAGAGGACCTTGAGGAGGTAAACGGAAACCTTCTCTGTCCTCAGTGTCAGGAAGATATGAGTTTTGCTTAAGAGTTTAACTTCTTAGCTTCGCCGTGAATCAGAGCTAGTCCTATAAAGATCGAAAGTACTCCTATGAAGAAGTTCAATCCCAGAGGCATAAAAAGTATGAGAGGAATTCCCATAAGGAAAAAAGCAAGGCCGAAGACTATTTTACCTTTGTTGAAGCCTAGTTCCGCGTTCATCATCTTTTCTTTGAACTCTTCTGTATCTCTCTCTTGAAGAAACTCCTTCGCCTCCTCAAGCTTCTCCTCCTCTATATCCAGGAAAAAACTTCCTTTGTAGCCGCACTCTGTACAGGCGTAACCGCGGTCCATGCCTATGAGTGCAAGGAAGTTCCCCCTGTCGGTTCTTATCTTTTCCGAGCCACAGCTAGGACAGATTCTCATACCCTTTCATTAATTTCAAAGAGTTTAAGCTTTACCCTCAAATTTTAAGTAGATTCCTACAAGAAATGGTAGTATGCTCAAGGAAATGATAGATGATTTTTACAGGAAGGAAGAGAAGGACAAGGAGAGGGACTACTTCTACGCTTCAGAGGTAACGGACTGTAAAAGGAAGATATACTTCAAGGTGAAGGGAGCTGAGAAGGAGGACCTGGATCCGCAGACCAACAGGAAGTTCGAAAGGGGCAATCTGATACACCAGAGGCTTGTCTCGGCCCTCTACTCCGCAGGCGTAGTCACAGCTTCAGAGGTGGAGATGCCCGACCAGTCACTTTTTCACGGAAGGGCCGACGCTATAGTCTCTATAAACGACGAGAACTACGTTGTAGAGATAAAGTCAGCCAGCCCTTACAGCTTCAAGACGCTTGATGGCCCGAAGGAGTCGTGGAAGAAGCAGCTCCAGCTTTACCTGCACCATTTCGACATAGACGAAGGGATAGTTCTTGTGGAGTGTAAAGGAACACAGAAGCTGAAGGAGTTCTTCATTGAGAAGGATGATGAGGTCGTGGAGGAGCTTGAGGAAGAGTTTGAGAAACTTCTGGAGATGATAAAGAAGGATGTAGTGCCTAAAAAGCCCGACAAAAGCAACTGGAAGTTCGACAAGTGCAAGTACTGTCTCTACGAGGAAGCTTGCAAGGAAGCGAACAACAGCCTCCAGGGCTTCACGGGTGCCTGAAATTCCAAGGGTTCTGGCCAGCGGGAAGTTCGACCTTCTACATCCCGGCCATATTTTTTACCTTGAAGAGTGCGAGAAGCTGTACAGGAAAGTGGAGCTATGGGTAGTCATAACCCACGAAAACAACATAAAGGACAACCTGTTCACCAATGAAGAAAGAAAGAGAATGTTAGAAAGTCTGGAAGCAGTGGATGGGGTCCTAGTGGGTGATAAACATGTCGATTTCTTGGCAACGATAAAAAAAGTCGAGCCGGACGTAATAGCTCTCGGACACGATCAGAGGCCAGAAGGACTTGAGAAATCTCTGGAAAATTACAAAGATGAAGTAAAGATAGAAAGGGTAAAGCCTTACAGGTCCGGAAAGTACTCGTCGACAAGATTCAGAGAAATGTTAAAGCAACACTAGTCCTGAAGGCCTTGAAGGAAACTGTGTATGTTTTCGCCAAGCTTACCGGCACTGTAACCGCCTTCCAGAACACAGAATACAGGAAGTTCCAGTTCAGCAAGTCTTTGCCCTATACTTCTATAAGATTCTGTAGACAGGTGTATTTTCGAGGCTAATGGATCTTGTTTGTACGTATCGAAGCCCGCAGAGACCGCCAAAATATCGAATTCTCTGTCCAGGTTCAGAAGCTTGTCCAGAACTTTCATGTACTCCCCTTCACCCACTCGCTTTCTGAATAAATGGTTATGGTAGTTTTCCTTCAAGGCTGTACCTGTTCCAGGATAACCAGGACCGTGGAGAGAAACGTACTCCACTCTCTCACTTCCGAGAAATATGTCCTGCGTCCCGTTTCCGTGATGCCGATCTATATCCACGATCAAAGCTCTATGCCCAAACTTCTCCAAAGCTACGGCTATGCTATTGAAGTAGCAGAACCCGCCTACGCTATCCCTTGTGGCATGATGCCCCGGAGGCCTCATAAGTGAGAAACCATTTATTTCAGCAGCCTCCAAGGCCCCACCTACAGAAAGACGCGCATAATCATAAATACCATGGTAGTTCGGGCAGTCTGGATTCGAGAACTCTTCATTCTTTACCTTCTCGATTAGGCGCCTTGAGTGTACCGATCTTAGATCTTCTTCGCTGCATTTCCCAGGCTTCAAGAACTCATATCCCTTCTTCTCAAGAAACTTTTTTGCTTTCTCAACTCTACTAGGTGATTCTGGATGTCCCTTTGATCCAAATTGAAGACATTCTTTCGAGTAAACTATTTTCATTAATAAACAATTGATTAAAATTCCTAATAATATTAACCACAATTAACTCTACTAAAATCATGGGACTGTAATTATTGATCATCTATTCGTCAGTAAGCCTATAAGCCTCAGTAGTTTTCATGAAACTTTCGGGATGAGTCTGAAGATGCATAAGAGGACCTGTTATTCCATATTCCTTATCTGAGACTTTGACAGGATTCTTAAGGACCTCAGCCTTTTCAACTTCTCCTTTCTCAACAAGCTCATCGAGTCCTTCTTTTACTTCCTCTATACTTTCCCCTTTAACACCCGCAGCTATAATCTCAGCTGGAAGATAAATTCCACTTGGATCTTCAATATATTCCTTCAATTCTTCTTGTCCCAACTCCAAAACTTTCTTATAGTCATCAATTGAGATTTCTGAACTCATAGAAAAAAGATTTTACTTAAAGCTTAAACATCTCAACTTTTCAGGCCTTTGACCATATAATTTCCCGCTAGCTTGTATCCAAGCTTTCTATAATAATTTCTTGCCCCTACACCTGAAATTACAGCTAATTCGTCCATACCTTTTTCATCTGCGATCTCCTCAGCCCTCTTCAAAAGTCTCCTCCCATAACCATGGTGCTGTACTCCCCCGTTCTTACCTTCCAAAGGAACTTCAGGACCATACACATGAAGCTCCCTGACAAGGCCAGTGTCCTTGTTCAGATCCTCGACAAAGGGCTCATTAGGAATCCTCAGACGAAGCAACGCAGCTATAACATCTTCCTCCTTGTTCTCAAAGGATAGGAAATATTCCTTGCCATCCGAAGCTCTGTAACTTCTCACCACTAGCTCAAATTCCAACTCCTTGTTTATGTCACTTCTACCAACTTCTCTACATCTTATGCACCTACAACCCTTACCGCGTTCCTCCAACTCCCGCGAGACTATCTGCCTAAGGTTAGATTTTTTACAACCCCCTACAATAGCCTCCGCAGGCACGTCCCTGTTAAGGCGCATCACCCTAACCCACGGAGGAATCCTCTTCCTTACTTCGACCATGAGATCAATCAGCTCTTCGTCGCTGTAAGGCTCGTACTCACCTTTCTCGTAAAGCTCCTCGAGCTCAGAGTTCTTCACAACAAGGGTGGGATATATCTTCAGCGCGTCCGGCATGAACCTCCAATCGGAGAACAGCTTTTCAAAGTACTCGAGATCCTGCTGAAAATCGGAGCCAGGTAGTCCGGGCATATAGTGATAGGTGACCTTCAGCCCCGAGTCCTTCAACAGCTTCGTCGCTTCAGCCACGTCTTCCACGGAATGACCCCTATCCACCTTTCTGTAAACATCGTCGTCAGGTACCTGCACCCCCAGTTCCACGCGTGTAGTGCCTAAGTTCAACATCCTTTTTATCTCCTTTTCCTTGCAGTAGTCCGGCCGTGTCTCCACGGTGAGACCAACGCACCTGTGCTCAGCTTCCTCGTTCTTCCTCTTCGCCTCCTCCAAACTTTCGCTTTCCTCTTGGTTGAACGCATCGAAACAACCTTTGACGAACTCCTTCTGATAAGAGTAATCGCGGGCAGGAAACGTGCCGCCCATGACTATAAGCTCTATCTTGTTGCCGTGATGACCCGTGAGCTCCAGCTGCTCCAATCGTCTCTCCGTCTGCTTGTAAGGATCGAATCCGTTCTGCTGGGCCCGCATAACAGCTGGTTCGTTGTCCACATAAGACTGCGGGGCCCCTTCGTCTCTGGGACAGTAAACACACGTCCCGTGAGGACATTCTTCAGGCGAGGTCATCACAGCGACTATAGAAACGCCTGACTTGCTTCTTGAAGGTCTCCTACGAAGCCTGTCCAGAACTTTCTCCCTTTCCTCACCGGAAGCGAGCTCCAGTACCTCCTCGTTTGAAGGTATCTTGCAACCATGCTCAGAAGCTATCCTCGTCTTCAAACTGTGCACCTCCTCCCTAGGAATATCCTCCTTCAGCAATACCTCCAGCACCTCCTCAGCAACCTCCTTTCTCTCCTCAGACCTTATCATCGACATAGTTGTAAAAGGAAAAGTGAAAGTTAAAAACTCACGGGTCTCATTTAGGATCATGGAACCGAGGATGTTCTACGACGAGGTAGCGGACTCCTGGTACAACATAAGGCACTGGAGCCTGTTCCAGGATGAACTGGAAGAACTTAACGAAGGGTGGAACGGTGGAAAGCTCCTCAACATAGGCTGTGCACACGGTGCCGACTTCCTCCCCTTCGACAGGGACAAGTTCGACCTCTACGGCCTCGACGTTTCAACGGAGCTCCTCAACAAAGCAGAGGATTACTCCTCCAAGTTCAACTTCTCGCCGAAATTAATAACAGGAGACATGAAAACTCTCCCCTTCGAAGACGAAGCATTTGACCACGTGATCTGCATAGCTTCCCTGCATCACCTCCTCGAAAAAGAACAAAGAACCCAGGCACTGAAAGAGATGAAGAGGGTTCTCAAACAAAACGGCGAGGCCTTCATAACCGTCTGGAACAAGAGACAGAAGGAGTTCATTGCAGAGGACAAAGTAATAGAAAAGAGCTGGGACTACAAAGGAAAAGAACTGAAGAGGAACTACTACCTTTACACGTACAAGGAACTAAAAAAGGATCTCAAAGAAGCGGGCTTCGAAGTTCTCGAACTAAAGCCGGAGAAGTCTTACAGCATACCCCTGATAAAAGAGTTCTCAAAGAATATCCTCGCCCTCGTGAAGAAGTAGGTTCATCTATGGCTGAGGACTTAAGACACTTTCGTTCCTTGTCATTCTAACATTGCTAAAGTAAGGACCTGGCTCTGCACCGAACGGTGTCTCCACAACGAGTGCGAACTCCTCCATGTTCTTGTCCTCGTCCCTTTCACTCCTTCCACCGAGTACCAGCTGCAGATCCCTGCTTTCAGCATCATATAGACCTGTAGGACTTCTGTCGTAGTCGAAACCCAACATATTGTCGTAGGAGGTATTTCCCACGCTCTTTTCCTCGGTGTCGAAGCTTCTGGCAAATTCGTATAACCAGCCCTGTGAAAGCACAGGATCTATAGGGTCCCAGGAGAACCTCGTGGCGACGGGCCCATCGTTCCAGTTGGTCACGTTCATCGGGTAGACGTACTCCCTGAGACCGGTCTGTATGTTCTTCTCAGGAACGACACCGAACTCCATCTTCTTTATAGTCGGGTCGAAGGTAACACTTCCATTAACACTCCCTCGGGCTATCACATCTCCTTCCTCGGGACTTGCTACAGGTGAATCATCATTGTTTTCGTTCTCATACAGGGTATATCCCTGGGCATTGACCTTTTCACCGCGACAGTAGTAAGGTATATTGTCGACTTTCCATGTCTCCGCAATAACATCCCCATCTGAAAAGTCGCCTCTGACTTCACTGTAAATTCCGTCCATGATATCCTCATCCGCACCCCCGCCATACTTAACTTCACAACTTCCAACTACAGGATCTTCTGCCTCAGGATGTACGATTCCCTCGTTTATCTCGTCGTTGACGCTGCTATCGAAATCGTTTTCCGCCTCAGTCTCAAGGAAGAGGGATGGACACTCACCAACAGTCTCAGCCTTTATTCCTGCCTTCTGTCCTTCCTGACACTCTTCGGTTCGTATTCTCATATAACCCTTATCTTCATCCCTTTCTCCACAGGTATCCTCAGAAACTATATCACTGCCTATCCGAACTTGTGAAATACCACATATCTGCAAGGAACCTTCCGAAGTCGAAGACTGACCGGCTACATCAAAGGCCGTAGCGTTGTACTCTACATAGTCCTGGTCGCCGAATGGCTGACCGTCTTCGGTTAAATAACATGTCGTGTCCTCCTTGCCACTGACTTCACATACTTTGTTTCTGTAGTAATCGGCATCATCTGAACTGACCTCTATAGATATATTTTCGATACCCGAGATGTCGTCGCTTGCGTTGGCATAAAAAGTGACGTTCCTTTTACTCGTGATGTTCTTGCTGCCGAACTCTGTAGTGTTGTAATCAATTGTCGTATTTTCAGGTGCTTCACCGTCTATGAGATGAGGTTCAGTCTCATTGTATACGGTGTTACCTTCATTATCCGTCGCAGACACAGTCAGAGACCAGTTTCCAGGATCGGACATGTTGTATGTTTTCTGATTTTCAGAACACTCATCAAAGTTATCGTAAACCTCCTGAACCTGAGACTTACCTTCATCGTTCCGGTTTTCCCATAAAAGCCTTATCTCATTCAACCCTGAATAACCATCCTCTGCGGTAACGGTAACCTCGGTCCAGCTAACCCACTCCCCCACCTCCTTGTCACCGGGCAGCTCGAAATCCACATCCAGCTCCGGCTCATCCACGTCAACGAACTCGGCCGTGATCTCTCTGTCCTTCGTCATCTCGACGTACGTGGGATTGGCTCCGGCATCACCTGCCCAGGAACATCCCATCTGATTCTCACAGTTACTCTGATCGTCAAAATCATCACACTCCGTTGCAGTACCAGAACAACTTCCCATATCCCAGTAACATTCCTCTTGATCTAAACACTGGCTATCATCCGTGATGGAATCACAGGATTTAGCGTCACCGGAACACCCTGTATCTATATCCCCGCTCCACTCACCAAATCCCCACTCCTCGCTGTACGTCTCCCCCTCCAACTCCACCTCCGTGGTCACCCAGTTCCCGTTATCATCCTGTGTGTACTCCGAGTACCGATAACATTCATAGTAATCGCCAGAAGGACAAGGTATAGATTCACCTTCCGGATCGAAGCTAATAGCACATTCAGAATCTTCTACACAGTCCTGACAATAGTCGCCGGGGTTTGTAATTTTAGTATTTAGCTCATACTCATCTATATCCTCCTTCACGTCCAGCCAGACCTCGTGCTCCCCCCAGCCGTTCTCCCCGGCATGCGAGTTCGACTCCTTCGCCAGCGACACGACATGGTAGCAGAATTTATTAGGACACTCACTCGTATCCGATGCAACACTAACAACATTCATAAGCCCGGTGTGCTTCACGCAGAACTCGCCTCCAGAATCATAAAAAGTGGGTTCAGCTACGTGTGAACCCCGCTTTCCATCAACCCTACTTAGCTCATGGACATCAAGAACACGTGTCCAGCCATCACCGCTCAGGTCACTGCAAGTGTCGGCGAAGCCGTACTCGAACGAACCCTCTTTTTTTCCGTAGTACTCCGGAAAGCAGACCTTGTAGTCCGTGTCCACCTTCTCGGGGTCAGGGGTCCATACGTGCGAGCCGTAGCCGGTCTCCTTCTGCAGACCGAGGACGCTTGTATTTTCCGAGGCGGCGCAGTCATCCGAATCAACTATATTGTCCGTGTATTCAACGTCCGCGGCAAGAGAAGGTGCGCTGAGAAGTACGGAGGTCAGGAAAAGTCCGAGGAAAAGCGTTTTCAGGCCGTGTTTGTCCATCTACCATCTCACCTCGAGGAGTTCGTCTCCCTGTATTTCATTTGTGCTAAACCCGTATAAATAAGTTCCATTGAAACGGTATTCGCCTGTCGAGGCTCCGGGCGTGACCGCCTTGTAGCTCACGTTGCTCTCGCCGTCCAGCTCCCACCTGACGATGTTCTCCTCCTCGTCCACCTCCGCGCCCTCGGCCTCTACGCCCAGTCCCTCCGGAACCTTCTCCTCCACGGTCAGCGAGCGGTAGCTTCCTTCGACGGAAAGGACTACTTCGGGCGTGGAGCCCGGTCTCGCAGGGCTCTCTATGCTCCTCGTCACCCTCACGTCTCCGAAAGGATAAAAGTACAGGAGCGCGGCGACGAGAACAACAGCAACGGCGCCGCCTGCGTACAGGTAGGCCCTTTTCCCGGTCTCCTTTCCGCCGCCCAGAACCTCGTCCACGAGCTCTGGGTCCCATCCGCTCTCCTCCAGCGACTCCTTGACCTGCTCCGGCGCGTAACCGGAGTCCAGTTGTCTCCTTATCCACTCGTCTATATCGTCCATGTTTTCACGGAGAAGCGCCTGCGCACGGCTCTTAGTCCATACTTGCAACTCTCAGTTTATAAGGATTTCGCAGAATGAAAAAACTTAACATGGACGAACTACATGGGATGAACGACATGTCTCACATTATCGGACCTGTCCACGGCCAAGGCCTGTGCAATGTAGAACCCATCGATCATTCTGTCCGGGTCCACGAGCTGCGGGTAACGCCTCGCCTCGGGGTC
>JBKHHD010000004.1:0-89351 GCA_046539325.1 Candidatus Aenigmatarchaeota archaeon | reverse complement strand
CCACTACAAGCCTTACCACAGGGAAGAAGATGTTTCCGAGGAAGTGAGACATTCCGTAGCCAGGAAGCTCAGGGAAGAGATATGAGATCCGGTTTGGTTCCCGGGCTATGTAGCTTAAAAATAAAAGCTTTTGGAGACTAATTATTTCAGGCTTCAGTGTCTTATTGATTTGGGTGTTATTTTGATATCAGAGAAGGAAGAAGAACGTGTCTACGAGGAGAATGAGAAGATAGTTAAGGAGAGATTACGGAAAGACCCTGCTATGGCAGGTGAACTTTTAGAAGAACTGGATTTGAACTCAAACGAGCTTTACGATGTCTTGCAGGAAGATGATGAGATCGATTCAGAGGAGTACGGTGAGTTGATAGACAAATACGATTCAAGGAAGGCCTTCAGACAGAAAAGTAACAGCAAGGTTTACTATTTACAGGGAAACGGAGAAGAGAGAGGAAAGCTGAAAGAATACGTTGAAAGAAGGGCAAGGGAAAACTAGGCCGGATATTGATTTCCTTTGGTATAGCTGTTCGGCTTTGTCTGTTTCTCCGATGTGTTTAAATGGGTTGAAAACTGTTTTAATCAGGTCCGAGGTGAAAGAAATGAACATATTCGTGCTGGATCTCGATCCGGAGAAGTGTGCGAGATTTCACACAGACAGACATGTGAACAAGATGTTGATAGAGTCGGCGCAGATGCTCTCTACGGCCCATCACGTCAGCGGGAGCGAGGCACCCTACAAAAAGACGCATGTGAACCATCCCTGTAATTTATGGACAAGGGAGAGTATAGAGAACTACGACTGGCTGCTGTCCCTGGCGGAAAATCTTCTCGGAGAATATAACCATAGATACGGAAACAAGGTTCACGAGACGGCCAGGGTATTGCAATGGCTCCAGAAAAACAAGCCTGATCTTCCATCACTCGGCGTAACCGATAGACCTATGGCGATGCCGGACAACTATGCCCGAGAAAACGTAGTTGAATCCTATCGAAGGTACTACGTGAACGAAAAGACGGACGGTGCGACCTGGACCGACCGTCCGAAGCCACATTTTGTAGAGGATAGTTCATATCTACAGAGTTGATCTTTCTACTACCTTAGATCCATAGTTTTCCATTTATTCTTGGTGGATCTTGCTTGTGACTACATCTTCTTGGCCGGCGTATTTCGAGTCGTAGGAATTAGAACAAGGATTTTTAAGAGCACAGAGAAGAAATCCCCCGATGTTTTTTCCTTCATGTAGTTCCTCGGCTTTTTCCGTCTTTTGTGGAATCAGACTGTATATTTCAAAGATAATATTGCCTTCAAAGCCTGGTTTTATCCAAGGTGCGTTTGCGTGGACAATGTCTGGCATTAGTCCTCTTATTCTTGATTCTGAGTCAAGATAGCCTGCATAGCCGTCGTCTAACTCGACCTTTTCCTTTGAGGAAGCGAGGTAAAAATCATCTCCTTCAACCACAACCCCTCCATTACGTATATCTATTTCTTCGTATTTATCAGAATTATCTTCTCGCGGGTCAATCCACTCTCCTGTAAACTTCTTCACTGTATCATCGAGGGTCAGTTCAATATAGTAGCTCTTCGAGGGCGATTTAGGAGATACCTTAATGAAATCTGAACCCTCAGTACTAGCGTCTACACCATCCCTATCATAGACTTCCAGGAGCTTATCGTTCATCAGCCAGCCCCTTCCTTTGGAGTAGGGAACACCCTGGCATATACTGTCCTTTTCTCTCAGAACAACAGGTTTGTCCCTGGGAATTATCCATAGCGGTATACGTCCTTCGTAGCCTTTGTGTTCATCCAGAGCATCTTCAACGTTTTGAGTTTCTATTCCGTACCTTGCCCAACTACTCCGGCTGGAAACATCAAGACAGAAGTTTTCAGGCAACTGTACCTTTTCCATGGTTTCAGTGTAGTAAGTATCGTCAGGCCGAATAAACCAGGCCTTTTCTGCACCTGTGTCCACTGAAGGTGCCCTGTCGTCCTCCTCGATTACCGGAACTTCCTCCAGGTATTTGTTCTTGAACCTTTCCCAGTCTCCGGAAAGAGCGTCTATTCCTATTGGTTCGGACCTAGGCTTATGTCTATATAGCTTATCGCCAATACGCAGATCTTGGCTTATCCCCTCGAAGTCCTCCTTCTCTCCGTCTTCAGTCCAAAATTCCAGACCTTCGCATTCCTCATAGTCTACGTCGGAGATTATTGGCATGGGAAATTATAGTTAAGGAAAAGCTTATATTTCTCCGGTAAGTTTACAGTTTTCTCTTTGGTATTACACTGAAGCAAGTCACAAAGCTTAGATTTGATTTGGCCTCTAAAAAGCATATAACGCTCCAAATACCCTGAAAGTTAAAAGCAAGCAGTACAATTAATACATGGAGGTGAAAAATATGGAAAATAAAGGAATAGGTATCCGTGCCGTTTCTGTGATCATCGATACAATAATTGGCTTCGTGTTTTTCATGATCGCAGGCTTCGCATATACGGGGTCACTTAACTTCCAGGTCTTCGGCGCTGATGCCATGACATTAGGAGGAGCCTGGTCAGTTCTGTTCTTTCTGTACTTCTTCCTTCTGGAAGGTTACAAAGGACAGACGATAGGGAAGATGGTGACCGGTATCAAGGTAGTCAAAGACGACGGGAGTCCATGTGACATGATGGCATCCTTCATCAGAAATATCCTGAGAATCATAGACGGAATGTTCATCTACATTGTTGGTGCCGTAATCATAGCTGTCACGGACAAGAACCAGAGACTCGGTGACCTAGCAGGCAAAACAGTTGTAGTTGACGCTTAAGGAATTCGGCAGGTATTGGACAAGCCTTTGCGTTTGAGGGAGTGAACTGGTCTGCAAAACACCCATTTTCTCCATTTATTCTATTTTTCTTCTAAATTAATTCAGTCTACTAGAGAACTGGTCTATATGAGTTAGAAGTTTGGATCGTTGACTCCTTGACGGTAAAGCTCTTTTTGGAAGTCTCTCTGATACATCTTATTCCGATGGTCCTTGAAGTGCATTTCTTTGGGATAGCTCTTGGGATAGACCTTTTCTTGGTAGTCCTTTCCAATAGATTCCATCTCTTCAAAACCATCATCTGTCCGTCCAAATTTCTTTTCAAGGACCTTTTCATCCTTTTCCATATCTATTTCAGAAACCTTTACATGTGAATTGACTTTGAGTATCTGACAACTTCTTCTGGGATTTAGAGGCTCGTAGAAATTCCTAAAGGTACTCCCGCAGCCTATGACAAGTATATTTTCGTCCGTGGCTCTATATCGGGACATGTGTGAATGTCCATGTACTATTACGTCTTTCTGTTGATGCCAATAGTCCATCACCCTTGACCAGTTAATCCTTGTATCAAAGTCATGGGGCTTGTGTGAGATAGAGAATTTTTGTTTTTCACTTCCAACTTCCTCTTCCCACTCCAGCCTATCGTTACATTCTACATCTTCTCCCAGAAGCCCGTTCTTTTCGAGTGTGTTTCTATCAAGTGTATCGTGGTTTCCAGGGACAATCTTCTTTTTCTCGAACTCAGAATCTGCAACGAGCTGCGCGTAATCAAGTGAGCATATATCCCCCGCGATCCAAAGCTCGTCACAGTCATACTCATCGGCGTAGTTAGAAAGCTTTGTAACTTCTTCTTCGATATCATCTAAATTTCTTTTCCAGGCGTGTGGGTCACTGGCAACTACGGCTGATATCTTCACTTCCCCTTTCAGCTCTCCTAGGCCTTCATCAATCTCTTCCATCTTATCCTCAAGTCAAAGAACTTCTAGCAGGCAGGGGTGAATTTGCTGCTGTGAATAAATCGTGGACCCCAGACATAAAACCACTAAGGAAGAAATTGAAACCTATTCTTTTATATTTTTCTGTGGGTCAGTTCAGAAAGAAAGTTTGTTAATCCTTCTTGATAATCTCCATGTGCGGGAATGGAATTTCTATGTCCTTTTCTCTGAAGCGCTCGACGATCTCGTTCCTTATGTCGCTCTTGAGCTGTCCGAGGTTTGTGCTGCTGTTCTGAATTTCGGTTCTGTTTATCCAGAACCGTAGTGTTAGGTTTATCGAGGAACCTCCAAACTCCTGGACCAATGTCTTCTGTGGTTTGTCAGAGAGGACGTAGTCGTTGTCCTGCAGTATTTCTTCACAGATACCTATGGCCTTCTCCATGTCCGTGTCGTAGTCCACACCTATCGTCACCTCTATCCTGGACTCTGGGCTCTTAGTCTTGTTGACTATTGGGCTGTTGTTCACCTCGCTGTTTGGAAGCGTAACATCTTCGCCGTCCAGCGTTATTAGTTCAGTCCTCTGAAGCCTCAGGTCCTTCACCATACCTTCATAGTTGTTTATCTCAACCCAGTCCCCTATCTTGAAAGGTCTTGTTACAAATAGAATGATGCCGGAAATAACACCGGAGAGTACGTCCTGGAGAGCTAGGCCTATAACTATACCTGCTATACCGGCTCCTGTGACCAGGCTTGCAAGTGATGTGGTTACACCGAAGATGTAAAGTATAGTGAATAGGGCCGCGAGGTAGACTATGGCAGAGGAAGCATGTCTAAGAGGCTTGACGTAGTGTTTTTCCACACCTGCCTTCTTTGCCATTCTGTTGATTAACCCGTGGAAAACGAGCCTGTTTATTAGAACTGCGGCTGCTATAGTTATCAGGGAGTACATCACGTTCATACCGTCTGGAAGGTACTGGTAGAGTGTGGATACAACGTCCATAGTTATCCCATGTATCTTCTTAAATATAAAAAACATAGGTTTTGGCATGAAGTTAGCAGCTCTTGTGTCCGGAGGCAAGGATTCGCTCTACGCTTTGAAGAAGGTTGCAGAAGAGCATGATATAAAATACCTTATATGCGTCGAGGGCAAGGAGGATTCGGAGCTGCTCCACAGCGAGAATCTGGACCTTGTAAAGTTACAGTCCGAGTCGATGGGAGTTCCTCTGGTCTGGAGACAGGGTTCTGGCGAAGGAACAGAACCTCTCAGAGAAGCTGTGGAAGCAGTTAGCAGAGAAGTTGAGGGTGTGGTTTCTGGAGCTCTGGCTTCAAACTATCAGAGGGAGAAGGTGCAAAGTATCTGCGATGAGTTCGGGTTGGAGAGCTTGACGCCACTTTGGGACATGGACGAACACGAGCTTTTAGAGCAGTTGCTTGACGAAGGCTTTGAAGTTTTGATTACTAAGGTCGCTGCCCAGGGCTTCGACGAGAACTGGCTTGGTAGAAAGCTCGATAAAGAAGCAATAGAGGAACTGGGGAAGCTGGAGGAGAAGTACAGGATACATATTGCTGGAGAGGGTGGTGAGTTTGAAACCCTAGTGGTCGACTGTCCCATGTTTGGCAAAAGGATAGAGCTGGAGACTACGGATATAAGGTGGAACCCAAGGACCAAGACTGGTTACTTGGAGGTTCTGAAGGCCAGGCTTGTTGAATGATGGGTATCAATGCGGTTGTAATATGATGAGTTCTAAAAAGATCAGAAGGACTTTTGTGGTTTTATCAGCTGTGCTTCTCGTATTTTCTGGATTTTACGTTTTCGGGAGCGGAAACCAATCCGAGAAGGAAACAATGGAGGTGAATATTCAGGGGAATCAAGGTAAAGTGGTCGTCAAAGCCGAAACAGCGATTACGCCTCAGGAGAGAGAGAGCAGGGCCTTATGAACAGGGACAGTCTCTGCAAGAACTGTGGGATGTTGTTCGTCTACGAAGAGAATACAACAGGAGCCTTTTGGATGAAAAACACAACTATACCTCTTTCGATCGCCTTTATAGCACCTTGAGGAAGGATAATAGATATTCAAAGGATGGAGTCAGAGACAACGACAATGCACAGTCCTTCGGAACCTTACAGATACGCGCTGGAGGTAAACCAGGGTTTCTATGAAAGGAAAGATGTAACGAGGGGAGATATGGTTGAAATTCCTGATGCGTTGGAGTATGGGAACGGTTGGCTTTCCAGTCATTAAATATTATAAATCTCTTTGTGAAATCAAAAGATGGTAAATATGGACATGGATTCGAAGGACGTAGTAAGGCTTATACAGACACATCCTACTTCCGTGGTTACGACAGTGAATGAAGAGGATGTATGCAACGCAGCTTCGTTTTCCTGGCTTTCGCCGGTTTCACATGACCCTCCGATGGTCGCTATCATGGTCTCGCCGGAAAGGTATACCTACGGAAACCTCAAGGCCACAGGCGAGTTCGTCGTAAACGTTATGACAAAGCACTTTTTAGACGATGTCATGTACCTCGGAAGTGAGAGCTTCAAGGACAACCCAAATAAGATGGACGAAGCAGAGGTTAAGCTTGAGGAAGCAGAGGAGGTCGAGCCCTCACGGATAAAAGAGGCTGTTGTCTGGCTGGAGTGCGTGGTAGATGGTATGCACGAAGCCGGCGATCACTACGTCGTGGTTGGTGAGATAGTTGCTGCAGAGATCGATGAAGAGTTCTGGAAGGACGGTCGGTTCTTGGCTGAGGAGGCGGAGGCCTTGCACCACGTAGGAGGCAACAAGTTTCTGGTGGGAGGAAACCTTGTAGAATGGGAGGAGTAGTTTTCCTGTACCTGAAAATAATTTTAAGGCCTATGTGAAATTATACTTGTAGGTAGAGTGTTAAGATGGTAAAGATAAAGAAGCTGGAGATGCAGGGCTTCAAGAGCTTTGCGACGAAGACTGAAATTCCTATTCCCTCCGGCTTCAACTGTATATGCGGCCCCAACGGCAGCGGTAAATCAAATATAATCGACGCTATAACCTTCGTTCTAGGTACCTTGTCCACGAAGCAGATAAGAGCCGGGAAGCTCGAGGAGCTTATATTTTCCGGAAGTGATGGGAAGGAGGCGAGGGAGGAGGCCAAGGTTTCTCTTGTGTTTGACAACGAGGACGGTGATATTCCCGTGGACAGAGATGAGGTAAAGATAACCAGAAAGATAAACAAAAGAGGCAACAGCATCTACCGGATGAATGGAGAAACAGTCACACGTAGAAAAATAATAGATACGCTCTCCTCTGCGAAAATACGTTCAGACGGCCACAACATCATAATGCAGGGATCTATAACCAACTTCATAGAGATGAGTTCCACGGAGAGAAGGGAGATAATCGATGAGGCCTCGGGTATTGAGGAGTTCGATAGGAAAAAGGAGGACTCGGAAAGGGAGCTGGAAAAGGTAGAGAACAAGCTGAAAGAAGCCAGGCTAGTTCTTGGGGAGAAGAAGAAGGCTCTGGACAAGCTGGAGAAGGAGAAGAAGCTTGTGGAGAAGAGGGAGCGCATAGAGAACAGACTGGATGAGATTAGAAAGAAGATAGCCAAGTTGAAGTATGAGAAACACAAGGAAGAGAAGGAGGAAAAGGAGGAGAAACTTGAAGAACTGGAGGAGAAGCTAGAGGAGGCGGAAGGCAAGCAGGAGGAACTGGAAGAGAAGATGGAGGAGAAGGAAGAAGAGCTCAAAGAGCTTAGGAAGAAGATGCGCGAGGAGAAGAAGGACAAGGATCTCGTCAGGGAGATAGAGTCCATAAAGAGCGAGATAGAGAACAAAAAGGACAAGATAGAGGACAAGAGGAGCGAGATAGAGAGAATCAAGAGCTCCATAGAAGATTTCAAAAAGATGCAGGAGAAGCAGCAGAGGATCTCAGGTAAAGGTCCTGCAAAGGAGATCTTGCGGCTGGACAAGGAAGGCGTGCACGGAGTTATACAGTCCTTGGGAAACGTAAAGGAGAAGTATCAGAAGGCTCTTCAGGTGGCTGCTGGAGGGAATATGAACTCGGTTGTTGTCGAGGACGCGGATGTAGCTCAGGAATGTATAGAATACCTCAAGGAAAACGCAGTAGGTAGAGCCACATTTCTACCTCTCAGGAAGCTAAGACCGTGGAACAAGAGCAGAGAGGCAAGGAAGATAAAGGATGAGAAAGGAGTTATAGATTTTGCTATAAACCTTATAGACTACGATTCCGACTACGAGCTTGCCTTCCAGTACGTGTTCAAGGATACATTGGTGGCCGAAAGCTTGGACGTTGCGAAGAAGTATGCAGGTGACGCCAGAGTTGTAACCTTGGACGGTGAGATCGTATACAAGTCCGGAGCCATGAAAGGTGGGCACTACGGGTCAAGCAGCAGCTTCGGTTCTTTCAAGAGCAGCAAGAGCTCGGAGATAGAGAACCTGAAGGAGGAGAAGGAGATTCTTGAGGACGAGATCGAAGGTATAAGAGAAGAGATTGCTGAGTGTTCAAGGAAGCTGGATGAGCTGAGGGACGAGGAGGAAACGGAGGAGGACGAGCTTACGGAGCTGGAGGAGAAGGAGGAAGAGATCGAAGAGGAAATAGATGAGCTGAAAACTGAGAGGAAGGAGTATTACGAGGAGAAAGTGAAGGTCAAGGAGAAGTTGAACAATCTTAAGGTGAAAAAGGCAAAGATAGATGCGAAGTTCGACAATGCAGAGACAGAGTTGGAGGAGCATGAGGACGTGGAAGATATCGATGTGGAGGATGAATCCGTAAAGGTACTCAAGGAGGAGAAGAAGGATCTTACAAGGGATCTAGAGGAGATAGGTCCTGTGAACTTCAAAGCAAAGGAAGAGTACAAGTCTGCGAAACAGGTTTACGAGGATCTGAAGGAGAGGATAAACAGTATCCAGGAGGAGAAGGAAGCCATCGAAGAAACTATAGAATCGATAGAGCAGAGGAGAAGGGATACGTTTATGGAAGCTCTTGAGGAGATAAACGAACATTTCCAGAAGCTGTTCAACGAACTTCAGGGGCACGAAGCAACTATTGAGCTGGAGGACGAGGACGACATAAAGTCAGGATTGATAATTGAGGCCGAGACCTCAGGCGGCAACAGGCTTTCGCTGGACTCCATGTCCGGTGGAGAGAAGTCACTGACAGCTATAGCGTTTCTCTTTGCAGTGCAGCTTTATGACCCAGCGCCTTTTTACATTCTTGACGAGATAGATGCTGCTCTGGACAACAAGAACTCGAAGAAGGTTGCAGAGATGATAGACAAGCACTCCACTGACGCTCAGTTCTTAGTAATAACTCATAACGATCAGACCTTGCAGAAGGCGGACTACGTCTACGGCGTTTCTATGGAGGAAGGTGCCTCAGAAGTTATGGCTCTGGAGATGCCAGAGGAATAAAGTCGAAAAGTTTTAAGCTTCGGAAGCTAATTCTTTGCTGTATGAAGGAGCAGGAGATTCTGGACTTTGCGAGGACTGAGCCGAACTGGGAAGAGACTCTGGACTGGATAATTTCCCAGGAGGGTATAGATCCATGGGATATAGATCTCGTGGAGCTGGCCAATGCGTTCTCCAAGTTCGTGGAGAAATGGCAGAAGTTCAACTTTACTGTCCCTGCGAGAGTCGTAATTGTCATGGCCATCTTGCTCCGTATCAAGGTGGAACTCCTTATGTGGGAGGAGAAGGAAGAGAAGAAAGAGGCGGAAGAGGTGGACATAGAGGAACTGGACATAGATGTTTCCGATATACCGCATTTGGAGGCACCGAAGAAAAGGAAGCCTGTGAGAAAAGCTACAGCCGATGAACTTATCGAAGCCTTCAAAAAGGCCTTTGATACGAAGGAGAGGAGAGAGAAGAGGAAGAGCAGGAAAGAGAAAAGGGTCAAGGAAGCGATGCCCATAGATGGCCAGAAGGAGGATATAGAGGAGAGAATAGAAAAACTTTATTCAAAGATAGACAATATACTTGAAAATATGAAGGAAGGAAAGACCACCTTTTCAGATCTTTTGCCTGAATGGAGCAGGGAAGAAGTAGTGAGAAACTTCTCGCCTCTACTACGTCTAAACCAGGAAGGTAGGGTCGAGGCAGAGCAGGATGACTACTTTAAGGATATAGTTATCAGGATCGGTGATACAGATGAGTGAGGAAACAGAAGCCGTAATCGAGGCTGCTATGTTTATCTCCTCGGAGCCGTTGACAGCTCAAAAGCTGAAAAAGGTTTCAGAAGCTGATAAGAAGGAAGTGAATAATTCATTGGAGAACATAAGGAAAAAGTTTTCCGATGAAAGCCATGGAATTGAACTATTCCAGTCAGCAGAAGGCTACGAACTGAGAGTAAAACCTGAGCATCTGGACGAAGTCTCGCATCTCACGCCTTACTCCGATCTCTCCCGTGGCCAGCTTAAAGTTCTCGCTCTCGTCGCTTTCAGGGGACCTATAAAGCAGTCGAACATAGCCAAGATTATAGGAAACCGTGCCTATTCTTACATCAAAGATCTGGAGAGGAAACAACTGATAAGGACAGAAAAGCATAAGCGAACGAAGACGTTGGAGATCACGGACGAGTTCAAGAACTACTTCGGTATAGAAGAGAGGAAGGAGTTGGAGGAGAAACTGGAGGAGACGCTGGGTGAGGAATCAGAGGAATTCCTTGAGGGGGCCTAGCTGTTCGAGCCTGTCAAACTTTTTAATCCTGACGCTGAAACTATGGATAGGATTTACTATGGAGGAAATGAACTCCCTTGACGTCTACTACGCTGTGGAGGAGTTGAAGAGCCTTCAGGGCGGCAAGATACAGAAGATCTATCAGAGGGACAGGAGGCTGCGCATCGACGTCTACGCTAAGGGTGACAGCTACGACCTTATCCTCGAGCCTGGTAAGATATACATTTCGCGCTATGATAGGAAAGGACCAAGAAAGCCGCCTAACTTCTGCATGTTTCTCAGGAAGCATCTCCGCAACGAGACTATAAGGGAAGTCAAACAACACAAGTTCGATAGGATAGTTGAGATACACACCGAAGGTTCTATCCTTGTATGTGAGCTCTTCGGTAAGGGTAACTTCATCTTGTTGGATAGGGATGGTAAAATTGTCCAGCCTCTGGAGGTTCAGAAGTGGAGCGAGAGGAAGGTTGCAAAGGGAGAGATCTATAAGTATCCACCTGCTGGAAAGGATCCAAGGAAGCTTGGAAGCCGGGAGTTCGGGAGGTTTATAGATACCGATAGGGAGGTTGTCAGGAAGATTGCAAGGGATCTGAACCTAGGTGGTAGATGGGCCGAGGAGGCTTGCTTTAAAGCAGGCATCGACAAGTCCAAACTAGGCGAAGAGCTGGATGACGCAGAGATAAACAAACTGAGAAGAAGCGTTATGTCCCTGTTCAAAGAGGAAACGGATCCAGGCATAGTCAAGGGAGGAAACAAGAAGCTGGCTGCAGTTCCTTTTCCATTGAGTAAATTTGAGGACAAAGGATACGAGAGGTATGAGACCTTTAACAGGGCTCTTGATGACTTTTTCTCAGAGAAGGAGAAGGAGGAAGTCGAAAAGGAAGCCGAAGAGAAAAAGGAGGAGAAACTATCAAAGGTCCAGAGGATAAAGGAGGAGCAGGAGGAGGTCGAGGAGGAGATGAGCGAGAAGAAGAAGGAGTCCGAGGAGAAAGCTAACATAATATACGAGAACTACAGCCTTGTGGATGATATCCTCAGCGGGATACAGAAGGCAATGAACTCGGACGTCTCTTGGAGCGAGGTCAAGGAGAGGATTGACCAGGAGGATACGCCCCAGGCGAGAGCTGTGAAGGAGATAAGGGAAGGTGAAGGCGTGGTTGTAGTGGAGGTCGATGATAAGGAGATAGAGCTTAACTTCAGGAAGTCTGTTGAGGAGAATGCCGAGTCCTTCTACGAGAGCAAGAAGAAAGCGAGAGATAAGATAGAAAAGATAAAGGAAAAGAAGAAGGAAATCATACAGAAGGAAAGGTCTATAAAGCAAAAGGATAAGGAGGATTACGCCGAAAACAAGAAGAGGTCAAAACCAGAGGAAAAGATCAAGGTCAAGGAAGGGGAGAATGGTTGGTATAAAAAGTACAGATGGTTTAAGACATCCGAAGACTTTCTTGTGGTTGCCGGTAAGAGCGCAAGCCAGAACGAGGAGCTTGTGAAGGATAAGGTTGACAAGGACGATGTTATTTTACATGCTGAGATCGAGGGGTCGCCGTTCACCATTATAAAGACGAAGGACAAGGACGTAACACCTCTTGCTATCAGAGAAGCTTCGGAGTTCTGTGCCTCCTTTTCGAAGGCCTGGAAGAGAGGTCTAGGAAGCGTGGACGTATACTGGGTCAGGCCTGAACAGGTCAGCAAGGATGCTCCTTCAGGAGAGTATATAGGAAAAGGGTCCTTCATGATAAAAGGTGAGAAGAAATACCTCAAGAGGACGGAGCTTAAGATATCCATAGGCGTCAAACTTGATAGAAAGGAAAACGAGATAAGAGTTTTCAACGGCTCCACCCAGTCAGTCAGAAACAAAGCTGACTACTTTGTTTCGTTGAATCCTGGAAACGTGGCGAAGGATGAACTGGCCCGGGAGGTTATAAGCAAACTTACGCAGAAGGCTGCGCCCGAGGACAGAAAGTTCGTCAAGAAGATCAGAAAGGAAAACGTAAAGCCTCTGATACCTCCCGGAGGAGGAATCGTTGTAGGATGAGACCATGAACTATATTGTAATTTTACTTTCTTTTGTAGCCTCTGCGTTTTTTCTCTATGTTCTTTATCTTCGATGGAAGCTTCGGCACGAAGTGGAGAAAAGGGTCGAGGAAAGGGAGGATGAGATAAGAAGGGACGCTCTGGAGAGAAGCAGGTCGACGTTGAAGGGGAAGATTTCCGAGCACCTTGCGCCCTTTACACAAGAGTTCGACTACAAAGCTTCGGACGCACGTTTTTTGGGCTCGCCCGTCGATTATGTTATATTTGATGGTATTAGCGAGGAATCGGAAGATATAAAAGTAGTGCTTGCAGATGTAAAAACGGGGCAAAGTAAGCTTAGTTCAGTTCAGAGAAAGATCAAGGAAGCTGTGGAGGAAGGAAAGATCGTATGGGAAACTGTAAAAATGGAATGATATTATGGATAAAGTTGATGTAAGCAAGCAGATGTCTTACTGGTTGAGACACGAACCCGAAGGACTTGAAATGGATAAAAACGGCTTTGTGGAAATCGAGGATCTTGTTGATAAGCTGGAGGAGAGATTTCCTGATATTGACAGAGAGTTCGTTGAAAGCATAGTTGAAGAAGGTAAGAAGAGATACGAGATAAAGGACGATAAGATAAGAGCCCTTTACGGTCATTCTTTGGACATTGAGATCGATCTACCAGAGGACGAAGACGTAGAGGAGCTTTACCATGGAACTACAAGCAAGGCTGCATACAAGATTCTCTTAAATGGATTGGAAGCGAGGGACAGAAATATGGTTCACCTTTCTTCGGCCAAGGATATAGCAAGAGAGGTCGGCGAAAGAAGGACAGACGACCCGGTTTTGCTTAAGATAGATTGTGTGAAGGCAAGGGAAAATGGAATCAAGTTTTACAAGGCAAACGACGAGTTATACCTTTCGGAAGAGATTCCCACAGACTATATAGAGAAATGTGATGACGGAGTTCAATGAGTTATTTCCCTAAAACTTCCTCGACAACTTCTATTATATCTTCATGAACCTCTTGCTTGCTCCTTACTCCATCCACTATGTAGATGTCTTCGTCGAGCTTTTCCTCCAGCTCTATATACCTTTCTCTTATCCTTTTCTGGAAGTCGAGGTTTTCAAATATAACTGAACTTTCTCCACCATCCCTCTTCTGCTGCCTTTTCATCGACTCCTTTGCCGGTACATCCACTATTATCGTTGCATCAGGCTCCCTAGCGTACTTGTTTATCTCCTTCACCCAACTCAGGTCGGCGCCATGCTCTGGCTGGTAGACCATGGAGGAATGGTAGTAACGGTCCGAGACAACAGTTTTGCCTTCCTCGAGTGCTGGAACAACCCTGTCTTCGAGGTGGATCAGGCGGTCTGCGGCGAAAGCCAAAGCTATGGACTCAGGCGAGTGATCGTCGTCGTCCTGGACGAGATGTTCTTTTATGACCTTGCCTATGTGGAGATCTTCCTTGACCGGTTCCTGCGTTCTCACGTATTCCTTTTTGTTTTCCTCAAGCCATTCACAGAGAAGTTTTGTTTGGGTTGTAGTCCCGGAGCCATCTATACCTTCTATCACGATGAACTTTCCTTTCATATTATCTAGAATTGTTGTTCTTTAATAAAATACTTTGACCTCGGTTTGTAAGTAGAATCATCTTAACAGTTTTGATTTAAAAGAATCCATTTCTAATGATTTACCCATGCTTGTAGAAGACTTGGATATCCCCGAGAAAAGCAAGGGTAAGTTCGTCGAAAGAGGTATAGAGGAGCTTAATCCTCCGCAGGAGAAGGCGGTGGATTCTGGACTTCTTGAAAAGGAATCAATGGTCGTTGCTGCCCCAACGGCCTCAGGTAAGACAGCTATAGCTGAGTTTGCCTTTCTCAAAAGGATACTGCAAGAAAACAAGAAATGCGTCTACATCGTGCCCCTACGAGCTTTGGCGCAGGAGAAGTACAACGACTTCAAGAAGTACGAGGAGCTTGGAATGGACGTAGCTGTGTCCGTGGGAGACTACGATTCATCTGCTTCCGGCCTCGGAAACTACGACCTGATTATAACTACCTCGGAGAAGATGGATTCAATTCTCAGGCACGATCCTTCCTGGGTGGAAGATATAGGACTTGTAGTTTCGGATGAAATACACCTTCTCAACGACGAATCACGTGGACCCACACTTGAAGTAACGCTTACAAGGCTTAGGCAGATCACAGATGCGCAAATTCTTGGCCTTTCGGCTACTATCTCAAATGCAGATGAGCTTGCTGGTTGGCTGGACGCGGAACTCGTATCCTCTGACTACAGACCCGTGGAGCTTCATGAAGGAGTCTTCGATGGCAACAAAGTAGAGTTCCAGCAGCAGGAAGACCTTGGTTTTGATAGAAGCGGTAGAGGAGAGCATGTTATCTCGGACCATACCTTGGATATCAACAAACAAGCCTTGATCTTTGCTTCCTCAAGGAGGAATGCCGAGTCGATAGCCGAAAAAACCGGCGGGGAGATATCGTACCATTTATCCGAAGACGAGAAGGAGGAGTTGGATGAACTAGCAGAGGAAATACTGGATGTTCCTTCGCAGCCTACGAAGCAGTGCAAAAGGCTTGCGAAGTGTGTCAGGACAGGAGCGGCCTTCCATCACGCCGGCCTTGCAAACGGCCAGAGAAATCTCATAGAGGACGCTTTTCGGGACAAGCTGATAAAGGTGATCTCAGCGACGCCTACTCTCGCGGCAGGAGTTAACCTTCCTGCATTCCGAGTTCTTATACGTGACGCGAAGAGGTATCATCCGGACAAAGGTATGGTGTTTATACCTGTACTGGAGTACGAGCAGATGAGCGGCCGGGCAGGCAGACCTGACTACGACGACTATGGTGAAGCAATACTTATAGGGAAGAATGAGAATCAAGCCGAGGAACTCAAGGAAAGGTTTATAGGGGGCGAAGCGGAGGAAATATACTCTAAGCTTGCCGTTGAGCCAGTTCTTCGGACACATATATTATCTCTGATATCTACCAGGGTAACTAGAGATAAGGAATCACTGAACGACTTCCTTTCAAAGACCTTTTTCTACCATCAGTACAACGATATGAAGAAGATCGAATCGAAGCTCGATAGGATTTTAGGGAAACTCGAGGACTGGCGCTTCATAAAGCAGGACAGAGGTGGGCTGGAACCTACAAGGGTTGGAAAAAGAGTTGCTGAACTTTATTTGGATCCTGATTCAGCCCACGAGCTTCTTGCTGGTCTTGAAAGCGAGCGCCAGTACACAGCATTTGGTCTTCTTACGCTTATCTGTAGCACGGGTGAGATGAGGACCTTGCGGATGAAGGACAGCGAGTTCGATAATATACAGGGGGAACTCGCGAAACATGAGAACGAGCTTCTGAAGCCCGCGCCATCACCCTGGGATCTCGGTTATGAAAACTTCCTTTCAGCGGTTAAGACGGCTCTGATGCTCCAGGACTGGATAAAGGAGAAGGGAGAAGACAAGCTTATGGAAGAGTACGGTGAAACGCCCGGGGGTCTGAGAAGCCGTAAAGAACTTGGAGACTGGCTGCTTTATTCGATGCAGGAGCTGGCACGTCTACTGAACAGGAAGGACAAACTCAAGCCTGTACGCAAACTTAGAACACGTCTGAAGCACGGTGTAAGAGAAGAACTAGTCCCCCTTGTTCGTTTGAGAGGCGTTGGAAGAGTCAGGGCAAGGAAGCTCTGGAAGGCTGGCTTCAAAAGCCTCTCTGATCTGAGGTCGGCTCCGGCGGCGCGCCTGAAGGAAGTGATCGGACCGAAGACAGGAGAAAAGATAAAGGAGCAGCTGGATACACAGGAAGACCAGGAAATACTTGGAGATTAGCCCTCTTTTCCGTCCTTTATTTTGAGCTCATCTATTAGAATTACGGCCAGGGAAAGCAGGACAGGACCTATAACTATTCCTCCTGGACCAAATGTGTGGATTCCACCTACAAATCCCAGGAGGATTATAAAAGGATGTATCTTTGCTTTTTTTCCCATTACACGGGGTCTGATGAAGTAGTCTGCTATGGCTACAACACAGATTCCGGAGATTATGTATGCGGCACCTAGGAGGTAGTCCTGTTTCAGCATCTCGTATATACCAACAGGGAAGTAGACGAGGGAAGGCCCAAGGAGGGGAATGAGTGAAAGTATGCCTATAATTATTCCGAAGAAGACGGGATAAGAATGTCCGAGTAGATAGAATATGATTCCTCCTACAACACCCTCGGTGACTGCTACTAGTATCTGGGCCCGGATGAAGCCGTCGACGTTCAGCTTTACCTTGTTAAGTACCCTCTTCTTGTTGTCCTGGTGGAGTGGAAGATTGTCTCTGACGTATTGGTACAGTTTTTCTCCTTGTGTAAGGAAGTAAAAGAAACCTATGAAGAATATCACAAGTGAGAAGGTAATATGTGGTATTCTCGTCCCCAGACCTGTGAGGTAGTTCAGTAATTTAGTCATTGCCGTGTCCGAGGCCTCCTGTATAACTCTGTAGCCCATGAACTCTATTTCCTGAAGGTTCCCGAAGTTCGCCAGTAGCTCAGGTAGCTTTCTGTAAAGCCTTTGAGCTTCTCTTATGAGGATCCTGGTGCCTTCTCTGACCATGAATATGGTTAAAACCGCCACGAGCGCCGTGAGACCTGCACCCGCCGCAAAGTCCGTGGTTTTCTCGCGGAGCCTCTCGTAGAGCGGGTAGCAGAAGTAGGCCAGTATCATCGCGAAGAGGAGCGCAGACACGTAGGGCCACAGTATGTAAAGCGAAAGGATCAGTAGCAGTATTATGGATATCTTGACAACCAGTTCGTCGTCGCCCATAGGGCAATATGGTAGCCCTTTGTTTTTAAAACTGAACTTCCCTCAGAAAAGGATGTGAGGTCTTTTACGAAACCGACGGGTTTAACGCCAGGGCCATCGACCTACCGAGCGGTGGGAAGATACCTGACTGCGGCATAGACTCTTTGATGTCATCGATAAACTATTAAAACGAACAAGCAGAAATTAAAACAACAAGTGATTGCCTATGAACGGTAAGGACAGGAAGAAGTTTTTCAGGAGGTTTCTGTCAGTAGTTCTGATCATCGTCGGGTTCGTGATAGCCGTCAGCTTCTTCTACTACTACCTACACCAGAACTACATGGATCCATCGGCCTGTGCGTGTACATTGCCGATAAACTGGATCCTGGCTATTCTCACGTCTCTGGGCGTCCTTGTCGGAATGGCCACCTACTACTACCTCTCAGGAGCCTTCAAGGAGGAGAAGGAGGAGTTGAGCGAGGAGGCGAGGGAGACATTGAAGTTTTTGGGCAACGACGAGAGGAAGATAGTCGAAGAGCTTATCGACGAGGATGGAGCGATGCAGCAGAGCAGGATAGTCAAGGAGACGGGAGTAGACAAGGTAAAGGTTTCTAGAAAGCTGTCCAAACTGGAAGACAGGGGGATAATCAGCAAAGAGGACTCGGGGATGAGCAACCTGATTAGATTGAAGGAACCCTTTGTGGACCTTTACGTGGGCTCTTGAAGATGCAGGTTTGAAGCTATTTCACTTTTTGAAACAAACGTTTATAAGGTGTTACTCCACAAAAGAAGGGTGATGAATATGGATTTCGGGGGTAAAATAGCAGGTGTACTGGTTTTGGCTGTATTGGCCGTGTTTTTAATTCCTCCAGTTTCAGCTGCCGAGGCTTCACAAACAGATAATATTACAGATACCAGCCTCACAGAGGATAATGAGGTAACGGTTTACTTCTTCTGGGGAGACGGTTGTCCACACTGTGCCGAGGAGAAATCGTTTCTTGAAGATCTTGAAAGAGAGCACCCGGAACTTGAGGTGAAGATGTTCGAAGTGTACCATAATCAAAGCAACCAGGAGCTGTTCCAGGAGGTTGCTGAGGCCTACGGAAGGTCGGTTTCGGGAGTTCCCGCCACCTTTATAGACGACGAGGTCTGGGTCGGTTATTCTGAATCCATGGGCACAGAGATGGAAGAAAAGATCGATGAATGTCTGGAGACTGAGACCTGTGTGGATCCAGGAGAAAAACTGAAGTCTCAAACAGGTACCGATGATGAAGAAACTCAGACTCCACCTGAAGACGAGGACAGTTCGAAGGAAGAGTCTGTCCCAGGTGATTATTCCGGGTTTAACGAGACCGAGGGAACAGTTGAACTACCCGTTTTCGGTGAGATAAGTTCAAAAAATACATCACTTTTCGTCCTAACGAGTCTTATTGCATTTGTAGATGGTTTCAATCCCTGCTCATTGTGGGTCATAACCTTTTTACTCGGTCTGGTAATCTACTCCGGCTCCAGGAAAAAGGTAGTTGCCGTTGGTTTGACGTTCTTGCTGACCACAACAGCGGCCTATGGACTCTTTATCATCGGCCTTCTGAACGTGTTTTCCTATACAGGGCACCTCTTATGGATCCGTATAGCAGTGGCTGCCCTGGCACTGACCTTTGCAGTAGTCAACATCAAGGATTACTTCTGGTACAAGAAGGGTGTTTCCTTTACGATTCCCGATAGATATAAACCGAAGATAATTGGAAAGATGAGAGAGGTCCTGAAGAAAGAAGGAAACGTTCCAGCAATGATAGCCGCCACTGCAGGTATGGCCCTGGGCATCGTTCTTGTCGAACTGCCCTGCACAGCAGGATTTCCTGTTATGTGGACCAATATAATAGCAAGTAAAGGGCTGGAGATGTTTTCCCTGACATTTGCCGCTCTCTTAGGACTGTATCTCTTCATCTACCTCAGCATAGAACTTGTCATCTTCTTCTCCGCGGTTGTTACGATGGACAAAGCAAAGCTGGGCAAGAAGCAAGGGAGGTTCCTCAAGCTAATCGGAGGAACGATCATGTTTGCACTCGCGATGAGCCTCCTCTTCGCTCCTGATCTTATGGAGAGCATAGCAGGAACGATCTACGTGTTCGGCGGTGCTGTACTTGCTGCCTTGGTTATAAAGTTGATTTACCAAAAAACTAAAGGTTCCGAAGACAAAGATAAAGAAGGTGATCAAGATGAGTGAAAAACTGCCGGAAAGGCTGAAATACAACCAGGATTACTCCTGGGTAGAAGTAGAGAACGGAGAAGCGAAGCTGGGGATTATCCAGCCGGCCGCTGACAGGGTCAAGAGGTTCGTGTTCATAGACCTGCCCGAGGAAGGTGAAGAAGTCGAAAAGGGAGACAACTACACTTCCCTGGAAGCCATGAAATGGTCCGGACATCTATCAAGTCCAGTCTCCGGGAAAATAATCGAGGTCAACAATGACCTTTACGACAACCCCGAAAAAATAAACGAAGACCCGTACGGCAGCTGGATCGTCAAAGTTAAGCTGTCCGATCCCTCCGAACTGGAGGAACTTATGGACGCAGAAGAAGCGGAGGAATGGGTCGAAAAAAATATGTGAGGTGATCTTATGACAAAGTACGAAAACTTGGAGAAAAGGTACGACGATCTAATCAAAGGCAAAGGCGTTCCTATCGGTGTCAAACTTCTTGAGAATAAAGAGGAGGTGGGGAACAAAGTGATGTTTCCGGACAAGGACCTGGGTCTGTGCCAGGTTCTGAAGGAGGTTGCAGTATACGAAAAAACGCGCGGTGTTTCCATGGAAAACATGGGCGGCTGCGTGATAGGTTCCAGGGTCCTCGGCTTTGAAGAAATTCCCGACGACCTGAAGGAAAGATGGGTCAATGGCTTTGGCTACACAGAAGAGAGGTTCGAGGAGCTGATGGAGAAGACGGAGACTCTGCCTGTTGGAGACTACGAGGCTGCGGTGATGGCACCACTGAGAGAGTTCGACGATCTGGGAATGCATCCTGATTCTGTAGTCATGGTAACCGATTCCTCCCAGGTTTATTTACTACTACTAGGCGTCTTCGATAAGACAGGACAGAAAACGTCGCCGAGGGTCAACGGGCATGCAGCCTGTGAAGTTATCGTTCCGGTCGCGGAGGAAGGAGTTCCGTGGTTGACCGTTCCTTGCGGCGGTGCTAGAAGTATCGCTGGTTCACAGGATGATGAGCTATGGATCGGTCTGACAACTAAAGACCTGGAAAAAGCTCTTGACAGAGTAGAGGAAACGGACCTTGCCTATCCGCCTGCAGTAAACCAGATGCTGGTTTCCGAACCCAATCCCGACCACCCACTGACCGGACTGATCTCAAGGGAAGGATAGAGTTGGAGAAAATGACCTTCAGACTGATAGAGTCGGACCCCGTCGAGAATTCCTACCGGAAGATGGCCACGGACGAAGCTATACTTCAGGCCGTATCGGAAGGGGAAGTGAAGTCCACACTTAGGTTCTATAGGTGGAGTGAACCAGCTGTGGCCATCGGTTACTTCCAGTCCGTCAAAGAGGAGGTGGACGTTGAGAAGTGCCGGGAGGACGATGTGGAGATTTTCCGAAGGATGACTGGTGGTGGAGCTGTCTACAAAGATCCGAAGGGTGAGATCAACTACAGTATAATTGCCCCAGAGGAGTTAAAGGGAATTCCCAGTGATATCAAGGAGTCCTACAGAAAGATCAGTGAGTGTATTATCAGGGCTCTGAAAAAAATCGGAATTGAGGCCGAACATTCCGGAATAAATGACGTAGTTGTCGAAGGACGAAAGATCTCGGGTAACGCACAGACCAGGAAAAACGGAGTTCTCCTTCAACACGGAACTTTACTTCTTGACTTTGAGCCTGAAAAGATGGTAAAGTATCTTAAAATTTCCGAGGAGAAGTCAAAGGACAAGGTGACGTCTGGTCTTGAAGAAAGAGTTACGACGTTGAAGGAAAGGAAGCCGGGGCTGTCCATGAAAGAGGTAAAAGAAGCCTTGAGCCAGGCTTTCAGCGAGGAGTTCGGGCAGAGCCTTCAAAGCGGTGACCTCACTGATTACGAGGAGGAAAAAGCCAAGGAGCTTCGCAAGGAGAAATACGGAACAAAGGACTGGAACTTTATGAGGTAATAGATTATGAAGCATGTGGATTTTAAAGTGCCCGATGGAAAGATGCTGAAAATAGACGTAGAGGTAAAGGACAATGTAGTCAAGGAGATCGACGTCCGGGGTGATTTCTTTATACATCCCGAGGACAGTCTCAAAGACCTGGAAGAAACACTCTCAGAAATTCAGATTGATGATGTTGATAAGAAGTTCAAGGAATGGATAGATTCAAAGGATGTTGAGGTCATAGGTTTTGACGGCAAGGACCTCAAGACAGCCGTATCAAAGTCAAAAGATAGTGATTAAGAACTACAACACTGAAGAGGAAACTGAACAAAGGAGCAGAATTTAACTTTCCTAAAGGATCACTCTGACCGCAAAGCGTCCACAGGGTCTAGTTGCGCTGCGCTTCTCGCGGGGAGAACACCTGAAAGCGTACCAACTATAAAGGAGAAACCCAAAGCGCCTATTATCAGCTCCGGGGTTACAGCTATTTCCAGCATTCCAAGTCCGTAGAACTCTTGGATCACGTATTCAGCGCCTTTTGCTATCGAAAGTCCTATTATCACGCCTAGAACTCCACCTGTTAAGCCGAGCAGTCCTGACTCAAAGAGAAATATCTTCATAACGTCGGAGTTTCTGGCTCCGACGGCCTTCATTATACCTATATCCCTTGTTTTCTCAAGAACTGAGGTATACATCGTGCTCATAATCCCTACACCTCCCACAAAAAGAGAAATGGCTGCAACTCCCACGAAGAGGGCCTGAACCATTGAGAGGATGTTGTTTACAGCGTCGAGAACCTGTTCCATTGTCTGAACGGAGAAGTCCCTTTCGCCCCTTTCGTCCTCTAGTTCTTCCTCTATCTCTTCTGCCACCTCGGACGGCTCGTATGAGTCGTATACACTTACGTATACCATGGAGATCTGTCCTTCGGCATCAAATATGTCCTGCGCAGTATCCAGGGGTATGGTCACACTTCTGTCATCGCTTGGGTTGCCCATTGATTCAAGGATTCCGACAACCCTTACCCTGTTTCCCTCTATATCTAAGTTGTTTCTGAGGTCTATTTCATCATCGAAAACGTCGTCGCCGAGTTTCGGTCCTATGGCTGCGCTGAACCTGTCGTTGTCCCTCAGTTCACGGCCCTTCTCAACGGAGTACTGTGGGAAAATTTCAAAGAGAGCAGGTTCTACGCCTACGACGGGAACCCTTTGCGTATCTCCTCTGTACTTAATCTGACCTAACTCCATGCTCATAGGTTCGGCGTTTTCCACACCCCTCACGTTCCTTATAGTGTCGGCGTTGTCTTCACTTATGTAAGACCCCACTGCGCCGACCATTCCCATTCCGCCCGTTCCCGAACTCCTCCCTGCCATTACAGTTATCGTGTCCGTTCCTGCCTGCTCGAACTCCGCTTCAACGGACTGGCTCAGGCCCTGGGTAAGAGAGATCAGCGCGACCACGGCAGCTATCCCTATGAATATCCCTATTATCGTCAGCCAGGACCGTGCGCCCTTCTCCTTTATGTTCCTGACTGCAAGCACAAACTCATCAAGAAGCATAGGAACTTTACTCCTCCAGGAGCTTCTCCTTGCTTTTCTTTCTTCTCCTGTAAAGGTAGACGGCTCCGATTATTACTAGAATTATTACTATGTAATAAAGTGCGTTCCCACCTTCCTCGACACGTAAGCTACTTATCTCTCCGCTTGTATAGGTGCGGAAGCTTACGGTCTGTTCCTCCGTCACTTCGTTTCCTTCCGAGTCCCTGTAGTTCAGTTCAACGGGAATTTCCACCCTTTCGTGATCGGGCTCCATGTAAACCGTAAAGGACGGTGAGTCGAAGTCGTCGGGCTGCATATGGCCTACGTAGACGTCGGGTTCTCCCACGACCTGGTATGACTCATGCGGTAGAAGTTCTGCCTGTAGAAACTTCGCCTCGGAAAGACCACGGTTCACAAGTCTTAGCGAGACTTCCGTTGAGGTATCGGATACAGGGTAGCCGTCTATATCGGCTATCCCCGTCTCGACTACCGGTTCTCCGCCAACGGTTATCCCTGTGAATTCTATCTTCTGCCACGTGTTTCCCATTTCGTCCTCGTACCTCATTTCCACGGGGACCTTGTACGCCTCTTCGGTCGCGTCTGACTCGGCGCGTACAGGGAATGTAACCTCCTTTGTCTCTCCAGGAGCTATCTTGCCTATCCTTTTTTCCGTGGTTTCTCCTACAGTGATGAGCGGTATCTCCTCCGCAGTCTGGTATTCCTCTGTGCCCAGCATCTCGGCCTCCTCCTCCATCTCTGCTGTCTCACTACTGACAGGTCTCAGCCCAAGGGACGAGTCTATATTCCTGAGATATGTGTCCGCGCGGTTCTTCAGTTTTAAAGTTACATTTCGTGTCTTGCTCGGGGGTATTTTCCCACCTTCGACCCCTACTCTTTCCACGGAAAGCACGGATTCTCTACTTCTCACTTGTACGGGCAGGGTCTTTGTGATCTCAGCTATATCGCTTTTTGTCTTGAACTTGAGGTCGTTTTCTCCGGGAACTGCGTTCTCGTCGACGCGTATCTTGTAGTGCGCATGATACTCAACACCGGGATTCATATCACCGAGTTCCTTTACGGCTTCTTTGTCCGGATCCAGAGAAAAAGGAAATTCCGGAACGAACTCTAGCGATATGTCCTCGGCCTTTGTGTCCCCGGTATTCTTTACCTTAACCCAGACATCCGCGTACTCCCCGGTTCTCAATGGATCTGGTTCAGACTTCCTGTAGACTACTTCGAGCTGTGACATCCTACCTGTCGAGGCCTCGGCCTCCGGTATAGTTACAAAAAGTGAAAGGGACAGAGCAAGGACTGTGAGGAGAAACGCCGGTTTCATATACTTACTCATTTCACAACACCGTCCTTTATCTCCACGATCCTTTCGGCGTACTCAGCCGCGTTTGGATCATGGGTAACCATCACGATAGTTTTACCTTCCCTTTCATTTAAATCCTTGAGTTTTTCCAGTACCTTTTTGCCTGTCTTGCTGTCGAGGTTTCCTGTTGGCTCGTCTGCAAGCAGTACATCGGGATCGTTTGCAAGCGCCCTTGCGATCGCGACCCTCTGCTGCTGTCCCCCTGAAAGCTCCGCAGGCTTGTGATTGAGTCTCTCGCCGAGGCCCATCTCCACCAGCAGATTTTTCGCCCTTTTGAGCCTTTTCTCCTTGGATATTCCCTGGAACATCATAGGCATCGCCACGTTCTCCAGTGCAGTTAGGTTCTTTATCAGGTTGAAGGTCTGGAATACGAAGCCTATCTTCTTTCCGCGTATCTGTGCCAGGTCCGACTCCGTTAGTTTCTGTATGTCCCACTTCTCCAGGTGCACCTTTCCTGAAGTCGGTACGTCCAGACAGCCTATCATATTCATAAGCGTTGACTTCCCTGAGCCCGAAGGACCTTCTATGGACAGGAACTCGCCTCTTCTGACCTCCAAAGACGAGCCTCTGAGCGCACGTACCTTCGTCTCACCCATCTGATAGACCTTGTGTACATCCTCCAGTTCTATAACTATGTTTTCGTTGTCACTCATCTTCCAACTCCCTTTTCCTTTTTTCGATTTTTCCCCTCAACTCTTCGAATATTTTATCCATGGCCTGTATTTCTCTGTAGTAGTTCTCAACTATCTCCTTTTCTTCGTTGCTGCCTCCGCCTCCTTTGTTTTCGTACTTGTCAATTATTCTTGGGAGCTTCTGCTCCAGCATATCCATTATCTTTTTATGCTTTTCTGATATTCCTTCAAGGAAGTTCTTCATAAGGCTTTTTTCTATATGGAAGTAGATCTTCTTGGACCCCGGTTTCTTGGTTCGTTTGATGAAGCTACTGTTCCCCAGATTTTTCATCTCGCTGGATACGGCAGATAGACTGTAGCCTGTTCTTTCGGCTAGCTCCTTCAGTGAGAGTTTTCCGGACTCTATAAAAAGCTCCGCGATTAATTGCGAGGAAAGCTCATCTATCCCCCTCATTCTGTGTGTTTCCGCCAGGAGCTCCTTGAACTCCTCTCTGGGATCAGTCATTTTTACACCATTTTCACAATATTATGAAAATAGGAAATATATAAAGATTCCTCGTTTGTTCGTTCAGGCCAGTTTTCAGAGACCAATATACTGAACTGCTTCAGAAAGGGCGTAGGTGGAGATTATTGCTAGAAAGAAGGCGAAGATCCAGGCTCCTGCCGTGAAGCCAAGTTTTTTCTTTCCGACGTTTGATTTTCCTACTACCATTCCGCTTCCGAGTACCGAAGCTATTATTGCCTCGCTGAAGGATATAGGGATTCCAAGGAAGACACCTATCTGTGCCAGAATCGCCGCTGTGCCCAGGGCGGCTATGGACCTCCTGGGTCCTACGTTGGAGTACTCGAATGAGACCGCGTCTATTATCTTTGGCGAGAGTGCCCAGGCACCCATCAGTATTGAAATACCACCTATCAATAGGAGAAATGTCAGCTCGTATCCAAGTGAGAAAAGCGGACCCACGGCTAGTCCAACGGAGTTTGCCCCTGCCGTATAGGCAAGGAACAGCCCGGCACCGAGGGCTGTGTACTGTATTTTTTTCTTGGATTTCTCCTTGGGGAGATACTTGCGAAGCAGCCAGGAAATCACGTATCCCATTCCCATTGCTATGAAGGGAATTATCAGCCAGTAGCCCACAACCTTGTTTACTGTCGGCCAGACTACACCTTCGTTGAAGCTGAGTGCACTTCCTATTACTGCTCCGACCACGGTGAAGGCGGTGGGCATGGGATATTTACCCACGACACTTGCTATTACGAGGACAGAGGCCACGAGGAGTATGATGAAGGCCTGTAAAGCCTGCACTTCGCCTACCACCATTCCATTTCCTACGGTTGCGCTTACACTACCACCCTGTAAGATCGCTCCTAGACCTGCGGCTATTCCAGCCAGAAGCGCCGACTTGAGAACGCCGGTGATGCCCGAAGAGGTTACAGGTCCGAAGGCCGGTGGAACGGAAGAAGAGCCTATGGATATGCCCATGAACACGGCGGCGAGAAACGCAAGCGCCACGAGAACGTTGATCATTGGTTACCTTCTCCTGTCATCTCTTCCTGGGTCCTTTCCCTGAGCTTTTCATCTGGTATGTTTATCTTCGTAGAATACTCACCATTCTTCTCCCTCTTCAGGTTCACCGAAAATTTGCCTGTATCAAAGTAACAGGAGTTGAACTTTATCATGAACTTTTCGTATATGAACTCTTCGGCCTTTCTGAGAGACTCTATAGATTTGACGCTTATGGCCCTTGCGATCTTTTCAGAGGCGCTTTTCAGTTCCTTCTGTGGGCTTTCACCCCTTTTCACCTTTACAGAGTTAGCGAGATTTTTCTCAGCTTCTTTCAGATCTTCCTTTGTGCCGTTGGATTTCTCTTCAACTCCCCTTTTCTTCATGGAAGCTTCCTCGGCCGTCTTCTCAACTACCTTCCCGTCCTCTTCGTCTTCCCTCGGCCTCCAGCGGTTGAGTTCCTCTACAGCTTTATCTGGCTCTGTTTCCTCCGTAGTTGACTCGAAGTCTCTTAAGAACTGGCATATTTCGTCCCAGCTTCCTTCGGCTTTTACACCGGAGTTCGTGGCCTCTACCTTTTTGGGTTTCATATATTTATCTGAATTCTTTTTTACGGTTTTGGGGGCGAACCGAACGTCTATTAATTTGCCACAATACTCGTTTACCTTTATAAGCTTTTGTCTTCTCTGACTCATAGGTTCGACATTAGCAACACATAACCTTAATTAATCCACGAAATTGATTAGGTAACTATGGACAGCAAGATATCCGGCTTCTATAAACTTGACCCGAAAGAAAGGAGAAGAGTTCTCAAGGACAGGGCCGGGCTTACAGACGAAGATATGGAGCTACTTGAGAACTTTGGAGCTCTGAGTGAAAAAAACGCAGATGATATGATAGAAAACGTGGTTTCTAACTACGAGCTCCCGTTAGGAATCGCAACGAACCTTAAGGTAAACGGGAAGGACTACCTGGTTCCCATGGCCGTGGAGGAAACGTCCGTGGTGGCGGCCTGTTCCTACGCTGCAAAGCTTGCAAGAGAGAACGGAGGCGTAGAAGCAGAAACGACTAAACCAGAGATGATAGGACAGATTCAAGTCAACGGCGTAGATAAGTTCGAAGAGTTCCGTAAAACTATAATGGAAAACGAAGAGAGGCTGATCAAGGAAGCAAACGCTGCTGACGAGACACTGGTCAAGCTGGGTGGTGGTGCCAGAGATATCGAAGTCAGAGATATAGACAAGGAAGGAACGGCCGTTGTTCATGTTATCGTGGATGTAAGAGACGCTATGGGAGCTAACGCTGTAAACACGATGTGTGAGACCATTGCTCCTACGATAGAGGATTTAACTAATACCAAAACTAATCTGAGGATACTTTCCAATCTCTCCGATAGACGTCTTGCGGAGGCCGAGGTTTCCTTTGGCTTCGAAACTCTGCAGAAGGAAAAAATGGGCGGAAGACAAGTCGCAGAAGCCATCGTTGGCGCGTACGAATTTGCGGTGGCGGATCCTTATCGTGCCGCAACACATAACAAGGGTGTAATGAACGGCATGGACGCTGTCTGTACAGCCACGGGCAACGACTCCCGTGCTCTCGAAACTGGGGTTCATGCCTATGCAGCTAAAAATGGATACGGTCCGGTGACAAAGTGGTGGATTGAAGGCGAAAAGCTCAGAGGCAGTATAGAGGTTCCCGTTGCGGTCGGAACAGTGGGTGGTATAACTTCCCTCCATCCGACTGCGGAGCTTTCGCTTAAGATCTTGGATGTGGACTCTTCAGAGGAACTTGCTCAAGTTATGGCTTCCGTAGGCCTTTTGCAGAACTTCGCTGCACTTCGAGCTCTTGTTACGGAAGGAATACAGGAAGGTCACATGAAACTACATGCAAAGAACATAGCCAAGCAAGCCGGAGCCGAGGGCAAAGAGGTGGACAAAGTGGCTGAAAGGATGGCAGAGGAGGACAGGATTTCTCAGGACACAGCAGAGGATATTCTAAAGAAAATCCGCATGTGATCTTGGTTCTACGAAAAGAACACCAGCATTCCCAAGAAGAACGTAAGGAAGCCAGAGACTATATTCAGTACAAAACTGTACAGCACTGCGATCTTTATCCACTGATTCCTTTCATCCTTCTCTTTTTCTCTTCGGAAATATTTCCAAAGTCCAAGAAACATTCCGACAGAGAATACTATTGTGAAGGGCAGTAGATACGGTGTGGACATCAGAAGTGATACGTTTCCCATGAGACCTGACATCCTGATAGCACTTACTATGAGACCATGGATAATCGCGATCACAACCGAAAACAGGATGAAAGATGTCTTTTTTCCAAGGCTGAGTTTTTGAGAAAATCTTTCCGTTGTATGCTCTGCCATTTCGTAGTTTTTCAGTACAAGGAGCGACAGAGCTCCTGCTACAAGTCCTCCTAAGATGCTGGCAATTATTTCTATATACAGGAAAACCAAATCAGGCATGCCTTAATACTTGCTTTTAATAGGTATAAATTTTACGCGGGTTTTTGAGTAAAAGTATAAAAATGAGTATATCCGTAATGGTTGTACGTGCCGCCGTAGCTCAGTTCGGCCGGAAACCGACGTCGTATGACGTCCTTCGGTAAGCGGCTGACTTGTACGCTGATTTGTTGACGCGTTCTGCGCGGATGAAAGCTGGCTTAGAAATCAGCAGGTCGTGGGTTCAAATCCCACCGGCGGCTCCAAATTCTTATTAATTATTTTCCCTCTATTTTTCCTGTACGAATCTCATACAAGTTCTTGCGTATACTTGACCAGAATCTCTCGTTCACTCTGTCCTTGATTTCTCTTGCTTCAGTTCTTGTAAACCAAAAGTTTCCGTGGTAAGGATCTGGCACTTCCCTTTTTAGTTCTTCCTCGACATCTGATATTAAGCTCAAGTAGAAGTAAATGAAGACCATACTCAGGGTTATTCCCGATGCTTCTAATCCATATACTGACAAATAGTGAGATACTATAGTCCGACACCCCAGATAAAGGGCTTAAAACTTAAAATTTTTATACCTTGAAATGCTTGACAAGAGAATTTTGATGAAATCCAGAAAATGTGAGAGTCAATATTCCAGGGATTCAAATGCTCTCTGAACGACTTCATTCAGAGCTGGATGCACGTGGATACTTTTAATTATGTCATCAGCTTTGCCGGAACCTTTTCTCATAGAGACAGAGACTTCGTGTATAAGCATCGATGCTCTCGGGCCAATGATATGGCATCCAAGTATTTCGCCGCTTTTTGGGCTTACAAGTGCCTTTGCAAAACCCTTGCTCTTCAGTGCTGAGCCAAAACCCGTGTCCTCGTAGTTGAAGGTTCCCTTGAGGTACTCCTTCCCCTCCTTTTCCAGCTCCTCTTCTGTTTTGCCTATACCTGAAACTTCAGGACTGGAGAATATCGCATGTGGAATAGCTGTATAATTCACGCTATGTTCGTGTTCAATGACCGCGTTCATAGTAACATACTCTGCCTCGAGATTTGCAACGTGCTTCAACATTTTTCCACCTACTATATCACCAAGAGCCCAAGTGTTTTCGGCTGTCGTCTCAAGCTTGTCGTTAACCTTGATGAAGCCCTTTTCATCCGTTTCAACGTTTCCTTTCTCTACATCAAGTATATCGCTGTTTGGTCTTCTTCCGGTGGCTATGAGCAGCTCATCACCAGAAACCTCCACAGTTTCACCGTTTTTCTCGCCAGTTACCTTTTTTCTATCTCTTTTCTGTGAAACATTCTTTACCTTGGTGTTTGTTTTGACTTCGTACCTTTTCGAGAACTCAGACGTGAACTTCTTTGAAACCTCTCTGTCCTCCCCGCCAATCAAAGTTTCGTTTGCCTCCAGCACGGTTATGTCTGATCCCATGGAGCCGAAAAAGTGTCCTAACTCAGCTGCTATATATCCACCGCCTACAATCACCAAGTGTTCGGGCCTTTCCTCGAGCTTCAAGGCCTCCTTGCTTGTTATATAATCTACTTCGTCCAAGCCTTCAATAGTAGGTATCCTCGGTCTCGCACCCGCAGCTACAACCATCTTTTCACCCCTTACCTTTTCATCCCCTACCTTTAGTGTCCTTTCGTCGACAAAGGAAGCTCTGTCCTCGTAAAGCGTGTATATGCCTGACCTCTTTATCCCTTGTCTGACAGCTTCGGAGTCAGAGTCCACGCTTTCATTCACCTCTTTAGTTATTCCGTGGAAGTCTATATCCTCCAAGGTTGAGCTTATACCGAACTTTTCAGAGTCTTCTATCGTTTCGGCGACGTTTGCTCTGTGTATTAACATCTTAGAAGGTATGCATCCTCTGTTCAGACAGGTGCCACCAATTGCGCTTTCTTCAACTACGGCTACATCTAATCCCTTCTGAGCTCCGGCTCTCGCAACCTGTAGGCCTGAGCCTGAACCCACAATCACAAGATCGTGCTTATTCATAACATTATAGTTTCTTCTCAAGACACTTATAGATCGCGGTTACCCCTTTCTTTAAATCATTTCACAGGCTTAGTTAGGTCTATGGACGATAGAGAGTTGGTTAAGGTTGGCGAAGAAGTAGATCTTCCTCTGACTGGAGCCCTTCCCTTTGGGGTCGTGGACAGAGGCACGAATTTGCTGCAGATAAGACCTGTCTCCGGCTGTAACCTCTTCTGTCCCTTTTGTTCCGTGGACGAAGGTCCAGAAGGCAATAAACAAGCGAGGTATGAAGTATCCCCGGACTACATGGTCGAGTACGCGGGAGCTATGGCTTCGAGGAAGGAAAGCAATGATGTAGAAATGCATATAGACGGCTGCGGCGAGCCACTTCTTTATCCAAAGATCGTGGAGCTCGTGGATAGATTTTCCAGGCTTGAGGACGTGGAGGTTATGTCCATGCAGACCAACGGAATGCTTCTGGACGAAGAGATGATAAATCAGCTGGAGGAAGCAGGACTGGACAGGATAAATCTGACCATCAACTCTCTGGAAGATGAAAGAGCGAAGTTCATGGCAGGAACCGGTAGCTACGATCTAAACAAGGTGAGGAAAAACGCTGAAGCTATAGCCGAAAGCGAAATAGACCTACTCATAGCTCCTGTCTGGATAGACGGCCTGAACGATGGAGATATTGAGGAGATTGTACAGTACGCGAAGGGTATAGGCGCAGGAGAGAACTGGCCTGCGCTGGGAATACAGAAGTACAGAGAGCATAGAAACGGTAGGAAGGTCGACGGCTGCAGTGAAAAATCCTGGAAGGAGTTTCACAACAAGCTTAGGTCTTTGGAAGAAAAGTACAGCATAAAGCTAAGGTTAAGCCCCAAAGACTTCAACATAGAGAAGGTAGGATTTGCCCTGCCTAAGGTTTTTAGAAGGGGTGAGAAGGTCAAAGCTGAAGTGCTTGCACAGGGCTGGAATCCTGGACAGAAGCTGGCTGTTTCAGACCATAGAACTATAACAGTTCTCAACGGAGAGAAAACTACCATTGGAGAGAAGATCGATGTGGAAATCCTAAGAAGCAAACACAACCTCTACTTGGGTAAAGTAGTTTAGATCTGATCTTCTAAAAAATATGTTACTATTATATGATTACAAATAACTCAAAACTATTAATTAGAATTACTTCAGGTAAATTAAATCTTCTTAATTTTCTTTTCTGTCGTCGTCCAAAAATTTCCCTGCCTTTTCTTTGATCTCATCAAGGTGGTCCTTGTATTGTTCTGGAAGCCTTGAAGATGAATTGTAAATGCATGCCTCGTCATGTCCTGTTTTACCTAAGCTTACTCCGTTTGTTTGTGCAACATTGAAGATGCTTCTCAGTTCTTTTCTGTTGTTGTAAATTTCGTCTAGGACGTCATTTGGTCTTTTATCACTTGCATCTTCTACAAGCTCCTTTAACTTATCCCTATCTGTTTTCTCCATGTAACTGAAGATCTTTCCATTAGTTTCTTCTTGGACTTCCTTTGCGATTATGCAGGATTCAGGAATAGGGATCCCGTCCTTTCCAAGTTCTTCCTGAGCAACGTAGCAGAGAGCCTCGTAGCCTTTTTTGATTTCTTCCTTAGTCTCTGAATTCATTTCTGACATGATATAATGAGGTAATATCCCATGTTTGAATTGTTTTCGGCGTTTTTTTTCACGATATTTAAGCCTTTGGAACAAGTAAACCTTACATGAAAGACAAAGACCTGGGACATATTTCCGAGGAGTATGTAGGCGAAGAAGGACTGTACAGGGGTACTCTCAGGTACGATGGAGAATCTAAAAAATTCTATTTTAATGAGTCTGACTCCAGATCGGCGGAGGTCGTTAGGCTGAATGAGTCTGATTATGAAGAAGTATATAAGGATCTTGAAGACGATAAAACTAAAGGTATCGACGTTTTGATAGACGGAAAGCTTGATGTATTAAGAAACAGGAAAGGGCTTAAATACTGTATATCTTATTTTGATTCGATAAGAGTTCTTTTGGAGGAATGATTTCTGTGGACATTTACACATCTCAGCTTGGTTGTGTCGATGATATAAGAAAGGGTGAATTGCCTGATGAAGAAATTTATAAGGTCCTAAGCGGCGACGCTGCACAGAGCAAGACAGAAAGAACCTTCGACAATAAATACGAACCTGATGATGGTATCTGGATTCCTAATAGTGAGGAGAAGAAAATAGCACATGACTTTATTCAGAAGCTCTACGCGTTGTCCCCTTCCTTGGCCTTGATTTCGGAAGATGGGGAAGAGTTTGTTGATGAATGCAAGAGCTTTGGAAGAGATTTACTTTCAGGGAATACAGTAAACTACAGAAAGGATGACTTGTTTGATAGCATTGGAAAGATCTACGAAAGCTTTATGGGTTTCTACCTTGAGAAACATGGCGAAAGGGCTGCTGAACAGTTTCTTAAGGAGGACTACGTCGACGAACTTATTCGGACTGACTTCAATGCTGAAGGGATGCATGGGTTTAAGATACCGGATATAAAATCTGAAAGAATGTTCAGGAGTAACGGTGTGGTGGGCAAGGCGGATGTTTTTTGGGAAGATGATAAAGCGCGCCTTCGGGAGATAAAGGTAGTCAAAGAACTCAACAAAGACCATGTTTTACAGACTTTAGGCAACGCTTATCTTGTTGAGAAGGAGTATCCTGAAAAGGAGGTTGACTGTAAGGTCATAAACTTCGGATTTGAGGGTTCAGAGGAGGCTGTCCTTGACTTCAGAGAACCTGAAAGAGAAATTGTAGAGGAACTACTGAACTGTGGTAGGATGAAATTAGTTGAGATACACGACGATAACAAAGAAAGGTGATTTCATGGGCGAATCAAATGGGATAGATGAAGAAACTGCAGAAGAGATATCAGAGTATATTGTTCCTTACGTCGCTTCTGAGGGCATCTTCAAAGATACAATTACCTTACAGAAGCTGCGGAGAGATTTCAAGGATACCTCTTCCAGGCGACTGAGACAAGGGATTATACACGGCCTTGAAAACGAAGAGCTTTACAGAACAAGAATCTGGGAAAACGGTAGGAGGAAGGCAGCTTTAAGTGTGAAAAGTCCTCCAGAAAAGATAGCTAACGAGATAAACAACATGGGTGAAAAATGGGAAGAAGAACGTTTTTCGAGAAAGTATACGTATTCTTTGAGGGAGGAAATTGAGGCCCCGGAAACGAAGTATGACTACAGTACCTTCTCTGAGTTCCCCGAGCTCTTTGCAAGACATATGGAGAGGCATGAAGACATAGACTCCTGGAATAAGAACATGACCTTAGGTGAAGAAAAGGTTTCTGCGAGCTGGGTGGTTACTGATTCTGATTCTAAAACCATGAAAGGTGAAAGGGAGGTCAACTATGAACTGAGCTTGGAGAACGACCATTTGGAGCTTTCGGCTGAGCTGACCTTGAAAAAAAGAAAGGATGGTCTGTGGAGTGTTGATCCTCTGGAAGCCGAGACATACCTCAAGGCTGCGTTGGGTATGTATCAAGGTACTAGATTCAAAGTTATAGAGGAAAGAGGCGAGAAAGCAGAGGAGTTCGCAGAACTTGCAGCGGACCTTATTTTTGAAGACGAAAACTATAGCTTTGAAGACTGGAACAGTAACTTCAAGCAGTACAGGGATTTCTTGATTGATGGCAAGGAACCCGAAAAATACTTTGACAAGGAAAAAGATGAAAGGGGCGTTCCACTGTCTTCTGATCTCTTTCTAAAGAAGCTTGACGGTTTTGTAGACGATATGAAAGGCTCTGAAACTAAGCACGACATAAAAAAGGATACTCCAACAGCCGATAAGAACATTGCCGGTCCGATAGATGAATTCCTTGATTATGTGGAAGATGCCATCTACGGAAGACTGAAAAGCGGATCCAAGGAAGGATAGATTTTTATTCTCTGACGAATATTTCTAAACTATGATAAGACCCAAAGCCTTTTTTGCACTTGCTATTCCGGTTACTTTTTCATTTTACTCTTTATTGATGAATTTGATGGTTCCTGGCTCCAGTATTATTTCTCTATGGTCCTCGCTGGCCTTGGCTTTTTTCTTCTGTGTAATTTCCATTGCAGTCCTCATCAAGATAAGCGAGAGCGAAGAAGAGAAGCTTATTTCGGACCACATGAACATTCGACAGTAGAGTTTAATCGTTGACGGCAGCTACGCTTCCACCGCCCATGACCTCCCTCATCCTTCTTTCAATAAGTCTCTCCACGTCATTGGGATTGGTTACCCCCTTTATGATGAAGAAGTCGCGGCCTGAATCAACTCTCACGTCTCCTATACCCATGATCTTTTCTATGAAAGGTCTATGGACACCGCATCTTTCTAGCTTCATGAAAGGGAGGTCCGTGTGCCGATCTGTGAAAACACCTATGTCCTCGTAAACAGCTGTATTCGTGATTATATAATGTTCAACATATCTCCTTGCTTCTGCATATGAAGTGAAGAGAAATGCCGCTGAGAAGAAAAAGGCTGCACCGAGTAGCTCCGGCCGGCGTAATGTCTCCTGAAGGGGAAATGTCCAGTTGCCGTATAGTATAACAAATCCTATTATGGCCCAGACTGCGGCCCCTACGTATTCCTTTATGAACCGACGTCTGGATGGCTTCAGGTCCATAAGAACTTCTTCTTCGGTATCCTCAGGATCCATACTCTTTAAGTCTTTTCTTCCTTTCTTTAAATTTCTAAGTTTTCAAGAAGACCAACCTATTTAAGTTTTTCTGAAGAATACTTGCTTATGCAAATAACCGAAAACATATTATTGCTGAATGGCGCCGGTATGGACTCAAACGTCTACTGCATCGACAACGAGCTGTTAGTGGATGCAGGAACTGGCTCCTTCGTTGAAGAAACGTTGGAACAGATGGACAGATTTGACGTGGACAAAAACAAGATCAAAAGAATAGTTCTGACACACGAACATTTCGACCATTGCGGAGCCGCGGAGGAACTCAAGGAGGAAACAGGCGCGAAGCTCCTTGCTCATGAGAACGCAGAACTTACTGAGGAAAGAAGCCTTTCGCAGGCCTTCGATGGTGACTTCGAACCTCCGGAGGTTGACGAGAGATTAGAGGAGAACGAGACTCTTGAAACTTCCACGTACAGCTTTGAAGTTTTGCATACACCTGGCCATGCTCCTGGATCAATAGTCCTCTGGGACGAAGACAAGGGAGTTCTGATCTCCGGTGATTTAATTTTTACTGATGGTTTCGGTAGGACGGATATACCCGGCGGCAGCGAGGAAAAGATAAAGGAGTCGCTGAGAAGAATCAAAAACCTTGGAGATATATCCGTACTTCTTCCTGGACATGGAACTCCAGCCTCGGAGAAAAATATATACGATGACGGTGCCATAGAAAATATACTTTCCCAGATACAGTGATGTGGAAATGGGAAGTGGGAAGAAAGAACTAAGTGAAAAAACAAGAATTTATGAAGAAGGGCTGCAGACTACTTTGGAAATGTTTCCTCCTTACGGTGAAAAGGAGGAAGCGTATGACATCTTTTCTGATTTAATAGTTTACTCCAAACGGTGAAAAAAGTTAATTTCCCTTACCAGGGATCATCCAGTTCTCGTATCTAAGCCTTTCCTGAGGTACGTCTTTCGATAGCAGCAGATCTTCCATGTCGTCTATCATCGGCGGCGGACCGCAGATGTACCAGATTTTGTCCTTGACACCTTTTACATGTCTTTCTAACATTTCATTATCTATCAGTCCCGTCTCCCCCTCCCAGTCCTCAGGCCAATTATCGGTCAGCGTGTTAACCACTTTTATTTTTTTCCGATTGTTGATATTTTGCAGTTCTTCTCTGTAAATTATATCCTCCTCGGTCCGGTTGCTGAATATAACCGTCATTTTATTAGAAAGTTCTTTATCTATTGAGTAGCGGATCGCAGAGATGAAAGGAGTTATACCCGAACCTCCGGCAAGGAAAACAACATCCTCTTCCACAGTTTCGTCAAAATTCAACGACTCACCTCTTGGGCCGTCCAGAAGCAGCTTGTCTCCTTCTTCCAAGTTATGGAGAGCTGCCGTGAACTCGCCGATTTTCTTTATAGCTAGCTCCACGTAGTTCTCCATAGGCGAGTTGGCATAAGTGAAGGGTTTTTCCGTTCCTTTGTGTTCCTCAGAACCAATTATTGAAACTAAGCAGTACTGTCCGGGTGTAAAGTCTACAGTTTTTTCCGGATCAAGTCTAAAGGTCTTAACGTCATGTGTCTCCTCACTTATCTTTTTAATCTCTGCTTCGGTCTTCATCAGAGGCCCATCGCCTCCCTTGCTTCTATTTCCTCAGTCTCTTCGTACGCTTCCTCTGAGCCACAGGTTGGGCAGATAGCTGGACCCGCCTCACCGTAGTGGATATCCCCACAGACCTGACATTCGAAAAACTTTTTCGTCATAGTGTTACATTATTTTGTTTTCAACTTACTAAAAATTTGAGGATCTGATGAGAAGATTATTGAGATATTTAAGCTTATCTCTCAACAATGCATAAGAGGTGTGCTTAGTGGTTAAGTGTTACGAGATAAACGGAGAACTGAAAAAAAAGCGTTAGAGATGTAATCGGGAACAAATACAATGAAGGAAGCTTTACGATAGAAGATATTACCGAGGAAGTCGCAAACCCTGATTCAGAGCCTCCGCGCTATAAAATGCTGATGGTTCTTCAAGACCTCAAGGACGAGGGAAAGAATGAATTCACCACAGGGAAATTAGACGAAGGCAAGGAAAACCAGTACAGGTCCCTGATGGGTTGAAGGCTCTGAAAATGAACCCCGCATTTATGACGCATTCAAGGAATCCTTCTCCTTCAAAGGTGTCATTATACCCTTGCGATCTTTATTGAGTACCACAAAGCAGGTCTGTAGAATAAGTAACCAAAACTGGTTCATCCTTGACTAAAGGTACATTAGACCAGTCCACTCTTTTCTTTCATCTTTTCCTCGAGTCTTTCCTTGATGTTGTTGAACTTGTCCTTGTATTTTTCCCTTTTCACGCCCACTGTCTTCAGAATTCTTTTAACTAGAGGATGCTCGAGAAGCTCGTCCAGCTTGTCCATTTTCTCAAGTACTGCGAGCAGGCCAAGGGTCAGGAGTGCATATAGTATCGGAATCGAGATGTCGAAGCCATGCTGGTAACTATATCCTCCTGCACCTATTACTATTTTTTCAGCTACGAAGTCCAACACTGCAGCCAGAAAGGCGAGCATGAGAGCACTTTCTTTGTTCTTCTCCGAGATATTGTAAAGACCCCAAAGGCCTATGGTTATGGACAAGTAGAGGAGATCCCCGCTGCCCGTCATATAGATACTACGTATATAGTGCAGAAAGGTGACTAAAATGAAAAAATAGAGGATGAAATCTATTCTGATTGGCGTTTCTATTTTGCTTATCTTTGTATGGAAGAATGCAGCTAATACACCTGCTGAAAAGAAAAGGAACATTAGTTCTATGGGGACCAGGCCTTTTATGAAAAACATAGACTGGTGGTAGGTCCACATACCTCGGCTAGTTCCTGTGTATTCTACTAAAAAATCTATTATCATTAGGAATATTCCAAGAAGGAAGAATTTGAATGACTGTAGATGCTCTTTTCTGAGTAAGAGGAATATGAAAATTATTACAGCAGACAGAGTCGATAGTATTGAAAGTATTGTCAGATACCAGAGCATCCCATCACCGTCAGATGTCTTTTTCTTTTTGTTTTTAAAGCTTACTGTAGCCTCGATAGTATCCTTTCTTCAAGAGCTTCAATAAATTCAGAGATCCTTTTCATGTAACCTTCAAGACAAAGGGATATAAGAAAACCCAGAACCGAGGCTCCTATCCCTCCAATGATATCTATAGGAAAGTGTAGACCTGTGTAGATCCTTGCGAATCCTGTCAGCACAGCCGCAGACCCGGCTATCCAGGATAGCTTCTTCCTTTGTTTGTAGACAAGGGACCAGACTAGTGAGAAAACTACAGTCGTGTGTTGGCTCGGAAAGGAGTTCTCAGCTGCATCCGTTAGTATGGTATCAAATCCCTGCATGTAAGGCGTTCCGTGGAAATAAAAGATTCCTATAATGTATGATATAACAAGCCCTAATAAAACATTGAAGAAACTAAACAAGGAGTCGGATCTTCCGTTTTCATCTCTCTTGGATATCCATAGATAGATGAGAGAAACAGGGACTACAAGGACAAGATACTTAGCAGAAAATACCATAAGGCTATTCAAGGCACTGTTTCCTGTGATCGACTGTATTGCAGTAAAAAGGCTCATGATAAGTACTTCGTTTGCTTGATTTTCTATATAAAACTAAAAATTCTCCCCGTCTACTTTATCGCTGCGAAGCTCTATCTCTCCTTCCTCCTCTGCCATCTGTGGAAAGGCTATGACCTCCTTTATAGACTGTTTGTCTGTAAACAACATAACAAGTCGATCTATACCTATACCGAGGCCAGCAGTAGGAGGCATTCCGTATTCTAAAGCGCGTATATAGTCCTTATCCATTCCGTGAGCTTCCATATCTCCTTCTTCTCTCAACTTCATCTGTTCCTCGAAGCGCTTCTTCTGTTCTATCGGGTTGTTAAGCTCGGAGTAAGCATTTCCGAATTCATCACCTGCTATAAATATTTCAAACCTTTCCGTAAGCCTGTCGTCGCCCCTCTTCCTCTTCGCAAGTGGTGAGATCTCGACAGGGTAGTCATATACAAAAGTGGGCTGTACCAACTCCTCTTCAACAAGCTCTTCAAACAGTAAAGCGACTAGATCGCCCCAAAAGTCGTTTTTATCGACTTCAAGGCCGTTATTTTCAGCCTTTATAGCCAGCTCCTTTCTCGTCATTCCGTCCGCATCTATTCCTGCGTACTCCTTCAACCCTTCGAGCATGGTTATTCTCTCCCACGGTGTCGAGAGATCTATCTCTTTGCCGTTGTACTCCAACTTCGTAGTACCTAGAACCTCTTTAGCTATATATGAAATCATCTCTTCCGTAAGACCCATCATATCTTTGTAATCGGCAAAGGCCCAGTAGCACTCCATCTGTGTGAATTCGGGATTATGTGTGGTGTCGATTCCCTCGTTTCGGAAGTCCTTGACGATCTCGTAGACCTTCTCGTAGTCCCCGACTATAAGCCTTTTTAGGTACAGCTCGTCTGATATCCTCAGGTAGAATTCACGATCCAAAGTATTATGATAGGTCTTGAAAGGTCTTGCCAGAGCTCCGCCGTATATTTCCTGCAGGATAGGCGTCTCGACTTCTATGAACTCCTTCTTGTGGAGAAACTCCTTCATAGCCTTTGTGGTTTCATGTCTCTTCCTGAAGACTTCCTTCGTCTCCTCGTTGGATATAAGGTCAAGATAACGCTGCCTGTACCTCTTTTCTGGATTCTCAAGCTTCTGTCCTCTGGGCGGAATATCTCTAAGGGCCTTTGAGAGGATTTTGAAACTTTCGGCCATGACCGATTTCTCACCGTGACTGGTCTTGTCTACTTCTCCCTCGACGCCCAGAAAGTCGCCTCTTCCAAGAAGGCTTAGGTTTTCGAAGCCTTCACCCACCTCATCCTTCCTCAATACAACTTGTAAAGTACCACTCCTGTCTTTAATATCCATGAATATTATCTTTCCGTGTTCCCGTATAGCAACTATTCTTCCGCAGACCTTTGCTCGACTGCCTTGAAGTTTCTCAAATTCGTCGACTATCTCCTGGCAGGTGTGCGTTCTATCGTATCTATAAGAATCGTAGGGATTCATTCCTCTCTCGCTGAGTTTCTGAAGATTTTTCAGCTTTTCCTTCTCCTTGTCTTTAGTTTCCTCGGACATGCTACCGCCTTAGATGTGTATGGTTTATGGGTTGTAATATTTAAATATGGGCGAAAGGCAAGGCCATTTCTGCTCAAGTTATTAATAAACTATAAAGTAGAAAGATAATATAAGGTTAGAAGGTGCGGATCACAACAAAGAAAAGTTTTATATATTGTTACTGATAAGTAATTACTATGAAAACCTGGGATGAAGCTTACGAAACGATAGAGGAGTTTGACGAAGTTCTTGGTGACCATGGAAAAGAAATTCAAGGCTATCTTGTCGGTGGAATAGCATTTAGATATTTATTAGAAAAGACAAAAGGCGAAGGCGAAGTGCATAAATACAGAGAAACCGATGACGTAGATATTGCAACGAACGATATTCTTCCTGTCTTTGAACTGGCCGAGGAATATAATTTTAGCGCAGGTAGGAGCGGCGCCCGCCTCCCGAGGGATAAAATTTCTGAGGCAAGGGTCCCCAATCCTGGAAAACCTGAGACATTCATAGACCTTATAACCGACTATCCATTTATGGATGATCTAGAAAAAGAGAAGGAACTAACGGTTGACTTCAATGAAGACTTTCCAGAGATAGAGAATCTTGATCTTAATGTTCCCAATCCAGACCAGCTTATCAGGGCCAAGAAAAAGGCATACAACGATACTGTTACCCGTTCTGAAAAAAGTCGAGAGCAGGACCTTGATGATGCTAAGCTCTTGAATAACTACAGACACGAGATATTTGAGATCCTGAAGGAAGAAGACAAGATTCCAAAGGACTATGAGTCTAAAAATTTCTGGCCAGAAATCCAGGATGAGAGCAATGTAGGTTCTTACATGGAGCAGAGAGAGTTAAAGTCTAGATGATTTCTTTCTAGGTAATAAATTAGTTCATAACGTATATCAAGTAGTTCAAGATCAGAGCTATAGTGACCCAGATTATGTACGGGTAAAGGAGGTAGGACGCTTTCTTTGAAACTTCCTGAAATGTGTAGATGGTAGAGGCTACAGCTATCCAGAGAGCTATGATTCCTATTAGGCCGTAAAGAGGTGAAGTAAGTCCGAAGAAAAGATAGGACCATATAGCGTTAAGGAAGAGCTGGACTCCAAATACACCAATAGCCAGTTGAACGTTTCTCTCTGAGATATCCTTTGTAAGTACGAGGTAGAGAGCTATGCCCATGAGAACATACAGAACAATCCAGATAACACTTATAATGTAGCCCGGGGGTGCAAACCTTGGCAACTCTAGTCCTGCGTACCACGTATCCACGGTTTGCGCAGTGAAGAAGGAGCCTATGAAGCCGGCGCTAAGACTGATAAGTATTGAAAGGGCCAGCTTGAGCGGTTTGACGTACTTCATACCCTTACTTACCGTTCAAGGCTTAAATTTCTGAAATACCTGAATATTACGAATTTCGTATTAATATGTGAAATTTTAAATAAATTAAAGAACAATAACTACATTAGATGGTATCTATGGCGCCTGAAACCCTTTCTCGAAATTCGAACGTTCCGGGACTTCAGAGCATAGGATACTTTGACCCAATTTTAAAGGCGGAGAAAAAAGGAGACTGTGAAAGAATTGGTTCCAAAAATGACGACAATAAGATAACCGACATACAGAATACTGACTATTCTCTCGATGAATACTTGGAAAAGTTATCAAGTATAAGGAAAATAGAAGAACCTGAAATTTAACGCTTATTGAGGAAATAAAAGAAGTTCTGAGGTAAGCTACAATCAAAGGGCTACGGAATATATTGGCCTCATGCTTTGATTTGTTTTCCTGGACTGAGAAACGGATAGTTTTAAGCTTTGAAATCAGACTTGGTTTTTTAAAAAGTTTTTGATTTTGGTAATAAAGTATGGCTATTTCACGGAGATCTGATAACCAGGAAGATGAGTAGGTTCACGGAAGAACAGTACTGGACTTTAATTCTCAACTACATCTGATTTTTTCGGGATTATAATTAGAGCTATTATATATGCAAGGAGCCCTCCACCGAAGGCGAGGGAAAATCCTACCCAAAGAAGCCTGATCAATGTTGGATCCACGTCGAAGTACTCAGCTATCCCACCACAGACACCACCCAATATCCTATTATCTTCTGTTCTGTAAAGCCTTTTCTCCGGAGCCATGTTTTTAAGTTGTTCCCGATCCTTATAATTTTCCCCCTTTTAGAGCCGGGAGCCTAAGCAAATCTTATAAATTTTACCTTCTAAACTTCAACTAGTTTAATATGACAGAATTTCAAAGGATCAGCGGAAAATGTCAGATAATAATATCCAGAGAGTTTGGATATGCAGTCTTAGGTTCCTTTTTAGGAATCCTTTCCTCGCTCTTTGATTTCGGGATTGGACTCTTTAGAACAGGCGAAAAAGTGTTGAGTGCTTCGGGAACCATAGGACTTGTCTTTTCATTACTAGCTCTCTTTGTAGCCTCGGATTACATAAGAAATAGAAAGTTTACAGGAAGCTATCTCCTCTTTTCATCTGCTGTTATCTTCACTTCTCTTGGAATCCTTGGACGTCCTGGCTTCTTTGAGCTGACACAGCCGAATATTGGAGTACGCTTAATAAGTTTTCTCCCCATGGTTTCAACGATACTTTTGGTAGTTTCAGGTAGGAAGTTTTTAAGAAAAATATGAGATAGCTTTGTGATAAAATGAAGGAGAATTACGGAAACGAGACCTTTGCAGAAAAGGTAAATACTGTTACTGAAGAACTCAATGTGGAGGATTACATAACCTCCGTGGGAACCTTTGATGCCGAAGACGCCGGGGTTCCTGAAAACGTAGTTGGCGTTTATTCACCTATAAACGGAACGGTGGCCATAAACAGTGATTACCTTGGTACTGAAAGGGAGAATTTCACAGCAATCCATGAAGGAATACATCCATTGCAGTACGAAAGAATGTCTGGCCGTAATTTCAGCCCCGAAGAGAAGAATCTATATGCCGAACTGATGGAAGGTCAAGCCTCTAAGTATACGCCTTTTGAAAGCTCTTATCCTGAGCATGAGAACCTTTACGATTTTTTTATGGGAGGCTTTGAATCTGGATATTTCTCAGATGAAATCACTGAAAGATACAGAGAAGTTTACGAGGCCTTGGATGAATGTGAAGATATACTCGAAGAAACAGACTTCGAAAAAATTCTTTCAAAGGATTTCAAAGAAATGGGCGGAAACTACTTGGAATCAGAAAATCTTTACGAAAGTTTACCAGAAAACAAAACTTACTAGGTTCAAGCAGTTTGGATAAGTATGAATAAGAAGACGGTATACCTTGCCAATCCTTTGGGTTTTTCTGAGCCAGGTAGATACTTCCTTCAAGAAGAGTTGATCCCTGAAGTCGAGGAACTCGGGTTTGATGTCATAAACCCTTTTAGCAACATCCCTGATGACAAAGTAAAGAAGCTGGGAAACATATCGGATATAGACGAAAGAAGAGATAAACTGGCTGAACTGGACAGAGAAATTGGTGAGATGAATAGAAAATCAATTCAAAACTGTGATCTAATTTTGGCAATTCTCGAAGGCTCTGATGTCGATAGTGGCACGGCCTCAGAAGTCGGCTACGCAGCAGGAATTGGAAAGAAGATTATTGGCTACAGGAGTGATTTCAGACTTTCCTCGGAAAACCTCGGAACATCTGTGAATCTTCAGGTCGAGTACTTCGTAAAGGAGAACGGCGGAAAGATTGTTACCTCCCTTTCGGAATTAAAGAAAGTTCTGAACAAATTAAAGTAAGATCACCGTGTATACAAGGATAATTTTTTATTTCTGAAGAAGTAATAAGCAGTGGGGTGATTAAATGGCATCTGCCAAAAAGGTACTTTCCGGGATCTCTGGTAATATCGTCGCCGCTATAGTAATGCTTATCCTGTCGATACTGGCCTTTTTCGTAGTAATCTTCGTCGTGGAGACCGGAGCAGGACTCGCAGGATATCAGCCTGCAGGAGACTATGTCGTTCTATCGGCTGCAGTGCTCACAGGATTTTCCATTCTTTCGGGGGTGTGGAAGGAATAGAAAAGAGTAAGAAAATTCCTAAAAACTTTCCTTCTCTTATTTTTATTTTCGGTAACCCAACTTACTTAATATTTTTAAGTCATAACCTCTTTCAAAAAAGATTGGTGATACAGTGGTAGAAATAGAGGAAGTTTCTGAAGACGTCGAGGAGTTCGAACGTATAGGTTCGCATTCACATATCTCTGGCCTCGGACTGGACGAAGAAGGCAAGGCAAAGGACTACCAGGACAGGATGCTGTCCTAACCCCCTTTCTTTATTTTTATCTATAAGACCAGAACTCCGAGGTAATCGAGTACGTTTATGACTAGAACGAAGGCCGTGACCAGGAGGATCGGGATCCGTACGTACCAGAGCCATACCTTTACCCACTTTTTTGATTCTATTCCCTTTGAGAGTTCATCCCCTGATTCCTTGAAAAACCATCCCACGAACAACACTAGGAGGAACATGCCAAGGGGAAGTAGGACTTTCGAGGCGAAATGGTCGTACACTCCCAGCAACGATCCTCGGAGTGCAACAGGAACACCGGCCAGAAATATCAGGGTTGCGACCAGTGGTGAAGCCACCTTTCTCCTTATGCCGAGGTGGTCGACTGCGTAGGAAACTATAACCTCCAGGATACTCACTGCGCTGGAAAGCGCTGCTATGAAGACTGCGAAAAAGAGCATGAAGCCTATGGCACGGCCTCCGGGTATCTGCGCGATCGCTTCACTGACTCCGATGAAAAGTGCCCCGGCACCTGGTTCGGCGGGTCTTATCCCTGCAGCGAAGAGAAGTGGGAAAACTACGAAGCCTCCGATTACAGCTATTAATGTGTCGAAGCCAACTATGGATGCGGCGTCCTCGAACATATTTTTCTCCCCGTGTAGATACGAGGCGTAGGTCACCAGAGCACCCATTCCCAGGGACAGTGTAAAGAAGGCCTGTCCAGCAGCTTCGGACAGTATCGAAAACCAGTTCTCGGCTATGTACGCGAAGTCTGGGGAAAGGTAGAAGGAGTAGCCAGCACCCGAGCCTTCCAGAGTGAATGCATAGATACCAAGAATTCCGAAGAGGAAAGCTATCGCAGGGACCATGAACTTGACAGTCTTTTCTATACCCTTCTTCACACCGAGGGAATCGATTCCGGCGATTATACCCATGAAAACAAGGTGGAACAGTAAAGCTCCTGTTCCGGTGGAGATAGTTTCAAAGTAGCCGGATACGTCGGCAAAGTAGCTTCCTGTCGCGCTCGCACCGATATACCTCAGAACCCATCCGCTCACGACGCTGTAGTAAGCTGTTATTATGAAGCCTGTGACCGCACCGATAATCCCTACAAACTTCCACTTTCCGTAACCTATTTCATCGAAGGCGTCTACGACGTCTTTCTTCGCTCTGCGACCTATCACGAACTCCACAAGTAAGGAAGGAAGTCCTATCAGAAATACGAAGGCAAGGTATATTATCACGAAGGCTGCTCCGCCGGCCTGGCCTGCACGAAAGGGAAAGCGCCATATGTTTCCGAGGCCAACTGCGCTCCCCACGGCCGCTAGTATGAAACCTATCCTTGTATCCCAAGTCTCTCTCTTTAACATAAAACTCCTTTAGCTGTTATGTATGTAACTGGAAGAGATGTGTTTCAGTCTAAGACCTACTTGAGCCTTATACCGGTTCCATTGCCCTTCTTGAAGAACTCGAGTTTATCTTCCCTTGCCAACCAACCTATTGCCATATTCGTCTTAGATTTTGGACCATCTATGTTCTTCGCTATCTGGCTCATGCTGGCTTCTCCGTTACTCTCCAAAAAATGATAGATTTTCCCGGCAAGCTCACCTATCCTGTCTTTCATAGGCTAGTTATTGGAAGCTGTATTAAAAAGTTTTAATTCGTAAAAGAAGTATACTGAAGAAATAAAGAAAAAATAAGGGTTGGACCGCCTATACAGGCGACTGGGGTTCTTCGTCTTCGGATCCGTTTTCAGCTTCTTCTCCTGCTTCTGTCTCTTCGGTCACGTTATCCGGACCACCGTTCTCGGGTCCGTTTTCACCTCTCTCTTCTTCGTCGGGAATTCTCCCTTCAGGACCTCTTTCGCTGGCGTTGGAAGGTGGACCTATACGCTTTCCACCTCTTTCTCTTCTGACGTTGTCCAGAGCTGTCTCAAGACCCTTTCTTGCCTGTTCAGGCGTGTTGGCCATTACTTCCTCCAGTGTGGCTTCTGCTACATTCCTAGCTCTTTCTGGATCTGTTCTGTTGATGCCCTCTACGGATCTTTCCCTGGAACGTGCACCGTCTTCCATAGCTCTCTCAATCCCCTGTCTAGCCTGTTCAGGAACTCTTTCGCTGACGTTAGCCAGGTGAGCCATGTGGTTGCTTGCCTGTCTTGCTTTCTCTTCTAATCTGTTGGTATCGTTGCCTGCTTCTCTTTCTGACCTCTGCATCCCTCCTTCGTATCCTTCAACGGCCTTTTCCATGGCTTCCGTCTTGTCTTCCTCGGCCATGGCCTTGATCTCAGCTACTCTTTCGTCCGCTACGGCTTCACTGGACTGAAACCTATCGAAGGCCTTGTCCAAACCGTAAAAGGGACTATCCGGTGTAATTCCTGGATCAGGAAGCTGGGGCTGTGCAGCAGCCAGTGGTGAGAAGATCAGGACTGATGCTACCAAAGCTGTCAGAACCTTTGCAATCTTTTTCATAATTTAACACCTCCACGTACCATTAACTTGTAGTCTTTACCCCTTGAAGGTTGGCCGAAACGGCGCGAAACAAGTCGCAACAAGTAAGAGAATTAGTCCTCCTTTTCGTCTGAGCCGCCCTCTAAGATCAGTCTCACCTTGTTTGAGGTTCCGTGGGGTATCTTCTCCAAGACGTTTCTTTCCTCGAGATTCCGTACCGTACGGCTGAGTTTGGACTTGGTGAAACCCGTTCTGTGCTGAAGTTGCTTCTGCCATAATGTGTTTTCATCGGCCTTGGCCAGCTCCTCGACGATCTTCTTCTCTTTGTCCAAGAGATGTGAAAACGAGTCCAGTACTTCCTCTACACGCTTTTTTCTGTAGTAGAAAAACAAGGCTGCAATGACGCCCAGAGCGAGCAACGGAAGGAGATACAACCAGTTGAAACTGTCCTCCTCGTACGAAACGAACATAGAGAAGGTGTCTTCAGGTTCGAAGTCTTCTTCATGCCACCTGATCACAAGCCTTTTACCTGTTGTAGTGACCTCTTCAGGCTGCGGGTTTACAGGCGGCGTAGTAGAGTCAAGAGATCCGGACAGAACAGCCCCTTCTGGAAGTACCAGCTTTATATCGACATTTTCTGTTCGCCTATCGGTACGAAAGCCGTATACGAAGTAAGATGGGCTCCCTTCATCGACAGGCTCAGAGGATTCGTACTCGAGGGAAGCTGTTTCCGCGCTCTCTTCGATGTCCAAGACCATTATTCTCTTGTTGTCTTCATCCACAAGGTCGAAGGTCGTAGGATCGCCATCTATCCGTGTGCGGATGTTGTAGGTGTCACCTGGTACAAAGAATCTCAGCTCTTCTGTATCGTTGCCAAGTACTAGTTCCTCACCTACTTCGACAGACCCATCCTTAACTTCAAATGTGATATCATGGCTCTCCGCGGCGACAGCTCCTGGAACTGAAAAGATCCAAATAAGTGCAACCAGGGCTATCAGGCGCTTCATATAGCACTGTTTGACTTGAATTTATTTAACTTTTCGAACACCGGTTACGAATTCTCTCCTTCCTTGAACTTCTCAAAGGAGTTCTCGATAGCTTCGTATGCTTCCTCCTTTGTTCCCCAACCAAGTACCTCCGTGTGCTCGTCTCCTTCAGACGGTGGGAAGGTATGTCCTCTTTTGTTTCCATTTCCTGAAAGTTGGGATCGTTTACGGGAACCGCCAGGACCTTGTCGTCGCTTTCCTCACCGTCCTTCATCTCTACCAGAGCAACGGGCTTGACAGGTATCACACATCCTGGGAAAGTAGGCTCGTTTACCAAAACAAGAACATCCAGTGGATCTCCGTCATCGTAAAGTGTTTGGGGTATGAAGCCATAGTCTCCTGGGTAGAAAACCGTGGAGTGTAGTACACGGTCCAGCTTGAAGCCTCCGTACTCCTTGCTGTATTCGTACTTGTTCTTGGATCCTTCGGGGATTTCCACAACTGCGTTTACAACCTTTGGTACGTCTTCACCGGCTGGGACTTCTCTCCACATATCTTTCATCCTTTCACCTCACAAAAGTACGGTATCCAAGGTATAAAATAAAAAATAAGGGGTTGAGGGCATTAGCCTACTGTGACGTTCTCCTTCTTCTCGAACTCTTCGAACTCCAGCTCTATCTCCAGCTCCTCGTAATCCTTGTCTATTTCTACTTCTACGTTGTCCCTGAACTTGAAGGGAAGGACCCACTCGTCAGTCTTTATCTCCAGTTCATTTCCCTGCTCTATTTCATCTGCCAGGTTCTTGAGAAAATCACTGAGTTCTTCTCTTCCCATGTAGAACTCCTTGTTGAAGTTGCCCTCGATGTTTTTTCTGCCTTCGGATTTGTTGTCTGAAATTTCCATTATATCACATTCTTCTACTTACAGGTAAAATATATAAATGTTTTTAGTAATTTTATACATATATGTTGGAGATAATAGGATCCAAGAAAAGGTTGGAGATACTGAAACATCTGAGTCGGGAAGATAGGTACGTCTCGGAACTTATGGAACTGACCGACATGGACGGAAAGAGGACGAAACATCACCTGGAAAAACTAGAGGGGGGAGGTATTATAGAAAGCTACAAAGAAGGAAGGAGGAGATACTACAGACTCATTAAGGACCTAAAACTGGAGGTCTCGGCCCCGCCCGAGGGCAAGTTCCTGGTCTACGTTACGGAGGACTGAGATCAAATTCTACCTTGATCTCTCAGTTCCTCATAGTCTTCTTTCCAGGCATCGTCGACTTCCTCAATGTAAACACATCTTTCCGTGTCGAACATAAGTTCTCCCACACACCATACATTAGACGTAAAGAAATTTAAAACTCATTAGATTGGAAAAATAAAAACAAGGAATCGGGGGTTTTAGAATCCAAAGACAGAACTGAACCAGTCAGAAGCCACTTCAAAAAGGTTCTTTCCGCTGGTTCCGGTATTTGTTCCTTCTACCTCGAACTCTATGGTATCCACTCTCTTGCCATCGTGCATAACTTCAAGTTCCCCGGACTCTTCCGCTGTGAAGTTCACTTCGTAGGTCACGGCTCCTACACACTGTACGCACATCCCTTCCTCTGAATTTGCAGTCAGGTCGAGAGTGTACGTTTCACCATCCTTTTCCAGACTAGAAACGTTGACAGTGTGACAGGGATTCGGTGTCTGGAAAACTCCGTGGAAAACTACTCCGTTTTCCGTGGAATTTCTTTCTGTAATTTCTGTTCTGTTTGGAGTTGAAGAACAGTCCGAGTTTAATACTTCCACGTCTGCATTGTATCCAGAATCCTCGGCTGCGGCTACGAAGCCCATTAAAGCGGTCGAAATTACTAAGAACGCGATCATGACTGCTGTTTTATCTCTTTTCATTTTATCAAGTATCTATACTCTTCCCTCATATAAAACGGTTACGAATACGTTCGGTTTGGACCGAACGTTTTTGAAACATTTAAATTTTCTCGATCACTGTTTAAACCTATGACAAACCTGAGACTGAACGAGGAGACAGCAAAGGTGCTTTCTTCGGATACAAGAAAGGAGATAATCAAGCTGTTAGACGAGAGAAATATGACAGTTACAGAACTCTCCAGGAAACTCGATCTCTCGAAGTCAACGGTCCACGAACACCTGAACAAGCTTCTCGACGCCAAGTTTGTAAACAAGCTGGACGAAGAAGGGAAGAAATGGGTCTACTACGAGCTCACGAAGAAAGGCAAGGACGTCGTCGGAAACAGAGTTAAACAGGTCTTGCTTTTCGCTTCGTCTGCAGTTGCCGGAGTTATAGGGATCCAGCAGCTGTACTCCTACTTTGAAACGGGTTATCAAATGAAAGAATCAGCGGATCCTGGAACGATGACCGAAGAAGCAACGGGTGTCGCAGAGACAACGGCTGAAGCTACAAGTGGAAACATACATCTAGCGGCAGCTGTTATTCTGTTCGCTGTAGTTGCCGTCCTTCTCCTGTACTACTACAAGAAAATGAGGTAATCATACCTTCTCGAACTTCTCCAGGGTATGCTCACTGCCGTCTTTAAGGATACCGCACTTGAAGCATCCGTCCTCATCGCCCTTGACGAACCTCTCTATAAAGAAATAGTCGCTCGGTATAAGGTTTTCTCTCTGGGACTCTATCTCTTCCAGGTCGAACCACTTTAGATCTCCCTCCTCCGTTGTGGAAAAGTCGGTATGAAGAGGTTCTAGCTCGCAGATATGGAGAATCAGGTGCTTCAGTATTTCACCGTCCTCCTTTAGGTGTTCCGAGACGATGGCCAGATGTTCCTCGAAGTCGGCGTCGATGCCTGTTTCTTCCTGAATCTCCCTCTCGGCCGCCTGGTGTATATGTTCGTCCCCTTCGATCTTGCCGCCGGGAAGACCCCACAGTCCGGTGTAGTCGCCTCGCTCACGGTTTATGAGGAGTATCTTGTCTCCGTCCACTAGAGCGGAAATAGCCACTGAAACAGGCCTTTCTACCAAACGAAACACCCCACCTAATCCTTCAAATGTATAATTTAAAAACTTATCGGCTGGCAGGAAGAAACATTTATTAAACTCCATTGGAAACTGTAGTAGCATGAAGGATCTAGTGGATTTCCTGTTCGAAGTCGGGGAACTTAAGAAGGAAAGCAGGTCGGGGTGGCACAGGATTTCTGTCCCGGACCCCGAAAGCGTCGCGGAGCATTCATTCAGAGCCACCGTAGTCGGTTACTTCCTTGCGAGAGAAGAAGGAGTGGACGAAAACGAAGTGGTCAAGATGCTTCTGTTCCATGATGTACCCGAAACAAGGATAGGTGATCTGGAGAAGGTCGAAATGGTCTATCACGGCAAAGATAGGGCAGAGGACAAGGCAATCGAGGACCAAAGCAAGAAAATACCTGGAAAGTATGGAGAGGAATACAGAGAAATTCTGGAAGGCTTCAACCACGGAGATAGCGAGGAAGCCATCGTCGCAAGGGACGCGGACCTCATCGAATGTGCGATCCAGGCCAAGGAGTACGTCAAAGACGGCAATGAAGGTGCCGAGTTCTGGATAGAAACTATCGACGGACAGCTGGAAACTGAGACCGCGAAGGAGATGTTGGGGAGGATCAAAGACAAAGAGAAACGCTGGTGGAAGGACCTCTTCTAGTCTGTTTTGATGAGTTACTGGGTTCTGGGTAACCTTTAAATAGATCTTATTTTAATTTATGTAAACACAAAAACCACCGTAAACAAAAAACTATGGAGGTGATTTATATGCCCGTTAAAGATCCGTTTAAGGAAATCGAAGACATGCAGGAAAGGATGAACAAGCTTGTGAAGGACTTCTGGCAGAGAGGGCCAAGGGCCGCAGGAACCATGAGAGGCTTCCCTGTTGACGTCCGCGAAGAAAATGGAAACATAGTGGTCAAGGCCGACCTACCCGGTGTGGACAAGGAGAACGTCGCAGTGAAGGCCAGAGAGAACCAGCTGATGATTTCCTGCAAGGAAGAAGGCGAAAGGCAAGTACAGAAAGAGAACTACTACCGAAGGGAGCGAAAGAGATCAGGGATGAAGAGAACTATAACGCTTCCGGAAGAGGTCGAATCCGAAAAAGCAGAGGCGGAAATGGAAGAAGGAGTCCTTGAGATCACATTGCCGAAGAAGGAAAAGAAGAAGACAGAAGAGGAAGAAATAGAGGTCCAGTGACCTCCCAACTTTTTATTTATTTCTTCACATAATTACTGTATGTACTCATGGAAAAAGAACCTCCCTTTCTGTAGTGGAAGATTACAAAAAATAGCCCAAAATCTTTACGAAACTGGAATTTGTGACATAAGCGAGGAATTAGACTGGTACGAAATAGCAATAAACAGAGATAGACTTGAAGAGTTTGATCTTGAACCACCCATAAATGTTGTATATACACCAAGAAACTCAGGAGGCAAGGGATGTTGGTTTAATAAAACCCCCCAAAGAAAAATAAGAGACCCGGAAAATGTTCCTAGAAAAGAAGATGAACATTTCTCCGAAGGGTACGCAATCATATCCAAGTATGACAACTACATAAAGGAAATATTGGAGGAAGGAAATCTGGTATTCAACACTACGCCGGAAACATTTAAAGAATCTTAATCTCTTTAGTTCTTCGTGATAATTCAAAACCAGAGTCGAAAAACTTTTCTATTATCCTTTGGTTTGTCTTACAATGCTTAGTAATTTGGGCAGGCTTTATTCTCCCACTTGAAACCATAAGAAAGGGCAGCAGCTGGTCACCAGCATACCTATCCACTGCACCCTTTGAGTTATTTATAAGGTCCTTGGCAGCCTCCTTGCCTACTTTTTCTGAAGGCTTGCCTTTTTCACCGAGGGCGTTTCCTCCGATGACGGAGTTCTCGGTTTTTAACCACAGCTGAACGCCTGAACCAGGTGATCGGGAGTCGCAGTGCTCTTCTCTTATCTCTGGTGTCAGTTCGAACTCTTCCCATAGATGTTTACGTGCAGCCTCGGCTTGTCTTTCGGCTACGTTTGCATCCTTCAGGTGTTCAGAAGCGTAAGATACGCCTTCTATGTTCTTGCTTCCACCCCTTTCTGTTAGATTGAATTCTTCCAAATCAGATCCATGGAACTTAAAAGTAACTTCACCGCCACCTTTAGGATAGAATCCACGTTTCTCAACCTCCACGTAAGCTTCGTAACCGTGGTCTCGAAGTATAGGAAGTAAGACATGTTTAAGGTAGTCGATAGGTGGACTCCACTTAACGTTTGTACCCCCTTTAAGCTTTACCTCAACTTTCTTCTCGCATTGCATCAAAGCAGGCATTATGGACTGAAGAAGAAGTGCCACGGAGCCCGCCGTTCCGATGTCAACCTCCAGGTCCTTTGCTCTAACTTCCCCAGGCTCAAACGTAATTTTCTTGCTGCCCACTTCCACACCGCTTGTTTCAGCTTCACAGAACTCAGCTAAGGTTTCTACACCCTTTACGTGTTGTGGTCTCAGGCCAGGCGTAGATCTATTTGATCTTATATTCTTTACAACTATATTCTTACCGGCAAGAGCCGACAGTGCCGTGGATGTCCTAACTATCTGTCCTCCGCCTTCGCCGTAACTTCCGTCTATCTCTATCATAAACCAAAGTTCAGGTTGAACCTAAATAAAGCTTTTTATTGTTGCCTGATAATTTTTCCTTGGGTGTGAAATGAACAGAACTGACATCGAAGAGCTGCAAGAAGGTGACCAGGTAAAAAGCACATATTCTGTGAAGTACAAAAAACCTGTGAAGTCCTACAAAAAAGGTTATATGTTTACGTTAGGTCTTGCGGATAGAAGTGGGGAAATTGAGGCCAAGTACTGGGGTGGAAAGAACGAGGAGAAGGTGGAGAAGGTTCAGAGTAAGATAAGTTCTGGCAACGTCCTCGAAGTGAAGGGTAAAGCGTCAGAGTTCCAAGGGAATATACAGATAAATATAGAAGAAGACGGGCTGAGAAAGGTCGAGGAATATGATATAGAGGAGTTCATAGAGAAGGCAGACAGGGACCTCGATGAAATGTTTTCAGAACTTAAGATCAAGTTTGAAGGCATCCGAAACGAAGACCTCGAACGTCTTATGCAAGCCTTTTTCGTGGACGATGATTTTGTCGAAGAATTCAAAAGAGCTCCTGCAGCCATGTTCTACCACCATGACTACATAGGAGGTCTTATGGAACACGTACTACATATGATTGAACTTGGCGAGAAGCTCTGTGAGCAACATGAAAGCCTGGATTTGGACCTAATCAAGGTGGGTTGCTTCCTCCACGACATAGGGAAGATGGAAGAGTTTGAGGTTACCACAAACATAAAGCAGTCCAGAGGTGGTCTTCTTTCAGGGCATGTAACCCTTGGCCAGGAGATCATACTGAAGAAGGTCAGAGAACTGGAGAACTTTCCAGAAAACCTTAAACACAAGCTCCTTCACATAGTTGTTTCGCATCACGGGAAGAATGAATACGGCGCAGTCAAGGAACCGATGTTCCCGGAAGCTCTCGCCATACACTATCTGGACGAGCTGGATTCGCAGACCGTGCAGATGATAGACCTGAAGGAGAACGCGGACACGGAAGATTTCCACAAGTGGACAGGAAAGAACAGGTTCGGACAGATATATCTAGAATAAAACTTCTATTTATCCTCTTTTCGTAGACATTTAACGATAAGGTTGGCGCAGTCTGGGAGTAATGGAAACATATCAGCATCTATATCATCGATAACTTCCTCGAGCTCTCCGTTCTTAGTGAAGTGGTTGTCGTATGTAACAACACCAAACTTATCGTATTCCTCTGATGAAGAAAGGATTATTGAAGCGTCCTCATTACAATCCAAGGTTTCCTTTAGTCTTTCTGAATGGTATGAAATAGGAAGGGGTCTGCCCACCTTCTTTAGGTTTTTCATAAACTCAAAACTGAGATATTTATTGTAACCATTTTTATCACAGTATTTTGAGGCATCTTCAAAAACATTACCTGGATACCGTAGATCAACATCTTCCTGTAATTTTAGACAGTTGTCAATAAGTTCAAGTGGTTTTTGCCACTCGACATAAAATATATGCTCAGTGCCATCTTGCTTCTTAAATTTAAGTTGTGGTGAGTTCTCAAATAACCCATATATTACATTGTGATCTAAAACCAGAGCTTCAAGGTCCTTGAAATCAGAAAGTTTAAGTTCATCGTGATACGTAAGAGGTGATCTCTGAATATTATTTTCTCTGTCCATCCCCGAGGCTATACTGTAAAGCTTATTTACCTCTTCAGAGTCGAATTTTCTCTCCAAAAATCTATCATCTATTTCATGAATTCTTGCAGATATCTTGTCTGCCCTTTTTCCCAATTCTCCATGTGGGAATGAACCGTTTCTCCTGTAATACTCTAAAACATTGAACCATGTATCTTCGTCATAACCTCTGTCCAAAAACTCATCCTTGACAGCTTTCGGGTCCTCAAGGTTAGCTATATCTTTCTCTAAAATAAGATTGCTGTCATCGTACTTGCCCAAAACTGTTGTTTCATCCAGCGAGTTCATATGAACCAGGAATTATGTGTTATCTTTTAGCCTTGTCCAGCGATAGGGATAGGGAACCTTCTCCACAACTTCCTCTATCATGGGATATTTCACATCCTCTTCAGGTCCGTTGACTTTATCTACCTTCATCATCTCGATCCCAAGTGGTTTGACATAGGTATTTATTTTAAAATCCTCGTATTCTCTTCGGCCAAGGAGCTCCCTCTTTCTGTTTTTCAATCTTTCTATTGCCGACTGGCAAACGTTCTCTTTAACAGGAGCCACGATATTACAAAGCGAGACAACCTTCTCTTCTTCGCTCTCAGCAAAAACAGAAACTATACCGCTCTGTTCTTGAGGATTCCTGTAGAACCTCTTTTTCTCACTTATGACGTCGTAGATACCCTCGTCTTCAAATTCCTTGACAGCCTCCTTTCTAAGCTCTGATTTATCCTGCGCGATAATCTCCTGGAAACTATCATCCAATCTCATGCACGTTCTGATCTCGACACCAGGAAACTTACCTTCGTAATGCCTTTTATTTCTAACCAGTTGTTCGTAAGCCTTCTTTATAGGACCGATTCCGTAATCAGGCTTAACTTCGCAAACCACACAGACATCATTGTCATAATCCTTACCAACTATATCAGCTTCGCCTATGTGAAACCCCGAAGAGTCGGAAAACACATCTTCCTTCACTATTTCGTCGAAATACCCCCAGACTTCACCTAACTTATTGAGATGGTAACCGTTTTCTCTGAAATCTTCAAGCTGTTTTTTAAGAACCTCATCGTGTCTAAACCCATCAAAACTACTAATTAGAATCACCTCTTTTCTTTTTATTTTCTTTCGATGAAAGAACAGGACAGCGTAGGCTATCTGAAAAGAAATGACAGGTCCGCACACCCAAGTTCTCTTCTTCTCGGATACAACCACCCACACTACTAAACTACTAAGAAAATAATGGTCCCTAAAGGTTATTAATATTTTCCCTTTCTTCAGAACTAAATTTTTACTTCTTCACCGTTCTCCGGAGCTACACCGTCGTAGCCTCTTTCCTTTAAATCAGCTATGAAGTTTTCTGCCTCTTCACCGTGCATAGCAATTACCTTCTCCGGGTCTACAGCTTCCACGTACTCGAAAAGCTCCTTCCTTCCACAATGTGCAGAGAAGTCAAAAAGTTCGTAGTAACAATTGACGTCCAGTCCTTGCTTCTCAGGCTCGTAGATCCCTGTATCCAGAAGCTTTCGTCCCGCAGTCCCCTCTACCTGATAGCCGGTCATAAGAATCGAGCAGTTCTCCTCGTCGTAGATCTCCTTTATGTAATAGGCGAAAGGCCCACCGCCTAGCATTCCTGCCGTGGTCACTATAACACTGGGACCTTCAAGCGCTCTCTTCCTCTCGTCATCGTCTTCGGGAATCTTTGCGTCATGGTAGGCCTCCTTTAGCTCGTCGGGGTATCTCAAGAACTCTGGATATCTCAGTATCTTCTTCGTAGCTTCGACTGCCATTCCATCCAGGTAGATCGGCGCATCAATTCCATTTTCCTTTAAGACGAGAAGCATCTCCTGGCTTCTGCCTATGGCGAAGGAAGGTACAATTACAGTACCGTCCTTGGCGAGTCTTTCTTTGACTTTTTCTGCGAACTTCCTCTCCAGCTCTTTCCTCGGGCTGTGGTTTATGTCAGCATAGGTATTTTCCATTACAAGTACGTCTACGTCCGGATAGTTCGGATCTGCTCCCTTCATAAGCCTTGTATCAATCGTGTTCATATCACCAGTGTATAGAACTGTCTCTTCGCCAGTATCGACAAGAAAAGAGGAACTCCCTGGTACATGACCGGCGTCGAAAACCGAGACTTCTGAATTGCCTATCGGCACCGTCTGGCCTACAGCCACCCTTCTCTGGTTTCTCACCAGCTTTTCTATGTCGGACTCAATAAAGTCCTGTTGTCTTCCTTCCATCTTTGCTATCTTTATAGAGTCCTGCCACAGAGTTTTTGAGAGATCGAATGTGGTAGCGGTAGCGTACACGCTTCCATCGTAGCCTCTGTTGTAAAGGCGCGGTACAAGCCCGGAATGATCAAGATGACAGTGGCTCAGTAGAACTCCATCTATATTTAGATTAACTTTCTCCGGTCTTCCGATACCGTCCTCGCTCTCAGGGTCACTGAGCTTTATCCCGTAGTCCATGAGTATCTTCTCAGCACCTGTGTCTAATAGAACTCCTGACTTCCCAACTTCTCTACAACCACCTAAAAATTTCAAAGATGTCATATATAGCTACCAAGTTTTCTTCAAGCTACCTTTCCACTCTCTTGAAACCTGAGAGTTCCATTACCTCCAAATCGAACTTTTCCTGGATCTTATCGAGAACTAGATTTATGCCGAGTGAGTCCGATGGCATGTGACCCGCGGAGACTATGTGTACATTTTCCTCCTTAGCCTTTTTTATCTGTTCCTTGGATGCATGCATTACAAGTACTGTATCGATTCCCGATTCGACCATTTTATCGATCATGTCCTCCTTCAGTCCTGTACCACCTGTAAATCCTAGGACTTCTATCTTTCCCGCCCGATTTTCCTTGCTTCCCGTATAGATTTCTGGACCCATGTCGTACTCTAGAGCCCATTCGTATTCAGGAATTTCAAGCAAGGCATCCACCAAGTCGCCCAAAGTCTCAGGATCCTTCTCTTCTATGTAGTCCTCCATAAAACTGTAAGCATGATTATCACAGGTCGTATGTAAGCACATGAACGGGATGTCCAGCAGCTCAGCTGTCCGTGGAGCCCTTGGATGGTTCGTAGCATGCACACCCTTCTTGACTTCTTCTGCCCTTGGCCTCACGATACCTTCGGCCTGGGAGACAGGAACGCCTGCCTTCTCCAGAGTGTCAACCTGTAGACCCAACACCTCATGAAGGTTTGCCAGGGCTCTTCCTTCTGGATGGTGTCCAAAAGCCGCATCTATATCTCTCCCTTTCTCATTCAGTCTATCTATAAGAATTAGATCCTGTGCTTCAATATCTATACCTACAGCGAGTTTTTCCACTTCCTCCTCGCCGCCGTATAGAACTTTGGAATCATCGAAGGGATTTTCAAGCTTGTCCTTGTCGAAGTGATCTTTCCTCGGACTCTCCATTTCTTCGTGCTTTTCCTGCCTTTCCTCGAGCATCTCCTCTATCTTCTCTCTGTCCCTCGGATCTTCCTTTATACCTTCTTCGACCGCGAAACTATGTATTTCTTTCAGTGTAGGCATCTTCCCACCTCTTAGGATTTTTATCGCTAGTATTTAAATAACTTTTCGCAGAGAATCCGATTTCAGTCATCGCGTAAAACTTTACCATCCCCAGATATTTGAAAGGCTTCACGATCGTTTCTTTCCCTGTATTCGTTTATATCATCAACATATCCTTCCCTTTCACCGTCGAGTTTATCGGGAAACTCCTCATAGAGCTCGGCGACAAAATCATAGTCTCTGTTTATTAGACCTTCCTGAAAGTACGCTCGAATTTCACGTCCCTTGTCTTTATCGATATCAAAGTCTTCTGGATAATTATCAAAAAGATGGTTCCCCGCCCACACTTCAAGGTTTTCAACTGTTACTCTGACTTCATCCTGGAAGCCAGCTGGCTTCAAATTTTTCTCAGATATAAAGTCTTCGTCCTGCAGCTTTTCCAAGATGTTTTCTAATGGTTCTTTAATCCCGGAAAATTCACTTGACATCCAATCAATCCAACCTTCTTCAGAAATATTTTTATTCGTTTTGGCGACTCCATCTTTAAAAGTCACAACCACCAATTTTTATCCATGTTGTCTATAGAGCTGGTGCGAGAAGAACCGGAGAAAGTCAAGGAGTCGCAGAGGAGAAGGGATGAATCCACGGGGATAGTGGACGAAGTTCTCGGAAAGGACAAGGAGTGGAGGGAGGAGCTGCAGGAAGTGGAGGACCTGCGTCATAGGAGAAACGAGATGACAGAGAAGATCTCCGAGCTGAAGCAGGAGGGTGAGGACGCAGAGGACGAGATAAAGGAAATGAAAGAAGTTAAGGAGGAACTAGAAGAGCTTGAGGAGGAGGTTGAAGAACTGAAGAACGAGAGGGACGAGCTTCTGAAAAAAATACCAAACATACTGGATGAAGAGGTTCCCGAAGGCGAAGGAGAGGAAGATAACGTAGAGATAAGACGGTGGGGCGAGGAACCCGAGTTCAACTTCGAGCCTAGGACCCATACTGAAATACTTGAGAACAAAGGTTTGCTGGATGTAGAAAGAGGTTCAAAGGTAGCAGGTTCCGACTTTTACTTCCTGAAGGGTGAACTTGTGGAGCTGGACCTTGCACTCCAAAGGTTTGCCTTGGACTTTCTCAAGGAGAAAGGTTACAGGGTTGTCGAACCACCTTACCTGGTCAACGATGAGGTATACAAAGGCATATCAGGAGCCACGGACGGAACAGGAGAGGAGTCATACAAGGTGAAGGATAAGGACCTGTGGCTTATACCTACTTCCGAGTATCCGGTTGGCGGTATGTTCAAGGACGAAACGTTTCTCGAGGATGATCTTCCTATGAAGCTATGCGCTGTTTCCCCATGTTTCCGCAGAGAAGGAGGGGGACACGGAAAGTACTCGCGCGGTCTGTACCGTGTGCACCAGTTCAACAAGGTAGAGCAGTTCGTCTTCTGCAAACCCGAGGACTCCTGGAACTACTTCAAAGAGCTGCAGGAAAACGCAGAGGAGCTTTACAAAAAACTGGGACTGCATCATAGAGTAGTCAAGGCCTGCACAGGCGATATGAACGACAAGGCCAGCAAGCTCTACGACGTGGAGTGCTGGATGGCCGATGGACAGTTCCATGAAACTGGATCAAACTCCAACTGTCTGGACTACCAGGCGAGGAACCTGGGGATAAAGTACAGGGAAGGTGAAGGTAAAGCACCTAAAGGGTACGTGCATACGCTTAACAACACAGCACTAGCGACCAGCAGGACTATAATAGCCATAATCGAGCAGAACCAACAGGAGGACGGAACTGTTAAGGTGCCGGAGGCACTACGTCCGTACATGGACGGCAAGAAGTATATCGACAAAGAATAATGTTTAGAAAGGACACCTTCCTCTAGGAAATCACAGTGAAAAGTAACCCTACGGGGCTCTCTCAACGTATATAAATTTTTGTGAATAATCATCACTTGCTATGGAAGAAAAAAACCTCTTTGTTGGAAAATCAAATGAAATAGAAAAGCTCGACGATTCCTTTTACGAAGAGCTTTTTTCTCTGGCCAAAAAGAATGCATTTTACTCTAACCGTGAAGGAAATGCAGTGGATTGTGGTGAAGGTAAAATAAAATATTTTGAAGGTCATAGCCATCAGAAAATAGACTACGAAGAAGAGGTAAATGAAGGTGAATATAAGAAAAGTGCTTTAATAACTCGCAATAAAAAAACCGACAAAGTTGAGTTATGGCGCAGAAGGGAAGATAACATCGAAGATTTCGTCCCAAAAATGAAGTCCATAAAATCCGATCTGGAGAACCTCTCAGAAAGATTACCTTCTTCAGAGTAAGTCAGGTTAACGGATCCGTTTTTCTTTATTTCGAGGCCCCTGAAAAAACTTATATCTTAAGCCAAGAAAGATTTACTGGATAGAATGTTGGTTGGAAATACCGTGGACGAGTTTGAAGTCGAAGGCAAGGAAGTGAAAATCAGGTATCCTGAGATGAAGGACCTGGACGATCTTCTGGAATATATAAACTCCTTGATCGAAGAAGGCGGATACCTTCTTTTCCAAGAGAAGAAAACTAGAGAGGAGGAAATTGGATGGCTATCAGATGTTTTGGAGAATAACGAGAGCGGTGAAAAGATTTACCTTGTCGTGGAGGTCAAAGGAGAGGTAATGGGTGGAGCTTCTGTAGAGTGTGGAGTAGGTGCCAAGTCTCATGTAGGCAAGTTTGGAATAGGACTGAAAAAGGATGTAAGAGAAATGGGAATAGGTACAAGGCTTGCAGAGGCCATCTTCAACGAAGCAGAGGAGAGACTTGGCATCGAAATAATAAAGATGGAAGTGTTTGAAAGCAATAAGAGAGCTATAAGTTTCTACAAAAGCCTGGGTTTTGAGGAAAGAGGAAGAATCAGGGACGGAGCATATGTACAAGGTAGTTATGAGGACACTGTGATAATGCAGAAGGACCTATGATCGTTCTCTACAGCTTTCTGGGAAACTTTATAAGTATTGGTTACCAATAAATAACAACAGGTGTTGAAATTGCCAAATAAACCCGATGCTATACTTTCAGTAAAGATGTGCGGAGAAAACAATCACAGTTCCTACAATCCCAACCATCCTTTGAAAAGAGGACTGTATGATTACATTGATAAGGAGTTTGATTCACTCGGGATGTATGAGGTAGCTGTGATAGGTACAGGCAGCAATCCAAACTACGCAAAGGAGATTTCAAAAAAGATGGAGGTTGAGGACAAAGACAATATAGAAATCAAGGCAATAGACCCCGAACTGGTACCCAGTAATAGATATCTGTTTGACGTAGTTCCTGAAACATATCAGAAGTATTATGGATTGAATGGGAAGAGTGATAGTGGAGAAGAACTTGCCAGGCATGTATCCGAAACCCTCAGGCCAGGCTTTTTTGCACTTGAAATGTGTAATCATCAGAATAACGATAAGAAGATTAAAGAAATAGGTGAACTATTATCATCAAACGGATACAGCGTGGAGAACCGAGGTTACTTTCCAAAAGGATCTCTCATCGCTTGCAAGAACTGTTGATAATAGTATTCTGCTTTCAAAATAGCATCTTGTTCTCTCATACACAATCAAATAATTAAAACCTAGAATAAAAGAGGTTCTAGATATGAAAACCATTACGGAAGGAGAAGTCGATATAGAGGTCCACGAGGGAAAGTCCTACGACAAGGAAGTTTTCTACAACCCGAAAATGGAGTACGACCGGAATCTGTCCGTGGCTGTAGCCTCTGTGATAGAGCCTGAAAGGGCCTGTGATGCTCTCTCTGCCTCCGGTATCCGGGGTATAAGGTACAAAGAGGAAGCAGAGGTTCCTGAAGTATGGCTCAACGACGCAAACCCGAAGGCCGTGGATCTGATAAAGGAGAACGTAAGGAGAAATCAAGTGGATGTGGAGGTAAGGAACAAGGACGCAGCTGTGCTTCTAAGGAAAGAGGACTTCAACTTTATAGACATAGATCCCTTTGGCTCACCTGCAGAGTTTCTTGATGCAGCTGCCGGCTCTATAAGAAGAGGTGGAATCTTGGCGGTATCCGCCACCGATACGTCCTCCTTTTTCGGTACTTACCCCAGGGTATCGAAACGAAGATACACAAGGAAAAGTATGAAAACAGGTTACAACAAGGAACTTGGACTCAGAATTCTGGTTTCAGCTATCATCGAAAGTTTGGGCAGATACAAAAAGACCTTTTATCCAAGACTCTGCTACTTCAAGGAGCATTACGCGAGAATATTTGGTGAGGTGGCCAAGGGCGCCAAGGAAGTAAAGGAAAACTTCAAGAACTTTGACTATATTTCACACTGCTTTAGCTGCGGCTGGAGAAGCCGTGGTTTCCATGAAAAATGTAAAGTATGCGGAAGGAGAACTGAGAGAACGAACGTATACGCGCCCAAGTTTAACACCCAAAGCTTCTGTAAGGAAGTTGCCCGGGAGTGCAAGGAAAGAGGATTCTACAAGGAAAGGAGGAAGGTGCAGGAACTTTCAAAAGATATGGATATGCCTTACCATTACGATCTGCACTACATAGCCAAGAAACAGAGTCTTCCTATAATAAAAACGGAAGAACTTATGAGAAGGTTAGAAGAAAGGGGGTACAAAACAAGAAAATCAGTGTATTCACCAACAGCAGTAAAAACCAAAGCTCCTTTCGAGGAAGTAGTTGATTGTATGGATTAACTACCACGCTTCAACCTTTTCTTCGTCTTCTTCAGGTTCCTCGTCCAGAGCCTTGGATATGGGACACTCACCGTTCTTCTTCCAAAAACACCTGTCTTCAAAGCACTCCTTCATCCCTTTGTACATGAAGCACTCCTTTACAGTATCCCCTTCCCTAATCACAGTTGGCTTCTTGACCTTGACAGTTTCCTTTAAGTCTTTCAATTCGGACACCCCCATTTTTTGTTTCAGGTTTTAATCTTCCTCGCCGTTGTCGTCTTCCTTTACCTTCTTCTCTACTTCGTCTTCTATCCCCAACGTTTCGACAATTTCCTTGTACCTGTTACGTATCGTCACTTCTGTAGCGTCAACAACATCCGCAACCTCTCTCTGAGTCTTCTTCTGGCCGGTAAGAACGGCGGCTATATAGAGAGCTGCCGCAGCCACCCCCACTGGGCCCTTACCGGAAGTTATCTCGTGACTCTTCGCCTTTTCAAGTATGTCCAACGCCTTAGCCTGCGCTTCATCAGAAAGCCCTAGCATCGTCGAGAACCTCGGTATGTAGTCCTCGGGCTGTGAAGGCAGTATTCTTATACCGAGTTCCCTGCATACGTATCTGTAAGTTCTACCGATTTCCCTTCTATCCACACCCGAAGCCTCTGTTATTTCATCCAAGGTCCTTGGCGTCTTGTGCTGCCTGGCTACGGCGTAAATTAAAGCTGCAACCACAGCTTCCATGGAACGGCCTCTTACAAGGCCTTTGTCGACAGCTTTCTCGTACAGTATTGCGACCTCCTTGTGAACCGAGTTAGGAAGCCCCAGATATGAAACCAATCTCTTGAGTTCGGAAAGAGCGAACGAAAGATTCCTGTTCTTGGATTCTACGATTCTGGACTGCCATTTCTTCAACCTGGAATACTGTGCCCTCTGGCTTGGATTTACCTTGAACAGCTCGCCAGGACCCTTACCTATCTTCGTAGTTACACCTTTATCGTGCTTTGTCGGAGTTAGCGGAGCACCAGTCCTCGCTCTATTAGATCTCTGCTCCTGGTCGAATGCGCGCCATTCCTGCGTCATATCGATCATCGATTCCTCTATAACCTCACCACATTCAGAACAGGTTAGCTCTCCTCTTGATTCGTTTTCCTCGAAGTTTGTAGACCCGCATTCTGGGCAGATCTTCTGTGTTTTCGCGGTCTTTTCACGGTTTGACATGTTATCAAGTTTTGTTATATTTTATTCGTTTTCACTATTCGGTAGTAATCAACTATAACTTTGTATTACTGACATATAAAAGTTAGGGTTGATGTTTTTACTGACAAGGAGTGATTCGGGGTTTATATAAAAATTTTTCTATTGTGGATTATATTTAATACAGTATAGCTATTCTTCCAATGGCTATATAAAACTTTCGTTAGTTTTCGTCAAATGTCGTAAAAAGAACTATATCTCAAAATCCTGAAACGGTCTTTTATGTTCAGAAGGCCTTGTAGGCATAGAATATGCATTTTTCTGGGCGACTATCCTCTCCTTTTCCTTCAACTCATCTTCTTTAAGCTCGCCTAACGCGTCATTGATCAACTCCTCGTCCTTCGTTAGATCTATCAATTCCTCTCCATCTAACTCCTTGCTCAGATCCTTTAAGATTGACTCGGTATAGAATTCTTCGGTTTTATCAGGATTCAAGACGGCGTAACTTGGACCTCTTCCACCAGCAATTTCCAAAACCCTGGTATCATATTTATCAATAATACCGTCCACCATGTTCCGGAGATACTTACCGTGCTTGAGGCGTTTGACACAATCAGTATTCATATACGGAAGAACATCTTTGAGGAACTTCGGGAAGTTGAAGCGTTTTGTACGACTGTATGTTTCCCAAGCATCCTTGTATTCAGATTTCACCACAAGCTCCTTAGCTATATCCTCTCTGATGGATTTTGAATCAACAAACCAAGGAGGCTTCGAAAGCCTTTCATCAAGCTTTTTTATGTATTTTTGTGATTCCTCCTGGAAATGCTCTATCTTCGGTACATTGCTTTCGTACTCGTCACCCCAGCCTCTATAATAGTCCGACTTCTGAAGAAGTGAATCACCCAGTTCAATGAACTGAAGTTCTTCTGGTCTCATCCGTACAGCAATAGTTCTCAAAACATTTATAGTTTCCCATTCAACACTTCTAAAGCCCATAAATGGGAGGTAGCGTCTGTATTAAATAAATTGGACCGAAAAAGTGCATATAAAACTTTTTATTGAATCAAAAGAAATAATCTGTGGTATCATGCAAGAACTGCTTGAAAATATACTGGACGAAATAAAGCCTGAGCTTGACGAGACTAAAGACCTTAAAGAAACCTGTGAGAATCTGAGGGAATTTGCAAGGCAGTATGCTGAAGAGTACGAGTACGAGCCGCTGTTCTGTGGGTCCATAGCGAAGGATACCTGGCTGAGAAGTAAGAAGGATATAGACATGTTTCTACTGTTTGATGAAGAGTTGGATATGGAGGAATTAGAAGAGAAAGGCATGAAAGCTGGTAAAAGAATAATTGAAGAGTTAGGTGGCGAATGGCGCGTCGGCTACGCCGAGCATCCGTACGTTCAGGGCGAGGTCGACGGCCACGAAGTTGATATAGTGCCGGCTTATGACACTGATCCAGATGATATAAAGAGCAGCGTAGATAGGACCCCTTGGCATGTGAAATGGGTCGAGGAAAACCTGGACGAGGAACAAAGGGATCATGTAAGACTTCTGAAAAAGTTCACGAAGGAGCATGGCCTTTATGGAAGCGACCTCAAAACGAAGGGATTCTCCGGCTACCTATGTGAGATTCTTATCGCGGAGTACGGAAGCTTCGACGAAGTACTGAAGGAGGTAAAGGACTGGTATCCAGGCAAGGTTATAGATCCTGAAAGCCACTTCAAGTCCGAAGACTACCTCAAGCGGGATAAGTTCGAAGGAGACGTACTTATAGTCGTGGACCCCGTGGACAAGGACAGGAACGTTGCTTCTGTTTTATCGTATGAAAACTTCTTCCTTTTCAAGAAGAAGGTGAAGGAGTTCGTCGAGGATCCGAGCATCGACAAGTTCTTCGGAAAAAAATATGAGGCACTTTCCTTGCGCGAGCTTCAGCAAGAGATAGACAGAAGAGGAACGGACTTCATGCTGATAAAGTTCGAAGCGCCGGACATACACGACGACGTTCTTTACCCGCAGATGCAAAAGATGAACAGAAGAATTGAGGAGATACTCGACGACGAAGGCTTCGAGGTTTTGAGGAAGGACGTGTGGAGCGACAACGAAACCTGCGTACTGATACTTGAGCTGGAGGTCGACGAACTTCCCAGAATTGATAAAAGAGAAGGTCCGCCCATATTTGACAAAAGGAACTCAAAGAAGTTCATAGAGAAATACGGCGGTGAGCACAACCTCCTCGTCAAGGATGAACAGTGGTACGCGGAGTACTTCAGAGAATGGACCACAGCCTTGGATTTTGTAAAGGATCTACTACATGACGATGCGAACACGCTCCAGGAAGAAGGAGTTCCAAGGCATCTGGCCGAGAAGGTCAGCGAAGGCTTAACGATAGCGACAGGAGACCATTCCGTGCACATCTTCAGGGAAAAGGAAGGTCTTAGGAAGAAGATGGCTGAGTACTTTGACAAGGACCTGGCATAGGTAACATGAGAGAGCTCGAAGAAAGGATAAAAGAAGAGTTAGAGTCACTTCTGGACGTCGAAGTAAGGGTTGAAGTTCCTGACAGCATGGAGCACGGTGACTACGCAACCAACGCCTGTCTCAGACAAACCAACCAGGAAGGTAGAGAGCCTTACAAGCTCGCAGAAGAAACCGTAGATAAACTGAACAAGAAAAAACCGGAAGAGGTGGGGGAGATTGAGGCTGCGGGACAGGGCTTCATAAACTTCTTTCTCGACAGGGCTAACTACACGGAAAAGCTTCTGGAAAAAATAAGCAAGGAAGGTGACAGTTACGGAAGCTATGATTTTGGAAAAGATAAAACGGTCGTACTTGACTACTCCTCTCCAAACGTCGGCAAGCCGATGCATATAGGTCATTTACGTTCTACTATAATAGGCGACTCCATTTCAAGGATACTGGAGTTTGCTGGCTACGACTGTGTGGGTATAAACCACCTTGGCGATATGGGAACACAGTTTGGAAAGCTGATACACGCGTACAAAGAATGGGGAGATGAGGAAAAACTTGAGGAGGATCCTGTTGGTTATCTTCTTGACCTATACGTGAAGTTCCATAAGGTTGCTGAAAAACATGAAGAACTTGAAGAGGAAGCAAGACAGTGGAGTAAGAGGCTGGAGGGAGGTGATGAAGAGGCGGAAAGGCTATGGGAAAAGTTTACTAAACACACGAAGAAAGGTCTGAAGAAGACCTATTCGCGTTTGAACATAACCTTTGATTCGTGGAAGGGCGAAAGGTTCTACAGGAATAAGACCAGAGACGTTATACAGGAGGCGTTGGATAAAGGTGTTGCAAAGAAGGACGAAGACGGCTCCATAATAATAGAAAGCGACGACGATGATACGCCTTATTTGATACAGAGGAGTGACGGTGGGACTCTATACAGCACCAGGGAGCTTGCACAGATAAAGTACCGAAAGGAGGAATATGGCTTTGACAAAGCACTTTACGTCGTGGGTCAACCACAGGAGAGACATTTCAAGAAAGCCTTTGAGGCAGCAGATAAAATGGGATACGCGAACAAGAATGAACTCGTCCACGTAAAGTTTGGGATGATGTCTCTCCCTGAAGGCAGCTTATCCACGCGCACTGGTAACGTTATACTTCTAGAGGACGTTTTAGACAAAGCTAAGGAAAAGGCAATGGAAGCTATCGCGGAAAAGAATCCAAGTCTGGAAAACAAGGAGAATGTGGCCGAAAGGGTTGGTGTCGGCGCCCTCAAGTACTTCGACCTCTCGAAGAGGAGGACGACAAGCATAAAGTTCTCCTGGGAAGAAGCATTGAACTTCGAAGGCTCTTCCGGACCTTATCTCCAGTACTCCTACAGCAGGGCCTGTGGAATTCTCGACGAAGTAGATGAAACCCGGAAAGCAGACTTCAATGACATGGAGGAGGTTGAGTTCAAGCTGGTGAAGAAGCTTGGAAGGTTCCACGAGCCTGTTTTCCAGGCTGCGGACAAGTACGAGCCCCATAGGATTGCGGTCTACCTCAACGAGCTCTGCGAGCTTTTCAACGAGTTCTACCACGAATGTAGGGTAAAGGACTCGGAGCACGAGGCGAGAAGGATAGAAATAGTCAAGGCCTTCAGACAGGTTCTAGGAAATGGATTGGACCTTCTCAATATTCCGAAGCTAGAAGAGATGTAGGGTAGCATGAAGATTCTAGTTCTTACAGGCGGCTTCCATGAAGAAATGCCCTACGAAGAACTGCGTGCCCTTGGTGTTGATATAAGACAAAGGGATGGAAGAATAGTAGTCGGGAAAACTGAAGATGTAAACAGGCTTGATGGGCTTGGCTTCTCGCATCTAGTCCTTGAGTTCTTGGGTAGCTTTCACATGAACGAAACCTTGCCATTTAATCCTTCCGAGCACATCCAGGGAAAGTTCGCGGCGCGATTCAAGAATCTGGACTTCGAAGCTGACTTCAAAGGGAAGAAAGAAGAAATCCTCGAGGAGCTAAATCCGAGCATTGACACAGTTGATCTTGACGAACCTGACACAACCTTCTACTTCCTTATGAGAGGAACAAGGATATATACAGGAAAACTTCTGCACAGGTTTGAGCCAGCGGAGTTTACCAAGAGAAAACCTGCCCTTAAGCCCTTTTCAAGGCCTGTTTCACTTCAACCACGAGAAGCAAGGTGTTGGGTAAACCTGTCCGGAGTTGAGAAGGGTGAAAGCCTGCTGGATCCCTTTTGTGGGACAGGTGGAATTCTGGTAGAGGGAGCTCTCGCAGGTTGCAAGGTCTACGGCTCCGACTCAGAAGGCGAGATGGTTTCTGGAAGCGAGATAAACCTGGACTATTACGGCCTTGGAGGCGAGATGAAAAGATGCAAGGTCCAGGAACTGGAGGGAAGATGGGATAGAAAGTTCGACGCAGTTGTCACAGACCCACCTTACGGGAGATCAGCAAAGGTAGGCGGCGAGAAGGTAAGAAAGCTCTATATGGAAGCTATCCCTGAAATAGAAAAAGTTCTCAAACAGGGTAAAAGATGCGTTATAGGAGCTCCTGAAAGATTGGAGTTTGAGAAAATTTTAGAAGATAGTGAAAACTTCTTTGAGATAACAAGGAAGTTCAGGGAAAAGGTTCATGGCGACCTGGCCAGGGAAGTTTTTGTATTAAGAAGAAGATAGAAGTAAGTTCCTGGCATCGCTTAATGGAATCCACCACCTCTAATTTAAATCTTGGTGATAAAGTTTTGCCATGCTCAATGAGAAGTTTGAAGAGGCTTTGAAAAAAGTAGCTTCGAGGCTAGATGGTAGAGATCTGAACTGGGCCGTTGTTGGTAGTACAAATATGGTCTTACAGGGAATTGACCTCGAACCAGATGACCTCGACATTTCGACGAGCTACGAAGGCATAAAAAAGGTACAGAACACCTTCAAGGAATACGTGGATAAGGATATTAAGAGAAGGGAAGCATCAGAAAAAGGCAAACCTGACTACTACGAGATGAAGCTTAATGTTGAGGGTGTAGAGGCCCATGTACTAGGCGGGGCTGAGGATGATATATACTACAGTAAGGTTGATTCAGGTAGAGCCATTCCTGTAGAATTAAACGGATACAGAGTTCCATGTCTAGAACTAAAAGCCGAGAAAGAGGCCTGTCTCGGAACAAAAAGAGAAGAAAAGGCAAAAATAATCGAAGATTTCCTTGATGACCTAAATTTTAAATAGCATTAGTATTATTATATACAATATGGTAATAAAACTTACTAAATGGAAAGTTTTATTCCCTTACTTGGATGACTACACGAGAAGCCTTATTCTTGCAAACTTTGAAAAGGAATTGGACAGGCCTCATCAGACTTTGAAGAAGTATATAAAGGAGCTCGTGAACGACAACGTTCTAAACGTTGAGGGCCAGGGCAAGCATAGGAAGTACAGGCTGAACACTGACTTCTCGCTAATACTTCATTACCTTTCCACTGCTGAAAAGCTCAGAAGCTACGAGTTCATAGAGGAGGAGACATTGGTGAAGAGGCTCTACGAGAAAATTTTACCGTTCATGACAGAAGCAAGATTCATGGTATTCGGATCTTATGCAGTCAACAGGGAGGGTGAGGATATCGACCTTCTGATACTAGGAAAACAAAGCGATGAGCTCAGGAAGAGGCTTGAGGAGTTCGGTGAGACCTATCTGCCTGTGCACAAAGTACACGTAAAGGATAGGGATGGACTTGACAGAAGATTTAAGAAGGAGCTGCACAAGAAACATATTATCCTGAACGGAACGGACTATTTTGTAACTATGTTTGGTGAAATGTATGGCGAGTTTGGAGTGGTGTAAAAACGAGAGGGACGGACTTCAGCTTGCTGAGCCCAGTGAAAACATAGCTGAAGACTACCTTCAGAACGCTGAGGAGAGCCTTAGGGTTTTGAAGCGGGTCATGGAGAACGGCTCCAGGATATGGACAGCAACTGTAAAATACTATATTGAATATTTCTGTGTCTCCGCAGTACTCGCAAGGCTAGGCATAAGCTCTGAAATACACGACTGTACGATAGAAGCTGTGCAGTTTCTCGAAGATGAAGGCCTGTTAGAGGAGGATATTTCCAGCAGATTAAAGAAGAGCAAGGAGCTAAGGATAGAGAACCAGTACAATCTCAAGAACAGGCCTGTGAACGTAGATCTGGATGACCTCAGGGATTTTATGTTAAAAATGAAGGACGTAAAGGACAGCCTTACTGAGAAAAAAGTTAATGAGATAAGAAGTAAACTTTTTAGCTAAACTCAGAGTCCGAAGTACCCTTTGGCCTTTTCTCCAACCCTTGATCTATGTTCTTCGGGTGTGTACACGGACAGAAGATTCCTCACAGGCTCTTTCTTCCTCAACGAACTTACGGTCCTCGATACCTCTTCCAGCGGAACAACTTCACCGCTGTCCAAGGTTATCCTTATGTCAAACTCCCTCAGTCTCGGTTCAAGCTCCTTGGTAACTTCCCTTTCTTTATGAACTATTACAGAGTCTTCATTTACATCTGCTAGTTCAGCTATTCTTCCCTCTATTTCCTCCTCCGACCCGTTTGAAATCCTTTCAATCCTACTGTCTTCAGATACTTCCGTATCCTTCAATGCGTAGGCTTGCTTGTAGAGGTCCCTGTTTTTTATCCTGCTTACCATTTCTTTTGAAAACGCATTTGTGTTGGAAAGAACTTGCATGAGCTCACCGTCGGTCATCCAGAAGATATCTTCACCTTTCTGGTCATTGGATTTGAGGTGTCTTTCTACCGCCCTCAGAAGCATCTTCTCAGCTATACATGAAGTTTTATGAGAGTAGACGCTGGAATACATGTGGTCCCTTGCAATTATGCAGTCTTCAAGAGCATCGATTCCTTTCTCCCTGTAAGTAAGCCTCTCGTCATTTATCTCCATCACATTTATTATCCAGTCAGTCTCTATAGACCCGTATGATACGCCCGTGTGATGTGCATCCCTCACCAAGTAATCAAGCTGATCCGCGTCCATCTGAGAGCTGATTATGTCAGCAAGGTATTTCTTACCTTTGAAGTCTCCTGTAACAAGATCCGCAACCCTCTTCGGATCAAGGCCGTGTTTTTTAAGAACTTCTGGGATTTTGCCAGCTCCAGATAGATCCAGAACTTTCTCGCCAAGTATCAGTTCCTTCGTAGCTTCCATGTGGTCCTTTTCCATTACCTTCTCCACTGTGTGACTGAAAGGTGGGTGTCCTATATCGTGTAACATGCCAGCGGCCTCCAGAAGCTTCCTCTCTTTCTCATCAAGCTCCAAGGTTTTTCCAATCTTCTTGCAGAGGTAAGAAGTTCCGAGACAATGTTCCAGTCTCGTATGGTGACCACCGGGGTAAACAAGAAGTCCAAGGCCTATCTGTTTTATCCACGTCATCCTCTGCACTTCTGGTTGTGAGAGAAGCTCAACCTGCATCTTGTTCAGATCCATGAAGCCGTGGACAGGATCCTTGATTATCTTACCTTCGCCATTGTTCTCCAATCTAGGCACCTCTTCATATATTATTAAACGGAAAACAAACTTAAAACCATTGTCCGAATTAAAACAAACGTCGAACGCCACATTTAAAAATCGTCTACACGAATTTTTCCCTAGCGATCAAAGGAGGTGATTCAATGGAAGGAAATGGAAAGTTAGAAATTGAGACCCTCAGCTACAAATCTGGATTGTCAGTAGAACATGGTAAAAGCACTCCAGACGATATGTACGAAGACGAAATTCAAGAAAAAGATCGTTCAAACCGAACTCCACGGTCGACAGTAAAAGAACTATTGGATCCCATTTGAATCATAAGATAAGAGAAAACTGAAAATAAATGACAGACAAGACTTCGATTGAAGCATCAGGAATTACCGGTAGGATAATCGAAAGCCCTGGAATGTTCATCTTCGGAGCTGTGGCCGTTGTAATTCTACTTATCTGCGACGGTTACAGGATGAAAATAAGGAACCGTAGACCCCATTAGGAGATAAAATAACTTAGAAAGTAGTAACCTGTTGATATAAATTTTTCCATGAGAATGTATTAGGTGATAAATATGACTGAAGATCCTGATATAACCGGCGAGCATAAGCATACCTGCGGTGATTGTCATAGAGAATATAAGGACGGGACGGAATATAATGATGGAAGTATTGATTATATAAAACCAGAATGTCCTAACTGTGGATCGAATAATGTAAGCAAAAAGATCACTTTCCACAACTAGTTCTCTGCAAAGTATAAAAACTTCCTTTACTTAATCCACACTGTTATGAAGCCGCTTGAGGTCGTGGTGTTGGGTTCCGGAAGCATAATTCCTACAAAGGAGAGACATCATTCTTCCATATGGGTCAGGAGGGAAGGTGACGTCTTTCTCTGGGACTGTGGTGAAGGTACGCAGAGACAGATACAGAGAGCTGGACTTTCGTTTATGAAGGTTGATAAGATATTTATCACTCACTGGCACGCGGATCACTATGCTGGTCTTCTTGGACTCATCGAAACCTTCAACCTGGAAGGAAGGAAAAGGAAGTTGGAGATCTATGGTCCCGAGGCTTCGCGTTTTGTTTCACTTCTTTCGGATATGTCCTGGTACGACTTCGGCTTTGATGTGAAGGCGGTGGACGTTGATTACGAAGGTGAGGAGGAAAACGTGTTAGTCGAGGAAAAGGAGTACATTGTCAAGTCTATTCCAACTGATCATTCTGTTCCGTCCGTCGCGTACTGTTTAGAGGAGAAGGACAAGCTTAATATAAACGAAGATAAGGCCGCAGAGTACGATCTATATCCTGGACCAAAGATGGGCGAGCTGAAGGATAAAGGAAAAATAACGCACAAAGGCGAGGAGATAAAGCTGAAGGATGTGTCTGATTTGACCAAGGGAAGGAAGGTAGTTTACTCTGGAGACACCCTTCCAACAGAGACTGTAAAGAAGCTTTCCGAAGGAGCCGATCTACTTATACACGACGCAACCTTTGCCGAAGAAACAAGCCATAAACACTCATCGGCAAAAGACGCGGCGAAGCTTGCGAAGGAAGCAAATGTAAAGAGACTTTTACTCACACACTACTCAAGAAGGTACAAAGATCTGCAGCCTCTGAGAAAAGCTGCTCAGGAGTATCACGACAATGTGGAAGTGGCTGAAGACCTTATGGAACTAAGCGTCTGAACGGTTTTCAGAATCTTTCAAAGCTTCCTCTATATCTTCCCCTTCGAGGCCAAGTCCATACACGCCGAAACTACGACCAACTTTGTTCCAGAGGTCTTTATAAGATTTCTCGAAACCTTTTCTCAACTTGTCTGTATAAACCATTAAGTCACCAAACTAAACTTACACCTTAAAATTTATATTAATTGCTCAAAAATCTTGGGTAGCCGCAAGGTGGTATTATTCCGCACAAGGTAGTGGACGATGATACTCTGAAGGAGCAGGAGAAGAGGGTAGACAAACCTATGTCGAAGCTTCTTAACTACTGTAAGCCATACAAAAGGAGGCTGGTAATAGGTGTCTTGTCCGTTATCGTTGCTTCGACCTTCGGCCTTGTTCCACCTTATCTGGTCAGGACAGCTATAGATGAAGCCATAATTCCCGGGAACTTTGGTCTCCTCTGGATGGTTGTCGCAGCTTTAGTAGGGGCTTATGCTGGAAGAGCTATATTTGAATACGCGCAGAACTTCTTTCTTTTCACCTTTGCACAGGAAGCCATATACCACCTACGTATGGACACCTACAAGCATCTACAGGAGCTTTCACTTTCCTTCCACAGCAACCAGCCGACTGGAAAGATGATGTCCAAACTATCGAACGATATAAACAGGCTTCAGAGATTTCTGTCCTCGACAATGAGAGAAATCGTAAGGAACATAACCATAGGCCTGGTCATAGGGGTCGTGCTTTTCTGGATGAACTGGAAGCTTGCTTTCTTCACCTTGGTTCCCATACCTATCATAGGCTTCATGACCTACCATTTTGCAGGCAAGATAAGGCCTAAGTGGGACGCTGTAAGGAAGTCCGTGGGTGACGTGAACAGCAGGCTTCAGAACAATATAGCTGGAATAGAGACTATAAAGAGCTTTGCAAGGGAGGAATATGAAATCGAAAGGGTGGGAGATGTCAGCGATGATTACAGGCAGACGAACGTCGAGTCTATAAAGCTCTGGTCGAAGTTCTTTCCTGCCGTTGGTTTTGCGGTTTCCGTAGGTGCAGTAATCGTTATAGGATACGGTGGTTATCTGGTCATCGAAGAGGCACTGACGATAGGTACCCTTATAGCTTTCAACGCATACATATGGCAGTTCTACGAGCCCATGCGGATGTTAGGCTGGGTTACAAACTCACATCAGAGGGCAGCTGCTTCCGCAGCACGCGTTTTCGGAATTCTTCAGGAACCTATAGGTATAAAGAACCAGGACAATCCAGAAAAAGTTGGTGAAATTGAAGGAGAAGTAGAGTTCGAAGAAGTTACGTTCCACTACGGTGATCCAGAGAAGGAAGAGGAGGAAGACAGCGCGCTCCACGAAGTCTCCTTCAAGGTGAAGCCCGGCGAAACCGTCGCTCTCGTCGGTCCAAGTGGATCAGGAAAGACGACTACGGTTAACATGATTCTGAGGTTCTACGACCCAGACAACGGCATGGTTAAGATAGACGGAAGGGATATACGTAAGCTGGATGTAAAGGAGCTCAGGGACAAAATAGGCATAGTTTCACAGGATGCTTTTCTCTTCGACGACGACGTTATGACCAATATCTCTTACGGGGATCCAGAGGCTACGGATGAAAAGATCAAGGAAGCGGCTAACAAGGCTGCAGCACATGATTTCATAGAGGACTTCAAGGACGGATACGAAACTGAGGTAGGAGAAGACGGCGTTAAGCTAAGCGGTGGACAGAAGCAGAGAATCTCTATAGCAAGGACCATCCTTAACGACCCGGAGATTCTGATATTAGACGAGGCGACCAGCGACGTGGATACGATAACGGAGGTGAAGATACAGGACGCTATAAATGAGCTGATAAAGGATAGGACAACTATAATGATAGCCCACGATCTCAGCACAGCGAGACTGGCCGACAGAATCATATGCCTTGAAGACGGAAAGGTTGTAGAACAAGGAACGCACGAAGAACTACTGGAGAAGGACGGTCTCTACAAGAAGCTGTGGGACATGCAGTCCTCACTCAACAGGCCTTAGGCTTTGCCAACTCCTGATCAAAAAAGCTTTCATCGAATGGTTCCTCTGCCTCTACGTCTTCGATTATTTCAGAAAAGCTTTCGATGGATCTACATCTCCCGTCCCCGTAAATATCTTCCTGTTCCCTGTAAACCATCTTGCTGCACTCGTTGTTGATATGGTATGCTTTTTGTCCTCCCTCATCAAAAAATGCCTTTATCTGACCTGGATTGTCCTCAATGAGTATATCGCAGTCTTTGTGTTTCTCCTCTTCTATTCTCAGATCGTCGTAGTTCTCTATACCCATACTTGACAGGGCTTCCTCGAGCTCTTCTTCATCTATTCCCTTTCTAGAAGTAGCTATCACGAACTTCGCGTGTTTCCCTGTTTTCTTCTCCAGAGCCTCCTTTATACCCTCTATCTTTCCGGGTAAATCTTCTTCTCTAGGGACCAGAAGATCTCTGTTTTCCTTGTATGCGAGGTTCGTGGTCTCGCAGACCTCCTCGGCGAACTCGTATCCGAGATCCTCAAGGTCGTATTCCTTCTCAACTACGTAGTCTAGTACGCTTCCTGGGATGCAGTTCTCGAATGTCTCCTTTATGTCGGTTAAAACACCATCTACGTCCGCCTTTACCACAACTTCGTCTTCGGGGGTGTCCGAATACATGTAGTTAGGACTTATGTACACCAATTTATAAACATTACCCTCGACGTTTGATGTATTCTCCGGCCATGGGAAAACTTTTAATCTTTACCAAAAGAACCATTAGACTATGCTCCCGGAGAAAAAGAAACAGGAACTGGAGGAAAGACAGTACCGCTTCGTGGGGAACCACTCTGCGGTGCGCACCTGTAACTGGCTGAAGGAGTCGCTTCGCTGCGACGACGTCTGCTACAAGCAGAAGTTCTACGGTATTGAAAGTCATAGATGTTTGCAGATGACTCCCGCTTTGCTTTGCAATCAGCGTTGTAGACACTGCTGGCGGGACACATCCTTCTTTTCCTCGGAGTGGAAAGGTCACGTGGACGACCCGGAGGAGATCATAGATGGATGTATAGAGGCGCAGCGCGAGCTACTGTCCGGGTTCGGAGGCAACGAGGACGTACCTGAAGAAAAGCTGGAAGAAGCTAAGCACCCCAATCAGGCCGCCATCTCGCTTACAGGTGAACCGATGTTCTATCCCAAGATCTCCGAGCTTATAGAGGAGTTCCACAGACGAGACTTCTCCACGTTCCTGGTCACCAATGGAACTTTCCCTGAAAGAATAGAAAAACTAAAGGAGCTGCCTACGAACTTCTACGTGTCCGTTGAGGCACCGAACAAGGAGCTTTACAGGAAACACTGTAATCCTGTCGAAGAGGAAAACTGGAGCAAGCTCCAGGAAACACTTGAGTTGGTCGGGGAAATGGACAGTACAACTGTTTTGCGAATAACGTGTATGGACGGCGTTAACATGCACCTTGCTGAAGAGTTCGCTGAGCTGGTAGAAGAAGTAGGCTTCGACTTCATAGAAGCAAAGGCTTACATGCATATAGGCTATTCGCAGAAGAGGATGCCACGAGACGCGATGCCGAGCCACGAAGATGTGAAGAAGTTCTCGGAGGAAGTAGCAGGAAGTTCAAAGTACAACGTAGCCGACGAACAGAAGAGGTCGAGGGTAGTTCTCCTAGAAAAGTAAATCAAGGTATAGATTAGGAAATTAGATATGTGATTATTCAACTAGTCCGAAGTGGGGATCTTTCTGATAGAGAGAAATAAAGTTCTCAAGTTTTCATTCTTGTTTTTTATCTTCGTACTTTTCTTTGGCAACTTCATAATGTATTTCAGCAGAAGCTATGGTCTTTACCAAGGCCTCTGTCTCCTTAGGATTCCCATCGTTCACTTTTTCTTCGTACAACTCATTTAACCTCTCGACACGGCTTTCAAGAGAATTCAATTCTTCTTCAAATCCTCCGATGCCCCTATTCTCTATTCTATTCTCAACTGCCTTCTCAAAGCCTTTGCGTATCCTTTCTTCGTAGTTAGTTTCGTCGCCTTCCATAACAAAACAAAAATTATATCTGAATTTTAAATATGTGGAGGATTTATATCGACTTCTCGGAAAGCTTTTACAATCGCCTGACTTAATTTCATGCGTAGAGACTGATTTTTAGTATTCCAAGGCTCTTGGCTTCCGACACAAATAAATATTTTAAGCTCTCTGAATTGATTGCTGGGGTGTCTAAACGCCTTTTTACAAATGTGAAAACTGTGGGAAGATATACAGCGACAATTTGGAGTTCGATGCATGCTCCTGCAACAGTTCAAAGGATTTTGATACTGACGTTGAAGTAAAGCTGGTAAAATACCAGATTAAAGACAGTGAGGTTCTGGGATTTGAAGACAATGAAGGAATGGTAATCAATGTGCTCGGAGAACATCTTGATGTAAATGGGGATATCGTGAAAAGGTACAGGGAAGAAGATATTGATCATAAGAAACTATTCAAAAAGATGATGGAAGACTTATAGAGAACTGGCTAAAAGCCTAGAAAAAAATCAAGCCGTTTGGAGTGTTCAACGGACCCCGTTGTTAAGCTTGATTAGTTGAGGATAAGTATACTGGTCCACTGCATCGAAAATATATACGAACTGCTGGAGATATCCAAGAAATATAAATTTTACCCGTAAGAAGTCTGATGCTCGTATGACCAGTGGAATAAGATATAAAGTTTATTCAATTAAATACTAGAGAAAGAACCAGGAATTCAAAGCTTGGCTTCGGCATTTAAATATCTTTAACTCTAACTCTTTTTTTAGATGAGCCGCGAGGAGCTTCGTCGAAAATGCGAAGAAACGGCAGAAATATTAGTGCCGTACTATCAGGATAAATTCGATATAGAGCTTAGGGAACCCGACTTCACAGTCCTTTCACATGACGAGTTCAATACTACTGGAAGAATGAATTATGTCAGAAAAGATAGCAGTTCGCACCACAGTGGCGAGGTAGTTGTACTGTACGATGAAATCTGGTCCGATCTTTTGGTCAATAAGGGTGTCGCTCATGAGCTTGGTCATGTAGCGAAGGATATAAACTCAAAGGAGAAAATAAAGTCCGTTGAATACCCAAAAGGAAGGTATGTCCCTTGTTTTGAGGAAGGCATAGCAAACCACTTTAGAAGGGAAGGTCTCAAATACCTTGAAAAATACTTCGAAGGTAAAAGTAAGATAAAGTCAAAAACACATAAGATGTACAGACTCTGGCATGAAAAAGCCCTGGAATGGGGCAGTCTACTCTCTTTAGAAGACGAACATATAATAGGAAATAAAATTTTCTCAGGAGAAGACGATGAGATAAAGGAGGCATTAGAAAAACCTGAAACCTTTTTCAAAAGTATAGACTTTAGTTCTCTTTGATGTCTTTGCCTTGCTTCTTTGGTAAAACTTCAACAGAGGCGCCTTCGAATTTCTTTTCCAGTTCACTTCCTTTTTGTAGTTTGTCCAGGAAGACGGCCAGTGCCGCCACCTCGGAATGGGGCTGGTTGGTCACAGCTACTTGAGTGTCTATGTGTTCGTAGATCTCGCCGGGTATCTTTTCTCCGCCTACAATAACAAGCAAATCTTCATCGTAGTTTCTTATCGCTTCTATCTGGTCCTGGACCGGCAACCCAAACATGGCCAGGTAGACCTTCTTTCCTTCGTAGTTCTTGAGATATTTCTTCCAGTTTTCCTCGTACTGGATTTCGAAACTTCCGCCCCATCTTTTCACAACGCTATCCACATTCTCTTGCATCTTCTTGTCATGATCGCCAGTGTAGATCATTTTGTCAGCGCCGAGAGCCCGGGCTGTTAGGGCGCAGTGTGTGGTCATTCTTTTATCTCGGCCGAGCCGGTGGCTGAGACGAAGTACAGTGATCATAGTTCAGACTAGAAGAACCAGATATAAAAAATAAAGAGGAAGTGGGTCACTTCCTTGCTTTCACTACGACTGTGTTGGCGATATGGTCACCGATCCTTTGTCTCTTGTTGGAAAGAATAATCGCGACTAGTCCTACCAGATAGTAGAACAGGCCGTCTACGATCCGAAGTAGGTTCCGGACGAAGGAGGCCAGGTAGTCACAGGGTTCGCCGTTCTCTTTGACGACGACAATTCCCATCACCATCTTGCCGATCGTCTGTCCTATATATCCTTCCAGGAGGAAGGCGTAGAAGAACATTATGAAAATACCGGCAATTCCTATTAATGCAATGGAAAAGATGTTTGATGCTGTCATTGCACCGAGGGCCCCGCCACCAGCGATCAGTCCTGCGATCAAGCCCATGATTATACTGTCGATGATCACTGCTACAATCCTGCGGGGTAACGCGTCCTTTTCGGTTCCCATATCAGGTTCCGGTCTGTTTGGCATAAATTAGGTTTAGGCTCTTTCTTTATATTTGTACTGCCTGAACAAATCTGACAAAAACTTGCTAGAGTATTTTAGATTGAGAATTATTTACAATCCTTTTTCTATTCTAATCAGCCGGTTGTATTTAGCAGTTCTCTCGCCGCGAGCCGGTGCACCTGCTTTGATCCCATAGGCTCCCAAAGCCACGGCCAGGTCTGAGATGAAGGCATCCGTGGTCTCTCCGCTCCTGTGTGAAACTATTACCTTCCAATCGTTTTCCTGGGCCAGCTTCGCAGACTCTATAGCTTCTGTCAAAGTACCTATCTGATTGACCTTGAGAAGAAGGGTATCACATGAATCTCTCTCGAAAGCTCTTTCTATTCTATCTGGATTTGTGACCAAGAGATCGTCGCCGACTATCATCTTTCTTGTCTTTTCATTAAGAGAAGCAAAGCTGTCGAAGTCCTCCTCATCGAATGGATCTTCAAGAGAACAGACAGGATAGTTATCAAATATCTCGAGCCAGAAATCTTCCAGCTGTTCTTTATTCATAACTCGCCCATCTATACCATAACCCTTATCTTTGTAGAACTCAGATGCAGCAGCGTCCATTGCCAGACTTATATCCTCTCCGGGTTTGTATCCTGCAGACTCTATAGCTTCGATGAGAAGCTCCAGAACATCCTCTGTCTTCGACAAAGACGGTGCAAAGCCTCCCTCATCCCCCACGTTTACCGCTTCCTTACCGTGTTTTCTCTTGAGTATCTCCTTCAGTTCATGATACACCTCGGAAGCAGATCTTATCTTCTCTTCTGTACCCTCAACAAAGGGAACAATCATGAACTCCTGGACGGCCAGATCGTTCCCAGCGTGTTCGCCGCCGTTTATCACGTTGAGGAAAGGTCTGGGAAAGGTCATTTTTTCATCAGGACAGAACTTTTCGTGAAGAAGCTCGTAGAGCTCTTTGTTGGACTCATCTGCGGCTGCTCGTGTTGCTGCTAGAGAAACGGAAAGAATCGCGTTTGCTCCTAGGGAACCTTTGTCTTCGGTTCCGTCCAGCTCAATCATCTTCCTATCCAACTCCTCCAGCTTCTGACAGTTAAAGCCAACCAAGGTCTCTTTTATTTTTTCGTTAACGTTAGAAACAGCCTGTCTGACACCCTTTCCGTTGTACCTGCTTCCACCGTCTCTCAGCTCCAGTGCTTCATTTTTTCCTGTCGAAGCTCCAGAGGGGACAGCTGCCTTACCGCTTCCCTTCTTAGTTACTACCTCTGTCTCTACAGTAGGGTTTCCCCTTGAATCCAGAATTTCCCTGGCCCTTACATTTTTTATCTTCGACATAACATCACGACCCGTATTTCTCTGTCCAGTCGTTGTAGTTGAATAGAACAGGAAGTAGTTCCAATCCTTCCATATGACCCAGATCGCCACGGGCACAAGACCTCTCGCCGATCTCCTCCACGCTATCTGTTCTCACCTCAGAGCCGTAGAAGACCACAGGCACAGGTTCAGCTGTATGGTTACCGTAGCCAACGGGCGTCGTATGGTCACCTGTGAAAACCATATGCGTCCTATTCCAGTCCAACTTGTCCAGAAGGTAGCCCACGGCTTCATCGACCTTCTCCAGAAATTTCTTCTTTCCTTCGGCGTCGTGGTCGTGACCAGCGTTGTCCGCACCTTTGGCATGTATAAACACGAAGTCCTTCTCGTCGACCTCACTCACAGCAGTCTTTGCCTTGGCTATAAGGTCGGAATCAACGCCACCCGTAGCTCCGTCTGGAGTCCTTACATCCATTCCCACCTGCTTGGCAACTCCGAGGTATAGGGGTCCGGCAGCCACACAGGTAGACTCAACATCGTACTTCCCCTCCAATGTCTCCACATCCATCATATGTGAGGCTCCACGGAGGAGGAGACAGTTTGCAGGAGGCTCGCCATCTTCCTTCCTCCTGTCATTGATATCCAAGTCTTCCATTACCTCGCGACTTTTCTCGATAAACTGGTTCACTATTTCTGCGGTCTTCTCAGCTTCCTTAGAAGAAGTAACGGGCTCACAGCTTTTCATCTTCTCCCCACTTTCGTGTGGATCGGTATCCGTTATATGCGGCGAAAGATTATCACCCACAAGCTCCAGGGCTCCTCTATGCTGGTTCGTTGCTTTGAAGTTAAATTCAGCATCTTCCAGATCTATGCTGTTTATAGCTTCCTCCAGCTCCTTCTGTCCTTCATTTATCCTACCGGCTCTCCTGTCCTGAACAACATCCCCGTCGACTGTCGCAAAGTTCGTCCGGAAATATATATTTCCCTTAGTAGCGTCCATACCGTAACCCAGAGCCTCGAAAACACCGCGCCCTGTATACCCTTCCTCGGGATCGTAACTGAGTATGGAGAGATGCGCCACATCGCTCCCAGGTTTGACGCCTCGCTTCACAGTATGAAGAAGACCGTTGATGCCGCCCGAGGCCATCCCGTCCAGGTTCGGGGTCTCCGCAGCTTCGAGACAGGTCTCCCCGTCCATATCCGTGGGTCTTCCACCGAGACCGTCCACGATAAACAAAACAGCTTTCTTTTCCGGCATGTTTTTACCTCAATCAACAAAGAATACTTACTTTTCTCCACTTATGATGTTTTCGGCTTTCGAGTGAAACCTTTCCGCAGTTTCAAGCACCTCTTCTGTCCTTGCTTCGTCTATGTCAGATCCTGAGCCATAGTCAGCGTCCTCTCTAAGTTCCTGGACTGTCCCGAACTTCGAAGTGAGCTTCGCACCTAGCTCATCTCTGAAAAGCTTTCCAAGCTCCGAGGCGATCCCCGCATGCGTCCTTGGGCTTGAACCCTTGGTAAGTAAAAGTGCCTTCGCGGCGTGGAACATCGAGTAGTAGGCTCTGGAAACAGAGTCCTCGTACTTACCTTTTTCGAATAAAAGTTCAGCAGTCGAGAACTTCTCTTTGGACTTTTCCATCAGGTCCTCTATCTCGCTCATATCTCGACACCTTCCTCCTGTACATTCGTATGGAAGCTGTAGCCTTCCTTTACCTTCTTTTCGAAGTCATCCTTTTCGAAAACTCTAGCAGAAAACCTCAGATCTGTCTCTTGCATCCACTCCTCGGCCAGTTCCTGGACTTTTTTCCTATCGTCCTTCTCCTTCCTTTCAAGAATTACAGCTATGTCTACGTCGCTTCCAGGAACCTCTTCATCACGTGCGTAGGAGCCATACAGCATTATTCTGTCAACTCTGTCCCTGAACAACGATCTAACATCTTCTGCAAACTCCTTCACGTGCTTACTTTTGGCCATCAGCATACCATTAAGTTGTAGAGAGAAGTATAAAAAATCCATCTGTGGAGCTTTAAAACCAGAAAAAATCTACAGTCTCCTCAGCTTCTCCACGATCTCGTTCTTCAATCTCTTCACTTCACCCGGATCTTCTATATCAAGATATTCGAATTCCTTCTGTGCATTCCTGACGATCTTCAGCAGCTTTTTCCTGTAGTCCTCTAATCCGTATTCCGCAAGTATCTCACCATATTTTTCCAGATTCAGGTCGCTATTTACGAGGAGGTTGAGGATGTCAGCTCTGTCCTTCTGCCCTTTCACAGAATGAGATCTGTCCTCCGCTGCCCCCTGCTTCAAAACCAGAAGAGCTTCCGAAGAGAGGATCTGTATACCTTCAGTCCTTTCCACATAATTCTCAAGATCCTCCACAGGCACCAAGAGTTCGGAGAAGTAAGGAACGTATATGTCCACAGAAATCTCTTCCACGACTATCTCGTACTTCTTGAGATTGTTGTTCTTTTTCAGGTCGTGGCTCGTCTTCAGCTGTTCGAGGGTCTCGAAATCAACGACTATATCTATATCCTTGCTCCGTATGGACCCGGTGTGAAGGTAGTTTGCCCAGCCACCTATCAGTATGAATTCATATTCCTCGTTCAGATCAAGGAGAACCTGCCAGCTTTTCTCGACTACCCTATCAGCCCAGAACTCCATTTATTATCTCCTCCAATGATTCCACAAACTCAGAGGCGTACCATGTATCCAGGTTCCAGAGATCCACGTAAAGCTGTCCCAGGGGAATCTCCTCAAACTTCTCCAGGTGTTCGTCTATCTCCAGGACGAATACGTTTTCCTTTCCCTTCTCCTCGGGAAATCTTTCCCTCACTCTCTCCACATCTCCGTACACCCACACCTCCGAGTATCCGGCAGGAGGTTCGCCGTGCCTGAACTTGTATCCCGAGTAAGCGGTGAAGAAACAGGAAGGCATCTCCTGTTCCACCTTCCTCACATCTTTGTCAGAATGTGTCTTGTAAACCACGTCCTTCCGAAGGTTACGTACCGAGGTCCAGTGTAGAAGTATCTTCTTCGGATCCAGAACCAAAAAGCTCCTCCTCCGCTTCTCGATGGCGTTCATACTCTCCAGTGGACCCAGAGCATAGTTGACAGTCCCTATAGCCACCTCGCACCTGTCCGATAGATGTTTCTGTGTAAGCTCCCTATTGTCCTCCTCCAAAAACCGAAACAGTAGCTCCCTGTAGACACGTTCTATCTTTTTCATCCAACGACCATCTCGTTTCAATCCTTATATCCCCTTATTTATAAATGTTTCAAAATTATTTGAAACGAGATTACAGAGAGCCTCTGGAACGAAAATGATAAGTACTGCTCTTATTTCCATACAATTCCCTCGAAACTCACGTTCAGAAAAGTGAACAACCTACCAGGATAAAAATATAAGGTACTGCTATGCTTCTCGGAAGGCTTTCTTTTCGTAAAGAAAATCAGAAATGTAGCCCTCGTGGGGTTCCTTTATGTCTATGTCACAACTCGGGACACCAACGTACACTTTCTCCACAGTTGGATTCATCAATGCTTCTTCGACTTTATCTTTGTCGTTTGTTAGCATAGTAAGGGTGAGTGAGTCGCTCAAAATACCTTCAGAATAATCTGTAACGGAGCTGTACTGGAAGGGAAATTCATTGAAAAGGGGGTGACCTTCTCCTTGAGGAATGTATGTAACGGTGGGTCTGAGGTAAGCCGCACCATCCTTTTTCACTAGTCTTTTCGAACCTTCATCATAGGTAAAATCAGCAGCTCCTCCTTCCAAGCTTTCTTGAAGTAGCTTGTTGAACCTCTTGGCCTCTTCCATCGGCATAGCAGGTATTTGAGCTTCTTCTTGATAAGGAATGACAGGTTCAATTTCCCTAACTTCCTCGGCAAGTTCCTCGGCAAAGTCCTTCACTCCGTCTTCAACCACAACCTGACTTATATTGATGCATCCTCTGCCACCGTCTTTCATCATAGAATTTTTGGCCAGATCCAAAGCCATATCCTCTCCGACAAAATCCTCGTCTATGTATATCTTGCTATTCCCAGGTCCGAAGGCCTTTACATCGGGGTTTTCTTGGTATCTCCCCTTTATATCAGGCCCACCAAAAACTATGCCCTTATCTGTCTCATTCACAAGTGTATTTCCAAACTCTCTATCACCGGGAAGAAAATGTAATGAATTTTCAGGAAGACCTGCTTCGTAAAGTGAATCGGTGACCCGTTTCGGTGTCAACGGCTCGTCGTTCGATGGTCTTATCATGGTGGGATATTTCATACCCAGGCCGGACAGCCACAGGGCGTTCACGGCTGGATGATTTGAAGGGGTAATAATCCCCAGGTTTCTCCCCTCGGGTGCGTACACGAAGTTCCCTTCCGAGGAAAAGGCATCGTACAGGCTGAGATCTTGGTTGGGAGTCTGTGCCTCGACGGTTTCGTCCACCCCTCTCATCGCTCCCTCCAGCATCTCACCGGCCCTCTTCACGTCCGAAATCGGAAGTCCGGTCAGAGAGGTGACCTTCCTGCAGTATTCATCGTAGTCCATACCTCCTGCGTCGGAAGAAAAGTAGTCGGCTGCTTCCTCTATATTCTGGAGCAGTTTCTCTTCAGGTATCTCCCTTAAAGCCTCAAAGCCCCCCTTCCTCGATTCGTCAAGATCACCACTGTAAAGAATAACTGAAGAAGCCTGGGATATCTCGCCGATCTCCTCCTCCCTGAAGTCTGTTAGAGGGGTCTTGTCCATCGACTCATAGTCCTCTCCACCTCGGTTGAGATGGATCTCCCAAGACATCAGTAGACACCTTCTTTACCTCCCTCCGTTCGTACTTTCTCAGGTGCTATATCCTTAACACAGGGCCAATCAACATCGTCCAAGACCTCTGGAGGTTCTACTAAAGTACCTTTTACTTCCTCACGAAGCGCGGGCATTAGGAAATCCTCAGTCACGTTTGAAGTAGTAACTATTCCCCTTTCACCGTAATCAACAGGGTTGCCCTTATCATCCACGACCTCCATATTCCTCTCAGGCCTAGTCGGCAGATAAATCACTTCGTAGTTTTGGGGGTCGGGTATCTGTACGCCGGTTGAGAGGGTTAAAGCTGTCGCAAAGGATCCACAAATAGGTGTATCTCCATATACCTCCTCAAATTGCCTATATTGCTCCTTTGACATAGCTGCTCCCCCTTGAACAATTCCCTCTAGATTGATCTCTGAAACATCAATCGCTCGTGGTAGTTGCTCTAGAACCTTAGAGGTTGTCATCACTACACCTTCGTCTTGGTACTCCATTAGTTCCTTAGCCTGTTTTCCCATGTGCTTCATATAAGCATTCAAAGCGTCCTCCATACCTTGCTTTCCAAATTCCTTGATTGCCCGAGAATCTAGATCTATACCTAAAGCATTGCCTCCCCTTGACTCAGCGAGACTCTGACCCATCTGACCTGCCGAATGTGGGGGATAAGAAGGGACAAGGCAGAACCAATCCACACCCTTAGGGACACCCATCTCGTCCAGATATTGGCTATACTTCTCAATTTTCATTTCCCAATCATTCTCAGTAAAGGGTGCTTTTTTGGGCTTGCCAGTAGTACCTCCGCTCTCTCCAACTATAGAAATCTTATCTATCGATCTTTGCGGTAAAAAGTCTGTATATGGTCTCTCACGCAGTGCACCTGCAAACTCCTGTTTTTTTTCCTCTATCTGAAGCCCAAATACTTCTTTCAGATCTTCCCAAGCATCTATGTCCTCTTTAGCTTTTTCAACACCTCCATACTCCTCAGCTTTTTCCAACCAGTAAGGTGTTCCGTTTTCAGGGTCAAGATGCGACTCAATGACTCTATTTATGTGCTCTTCTGAGTAATCTTCAAATGGAAGTTCCAAAATAATCACCTCTATTCAGTTTGTAATTTGTCTGAAATTACGAGATTTGTTGAAGTAATATTATTGAACTTAGCCTGCTCATTTCTTTTGCCACCTATTTCACCAGCTGTATAAAAACCAAAAAACGGTGTAGAAGGATAACTTTCCTCAAGCCTCTTCACTGGCTCACTTATTTTATCTTGAAGCAAGAGACGCCTCATAGCGCATGTGGATAGCAAAATCAGAGCAGGTTCAAAGTCCCTACCCTCAAGTGCTTCATCTACTGATCCTTTTAGCGCATTAATAGTCTTCTCCCCATCAACACCTGCTATTCGCACCGCTTGTCCTTCGGCGAACTTAAATGTAGAATTAATACAGTTTTCCCTTTCGGAATTAACTGAGACTTTAGGGTATATGTTCTGAGATGAGTCAAAAACTGTTAAGGGTTTCCTTATAGAGTAGCTCAATAAATCTTCCTCTAACTTTTCCTTTGCAAAACCAGTCAAATTTGAATACTCTTCCAAGGCAGGTTTATCATTTAAACGCTCGATTATTCTCCCTTTACCTGAGAGCTTAGTGATGATAGCGTTTTTATTTGTTTCCTCGTACCCATGTTTTAGACCGAAGGAGAAATATAACTCTGAGACTACAAAACATATTACTGCACCTGTGTTTGAGTAATCTCCATTCGAAAATACGTAATTCCGGCTCTCCCCCCCTAAAAAGTCCTCAACAGCAGGAGAGGCCGAACCACCCAGTATCGGGATGTGTGGCCCTAAAGAATCTTGAATTCCTCTAATGAACTCTGACTCTAAGCCTAGTACACTCTCGCCGTCTTTATTATATAGCCCACTTGGATAAGTCAAAACAAAGTAGGGTGGATTCTTTATTATATTAGAAAATTTCTTCTTAGTAGAACGCATGTACTGTGATGTAGCATGAACGGACCTCTCTACATTTGCCTCATTGACCGCTTTTTCTGTCGCTTCCATCGCCTTCTTTTTTGGATTATCGCGATATTTTTCGATGAGAACAGGTGAAAAATGCAGATATTTCGACTGTAAAGAGAGAACTTCAATAGTACCCCTTGAAAAACCAAGAATTGAGTTCAACTCACTGTCCGATGTACATCCCATCCAGTCATCGCCGAGTATCT
>JBKHHD010000003.1:0-94023 GCA_046539325.1 Candidatus Aenigmatarchaeota archaeon | reverse complement strand
CACGGGACGAGGCCGGGAACGTGAACACCACGGAGAACAGGACGATACACGTGGACACAGGAGCACCACAGGTTAATGTCGAGAGCCCGGAGAACAGGACCTACGGATCGAAGGACGTCGACCTGAACGTGAGCGTTTCGGAGCCGGCGGAGTCGTGCTGGTGGAACACGGATCCCGATGAGGATCAGACATCGGGCAACGAGACCTTCTCCGGGTCGGAGGAGACGACGTGGAACGATATCATAGAGTTCGGGTCTGATGGAACATACGGCCTTGAGGTTTACTGCAACGACTCTGCGGGCAACGTCGGTGTCAACGACTCCGTGGTTTTCACGGTTTCAACAGTTGACATAAGCCTTTCGAAGGACATGAGACCTGACTCCGTGGTAGTTGACGAGGCCACGGATATTGATGTTACGACTACTATGGACGTCGATCAGAGCCAGAACAACATCACGGACGTGGAGATACTGGACGAGGTTCCACACGACTTCGAGGCTCCGGTGGAGAAGAATATAACAGTTACGAAGCATGGGTACAGCCCGTACAAGGAGAAGGAGGTCACCGACGACGCAGTGATAGAGGTCACGGAGCACGGCGACGACAACACTGTGATAAACGTTACGCTGACGGATCTGGGCCAGAAGGAGGCGGACTACCTGCAGGAAAACGACAGCCTGAAGCTCAACTACACAATGACCAGCTCTGAGATGGATGCAGGAGAGGAAAGGCTGGTCGATACGAACGGAACTGTGACCGACACGATAGATAACACCAAGGAGGACAGTATAAACAGCACTGTGGACGTCTACAATGTAGTTCTCAGAGGCAACAAGGACGTCTGGATTCCGGATACCGAGAATCCACAGGTAGCGAGCGTTGAGGTTAATATGACATCTCTCGGAGGAGTCAGCTCCGAGTTGATGATTGCTGACTACCTTCCTAACGCTGCCGAGGAGCTTGATAACCTTACGGTCAGATATATGAACTCGACGGATGGAACCCAAACGGAACTCGTCAACGGAACTGACTACGTATTGGAGGAAGACATACCAGTATCCCTGCAGGATGGTGATGATGCAAGACTGTACCACTACAACATGACCCTTGACAGCTTCAGCAACTGGGACGGAAACCTGTACGAAAACGACACGATAAACATCAGGTACAACGTCTCCCTGATAGGCGGCGGGCAGTGGAAGCTCCCAACAGTACTCTCCGGATTCGACCCGATCCATGATGCACATATAAGGACGGAGATGCACGAGTCGGCGAACATCCCGGCCTTTGATACATCTCTCAGTCTTACCGAACATTCCGTAAGTCCGGGCGAGTCGATAGGAGGCGTACTCAGGATGGAGAACATAGGCGGTAGGATGGCAAAGGTCGACGTCGTGAACACGTACTCCGTAAGGGATGAAGATGGTGAGATACTAACACAGAAGTCAGAGACATTTGCGGTCGAGGATAGAACGGAGGAGGAGCTCGAGCTTATGTTGCCAGAAGACCTGGAGGAAGGAATGTACGTCTTTGAGTCCTTCGTCACCTACACGGGAAGGGAGGCTATAGCCACAGATACTTTCAGAGTTGAGATCGAAGAGGAGATGGAGTTCAGATGGCTCTACATCATACTCCTGATATTAGGAATTGTTCTCTTAACGGCGTTTATGGTCAGAAGAACCATGACAGGCTCTGGGAACTACAGTTACCACGAAAGCAACAAGACAGGTAAGGAGTCTTTCTTCGAAAAGATCGAAGAGGACAGAAAAGTCGAGCACAGGAACTCTGACCAGAGAGAGGCGATGGCTGTTTTAGTTCTAGTGGGCTTTGTTTTCTTCAGCGGGTTCCTTGCGGCGGGGGATGGGGCAACAGGCTTTTTCACGAGGACAGGACCGGCTTTAACTTCGGTTTCCTATAATGAAACCTTGCCTGTCGGGGAGATAAATGAGGGTGAAGCCGTAGAACTTGACTTCGAACCGAGAGAGCTTAGGGGTTATGAGGCCCAGAGCGCCAACCTTCTGCTCGAAACTAGGGCAACCGGAGGAAATATCTCGGAGTTTACAGTTTACGAGGACGATGAAAGGATATGTGATACAGGCCCTGATAAACCTCGTTGCATCCTGCCGCCAGAGAAGCTGAAGAGGTTGATCGATGGCGAAACCAGTTTAAAGCTAACAGTTGAAGATGAAGACGGTAATATCAAAGATGAAATGAAAGCAATTCTAGACATATATTATAATAGGGGAAAGGAAGAAACTTTTATTTGGTGGTAGAGGTAAATATGGAACGAGAGGACATGGAGAGCGAAATAACGACTGGCTTACTGATATGTTTATTCTTAGTTGCTGTTTCCTTGCCCATTGCCTCAGAGACAGCTACCGCCGCTGAGGTTTACCCACCGAGAACCTTTATCATTGAAGAAATAAACTCGCGGTGGTTTCCGAATGGTACATTGGTCAAGGAAGAAGCTGAGGGATCAGTGGAGGTCCTTACCAAAGACGTTCTTCAGGAAGTTTCTTTGCGTTTAGATAGTACACAGGGAACAAACCTTGAGTCTAACCAGACTTACAGACCGTCGCTTGCTTCACCAGAAAATGAACCTACGAAGGTTTACCTTAACACAACAGAATCGGACAAGGATCGGAACTACGATATAAATCTGACCGACATCGGGTCCTATCCGAGAATAAACACCACTGTTGAATACGTGAACCTGGATGGAGGAAAGGAAATACATTCCTCTGAGAATCTCTTTGGCTTCAATGTTAGCCTTCAGGCAAACCAGGACATGAATTCCGCTGAACTTTTGTTCGTTGCTCCCACGGATACCGGGCCGTCTGATGAGGATTCCTTTAATTTTCTAGAGCCCAACTGCACTTTTGGTGAATGTAAGAGACGTGACGTCCAGGGCAACGGACAGTTTGAGAGAATCGTTTGGTCAGGAGGTTTGAATAGTTCTTCTGGTAGAAATGTAACTATCCGGTTCCGAGGTGAAACCAAGCCTGGAGTGAACTTCCCTGAATATTCACCGCTCTACATGGATCAGGGCGAGTACAGGGCTTCCGACAAACAGGGAGATACATATACAGGAATAAACTTCCATGAGAGAAGTGCTAAAGGGAACGTGAGAAAGGGAATACATCTCTCCGAAACATCTAAAGATTCTTGGATTGTGAGGGGCTTTATTGTAAACAAGGCAGATAGCCTCAGGTATTATGTTGATGGATGGGAGTTGTACAGAACAGGGCAGGATCATCCACTACTGAGTTCTGAATTTGAAGAAAGTAAAATGATAGATCTGGGTGAGTCCGTCTACACAGACAAGTACGAGTCGGACTCTGATGAAAAGGAGGAGTATTATACGTTCTTTGACTGGGGGCTAATCTGGGGTGATTCCCTTTATCAAGGCTTTTTGGAATCAAGTATTGATTTCCCCGCGCTTTATCAGGTAAGGGGAGACCTGACGAAAAGCCTTTCGGTTTTAAAAAATGATCTTGAGGACAGAGAAATGAAGGTCAGGGAGCCTGTAAGGAACCTAGGCCACGAAGAAGTAGGAATAGAAGAAGTGGAAATATTTTCAAGTATACCAAATTCCTCTCAAGAAGGTAATCTCACTGAGTGGTCTGTGTCCAGAGATGATATCAGGCTGTTGTATGAAGGATCAGATAACATAGATCTCACAGACGATGCTAACATCACCGTTGTGAACTCAACAGATTCTGACAAAGGTTTTGTCAGAGCTCAGGTAAATGTTACGGAAAGTACGGTAGATTCCTTTGACCCGAACGAAGATCTTATACTGGAGTATGTCACTGAATCAAAAAGTTTCGAGGAGGACATGACTTACGAATTTTACAGTAACTCTACTCTGATAACGAAATCAGGTACGCCTGATGTAGATACTGAGGTTCGTTCCAAGCAAATATCAGGTGTTGAACCCGAACCTGAACCCGAACCTGAACCCGAGCCAGAACCAGAACAGCCTGCACCTTCACCTGCCGAGAGGATAGAGATCGATCCGATAGAGTCCACGTCGTCCGTGCTTTCAGGAAACCTCGTTGAGGTCAGGAGATCGGACAGGATAATAGATACAGGAGATGCAGGTTTGAGGGAAGTAGGCTTTGAATTCATGTTGCCAAACGGAACGAGTATTGAAGAGCCTTCTGTTGATATTCATCTCAAGAGAGGTGACTGGCATGAGATTGATTCCGGTGACTACGAAATTGTGGACAAGGGCACGACGGAGGTCGCGGGAGAAACGCATCATATCTATGAAGTCGATATGTTGATTGACGAGGAGCATGGTTTCGTTCTAAGGAACGATGATGTTATAAATATCAGCTACAACGCAGGCCTTGAATACGGTACAAATGAAGTAATAACACGTCTCTCTGGCTATGACGACTATGAAGACAGATTCATAAGCGACGATGCTGTGACTCCTGTAAGGGTCGGCTGGGAGCTTGAGGATATAAACGTCAGGCGTGATGACTGGGAACAGGACGAAGCTATCATAGATAAACCCGTTCGGTGGACAAGAGAGGTTACCGTAAACAATCCAAACAACGAGCCCGTTTCCAAAAGCATAGAGGTAGATCTGCCCAGGGAAGCTTTCTCCTGTAGTTACGAGGGTGAGGAGTTGGATATCCGTGAGCGAAGAGGAAGGGAGTTTGTTAACTTCGAAGTAGATATGGAGCCCATGGGGAGAAAGATCCTGACCCTCGAAGCCTATACTCCACCTGTTGTCGTAGAGGAGGAAGGTATGGAGATTCTTGGCTCCAATGAGACACAAGTTACTTTCCTCTTAGAGAACAGGTTCCGTAACCCCGCTCCAGAGAGATATCGCGACGTTTACTTTTCGTATAGTATAACTGAGGATCAGATTGAAAGCGTCGAAGTGGATGGTGAGGAATTCGACTACAGGGAAGAGGACGGGCAGCTAAAGGTTGGTCCCATGGACTTTCTTAGAGACGATACCAAGGATATGAGCCTCGTTTACCATGAACTCCCTCCAATACTTGTTGCTAGTAGCGATGCAATGAACTATACGCAAGCTGGAGTTGCCAATATCTCAGTACTTGCTGTGGGTGAAGAAGGCCACAGGGGAAGCAACATCGAAGTGAACGTTTTCGGTCCTTATCCGAAAAAGGATGAAGTTTTTTCAGATGTCTTGCTTATGGATAGCGATTCGTTGGAGAAAAGTATATCATTCGACCTCTCAGGACTTCCTTCGGGCAACTATACAGTCGAAATGAAAATGAAAAAAGGTACACAGGTAATTGAAACTGATACAACGACCTTCTGGGTCAGTGGCGAAGAAGCACTTTTGATTGTGGAGCCATGGCATGTGATCGCCCTCCTAATTATTATACTATTGATTACTTCACCCAGAGTTTACAGAAAGAAGGACGAGTATAAGAGAAGGATTGAGGAGCTCAGGAAGAAAGCTGGTAAAAAACTTTGATGGCAAAAGTTTTAAATATCTTTTGAATAAATTCATCAGTAGGGTATTATGAAGGAAAAGGCTTTGATTTTAGGTTTTCTTGCCGCCATTTTGATTTTTCCAGGTCTCGTTCAGGCGGCCGTGGGACCTGTGGCTCATCTTGACGAGGAAGTCACTGCATATTACTACCACAACGGTACCCCTCACGATGATCAGGTTCTTCGTTCATCAGTAAAACACTGTAGTTCTTATCCTTGCCGCTACGGCTTTGTGGATGTAGCCGTTTCTAACACGCAGGATGTTCTCCAGGATATAGAGGTCAATCTTTCAGACACAACGGACTCTAACCTTCAATCCGTTTCAGCTTTCAAAGGCGCATTGGCTTCTCCTACTGACAACTGGGAACGGTCGGGGATGTACGTCGATACTGCTGAAGATTCCGAGGATCAACATTACAATATAACCAATGAAAACGTTGCCCCGCCTATAGAGCTTGAGTTCGACTGGAACAACACGAGAGGAGGTAAAGATCTTTTCAGCAGTACTGACAAGGACAGTGATATCAATACAATGGAGTTCGAAGGCCAGCTAACTAATCCTTCAACTTCCACGAGCTTGGACAATATTACTATAATGTTTGAGTTCAACATAAACGATGATACAGCCGCTGTAGAGGTAGACAGTGATTCGTTGTCGTGTCCCTCAGGATGGACGTGTGATACACAGGATCATGAGGACATAGGACAAGACTATATAGTTTATGCAGAGGGGAATCTGAGTACCAGTGAGAGTGCTTCAATATACTTCCAAGGTGATATGGAGGAAGGGGCCAACTTCGATAATATGGATGTAGTTATCGATAAAACGGATGAAGAAGGTTTCAGAGCAGAGGATGTTAATAATGACGGTACTTTTACAGGAAGGACTATAGATAGCAAGTTTTCGCGTGGACCTGTGAGACAGGGTATAGATCTGGCTGAAGGTGAGGACGATCAAGGTGAAACTGTCTGGAGAGTCCGTGGCTTCTTTGAAAACCTTGCCGAAGGTCTTACGTATGATGTAGGAGATGGATGGGCTCTATACGAAGTGGACAGTGATAATGGGAGTTTGAAAGAGCCTTCTGTACATAGCGGTGGCTTTGAGAGTATGATAGAGCCTGACGATGATAGGGTCTATACTGATGATAATGATGACTCCACTAAACCTGAATGGTATAAACACGAGTCTCCAGAGAAGCCGTACTACGCTGCCGAGTTCGGTTGGTGGGTGGAGTGGAACGATACAAACGAGGACAATTACCATGCCAAGACCGATTCAAGGCTTGATATGCCTTTGATGCATGTAGTTAAGATGTCCGAGGAAAAGACACTGAGCGGTGCTTTGAACCCTGAATCAGAAGGCGAAAACCTGACGGTAAATGAAGAGACCGTTCACACAGGCTCTTCAGAGGCTAAGGCACAGGAAGTGGATATATATTCGATAGTTCCTGGTAAAACTGATGCAGGTGATAGCCCCGACGAGAAGGATACCTATGACTCGGGCGATACCTTCTTTGAGATAGATGACGATACATTTAACGTTACTCATAATGCCAGTGATGGAACTGTTACCGATATAACAAACGAAACTACCGTAAATTACGAACAGCCTACCAGCACCGGTGAAGACGGCTACGTTCACGTTAGCATTTCTGATGTATCTGCTCTCCCTGGCGTAGATGATAATCTTGGGCCGGATGATACAGTTGAACTGAATTACGAGGCCCAGAGCAATATTACCATGGAAGAAGGAGATGCCTTCGTGTTTAGTGGTAATACTTCCTATGTGACCGAAAGTGGTACACCTTATACCAGAGAACATTCTACGAAGGAGGTGACCGTTTCTGCAAAGAGGCTTACAGGCTTCAAGGATCTCGTGGCTGAAGATGCAAACCAGCCTAATATAGTAACAGGAAACCTGACGGTCGATGTGACAGATGAAACGGAAAACCAGACTGGGATACAAAATATAACCTTCACTGATTACGTCCCCCTCGGAACCGACTTCGATAAAGACGATGTTACAGTCGAGAAATATGATGGAACGGATTGGGATGAAATTAGTTCATCAGCCTACGAGATAAATTCACTGGGTCCTGTGGAGCTTCCTGATGGAAGTGAGGCTGAGGCCTACGAATATACCACCGATGACGACGGCTGGCATCTAAACAACAATGAGAAGGTAAGAGCCTACTACACATTCAATATAACAGAGCCCGGTTCCTACGAGATGCCTGCAACCATGGCTGGTTTCGACCCTGCCACGGAAACCGAGCTGGGTACCTCTACAAGAGGACTTTATCGTCTGGAAGTTTCCGCACCTCAGAGAGACCTCGAAGTTGATAAACAAGATATCGTTATGGCCGAGAGACCAAAGGTCGGAGAAGTTGTTGAGTGGATGAAGCCCGTTGAGGTTTACAACCCTAACAACAGACCGATTGATAAGGAGTTTGAAGTAGAGCTCTTTGAGGAGGTGGAGGATGCTTGGGTGATATACACCAAGGACGGCGAGACGAAGACAATAGATGGAAGCCTTGTTTCCGGTGAAGAAGGCAAGACCTTTAAGTGGGAGGATGAAATACCTGCTCTCTCTTCAAGAAGATACGAGGTGAGGGTTCTTACTTTACCCGTTTCAGAAGTAAACAGGGACGTAGAAGTTATCGAGGAGCTTGAAAACGAAATGGTCAAACTAAGTATGGATCTTCATCTAAGGAACTTTGCTGATGTTGATTACGACGAGGTGCTTTTGAATCTTCCGGTGCCTGAGAGAAATATGATAGAGGCCGTTGACGGTTTTGGCGAGGAGCTCAGTTACACCGGGACAGAAGATACGTCCAGCATAGTTATCGAGGACTTTGGAGCCAAGGAACTTGATACGATCACTGTGACCTACAAACAGCCCTATCCTACTATAATTGTTACTCCTGAGCAGGATGTCTACGAGGCAGAGGGAGAGGTCAATGTAAGTGTATTGGTCATAAACGGCGGTGATAAGATAGATGATCCTAAAATAGAGACAGCTCTGTACGGTCCTGATATGCGTACTGTTGAGTCGGAGATAAAGAGCCTGGACAGCATGGAGCCACTGGAGGAGACGGAACTGACAGAAGAGTACGTACTTTCAACACATGTTCCTTCGGGCGAATATCTTGCAGAGGTCAGATTCCGTGAGGACTTTGCAACTCTGGCCACAGGAACCGGCAGATTCTACGTTGAGAGCGGCTTCAGTTCCAGTTCAGGTCCCGTAACCGCTGCGTTGATAATCTTTGCTCTCCTGGGAGCGGGCTACGTTACATATAAAAGGATAGGAAGCATAAGGTCAGAGAGGTGAAATAACATGTATCTTTTCGGAATCAACATCCCGATACTCGAGCTGCTTGTAATACTCTGTGTGGTCGTTGTCGTTTACCTTATCGTACTGGAGTTTGAGTTCAGGCAACAGAAGGAGATAGTCAAGGAGTTCGATGAGGACTCTGTCAAGCTTTCGCATGAGATAAGGGAGTTGCGAGAGACAATTGAGGAGTTCAAGGAAATGACGGAAAGCATGAAGGCAGAGTAGCAATCCTCGCAGATCTTTATGGGATAACTATTTTATAACACGGGATTAATGTATTTAATGGAGATTATGAAGTACAAATACCTTGCTGTTCCGTTGTTGGTTTTTCTTCTCTTATCTTTTTTCGGAGCTGTCTATACGGACAGCATAACAGGCCTGTTCCTTGACCAGGAGACCACGACACTCGACCTGAATGACTATTCCTTCGAATACAGGCTGACAAACTTCAATGACACACAACGAACGAAGGAGTTTGACTTCAATCAATCCAGGGTCAATAAGACTATATGGACCAGGCTCCCAAAGAACAGTACCCTTATAAGTGCAAAACTTAATGCCTCTGGAAAAATAAGCACGATTTATGAACATTTCTTGGCTAGTGCTACGATTAAAGGCTTGTCTATAGGCGACATAACAGGCGACTCCGACAACGAGGTGGTGACTGGTAGTGGGGGTAATGTAAACGAACCTAATATGTATGCTGTCAATGGCAGTACAGGGGAAGTTATTTGGACATATAACGTTAGCTCACCGTCCTCTGAAACCCGGGGCACAGCTATAGGTGATGTGGACAGTGATGGAGAAAACGAAGTGGTAGCCGGTTCAGAAGATGGAAAAGTTTACCTTCTTGAGGACGTTGGTTCAGAAGAACCCCGTATAGAGGATAGCTTTGATACTGAAGCATCGGAAGGAGTTTACTCTGTTGATATCCCCGACCTTGAAGAGGAAACTGTGGTTTTAGTAGGGGCCAGTGATGGCAATGTATACTTTCTTAATTCGAGTTTGGGACAGGTAAACAATTTTACCATTGACACCGGTGCTGTATATGATGTAACTACGGGAAACGTAACCTCCGATTCGGGTGAAGAGATCGCTGTAGGTGGTGACAAGTTGTACCTTTTGAATCAGACTGGATCTTTGGTTTGGGAAAAGGATCTGGATACAGATATAAGGGGGGTAGATATTGGAAACGTTTCCTCAGATCCTGGAAACGAATTGACTATAGGGGGTACTGACAATAACGCCTACCTTCTTAATGCGAACGATACAGGTGCCGAAGTGAGCTGGAAGTACAGCTGTTCCGATGATGTCTTTAGTGTTTCTATAGGAAATGTTATGTTGGAAAGCCCATACGGAAGTAATAATGAGGTTGTAGCAGGGTCCCTGGACGGTCGTATAAGGACTTTGAGCAAGGACGGGGATCTTATATGGGGTTTCAAGGCAAGGAGCGAGGTACAGACCTCAGGTATAGGAGATTTGACAGAGGACATGGGGCTAGAAGTGGCTGCAGGTGACGGAAGACTTTATGTCTTCAATTTTAACTACTTTCCTACCAACCTTTCTGTGGATGTAGGTGAAAGTGGTAGCTATCAGTGGAAAGACACGGGAAAACTTCGTGGGACAAAGACCATAGGAGGCGATGACTTTGAGCAAGTTATCCAGGCCTATTTAGATGATTGTTCACCAGATGAAAGTGGAAACTGCGATGTTCCGTTGCTCTTTCATTCTGACTTCAAGGGTAGGTTGAATGTCTCTGATATTGACTTCAATTATAGCTACAATACCTCAGATTTGATAACCAAGAAGAAGGTTGAGAGCTGGTCCAGGACAAATAACGTACATGTCAACAAATCTGTTGGGAATGAATCAATAAAGCTCAGTTTCCAGGAACATCCTGCAAACGATGTTCTGATTGAGGACATCAAGCTTAACGGGACCTCTAGCAGATGTGACTTCAACGAAACACAGTATCAGTCTGTGGGGTCTGATGGTGAGAATCTTTGTCCTGTATCTGATTTTACATTGAGTTCAGATAGCGGGAAAGAACTTCCTGATTCTGTGTTGTTCTGGGAAGATGGAAAGCTTCCTTCGGACATTCCTGTAAAGATAAACGAAAGCGAACCCTGGAGCAGACAGGAACCGGAGGACTATACGTGGGGCAAGAACCTGACAATATGGGGTACTGATGAAACAGTGACCTTCACGAACGTGACCGCTAATGTAACTCTTAACGATACGGAGATCGTAGAGGACGAGTTCCTCAAAGTTTACTGGGACGGATCCTGGGAAGAAATAACTCCCAATACGACGAGTACCTGTACTGATGAGAACGTGAATTATTCAGAGATCTCTTTGGGAAGTAACTCCTTCTACGTCTGTATGGAGGACACAGATGGAAGCGGCGCTGCGGACTTCTTTAAATGGAAGCAGCCCGAGACCTCTTCTACGGATTATATCGCCGGCGGTTTAACGAACTACAGACCAGCTCTGGAAAACTTCACCGTGAGTTCCCAGGAGGACTACTGGAGCGAGAACTTCACCTTCTCTGTGGACGTCGAGGACAAGGACGATGATGATGTAAATGTCACGTTGTTTGTTGAGCCCAATCAGAGCAGTGTTTGGGAGGAAAAGGGCACAGTGGAAGTATCCGGAGGAAGTGGTGAAGCCACGTTTGATGTCTCTTCAGATATGGACTGGGCAGGTCTCAATCGGTATAAGTTCGAGTACTTTGATCACGACGCCGAGGGAGAAAAGATCCATAGCCCCGAGAACACGAGCGATATATCGGGACCGACTGGTGAAAGACACCCCGTGGAAATCATCCATGGAAAGGGAAATAATAGCAAAGTGAACAGGAGTGAGTCTGTTGAATTCGAGGTCGGGGTTAACGATACATATCTTGCGGAGATTGTGGGAGATAGTGTGGACGTCGGATTCTGGGTTACTCAAATTGGTGAGACCTGGACTGATAGACAACCCGCGACTACTGATGCTGATGGGAACGTTTCCATTGCCTTCGAGCCTGATGGTAATTACTCTGTTGGTGAACAGAACTGGAAGGCAGGGACGCATGGGGACGAGCACTACAAGGACGTCAACTCCTCCAACTTTTCCGTTTTTGTATATGGATTACTCTCCGTGAACTTCACCGAGCCACTGAGCGGTGCACAGGTAGTCAGGGATACAGAGGAAAGAATCGCTGCGCAGCTAGTCGACGGATACAACGACTCTGCCGGAGTCAAGGAATACAACTGTACCTTTGAGATTGGCTCCGATCTTATAGATTCCAATACGACGAACTCTTCGGGTGCCTGCTCGTATACTTGGCAAGTTCCTTCCTGTAACCTTGATAGAGGAGAAGACGATATGAAGGTTCAACTTGGAACTACTCAAAACAGCGAGGACTCGGAGTTCTATATAATGGAGGATGAAATCGATTCGAAGAGCGTTGAAGTCTGGGACGCCTTGGATGTGGCTGTTACGGGCCCTTCCGAAGGTAGCTTACACTACAGTAACGAGTCAATCAATCTCGAGAGCGATGTCAACGACTCCTGTGTGAAGAGTTCAGATGATCATCCTAGCGATGCTAACGTCTCTTGGGATCTTTACTATGACAGGCTCCTGAAACTTGATTTGACTGAAGACGAGGGCTTCACCAGGAACAACGAGCTTTACCTGCTTGAAGGGGCCTATCTCGACGATCTCGGCATCAACCTCGATACGCTTGAGACAGATAAGACGAACGTTTTCCATGAAGGTGAAGCGCTTCCTGTGGATGTGGTAAACGACGATTCGGGAGTCATTACGAAAGGTTCGAAGGTGATCTTTCCTATAAACGTTAGTTCAGAAGGAACCGAGCATTACACCGTCACCTGGAATAAGAGTTCTGTTAATCAGAAAGAATACGAGTTTATAAGAGACGGAGGCTTCGAGGGTGGAGATGCAGAACGCTGGGATTACAATAACAACAGCTATGATTATACGGATTATGAAGACAGTCATTCCGTCTGGAATGAAGGCGAAGAGGAGAACTACTCGCTGCATATGATGGCAGATAACAATAACGAGGATGAAGTTTACCTTAACCAGAGTTTTCCGGATTATTTCTCAGGTAATGTTACTATGGTCTACAAGGCCTGGGGTAACTATTCGGATGCATCCTCGGTGAAGATAATTTCTGATGATAACGAGGTCTGTGAGTTACCTCTGGATATGAACGGCTTGACGGAAGATGAGGCAGAATGGAACGATACGGTCTGCGAAGTAAGTCCCACGGAAAGGCTATCCATTGAGGTCTACAGTGACACGGATTTCACCGGAGACATTGAGAAGGAACCTTCACATATTTTGATAGATTACATATGTCTTGGTGACAAGGCTGGGGACTGTGGATACCGGCACAGCGGCGGCGGTTTTTCTCCAAAGGCTGACTACAGTGAGAAGATAGCAAAGTCCGTAAATTACGAGTGGGATAACGAGGACTCGGAGAAAGGTTCCAGAAGGATATCTCCAACAGGTTTCGGTGACTACTATTACAATGATACGGATTTCTTGGATCTCCGGATACACGGATGGGCGGAGGTTTCCGAGGTAAACATTACGTCGGATTACTGTAGGTACAACGGGACTGACTGGATTTGTGGTGTAAGCTCTGATATCTCGAGTGTATGCTGGATAGATGATAAGTACAGCGGTGAGCCTGTTTTTGGACATTCCGTGAACTTCTACAATGATACCAGCCAGCTTGGTATCAGCGAAACGGACGAGTCAGGAAAGTCCTCCTTTGGTTTTGTCGGTCCTGATGAAATAGGAAAGTACAATTTAACTTGTAATATAACCGATGATCCTTCTGCATTCTACAACAGCAGCTCGATCGATGAGAAGAACATTTCCTTCCTAGTGAAATCAGGAAGTACAAATGGAAGCGTTGAACTGGACCCGAAGTACACGGAAACAGGTAATATCACGCGTCTTGATAACCATACCTTTGAGCTTGTGGTGACTCTAAAGAACACAGGCAATGGAAATATGATGGATCCACAGTTTGACTACGATAAACCCGAAGGAGTTTACATCCCTGAGGCTTCCTGTGATCCACTTGGACCGGGCAGTAACTGTTCAAATACTCTCCAAGTCAACGTAACACGAGAGGCGCCTTTGGGCGTAAACGAGGTAAATACCACCGCCTCATGGTCCAACGAGGACGGTACAACCAACTCTACGTCCAATATAACCGATATAAACGTCTCCGAGAACACACAGCTGGATATATTACAGTCTGAGGTTTCAGGCACCTTTTCCGCCGGGTTTGAAGGAAATCTAGCGAACTTTACCATGGACGCCTTTGGGAATACGGAACTGGATAACGTTACCTTCGACGTTTCAGGACAGAATTCCACAACACTGGGCAACTGGACAGTCTTTGATCCGGAGAATGTAACTGAAGTTCCCAAGGCGTCAAACAGAACTGTTCTGATCAATGGTACCGTTCCGACAGATGCGGAGTCTGGCTACTATCTTGCAAATATCACTGCGAACGCCACGGGCTCGGTCTGTGAGCCGCTTGAAAAATGCTGGGATAAAACGCTTTTCAACCTTACCGTGGACGTCCCGGACTGGTACAGAGAGCCAGAGACCACTAACAAGACCATAGGTTCCGGACAGGGCTATGAACCTATCGATGAAATAAAGATCAGTAATAATCTTGCTGATAACCAGACGTTTGAAGTTTCCGTCAACGGCAACGGAACTGACTATATACACGCGGACACGAATTTACTGGAGGTCTCGAACAAAAGTTCACAGACCTTTGAGGTCTTCCATAATACTACTGAAGAAGAGTACGACGTAGGTTTTTACACGGCGAACGTTACAGTTTCCAGCCTCAACACTTCTTCTCCAGAGGAGCTTATTACGTCCGTTGGGTTGGATGTGGTTCCGCTTACAGCAGAGATCAAGGGCTTGGACGATGAGCACTATGAGCCGAAGGGACATGCAGGTCCCTTGAATGCAAGTGATGAGATCAAGATGTGGGTAAACGTTACCAAGCCCGGTGAGGTCATAGATGAAAACGTGACCTTTGACGTCGAGGTTTCAGGTCAGGAAGTCAGTTTCATCGAGGGTCCCGAATGGCGAGGTGAAGAATACGATATTAAGGGCTGGTACATGGCCTTCAGAGCCCCGGAACTCGAGGACAATCCTGTAGTGAACCCTGTTCGTGTAGACGCAAAGTATGAGACCGAGGGAATTTCGACTGTTGCTGAAAGAAAGGGATCAGTTGTGTACTACGATATAAAACCACCTTCCTTCTCTGAAGTCAAGGTTGATCCTGTCATGAAGGAGGTGGTTGAGGAGGAAGGACAGGTCGAAATTGAGACAGATGTATTTGATAACACAGGAGTCGATAATGTGTGGATGAATATAACCGTGAACGAGACAGGTGATACCACAAGAATCGATGGAACAAAAAGCGGAGATATCTGGGCATTTGACTACGGAGGGGTGAATGGCTCGTTCCCTGTATCTGATTACGATATAACCCTCTCGACTAACGATACAGGAGATATCGAGGATGCTGAAGGCTCTGAGAACATCGATATACCAAGCGATGACAGTGATTACTGGAACAGTTATGGTGGTCAGGTTAACTCTACGACGGGTTGGTTCAGCGTCTACGAGCCGATGAACGTTTCCATAGATACTTCAGATCCTTCAGGAAAGAGTATGCCTGTAAACCTTACGTGGTATAGACCTGGAAGGAAGGATATAGTTGTCCATAGTTGGAGTGAGGTAACGGATGTAGAGAAGGAGATCCACAGGAGAAAGTATGACCTGAGAGCCGAGCTCTTTGATCAGGAGGTCCAGTATAATAAATTTGATACGAACCAGTCGCTTCTTCAGCAGGGCGACGCCGATTCTCTGGGCAAACCCTTCCGTCTTGACTACTTCCCCAACTCCAGCTGTGACCATTGTGATGCAATACGCATACTTCCCGGAGAATTCAGAGAGCCACTCTTTGGACTTGTTGTCGAGGAAAATAGTACGATGGAATTCACATCAAAGGAGGTAACCCTGGACTATTCAGACAAGTCCCTCGGAAGCGTCTACAGGACCGGGAACCTCCGTGTCTTGGAGTGCAGTGACTGGAGCTACGGAAGCAGGACCTGTAATACTAGTCTCACTGGAGAAGATATGATAGAGGCGAAACCGGATACTAGCGAGAGGACTCTGACTTTTGAGACGCAAAATGGAAGTGGGTATATACTGGCAGAGGCCTGTTTGTCGGATGGTGAACTCATAGACTGTACCGGTTATACACCCACAGAAGACAGTACAGATGACAGTGAGAGCAGTGGTGGAGTCGAACCTCCGGAAGAGGAGGAGCCGTTCCCCTTCGACTTCGAGACGAACATAGAGGACGAGAAGGTGTTCCCGGGTGAATCCAAGGACCGCTGGATAATGTTGACCAACAACCTTGAGGAAGAGATAGAGGTAAATCTTTCTATGTTCGGTGACCTCGACGAATGGTATACCTTCGAGAGCGGGACCGTGGAGCTCGGTCCTACAGGATCGAAGACTGTTTCCGTTGATCTTGAAGTGCCGGAGGACGTACAGCCCGACACCTATTCTGACGCCCTGGTCTTAAGGTCACGTGGTAGAGAGAGAACACGTCCTGTTCAGCTTGAGGTCCTCGAGCCAGGTGAGGAAGAGCTTTCGATGGATTTAGAGCTCATTGAGAGCCGAATAGAGAGCGGTGACAACCTCACGGCGAGGATAGAGTTAAAAGGCCAGGATGCAAATGATAGATTTGAGGTAAACCTTACATACGTAGCCCGTGATCAGGATAACAAGACTTCATTCGAACACAAGAACTTTGTTACCTTCGAGGAAACCTACAGCGATCTCAAAGAAATAAAGACGTCGGAAGACATGGATGCAGGAACCTACAGGCTGTACGTATGGGCTGAGTTCAACGGAAAAGCTGTGAAAGATATGGCAACATTCCAGGTCACGCAACCTTTCTGGGCCACGACTGCAGGCCAGATTATAATCTTCCTGGGCGTTCCTATAGCAGTTATAGTCATACTGATAGGCGTTTTCAGACTCAGGGAGAAATACAAGGTCTGGAAGGAAGAGAAGGAGGAGCAACAGAGGTATCTCTTCCCCGTTGACTACTCTGCGATCCCACAGAAGAGCGAGGACTCATTTTGGATAGGCAAACTTGCAGGTAAGAACAAGAAGGCCTACTACAATCCTGATGATCTGAAGACACATGTTCTCGTCGCAGGTGCAACAGGAGCCGGAAAGTCGGTTGGGGCTTCTGTCTTTGCAGAAGAGGCCCTGGACAGCGATGTTCCTGTCGTAGTGTTCGACCCGACTGCACAGTGGACGGGCTTTGTGAACTCCTGCGAGGACGAGGATCTTCTGAAGTATTACAACAAGCTGGGCATGGACAAGAAGAGGAGGAAGAGCTATCCTGGTATGATCCACAAGATGGACGATCCGGAGAGGGAAATAGACTTCAAGGAGCTTATGAACGAGGGCGAAATAACCGTGTTCACGTTGCACGACCTGACAACGAGCGAGTTCGACCAGGCCGTGAGGAATATAATAGACTCGATGTTCGACGTCAACTGGGAGGAGAGCGAGGACCTGAAGCTTGTAGTGGTCTTCGACGAAGTTCATAGACTTCTGGAGAAGTACGGAGGTAAAGGAGGTTACGAGGCGTTGGAGAGGGCGTGCCGTGAGTTCAGAAAATGGGGCATAGGTATAATCATGTGTTCACAAGTACTGTCAGACTTCAAGGAGGCTATAGAGGGTAATGTTCTTACAGATGTACAGTTTAATACTAAGGCCACGCAGGATATACAGAAGGCAAAGGACAAGTACGGCGAGAAGTACGCCAAGAGGATAACCAGGCAGGGTATAGGCGTATGTATGATGCAGAACCCGCAGTACAACGACGGTGATCCCTGGTTCGTCAGGTTCCGGCCGACCTGGCATAATCCACACAAGCTTGAAGAAGAGAAACTGGAGAAGTACGAGGACTATTCCGAGAAGCTCAAGGAGATCGAAGAGAAGATCGATTCGATGGAAGACAAAGGAAAGGATGTGTTTGACCTCAGAACTTCCTTGAGGATGGCCAAAAACAAGCTCAAATCAGGTAACTTCAGAATGACTGAAATTTATATAGACTCCCTAGAGGAAAAAATAAAGTGAGGTGAATTTGATGGCTGAAGACGATGAGAAAAAGATGGGCGAGCTCACTGAAGAGGACGTAGGCGAAGAGGAGAACGTTATATCGAAGGACGAGTTCGATGAACTTGAGGAGCAAGAAGGCGGCATGGAGGATCTCGACGAGGTGAGCGATGTGGAGGGAGAGGAAATACCGGATGAGGCCAGTGGCGTCGAAAAGCTAACCATGCGCATAGACAAGCTGGAAGCTAGAATAGAGATGCTTCAGGAGGAAAGGGAAGGCACAGAGGAGCAGATACGTGAGCTTTCTAGTGAGATAGGCGAACTCAGGTCGAGCCTAATAGATAGGGAAGACACCTTCGACGAGCTTGAGAAGGAGTTCGAGAAGATACGGGACGCGTTTGAGGAGATAGAGCCTGGCGAGTTCGAAAAGAAGCTGGAGAAGAAGGAGGAGAAGATAACTAAGAACCAGGCCAGGGTCGAGGAGTTCGAGGATAAGTTCGAGAATATCAAGGATAGAGTGAGGGAGGTCGACGAAAAGCTCAGTGCCATAAAGGATGTGGAGAACATATTGGACCTTTCCGAAAGCATAGAAGAAAAGCTGGATGAGATCGAGGACAACAAAGACTATGTGGATAGGAAGGCATCTAGAATGGAGAACATGTTTTCCGAGCTTTCAGAGAAGCTAAACCAGTTTGAGGAATACCAGGATAAGATAGACAGCAACAAGGAGACAATCACGGAACTTATGAAAACTGTAGACAGGGTAGATGTGAAGACGGATGATATGGTTTCTAAGGATGACCTCGATAAAACAAAGGAAGAGCTTGAGGAGGAGATAACCGATATTAAGTCGGAGCTCGAGGACAAACTTTACGATATCAGTGATCTCTTTGAAGAACTTATTTCAGATGTAGACAAGGAGGAACTAAGTGATGTTCTTTCTGCCTACAAGGAGTCGAAGGAGGTTTCTGAGGAACTTACCGAGAAAAGCCAGAGGCTCAAAGAGCGACAGGAAATGATTATAGAACTACTTAAAATTATGAGTGGTAAAAAATGAACTTCAAGGAGATTCTTCAGAAGATCAGGAGCCAGGACACGGAAGTTGATAACTTTGAGGAGGAAATTGAAGAGTTGAAGGAAATTTGGACGGGGAGTAATCTACTAGAGCTACAGAACAGGATCGATAATCTTGAGGCCGAGATTGAGAGGACAAGAAGTCAGAGGAGAAATGAACGTTTGCGGAGCTCAGGAGAGGACTCAGGGTCTATGTTACCCAAAGACTTCAAGACAGGAACGTCAGGAAAACGAAAAGGAGAGTCAAGGACTTCTTCTCAAGGAGAGGCTAAGGAGAGAAAGACGGAGACCAGATCCAGGTTTAGAGATGTGAAGAGAGGATTTGAGGAGATAGGAACCCAAGACCAGGGATCTTCTCAAGACCGACCCTTTAGGGGCGGCGGAAAAATATCCAAAGAGATGGAGGCGTGGTTATCGAAGAATCTCAACAGGGGCTTCAAACCTGATGAACTCAAGAGGTCTTTGAAGGGAAATGGCATGGATCCTTCGGTTGTGGATGAATACCTGAAGAATCAGTAAGGTAAACTGCTTGGCTGAGTTATTTATACACCAATGACGTAGTTTATTTGTTGGTAAGCGTTTGCTATGTTTTTGAGCACTGAAGGCCAGGCCTCCACCGAGTACCTCATGATAATGATTATAGCCATGCTTATACTCATTCCCCTTGTTTCGCTTGTCTATTCTCAGACTGCAAGGTCGAGGGAAGACATGGGGAAGGCTGCACTGCGTGACTCACTTCAAAGTCTCGCCGATTCGGCAGACATGGTACAGGCCCAGGGCTATCCTGCAAGGATTACAAAAAGTCTCCATCTACCTTCCGGCACTTCACGTACAAACGTAACACAAAACCACTTTGTTGTAAGGGTAGAGTCTGCTTCTGGACCCACTGATTACTCCGCAGAGACCTCGGCGAACCTTACTGGTGATCTTCCTGTGAAGCCTGGTTCCTATAAAATTACTCTGAAGATGGAAGAGGAGGGCTTCGTAAATGTTACATTCTGACAAAGGGCAGGTTTCCATGGAATTCATGGCCTACTTTGGGATACTGCTTTTCATGTTCGTAGCCTTTGGCCCTGTGGTCTTCAACCAAACTATGAAAATAAGGAAGAGGTCTGTAGCGATCGAGGCAGAGAGACTTGTAACGGTTCTTGAAAAGGAGGTGAATACTGCCGTGCGATTTGGTGATGGATATACGAGGAACTTTACCCTTCCAGGTGAAATTTCAGGACAGGACTACAGTTTAGAAGTAAGGGACTCGAGCCACGGAAAGGTCCTCACTGTTAAATGGTCCGAAGGGGTAAAAAACAGACAGGTTATAGCCTCGAAGCCTGAGGGAGAACCCAAGCCCGGAAAGAATACTATGGAAAATTCCGGGGGTACAATAGTATTGAACGGTGGATAAATTGAAAAGGAGAAAACTTGGACAGATATTTTCAGCTGATTTTTTGGTCGGTGTAATTGTAGTCCTTTTCGTAATGACAACACTTCAGGTTTACAATTCAAGGATTTTGGAAGATATAAAGGAGGAACAAAGGATGGTTTTCCACGAATCTCTGGCGTCCAGAACTGACACACTTTTACTGTTTGAAGGTTATCCGGAAGACTGGAACAGTACCAATGTGGAGGTACTCGGATTTTCTACAGGTACTCCCAACGAGTTGGACGTGACGAAGCTGGCCGAGTACTTTGAAATGGATAACGATACGGCAGAGGAACTTCTGGGTTTCTATGATCGTGACTACTACCTCTCTCTGGAGGATGGAGACGGAAACGTGCTGGATAGCAACGGGACTGTCTTTGAGAGGGGAAAAAAGAGCTGGGAGGACACTCGGAATGTGTATACCGTTGAAAGAGAGGTCTCTATAGATGAAATTCAAGGTAAGGCTTCAATGAGGTTGGTAGTGTGGTAGTTGTTAAGCCGAGGAAAGGAGTCTTCTTTAGCCTTGATGCTATTCTGGCCTTGACGGTTATCATCACCATAGTAGGTGGCATTGGAGTATATTACAGCGTTGTCCCGGAACTAGAGTACAGAGGTAAGCACGCGGAAGCTGAGGATATTATGTCGTTTCTTTCAAACACAGATGCAGGAGAGATATCCGCAGTTGACGAGTACGTTGACGAAAGTAATGAGGACAGTTCTCTCCTCGAGTTGGTAGGTTCTTACTGGGTTTCGGATAACAAGACTGCAGCAGAGGATATTCTGGAGACAGTGGTGGGCGATAAGGACGGTACGTGTTGGGAGATGAAGTTTGGCGACGAAAGTATAGAAAGCGGCTGCGACGAGGATGATACCGTTTCAGTAGCGAGTAGAGTTGCTTCGGGATATGCTGTGGGAGAGGAGCCTGAGGGATATATTACAAGAGGTCAACTGAGCGAATCAGATTCACTACTTCAGAATTCACATATTTTTTTCGGGGGTTACGTCGGCGATGGAAATATAACTAGAAATATAACGCTGGAGAACATGAAGGATGTCGAAAACGTTACCATGGAACTGGATGCAGGAGGAAACTTCAGCCTTTTTATAAACGGTAATTTTTCAGGTGACTACTTCCCTAAAAGCGGGGAACTCAGAGCCGACAGGTGGAAGATTGAGAAACAGTACTGGGACAACCTGAAGCCTGGTGAAAACAAAATTGATTTTAATTTTACAGGTGGAAACTCCTCCCTGTCTGGTGGTTTTTTCCATGTCAGGTACAACGTCAGTGAAGTTGGGTACAGTAAAGGTGAAGAAGGAACGATGAGGCTGGAATTCCCCGGAATATATGGAGTTATAAATCTCTACGGCTCTTTTTATTCGCCCGGGGAGATTCAGAATATGTCTGCCCAGTTAAACTACAGAAGCGATTACAATATATCTATGATACTGGGTAACGTCACAGTTTACGAGGGTTCCACCGACGGTCAGAAAGAGGAGGTCGAAGTTACTGATGAAGAGATTTCCTCCCGTTTCAAGTCTTCTAGAATTAACTATTCAGATATAAGTCGAAGGACCGTCCCTCTGAGGTTAGGACTGTCGAACGTGACCGAGCTAAAGAGAAGGGAGGCTGATATGTTTTCCGTCGTGGATATCTCAGGAAGTATGGGGACCTGTGATGTTCCTGCTGACTCTGATAACTATGACTGTTCCGACAGTTGCTTTGATTACGATACGTTTTGCTGTTGGTGGTCGGAGGATTGTGGAACACAGAGCGGATGTGAATCTTGTGATGGAACCTGGCTTGATTATTCCTCGGAGAGGCTAACGGTCGCCAAGAACTCGACAAAGGACTTCATTGATATCGTCTTGAATGTCTCCGAAAACAGAGCTGGTGTAACGGGTTACAACGATGTTGTGGATGAAACCGACACACACAATTTGTCCAGAAATAATTCGTCTCTCCGCGATACTGTGGATGACTGGGTTGATGATGGAAGCACTTGTATTTGCTGCGGTGTAAACGATGCCACTGGAAGGTTAGTAAACCAGTCCAACGAAAGCAGGTATAGATCTATGGTGGTTATGAGTGACGGGGAAGCAAACGTGGAGTGCGAGGAGCAGGGAACGGGGAGTGCAAAAGAGGATGCTATACAAGCGGCCTGTGATGCTTATCAAAACTATGGCATAGATGTATACACCGTAGGTTTTGGTCCCAAGGATGAAGTCGATAATGAAACGTTGCAGTCGATGGCTAACTGCTCCGAAGGCAAATATTATTATTCGGAGCTCGGAGAGTTGAGAGAAAAGTTCAGGAACGTTACACAGGACATGTTGGAGGCCAGTTATGAAGAACAGGAACTTATCGTTAGGGAAGAGGACACTGAGAATATCACCCTTTATCCTGATTCTTATTTGGAGTTCAACTATACGGATGCGCCTTCGGGCCTCCAGTATGGCGAGATCCCTATTGATCTGCGTTCCGATAACTTTGGCGGTGAGGTCGAATCGCCAAAGGAAGGGAAATTTTGGGTAGGAAATGCTTCAAGGCCTCTTGAAGCAAAAGTCACTTCCTATTCCTCGGAGTTCTGGACCTCTTTGGTTAACATCTCAAACGACATGTTAGATGATAACGTCTACGATCTGTCAAAGTATAGTGAAAACTACGAGAAAACAGGCGATCCGTACACTGTGAATTTGCCAGCTGAAAAGATAGGTCAGGGCAACAATACAGTTTACCTCGACACTTCGAGCTCTGCGGGTAATTTCGCCGGAGGTTCACCGGACAGTAGGGTGATATATACTGTGGCTGTTAACGGGTCTGTGGGCTATGGAGATTCATTTCCCAAGTACGAAGGAGGGAACGTAACCGTCGAGTTAGCCACGGGCGAAAGTTACAACTTGAGCGTAGGCAATAGCTCCGATGTTTGGGACCCTGAAAGAGACGCGATGGACGATATGGTTGAGAGGCTTCTTGATAAACTGGATGTGAACGACGACGGCAAGGTAGATATGAGGATATCAGAGGAGAATTTGGAGATAAGTGATACGAAGACAGGAGGAATTCGTTACTTCTGGGGTCCTGGAATCTTTACGTTGAAGATGTGGTAAGAGATGAAAAGGCTTTTATTGGAAAAATGTATGGCAAAGGTGTTTTGATGAATCTTTTTGTAAAGGATTCCGGACAGTTCTTCTCGTTGATAACTGTACTTATGGCCCTTCCTCTTGTGGCCCTTTCGATAACGTTTGGCGGTGCTATGAGTGGTTATGGAGGCGGGATAGGAGAGCAGGTGAGGCTGAAAAGTGCCTATTACTATTACCATTCTTTGGAGGATGATCTCGGACGGGCTTCGGAGATAACTGGTGAGAGGGCAGTGGTTTCAGCCATAAACCATACCGTTGAAACCGGCGAAGGTCTGAACTCTTCTCAAAAAGTTCTCAAGGAACTCTTCGTGAACGGAGCCATAAACGGTGAACCGGCAGTACTTATGGACAGCACGGGGATTGATGAGTGGTTTGATGAAGTCGAAGAGATATCAAAGAAAAGAGGCTACATCTTGGAACTGTCGAGGGAAGAGCCAGATGTGGATGTTCCAGATCCCTTTGACCTTTCCTTTAATGTAAACTACTCCATGGAACTTGAGGATGAGAACGGACTTTTCGACCTGAAAAAAGATCGCTATAGAAAGAACTTCGTATCCGTGGAAGGCTTTGAGGATCCAGTGGTCACTGTAGGTACAGGAGGAAGATTTTCTCTGCCTGTAGAGAGATGCGGATTCGATCCTTCAGGAGAGAAATTGGCCGAGGGGTCTGGAAACAACTCCTGGGGGTACGGCGAGGCCGCGGTCGTCCAGAATGAGGAGGATATAGAGACTGTTGAGAATAAGGATGATAAAGTGTTGGTAATTCAAAACCTCACGGACGACAGTTCCGCTAACGACTTCGCAGGCGTTGTCGTAGAGGGGAGTCTGGCAGACGACGAGGTCATCGTTCCGTACGTTACTGATGTAGAGGTCGGTGAAATTACCAATGGAACTCGAGTGGTGGTAGAGGGTGAGGAAGGTGAGGTGTGGAGCATGGATAAAATATACAGGGCCTGGGACAAGAGCTGTTACTTTCCGAGAGAAGGACCTGACTTCCTGCAACGTCTTGAGTATAACTTGAGCGGGAAATCTAATCACGGAATAGGTGTGTTCTTGAAAAAAGGAGAGTTAGAGAGCTATGGTGTTGAGGTTGATGACAGACCGAACCTGGCACACATTTATTTTAAGGACGAGAAAGTAGAACAATGTAATGTGAAAGGAATGTCTGAGTCCTTCAAGGTCAGCGCGGAAAACGTCGCGGAACTTGGTCTTAATAGCACTGTAACCTACGGCTGTGGTAGTTGATATGAAGATAATCGAAACCGGTATAGACGAGATAGTAGACTACCTTCATGAGGAGAACAGTTCCGACCTCAAGGAGCTTTCGGAGATGTTTGGGTATCCCGAGGAAGTGGTCGAAGAGTGGCTGAAGGCTCTTGAAGAGCATGGTGTCGTGGAGATAGATTACAGTATAACCGGAATGAAGGTTGAAATACTGGAGAAGTCGGGTAAAGACAAGGCAAAGGAAAAGGTCAAGGAGGGTAAAAAAGGAGAGCACGTCTGTGATGAGTGCGGAAAAAGTTTTGACACGGAACATGGCCTTAACATCCATGAAGGTATGAAACACGGAGACGGTGATTGATATTCCAGAAGATATAAAGGCTGAATATACAGTTGAGGCAGACAAAGTTGAAACCGATATAACAGTTCTTGAGAGATCGGAAGATCACGTTCCGAGATACTTTGTTGACTATCCTGAGTTTGAAGAAGCGACGAAAACTGTTCTGGACGATGTCAAGGAGGAAATTACCAGAAGTCTTGATATAGAGGAAAGGGAGATACTTGATCCAAAGTCCATGGAGAAGATAAAGAACGAGTTCCTTGAGACTTCGAAGGAGGTCGTGGGAAACTTCTTCCCGAAGCTCAGCGAGGAGAGAATAGAGGTACTGGCCGGACGGCTAACCCACGAAATGTACGGTCTCGGAAGGCTTGAGATACTTCTAAGGGACGATGATCTCGAGGAGCTCGTGGTAAACTCATCGGATGAACCTGTCTGGGTTTACCACAAGGAGTTCGGCTGGCTGAAGACCGATATAAGCATTGGCTCCGAGGGGAAGATATACAACTACTCCTCAGTCATAGGTAGACGGGTTGGAAAGCAGATCACCAATCTCCAGCCGCTCCTCGATGCACATCTTCCCAGTGGGGACAGGGTTAATGCAACACTGTTTCCCATCTCCACACAGGGAAATACCATTACTATAAGAAAGTTTGCCAGGAATCCTTGGACTGTAACACATTTCATAGATCCCGAGCTTGGGACCCTGTCCAAGGAGCTCGCTGCTCTGATGTGGCTGTCGATACAGTACGAGATGAACATGTTGATAGCGGGTGGAACAGCTTCAGGAAAGACGGCGCTCCTTAATACACTGACGCCTTTTATACCTCCTAACCAGAGAATAGTAACTATTGAGGACACAAGAGAGCTAAATCTGCCTCAGTACCTTCACTGGGTTCCTATGACGACCAGGGAAGCAAATCCTGAAGGGAAGGGAGAGGTCAGTATGCTTGATCTCATGGTCAATTCTCTGAGAATGAGACCCGACAGGATAATGGTCGGTGAGATAAGGGAAAAGAAACAGGCGGAGGTGCTTTTCGAAGCTATGCTCACGGGACATTCGGTTTACGCCACGCTCCATGCAAACACAGCTCAGGAGGTTAAGAGGAGGATGGCCAATCCACCGATAAATATACCTAAGACTATGCTCGAATCCCTGCACCTGACGTGTGTACAGTACAGGGACAGAAGAACGGGGATAAGGAGGACAAGAGAGCTTGCCGAACTAGTCCCAAAGAGCAAGAGGAAAGGCGAGGGCGTCGATCTTAACGTTAGAACCTTGTATAGATGGAAACCTGATACCGATACATTCGAAAAGGTAAGGGAGTCTGAGAGGCTCATAGGTGAAATAAAGGACCATACATCTATGTCTGAGAAGGAAATACAGGAAAACCTCAGGGAGAAGGAGAAGGTTTTAGAGTGGTTTCTTGAGAACGACCTAAAGACTACGAATTCCGTGGGAAAGATAGTTGCAGAGTATTACAATAACAAGGGAAAGGTACTTGACCTTGTAAGAGACAACGCAGGTCCCGATAAACTTCTCACAGAAGACGTTATAAAGGAGATGAAGAAAAGGGGGTTACGTGACTGAGGAACATAGATCCATTCCTATAGTTCCTTTTCCCATGGAGAAGGCCCTTTCGGCCTCGAGAAAGCTCAGGTTCATTGGCGAGAAACTCGCTCCTTCGGTTCCACATCTAAAGAAAAGCCTATACCAAGCAGAGATGGACATCGATCCTGTTCTACATGTAAGCCTTGCAGTTTTCACCGGTCTCTTCTATGCGTTTATGATGGGAGGTCTGGTCGCGTTTATATCCTTAGTGGCCACAGGATCCATAGGTATACTTCCACCTCTGCTCTTCGTGATCTTCTTTTTCGTTCCCTTCTGGTACGTGAACTTCTTTCCGGCACTTATTGCAAAAAGAAGGGTGAAGGATCTTGAGAAGAACCTGCTGTTTGCTCTGAGACATCTCCTGATAGAGGTCAGAGCCGGAGTTCCTTTGTTTGATGCTATGGTTGGCGTCTCTAATGGTTACGGAACCGTAAGCGAGGAGTTCAGGAAGATAGTTGAAGAGGTCAACTCAGGAAGGGATCAAGAGGACGTCCTGAACGAGGCAGCTAAACGAAGCCCTTCACTCTACTTCCGTAGAGCTCTCTGGCAGGTCGTCAACGCTCTTCAGGGCGGTAGTGATGTGTCCAAGGCCCTGGAAGCGATAACCGATAACTTCGCTGATAGGCAGATCAACAAGATAAACCGCTACGGAGAGGAATTGAATCCATGGACCATGTTCTACATGATTATCGCTGTTATACTGCCTTCTATAGGCATAACCTTTTTGATAATACTGACGAGTCTAACGGGAATGAATATCCCCGGAATGATTTTTCCCTTGATAATTTTTGGACTGGCAATGTTCCAGTTCTTCTTCATGGGTTTCGTTAAAAGTAAAAGACCTTCGGTCAGTTTTTAGGTGATTGAATGATCTATGAGATGTTGGGAAGAAAGCTACCTTGGAAGGAGAAGTTCAAAGAGCTCTCCAAGTATGCTGGATACCACGGGACTCCTGTCAACCGTTTCCTTGGATTTCTCCTTCTCTTCAGTCTCACACTTGCAGCAGGAACCTCCATTTCTGTTTTCGTGGTTACCCTCGACCTTCTCTACGCTCTGGGTTCATTTTTGTCCGTAATCGTTGTTTTACATTTCTTGCCCTTCGGATACTTCAGTATGGTTTCAAACAGACGGGCCAGCGAGGTCGATGAAATCCTGCCTGATGCCCTGCAGCTGATGGCTGCCAACATAAGGGCAGGAATGACTACTGAAAGAGCGATATGGCTTTCGGCGAGACCGGAATTTGGTCCGCTTCAGGATGAAATTCACAGAGTTTCCTCGAAAGTAATGGGTGGAAAGCCGCTTTCCAAATCGCTTAAAGAGATGTCTGACCGCATCGATTCCGAGCTTCTTGATAGAGCCGTCAAATTGATGACTGAGGGGATAAGGTCTGGTGGAGAAATGGCTACACTTCTCGACGAGACAGCAGGAGACATAAGGACCGCACAGAACATGAAGAAAAAGGTTAAGGCCAACGTAACCATGTATTCCATGTTTATAGTCTTTGCATCGGTCATAGGTGCTCCGCTGCTTTTCGCTCTATCCGTTTACTTTATAGAGGTCACTTCAAGTCTCTGGGTCGAGGAAATGGTTGCTACCGAGGGGCTCGGTGACATGGGCGGTGCTATGTTATCGATGGAGGGACCTGATATAGACCCTTCGACACTTAAGTTTTTCTCTATAGGTGCTATATCCGTGACTACTTTCTTCGGTGGGATGATAATAGGGATGATACAGGAAGGTAATTCAACCAGTGGACTGAAGTACTCGCCCTTTATGCTGGCTGCAGGTCTTGCGGTCTTTTTCGTGGCTAATATTCTCGTAACAAGGGTCTTCGGAGGGTTCGTAGGTCTTTGAAGCATGGTAAAGAGAAGATGAGAAGAAAAATAAATAAGAAAAAAGGAGGATTGCTCCTCTGTAAATGGTGGGGGTTTTACAGGCCGGAGTAACTATCGGCCGTGTGGAGTTAGTTCATCTTAGTAGATGTCCTCTAGGCTTGACCGACGAGGTTGCATGCTGAGTCCCGGTTGCCCATCGTTGTTCCATTGTAGGTGAATGTAACGTCGAAATCTACTTGATCACCTGAACTTATGTTGCCTACATCTGTGATCTCTATAGCATCCTCGGACTGCTCATTCCTGCTCAATGCAACCTCACCTTCCCATTCTGAACCATCAACTTCTGCTTGAGTTATCACAATATCTTCATCGGCAACGTTTCTCGGTGATAATCTCAAGCTTGCAGGTTCACCTGTGTCTACTTCCCATGCGTTTGATTCTACTGCAACTGGTTCGTTCGGACATCCCTGATTTGGTAGATCAGGTTCGAAAACTCCATAGTAGTAGAGGACACCGCCTACGATTACTACAGCTAGGATAGCCCAGCCGTAGGTCATCAGGTACTCCATTGCGGCCTGTCCTTTCTTCTTTCCGAACATGGTATCAATTCAACAATTGACATGCCACCTTTAAAAAGTATTACGGTCCTAAAGCAATATTTTGAGCCTTGTTCTAAGGAAAGAGATAAAAGTAAGGGAACTTAATTATCAAGGTAAGATGAAGAGACTAGATACTGGCGTTGAAAATCTTGACGAAAAGGTTGGAGGAGGTTTTTTTGAGGGATCAGTAAACCTTGTTACAGGAAAGACAGGAACAGGTAAGACGGCCTTCTCAGCTTCCTTTATATATGCTGGCATCCAGAACGGCGAGGCTGGAGTTTATATTACTACCGAGGAGAACGAAGAAGATGTAGTTGAAGACGTAAAGGAGATGTTCGATTGGAATCTCATGGATTACTCAGGAGATCAAGGCCTTTTGCGCATAGATTCCGTAAAACCTGTTTTTCCGACAGTCGATATAGACAACCTCAACAGACTTGTTCGGGGCTATATCTCCGACTTCATGGAAAATCTCGAGAAAAATATAAAGGAGGTAGATGCTCAGAGAGTTGTTATAGATTCCGTCTCTCTCATAGAGATGTTCGTAAAGGACGAGTATATGGCCAGGGTTGTTATATCATCGCTCATAAAGAAGCTCAAAGAAATGGAAGTTACTGCACTTCTGGTCGGTACTATACCGGAAACTTCCGAGGGGTTGACCGGTGGGGGAATAGTCGAGTACCTCGTAGATAGCGTGATAAAGCTGGAGTTTACACCTATTTCTGACAGGTACAACAGAACACTTGAAATAAGGAAGATGCGCAGAACCGATCACGCTATAGAGATATTTCCTATAGAAATAACAAATGAAGGGCTATTAATCACAGAGGATAGGTAGGTTTAACTTCAGACTATTGACTGTCCGAGTTCGATGCCTTGGTCTGTTATTTCAAAAGAGACTGTCTCGGTTGAAATATCGCTCTTTCTCATCTTTCTGACCTGAAGGGATCTATAACCTTTCTCACCTATTCCTTCGAAATAAAGGGCTATAACGCCGTCTACAGCGTATTGAACTACATCGTGCCTTGTAAGACTTTTTTCACCGGTCGGTGATTCGGCAGTCAGGACAGCTGTAGTACCTGTTTCCTTTATAACCTTGATTATTTCGTATATGGCTTTTCTTACCTCGTAGGGGTCTTCGTGGTATAGAGAAAGTATGGATGTGGAGTCTATTGCGAGCCTGTCAATTTCCTTTCTCTGCAGCTCGTCTCTGAACCAGAAGAGGTCTTCACTTCCTTCGTCAAATGGGTCCTTGCTTTTGAGAGTAATTTGATTACTATAACTTTCGAAATCCCAGCCAAATAGCTTTGCCTCCTCCTTTATCTGTGAGGGTGGTTCTTCAAAGGATATGAACATACAGTTTTCTCCTTCTTGAAGACCTTTCCATAAAAACTGTGAACAGAAAGTAGTTTTACCGGCTCCTGATTCACCACTGACTAGAACGATATTTTTCTCTGGTATCCCACCCTTCAGAAGTTCATCGAGGCCAGAAATACCTGTCTCGATTCTTTCTATGCTCATATTTATCTGAAACTATTATAAAGATTAGTAGGTTAGAACTTTAAAACCTTTTGTGTTCAGCCCTTTATGACACCCATAGGATCCAGTTTCAAAACCTTCTCTGCCACGCCTAAATCATGTGAAGCTTCTACGACCTCCTTGAGGTTCTTGTATGCTCCTGGAGCTTCCTCGGCGACGACAGGCATTGATGCCGCCTTGACTAGTATGTCCTTTTTCTTCTTCAGATCTTTGGCCACGGTTTCGCCCCAGAACTCTCCCTTTGCCTTTGTTCGGGACATGATCCTTCCTGAGCCGTGTGGTGCAGTTCCAAAGGACAGGTCCATAGATTTTTCAGTTCCTCGGAGCAGATAGCTTCCTTCACCCATATTCCCGGGGATGAGAACGGGTTGTCCTACGTTCCTGTAGTTTTCCGGCACCTTTTTGTGACCTGGTGGGAAGGCACGGGTCGCGCCCTTTCTATGTACGTATACTTCTTTACTTTCTCCGTTTACTTCATGCTCTTCCTTTTTGGCGACGTTGTGGCAGACGCCGTACACAAGCTCCAGATCCTCGTAATCCAGTTCGAAGACTTCCTGGAAGGCTTTCCTTACCTGATGCATTATTACCTGTCTGTTTGCGAAGGCGAAGTTCACGGCACAGCTCATCGCCTTGAAGTACCTCTCCGCCATCCTTGAACCCCCTGGAGCGTATACAAGCTCTTTGTCGGGGAGATTACGAACTACGTTCTTGTACTTCTTTTCGGTTTCGCGAAGATAATCTGTGCAGACCTGGTGGCCGAAACCTCTTGAACCGGTGTGGATCATGACACACACCTGATCTTCTTCCATGCCAAACTCCTTCGCAACTTTTTCATTATCTATATTTCCTACCTTCTCCACCTCAAGAAAATGGTTTCCTGCGCCAAGACATCCTACCTGTTCCTTTCCACGGTTCATAGCCTTATCCGAGACCTCGGAGGCATCAGCTTCTTTCATCCTCCCGTTCTCTTCCAGATTTTTCAGGTCTTCTTTAATGCCGTATCCGTTTTCAACGGCCCATTTTGCACCGTTTTCTATAACGTCTTCGAGGTCGTTCTTGTCAAGAGAAATTGTAGAACTCTTTCCGACGCCCGAAGGAACTCTTTGGAAAAGTACGTTTATGAGTTCCTTGAGCCTATTTCTTACATCATCAACCTTCAGCGGAGTTTTTACCAGGCGAATGCCGCAGTTGATATCGTAGCCGACACCCCCAGGACTTATTCCGCCTTCTCCCACGTCCAAGGCCGCTACACCTCCTATAGGGAATCCGTAGCCCTGATGGGCGTCAGGCATTGCTATAGAGTAATTGTAAATACCAGGAAGATGGGCAACGTTCTTTATCTGCTCGAGAGTTTTATCCTCCTTTATCTGCTGAAGAAGTTCCTCGGAAGCGTATACTCTTCCAGGGACGTTCATTCCATCTTCCTTGGGAATTTCCCATGTGTTTTTGTTTATCTTATTTAGATCTACCATACTTTCACCTTCAGAACTACACGGTCTTCAGCTTGAAGTACACGCCGCAGCCCCTGAGAGAATCGTAAACCCTGTCAGCTACTTCAAGTATTGCGTCGACGTCTACGGATTCTGGCCATCTGTAAACGTAATCGTAACTTCCCTTTATGGGCTCGAAGCCTATATCGACAAGGTCAGCAATGATGTCGTCTGTATCGGTAGGAGATTTTCCTTCTTCGGCGCTGAAGACAAGCTTCATATAGGTCCTCATCTCCCCCTCTTCTTCCTCCTCTTCGCCTTCACTTGTCTTTATTTCGAAGAGAACCTTGTCTCCTTTCAGAAGTTCCTTTATGTTGTCACCGAGGCTCATTATGTGGTCCAGAGAGGTCTCTTCATCCCAGTCATATATGAAATCGTAGTCTCCTCTGTTGAGCTCGAAACCAAGGTCCTCGAGCTTTTTGACTACATCAGAAGGTCTCTTTCCGTCCGAGTTAAAGTAGATAGTCATGTAGGTCTTCAATTAAGCCACCCCGTACTATTAGTTGAATGGGGATATTTAAATTCTTCCGACAGTCAGACGTCGATGGTTATCTTTCCGGTCCAAACTCCCTCTTCTTCTTGGATCTCCATCCCGAAGTAGGTGACTGCCTTGACCTCGACTCTGTTTTCATGTCTTTCGGCGTCGAACTTCTCCCCTTCGCAGTTCGCGGAGAGTTCCAAACTCCCGTCCTTTGTTTGAAGATCACAGGAGAATTTCGAAAACAGGACCTTGTCCACGTCCCATCTGTACAGGAGCTCATTTAGGAAGTCCAGCAACAGAGCTTCTCGGTCCTCGGCTGAAACTGTTATCAGGTCTGTTTGTAGTGTATTTACGTCCTCGATGTCGGTTATTATGTCGAAGAGACCGAGGGCCGCGCTCTCGTACATCTCTTCCAGAGTCTCTCCATAAGCTCTGTAGGCTATATCTGCAGTTGCCTCATCCTCTATGATCTCAAACCTTTTCTCCATGCCTTTATTTTCCCACAGAGGAATAAAAGCCTTCCGGCACCAAAAGTTAAATAAAGGTATTCCACAAAACTAAGTCCAGTCCCCCGATAGCTCAGGCTGGCAGAGCGGTCGGCTGTAGACGGGCACCGGAGATGATAACTCTTCGGTATTTTGATTTGGTGCCTTGGATTAGCGCCTCTGCCGATACCGACAGGCCCCGTGTTCAAATCACGGTCGGGGGACCATTCTTCATTCTCTTTTATTTTACAGTTTTAGAAGAGGTTACTGATGCGGGGGGCCGGATTCGAACCGACGAAGCACCTACGTGCACAGCGCCCTCAACGCTGCCCCTTCGGCCACTTGGGTACCCCCGCCTTCGACATTAGACTTCTTTTTATCTGGAGTTAAAAAGTTTACTTGGCAACTGGGTTGAAGTTTAAATTTGTAGAATGGAACTTTGGTAACATGGCGAAGCTTAACAAAGTAATGAACCTTTTGAGAGAGGAATACGGCGTTCCGCAAGTTTCAGGTAGAGGAGATCCTATACAGTCTTTGATACAGGTAATTCTGTCGCAGAACACCAACGACGTGAACAGAGACAGAGCTTACAGGAAGCTTACTGAGAAGTTCAATGACCCTGAAGATATAATGGAAGCAGAGGTCGAAGAGGTTTCAGAGGTTATCTCCGTGGCTGGCCTTCATAACACAAAAGGGAAGAGGATGAAAGAGTGCCTTGAAAGGATAAAGGAGGAGCGCGGAGAGCTCACTCTCGACTTTCTGGATGAAATGGATGTAGAGGAGGCGAAGCAGTGGTTGAGAGAGCTTCCTGGCATAGGTCCAAAGAGCGCTGCTGTTATCCTAAACTTTACCTTCGGAAAGGAAGCGTTTCCGGTTGATACACATGTTTTTCGCGTTACTAAGCGCCTTGGACTGATTCCTGAGAAAAGTACAAGGGAAAAGGCACACGAAATTCTTGAGGAGAAGATTCCAGGAGAAAGGAAGCAGGAGTTTCACATAAATCTGATAAAACACGGTAGGGAGATCTGTAAAGCAAGAAAACCCTTGTGTGGCGAGTGCTTGCTCAGCAAAATCTGTGATTTTTACCAGAAAAAGAAGAGCTAGTATTTAGTTATAGCTGTTTGGGATCGGTTTCTTATCGTGTAAAAACTTTTAAAGGTTGGGTGTAATAAGTATTTGGAAAAAAGAGAGATGTGGCAATTCTAGCCATTTCAATAATAGGTAAATTGGTGAACAATCATGGGAATGATGCAAAAACAAGGGAAAATGGGTTACGATAGAGCTATCGTTACCTTCTCACCTGACGGACGTCTTTTTCAGGTAGAGTACGCAAGAGAAGCCATAAAGAGAGCCGCTACATGCACAGCCTTGAAGTTCGAAGACGGCGTTGTGCTAGCTGGTCTAAGGCCTTGTGACAAGCTTTCCGATGATAGAGGTAGCAGGAAGGTACACCAGTTGGACGAGCATGTAGGTGCTGTATCAGCTGGTTTGGTCGGCGACACAAGAGTTCTTGTGAACAACGCAAGGCAACAGGCACAGGTGTACAGAATTTCATATCAGGAGAAGATAGATGTGAGATCTTTGGCTGAAGAGATAGGCGACTTCAAGCAGCAGCATACACAGTACGGAGGTCTGAGGCCGATGGGAGTTTCTTTCTTGGTTGGTGGCGTCTACAAAGGCGAGCCTATGATCTTCGAAACAGACGTGGGTGGCGACATCTACGGATGGAACGCACAGGTCATTGGCAAAGGAAGACAAGGCGGCGAAGAGCTTCTTGAGGAAAAGTGGGAAGAAGGGCTTTCAGAGGATGAAGCGAAGGAGCTTGCTGTTGAAGTACTTTCAGAGGGTAAGACCAACATGAACAAGAACACTGTCAAGATGGCAGTAGTTACAGAGGAAGACGGTTTCCGATACTCAGATCAGGAGGAGTGCGAAGGGCTCCTGTGATCCGATGATATCTGTTGACGATGCGGTGATAGCTCGTCTTGACTCACATGGAGAGCATTTTGAGGTGCTCGTCGATCCTGACAACGCGCTTGAAGTCAAGGACGGCGAGAATGTGGATCTAGACGATCTGATAGCCGCGGACGAAGTTTTTGAAGACGCGGAAAAGGGCAAGAGGGTCGGTGACGACGAGCTCAACAAGGTATTCGGAACCAACGATATAAAGGAGATAGTTTACGAGATTATAAGGAATGGGGAAGTTCAGATTACAACTGAACAGAGAAGAGAGATGCGGGAGGAGATGAGGAAGGAAATCGCGTCGACCATAGCCCGGCGCGCAGTTAATCCACAGACGGGTAAGCCACATCCTCCAAAGAGGATAAAGAACGCGATGGACGAAGCAGGGATACACGTCGATGAGATGAGGAGTGTTGAGGAGCAGGTTAAGGAGGCGCTGGACGAAATAAAGGCTATACTGCCTATATCCGTGGAGGAGGTCAAGATAGCGATTCGCGTTCCAGCTGACCATGCTGGCGAGGCCTCTGGAAAACTGAGAGATATAGGGGAGATAGAAAAAGAGGACTGGGGGAACGACGGTTCGTGGAGGGCTGTAGTAAAAATGCCTGCAGGTTTACAGGACAAGTTTTATAAGAAGGCGAATTCAGTAACAAAAGGTGAAGTTGAAACTAAAATAATAGATGATTGATGAGGTGAATTAAATGGGACAAAAACTAGTTGAAGATAAATCGAACGTACTTCCCGGAGACGTAATAGCTGAAGGTGATGTGCTTTCGGGAAGAGGTACTTACAAAGAAAACGAAAAGGTAAAATCTAAGGTCCTCGGAGTTGCAAGGACAAAGAAAAATAGGATGAGAGTAATACCTCTGAGTGGAGGTTACATCCCACAGGAAGGTGACAATGTAATTGGAAGGATTACAGGTATTGGACCAAGCCACTGGTGGGTTGAGCTTGATTCGCCATACGACGGTTATCTGTCTCTGGCAGAAGGTTCCGACGAGTTCATAGACCTTGATGAAACGGAGCTTTCCGATGTCTACGATATCGGTGACATGATCTACACGGAAGTTATAAAGGTAACCAGCGAGAAGGACGTCAAGCTTTCGATGCAGGACAGAATATGCAAGAAGCTTACAGGAGGAAGGCTTATAAGGATAAGTCCAAGCAAGGTTCCAAGGCTTATAGGCAAAGGTGGATCGATGGTGGAGATGATAAAGGACAAAACTGACTCAAGAATAATCATCGGCCAGAACGGAATTGTTTGGGTCAACGGCGGCGACGAAGATCTTGCTGCTGAGGCAGTTAGAACGGTGGATAAAAGAGGCCATGAAAGAGGTCTAACGGACAAAGTAGAAAAAATACTGAAAAAAAGGTGATAATATGAGCGAAAATAAAGAGCTTTTGAAAGATGGTAAAAGGATCGACGGTAGAGCTAAGGATGAGCTCAGGGACATGGAAGCCGAGGCAGGAATTTTAAAAAGAGCCGACGGCTCAGGATACTTCCGAATGGGAGGCACAGAAGTAATTGCTTCCGTCTTTGGTCCAAGGGAGCTGCATCCAAAACACAAGCAAAAGCCACAAAGAGGAATTATTCAATGTAGATACAATCTGGCTCCTTTTTCTGTAGACGACAGGAAAAGGCCAGGTCCTTCGAGAAGGGGTAAAGAAATTGGAAAGGTTGCTGAAGGAGCACTTTCTTCCATAGTATTTTTGGAGGAGTTCCCGACAGCTACTATCGATGTCTACATGGAGGTCATTTCTGCTGATGCAGGAACGAGATGTGTTGCTCTGAATGCAGGAGCTATAGCCCTTGCCGATGCAGGAATACCCATGAAGGGCCTGATTTCTGCCTGTGCATCAGGCAAGATTGAGGACACGCCTGTACTTGATCTGAAAGGCGAGGAAGACAAGGACGGGCAGGTTGATCTGCCGATAGCGATGAACACGGATACAGGCGAGATAACTCTATTGCAGATGGACGGAATGACTAACGTAGATGAGATGGACGAGATGCTTGACCTAGCAATAGGTGGTTGTAAAAAAGTTGCTGAAAAACAAAGAGAAGCTTTAATGGAAACATTTGGGGATAAAAAATGATGGAGATAACTGAAATTGAAGAAGAGGCTGCTTTAGACAGTATAAAAAGCGGTGAAAGGACCGATGATAGAGATCTGGAAGAGTTCAGAGACATAGAAATAGAGACAGGAGTAGCCAAAAAAGCCGAAGGAAGTGCAAAAGTTGTTCTTGGAGACACGAAGGTTATAGTTGGCGTCAAGTTTGGCTTAGGTGAGCCGTTCCCAGACACTCCTGATGAAGGAATGTTGATGGTTAACGCAGAGCTTGGGCCTATGGCTTCGCCTGACTTTGAGTCAGGACCGCCAGGAAAAGACGCGACCGAGCTCGCAAGAGTTATAGACAGAGGTTTGAGGGAATGTGAAGCAATTCCTCTTGAAGAGCTATGTATCGAGGAAGGCGAGAAGGTCTGGAAGGTCATGGTTGACATACATGTCCTTGACCACAATGGAAACCTAATGGATGCCTCTGCTCTTGGAGCTATAAAGGCTCTTAAGGAAGCCAAGATGCCAGGTTACGATGACGGTGAAGTGCTTCGTGATGAGGAGGAGGACTTTGAAGTTCTTAAAACTCCGATTGCCTGTACTATAGGCAAGGTAGATGACAACTACATTGTTGACCCAGGCCTAGTCGAGGAAAAGGTGGTTGACGGTATGGTTACAGTTACTTGGACCAAAGAAGAACTTTGCTCGCTTCAGAAGAGAGGCAATGGAGGCTTCCAGAAGGAAGAGCTGCTTGAGATTTTCGAGCTGGCAAAGGAAAAGTCTTCAGACCTTAGAAAGCTTATCTAGTGGTAGTATGGCCGATAACGACAGTGGAAAGAGATACGGAGCAAGGTACGGTAAGAGGATAAGGAGCAAGGTATCTGAGATAGAGAAGGATCAAAAGGATAAACACGAGTGTCCTGAGTGTGGATCGGAAGCCTTGAAAAGAGAGGCCAAGGGTATATGGAAATGCAAGAAGTGCGGTAACAAGATAGCAGGCGGTGCATGGAGACCTAAGACAAAGGGCAAAAGTATGGTCGAAAAGGTTCTGGAGAAATCAGGTGAAGAATAATGACATACAAATGTTTGAAATGTGAAGAGGATATAGAGAAGGACGACTTGAGGAGAAGAATTAGATGCCCTTTCTGCGGGTATAGAATTTTAAAGAAGAAGAGGGCTGCTGGTGTAAAGGAGATCAAAGCCAGATAGAATGAGAGCTGAACTTGAACTTGATATAAAGTCGCCTGAGCTTGTTAAGAAAGCTATTGAAGTCGAGGACGATGAATCAAGTTCGCTTGATGTCAGCATGGAAGTTAATGATAGCTGTCTAGGGGTTTGTGTGGATGTTGGAAACATTTCAAATCTCAGGGCAGGTGTAAACACTATACTAAGACTTGTAAAGACAGCACAAAAATCAATGATAGGAGGTGAAAACTAATGCCACAAAATCCACAGAATATGCCACCAGAGGCACAGCAGATGATCGGTGAGCTACAGCAGCAGCAACAGCAGCTTCAGCAAATGGAGCAGCAAAAGACAGAGATGAAGGCTCAGAAGTCACAGATCGATCAAGCAGTCCAGGCTCTAAAGGAAGCGAGTGACGAGGAAGAGGTTTTCAAGGTAGCCGGACCAGCTGTGATAAAGACCGACAGAGAGGACTTCCTAGAGGAACTTGAAGAGAAACAGGAGTCACTGGAAGTCAAGATAGAGTCTCTTGAGAAGAAGGAGAAGGACATAGAGAAGGAGGCTCAGGAGAAGCAGAAGGAACTAAGAGGTCTTATGACTGGAGGAAGTCCAGAAGAAGCAGGATAAAAATCCCCCTAGTATCTATTTTTCTATAAATTGGGTGGTTTCATGAAGTTTGAAGAAAAGTTGAAAGGTTCTGAAGATATCTTAATTTTAGCTCACCATAATGCAGATATTGACGCAGTGGCTTCTGGTATAGCACTTTACGAGTTTTTGGTAGGTGATGTTGCCTTAGGTGTTCCGGATACTGTATCAAAAGGTGCGAAGGAGCTGGCTGGAGGTTATGAGTTTTTGAAGAATCCTGACCTTGAGAATTTCAAAACTTTGTTGATAGTTGACTGTCCCTCTACGGATCAGCTTGGTTCAGCAGACATCAGAAGCTTTGAAGGTACAATAATGCTTATTGACCACCATAGTCCAGGCGATCTTTACGAATTCGCTGATTTTAAATATACTGATTCAAAGGCGAGGTCTACTGCTGAGCTAGTTTACGAGCTTTTCGAGGATGAGCCGAACAAGAAGGCTTCGGAGGCGATGATCTGTGGTATGGTTGCGGATACTTCACACCTCAGGTTTGCTGACGAGAAACAGTTCCGTTATATTTCCGAACTCCTTCCAAAATCTGGGAAAAGTTACTCAGACATACTCTCGACCTTAAGCACGCCCGTTGATCGTTCTGAGAGGATAGCAAGGCTGAAGGCCGCTTCAAGATTGGATAACTACGACATTGGTGGAAAGCTTGTCTCCTTTTCGGAGGTTGGGTCCTTTGAGGCTGCTTCTGCACGTTCCTTTTTGAAACTAGGATCAGACGTTTCTGTCGTATTTTCGAAAAGAGGTGAGGAGATGAGGGTCAGTGGGAGGTGCAGAAGAGGTCTTACAGATAAAGTTCACCTGGGCGAAGACGTTTTTTCCGAATTGGAAGAGGAACTACAAGGGTCTGCCGGAGGACACGATGCAGCTGCATCAGGAAACGGAACTAACACGGATTTGCGTGAGGTCAAGGAAGCCTTTTTGGAAAGATTTGAAGAGGTTTTTGACGCCAAAGCAAAGGAGCTGTGACACGAAAAGCTTTTTATATTTAAATTTTCATAAATTGATAGTCCAAGGTCCTATATGTCCAGACAGATGTTGGTGGTTAAAATGGAAGAAAGTTTAGAGCCTGCAGTAGATATGTTGGAGCAAGTTTCTGAAGACAGCTCCGTACCTAGAAATATTCAGCAAGAGTGTAAGGAATGTATAGAAATTTTGAAGGACGACGATGAAGAGCTTTCCGTTAGGATAAACTCATGTACTTCCAAGCTGGACGATGTTGCGAACGACGCGAACATTCCGATGTACACCAGAACACAGGTCTGGAATATAGTTTCGATGTTAGAATCGGCTAGTAGAGAGTAAATCTGTGAAGTTTTATATAAGTTGATTTAAAAAATTAAAATGGTGAGAAATTTGGCTTTGAAAGACATTTTAGGAAAGAAGGAAGAAGAAATTGAGGATAGAGACCTTCTCGAGCTTTCAGAGGAAGTCAGCGAAGGAGAGGTAAGGGCTGTCCCTATAGAAGTAATAGAGCTTGAGGAGTACAAGGATGCGGAGGATGTACAGAAATCAGTCAGGGAAGGAAGGATAGTCTTCGTCAAGATAAGAAAGATCAAGGACAAGGACATGTCAGATCTGAAGAGAGCTATCGAAAGGATAAGGAAGACTTGTACTGCTGTAGACGGAGATATTGCAGGAGTCGACGAGAACTACATTGTTGTGGCTCCCTCTTACGCTGAAGTAGTTCGTGGAGAAGAAGAGTAAAAAAGCTCCCTTACAACCTCCTCGTTATTTTCTTAAATGCTGTGCCAGTTTGTTTATTTTTTAATCTATAACCATAGATTAGTCCTATGGCCAGTCCTGCTAAATGAGCTGAATTTGCTATAGGTCCACCTCTTGGAAGTAGGAATAAGTCCCATAGGGCAAATATTACAAGCGCTTGACGTATCTTAAGGGGAAATACGAACCATATCAGTACTCTTATTTCCGGCGCTATTATAGCAAGAGTCGCGAAAACACCGAATATCGCTCCCGAGGCTCCGACTGCTGGGATGAATTCTCCAGTGGCGTAGGAGAACAGTGTGAAGCCTAGATTTCCTGCAATTCCAGTTACTAAAAATATCTCCAAAAACTTCCTGCTTCCTACCCTTCTCTCAAGCTCACCTCCAAAGAAAAAGAGGACGAGCATATTTACGAAAAGATGCCACCCGTTGCCATGTAGAAATATTGAAGTTATAAATGTCCAGGGTCTACTGAGAATTTCGCCTAGCTGTGGCGAAAGCCATAGATACTCCGTAAACCCTGGTATCGCAGCTTGCAAAAGGAAAACTACGAAGCATATGGAGATTATTAGCATCGAGTAGCTTTGGGTGATGCTTTTTAGAAAGGTAGAGGAAAGTCCTGAGGACTTCTTTTCCCATGTCGCCTGGAAGGGTTCGTAAACTACTTTCTCATCACTCCGCGCCTTTTCCTTGTACTTGTCAAGCCCCACACATTCATGGTTTTCAGGCAGCCTATGTTCTGAGCAAAAGGTGTCACTACAGAACTTACATTTAAATGGTATATCTGCTTCCTTTCCACAGTAGCTACAATCAGCCATAGGAAATATATTGTTTTTGAGATTAAAAAATAGAAGAACTTCCTGCTACTTCAGCCTTATAGTCTCAAGGTTCTTTGGAGGTATCGTTTCCCTGTTGAATATATTGTGGAGTGTTCTAGCCATCTGTATGCAGCTGTTTTCATCACCATGAACCGTGAGGATTTTGTTAGGCTTACTATTGAGAGCATTTATGAAGTTTATAGTCTGGTTTCTGTCCGAATGCCCGGAAAGACCATCCACAGTTCCTACTTCCAGATTCAGTTCCACAACCTTTCTCTTACCCTCTCTTTGTACAGGTATCTCGTCCCAGCCCTTCTGTATTCTTCTTCCCATAGTTCCTTCTGCCTGGTAACCTACAAATATTAGCATATTGTCTTCTTCCGGTGCAAACTCTTTGAGGTACTCCATTACTGGTCCACCTGTAAGCATACCTGACGTGGAAAGAACTATCGCAGGATCAGGAGAGTTTATTACTTCCTCCCTTTCTTCATTCGAAGCTACTCTGTGGAATATGTCAGAGGTTAGTGGATTGTGGTCCTTGTGGAATATTTGGTGCTGAAGCTTATCGTTTAGATCTTCTGGATACGTGGTGTGTATAGCAGTGGCGTCCCACATCATTCCTTCAAGATAGACTGGTACGTCCAGACCGTTTTTCCTTGCTTCTTCGTCGAGTATACACATTATCTCCTGAGCTCTTCCTACAGCAAAGGAAGGTATAAGTACCTTACCGCCGCGCTCTATAGTTTTATTTACATATTCAAGTAGATGCTTCTCCGCGTCCTTTCTTGAGGGTTGTATCGCATCGTTTTCACCGTAGGTCGACTCGGTGATAAGCGTTTCTACTCTCTGAAAGTCTGTTGAAGCCTTGTCGAAGAGCTTTGATTCGCCGAAGTTCAGGTCACCACTGTAAACTAGGTTGTGGTCCCCTTCACCTATGTGGAAGTGTGCCAGAGCAGAACCTAATATATGTCCAGCGTTCTGTAAGGTTAGACCTACGTCAGGAGTTATATCACTTACCTGTCCATAGTCAAGAGCTATTGAATGTTTAACCGCCTTTTCCACGGACTTCGATGAGTACGGGACTTCGTTTCCTTCCCTTTTCGCAACGTCCAGGTAATCCAAGCATAGGAGGACCATGAGATCTCTAGTTGCGGCTGTCAGGTAAAGCGGTCCTTCGTAGCCGTACTCGTAGAGGTAGGGGACAAAACCTATATGATCGAGATGTGGATGTGAAACCACTACGGCGTCAAGAGAACTTATATCGCCTTCAGGAACCTGAAGGTACGGATACTCGTGTTTGTTTCCAGGCTTTATCCCACAGTCTATTAGTATTCTCGAGTCAGGGGTCTGGAGCACGAAAGAGCTTCTTCCCACTTCCCTGCAACCGCCCAGTCCTGTTATCCTTGCCCATTCCACTTCCTCCACTTCCTTTGAATGTATCCTTTCACCTATGTCGTTTAAGAAGTCCTTGCGCCATTCCGACTCTTGATAAAGAACCTTTCTTACAGTGTCCACTACGTCCGAAGAAATTGCTGGCGCGATCTTAACCTGCGGCTTCCATACAGTTTCCTTCTTTATTTCTTCAAGGGTGCTTCCACCTTTACCTATAACTAGACCAGGCTTATGTGCCTCTATTATTACCTTTCCGAAGCCAGGCTGGAAGGTTATCTCTTCTATGCCTGCTTCTTCGGGAACCTTCTCCTCTATAGTCTCCTTCGCGCTCTCTATATTTTTTCTTATAGAAGGGTCTGGTCTGAGCTCTATCCTCTTCTTCAGTTTACTGACGAGCTTTTTTATGAAATCTCCGTTGCTCTTGAACATCTCCTTGTTCTTCGTGTAGAGGACTATGTCACTTCCTTCGAAGCAGACCTCCGAAATCATCGCATCGCTTGGAAGCCCGTCTTTTACTTTATCTATAATTTCCACATAAAACACCTACAGAAATTCTAAAGTCAAACAAAGTCGATCATTCTTTGAGGTACTCGTCTACTTCTTCGTCATTCAGAACTTCACACCCTTCCTTGTCTATTACCATGACTGAAAATCCGTTGCCTGAAGCTATATCTCTGTTCGAAGCACTCTTTATCGACCTCAGGGAAATACTGACAGCTGTGTCCTTGTCCATTCCCTCTTCGTAGAGGTCTTCTAAGAGGCCGTAAGCAACCTGTGATCCTGAGCCAGTAGCGTAGTATGGATCACCGCCTAAAACTCCACCGGCAGGATCAAGCTGGTAAACCTCCGGCTGGTCTTCTTCGTGGTTGTAGCCACCTAGTATGAAAAGACCCATGTACGGGACCATCTTCGAGCCCTGGAGTATGTTTGCCATAAGGCTTGCTACAGACCTTGGTGACATCTTTCTATCCTTACGGTACTTGAAGAGGTTCGTCTCCGCCTTCATGTAGCGGACGACTGTCTGTATATCGCCAACTGAACCGGCAGTGGTTATTCCTATTCCACCGTCGACTTCGTAAACTTTCTTGGCGTTTTTACTGGAAACCTGATAACCCATAGAAGCTCTTTTTTCAGTAGCTAAGACTAAGCCATCCTTGTACTTCACACCAACGGTCGTTGTGCCTGTCTTAACTTCCTCTTCGCCGTTTTGTTTCATACCTTGCATGTTAGAACCCCCTGAGATAACTCAGAAGATTTGAAAACCCAACGTTTTCAAACTTGAGAATACAATTCTCAAGAATCATACTTCCTTTTATAATAAAAGTATTTAAAGTTTTTCCTTCACCTTGATTTTGCAAAATGCACCCAGTGTTCCGCTTCCTCATCACAGCGCACACACTTCTTTCCTTTGGGTTTGTCGTACCTGAACGGTATATTTGTTATCTTCGCCGTGGTTTCGTCTTTGACTATTTCCTCACATAGTTCCTCACCACACCAGGGAGCCTTTACAAACCCTCCCTTCTCTTCGATTATTTCCTTCAACTCCCCGTAGCTTTCCGTTTCTCTTATATTTTCCTCCATGTAATCCTTAGCTTTCTTGTAAAGCCTTTCTTGCATCTCCCCCAGCTCCTCCTCGACAGTTTCTTCGATATCTTCGATATTTGCGCTTACCTTTTCTCCTGTATCCCGTCTAACTATAGTAACCTTGCCTTCCTCGACCTCGTTGCTCCCGATCTCTATCCTCAAAGGTATACCCTTAACCTCCCACTCGTTGAACTTCCAGCCAGGAGTCTTGTGGTCCCTGTCGTCCACCTTGCAGTCCTCCATTTTGTCTTCTATCTCCTCGGTCATTTCAAGCACCTCTTTTTTCTCCTCTTCGTCGTGGTATATAGGTACTATAACTGTTTTCGTAGCCGCCAACCTTGGAGGTATAACAAGGCCACGGTCATCGGAGTGTATTAGGACCATTACGCCCAGTTCTCGTGTGGTTATAGCGTAGGTTGTCTGGTGTACGTACTTCTTTTCACCTTCTTCGTCCGTATAGGTTATATCAAAGGCTTCTGAGAAGTTTGTACCGTCGTAGTGGTAGTCAGGTCCCTGTATAGCCTGTCCATCAGGAAGTAGGTGTTCCAGTGAGTAGGTGTCTATTGCACCGTCGAACTTCTCTCTGTTGCTCTTCCTCCCTCTTATGCATGGTATAGCCATGTATTCTTCACATACCTCCTGATATGCGTCCAGCACCTTGTCGCGATCCTCGAGAGCTTGCTCCTCCGTTCTGTAAACGTTGTGCCCTTCGTTCCATAGAAACTCACGTGTCCGGAGGAAAGGCGTTGCATGTTTAAATTCCCACCTTACGACGTTGTTCCACTGATTCAAGCGCAAAGGCAGATCTCTCCACGACCTTATCCAGTCCTTATATGAATCGTACATAATCGCTTCAGAGGTCGGCCTTACAGCCAGATTTTCGTCCAGCTCTGAACTTCCAGCTCTGGTTACCCATGCGACCTCTGGACTAAAGCCTTCAAAGTGCTCGGCTTCCTTCTCCAAGAGTTTTTCGGGGATAAAAAGGGGAAAATAAGCGTTTTCTATGCCGATATCCTCAAATCTTCTGTCAACCTCTTCACGAATCTTGTCCCAGATTCTGTAGGAAAGTGGCTTGAAGACTATGCATCCGCTAACGGAAGTGTAGTCAGCCATACCTGATTTGGTTATAACTTCCCTGTACCACTCGCCCATGTCTTCTTCCTTCGGAGTAGTTATTCCAAGTTCTTCTGACATTTAGACACCTCTTTGTTATATTTTAGACTGGAGAAGTTTATGAAGCTTTTATTCGTGTAGTGGAACGTATCCACCTACCATCTAAATCACTAAGCGTTAACTTTTATTTTTATACTTATAAACTTTCACTGTTCCATTTTTTCTAGAATCTCTCCTAACTTCTCTATCTGTTCCTGATAACCAGAGAGGTTTCCTTCTCTTAGATAGCGCTGAGCTTCTTGGTAGTGTTGCCTAGCTTCTTCAAGGAGTTCTGTGTCTATAACAGGTTCTTCCGGAGCTTCATCCATGTCTTCTGGAACTTCCTCCGGGACCTCTATATCCTCGAACTCTCCAAATATGTCCACCAGAGCCTGTTCAAGTGTAGGCTGCATACTTATCTGGTCCTCGTAGGCCACTATAACCCTCCTTAGCTCAGGTATGGCTTCCTCGTCACCCTCAAGGAATACAGGCTCTATATACAGCACAGAGTCTTTGATAGGAATCACTAGAAGATTTCCTCTTATCACTTCACTTCCTCTCTGGTCCCAAAGCGTGAGTCTCTCGGAGATCTCAGAGTTCTGATCTATTCTTGACTCTATCTGACTTGGACCGTAGATGAGCTCCTCCTTGGAGAAACGGTAAAGAAGTGTTTCGCCGTAGTTGGGTTCATCGCTCTTCGCCCCTAGCCAAGCGACCATGTTGGGTCTGTTTTCCGGTGTGAACGGAAGCATCAGCGTGAACTGCGTCTCGTTTCTTTCAGGAAGCTCTAGGGTTACGTAGTACGGTTCCATTTCCTGTTGCCTTCCCCTATAACTCTCTTTCGGAATCTGCCACTGGTCCTCTCGGTTGTAGAATACACGTGGATTGGTCATATGGTACGTCGTTAGTATCTCAGCTTGGATACTAAAGAGGCCCTCGGGATACCTTATATGTTCCTTCAGGTTCTCGTCCATCTCCTCCTTTTGTTTGAACAGATCGGGAAATATCTTGCTGTACGTCTTTGCAAGGGGATCGTCCTCGACTACGTAGTAGTTGACCTCACCGTTGTAGCTATCTATCGTGGCCTTCACCGAGTTACGTATGTAGTTTATACCGTTTACGGGTTCGGAGTACGGATACCTGTCCGAAGTCGTATAGGAATCGTAGATCCAGAAAATTCTGCCTTTGTGTACGACAGGATATGGATCACGGTCGTACTGTAGGAAGGGAGCGACTTCTCTAATCCTCCTGTCTATGTTTCTCCTTATCAGGATCTTTGACTGGGGCTCGAGTGCGTCGGAGACCAGAAAACGGAAGTCTCCTAGGTTTACGGCGAAGGCAAGCCTGTCTATAAAGCTCATGTCTATGCCTGCGGTGCCTTCGTACGTGGTGAAGGCGTTTTCCTCGCCAGTCGGATAGTCGAACTCCTCCACGGCTGTGTCAACTACCGCGAAGTTGTCCGTGCCTTCACCGAAGTATATGTCAGGATTCTCCAGGTCTATGTCTTCAGGTGAAGGCGCTTCATCTGTAACCTGTGTTGGTATGTCTTTGAGCCACAGTTCCGGATGCCCGTTCTTTACATCTCTCACAGGCGACATGACTCCGCCCGTGCCGTGTGTGTATACGAGGTGTCGGTTGACCCAGGACTGGGCACCTTCAGATAGCTTGTCGGCGTTCAGCTCCCTTACAGAGAGCATGACCTGCTTCCTGTCGCCGTTTAGCCTGTACCTGTCCACGTCGACATCCTGGAACTCGTAGTAAGTTCTCAGCTCCTGTGTACTTGAGTAAGTGTCCTTGAGAACTCGGTAGTCCCACAGCCTTATGTTGTCCATCGTTTGATCCTTTTCCTCGAGGTCATCAGCCGTGAGGTTGTAGGTCGCATCGAAGTCAATATGCTCCATATCATGTAGCCCATAGGCTGACCTTGTATGTTCTATGTTCCTTTCGAGATACTCCCTTTCGAGGTTGAACTCGTTTGGCTCAACGTAGTAGGACTGAACAAGTGCGGATCCAACTCCTCCGAGGATCAGGAGAGCTATGAGGACCACTACTCCGTAGGCTGGATACTTTGCTTTGTCGAGCTTGAGGTTTGCGAAGAGCGTTACTCCTACGGCTGCGCAGACAACAGAGGTTACGATTATCAAAGGAAGGAGGAGGTTGATGTCCATGTAGCCTGCACCGAAGACTGCTCCGATATCCGAGAAAAGTATGGAGTATCTGGCCAAGTATATTCTTATACCCAGCAGGAGGAAGAATGTACCACCTAACGGATACAGGTGTCTCTTTGCTGCCTCGAGAATATCATCGAAGCTCTCTTCAGCTTCCATTTTCTTCTGTATTGTGAGGTAGTAGAAAGCGGCAACGATCGCTATCGTTACAGCTATTATTCCAAGGAAGTATCCCACTGTCAGGTTCCAGAAGGGAAGTTCGAAGAAGTAAAATGATATATCTTTCCCAAAGACTGCTTCGGTTTGTCCAAAGTCCGTGGAGTTGAGGAACTTCAGAACTGTCATGTAAGACCCTGAACATACAACACCTGCGATAATTCCTACGAGGATTGATGAGACTCCAAAGACTTCAAAACCTCTTAACCTGGCCTTAAGGCGAAGCTCTTCTATATCTATATTTTTGCCTGCAGCCTTGAGGTTTAGCCATATGAATAGCGAGGTAAAAACCAAGCCGGCGGCTGCTAGAGCGAGCCTTGTCGTAAGAATCTTAGTGAATACTGAGAGATATCCAATGGATTCAAACCATATGTAGTCGACCCATACCTCGGCGACTTCCGGTAATAGGAAGAACAAAACCAGTATTGCAGGAACCAAAATCTTGGCCTTCATTGTCCTCAATACTTACGACTGAAACTATTTAAGAATAAAGGAGGAGGAGAATAAAAATAAAGAGGATAGGGAGTTTAATACCCTTCGACACCTTCGTCTACTTCCATTTCTTCATCTATCACTACCTGTGCTGCTGCTATCCTCGCCACCGGTACCCTGTAGGGAGAGCAGCTCACGTAGTCCAATCCTGCCTTGTAACAGAACTTGACAGATGAAGGCTCTCCACCGTGCTCACCACAGATTCCCACGGAAAGGTCTTTCTTAGTATTTCTTCCCTTCTCTGTAGCCATCTCGACTAGCTGTCCGATGCCATCTTGATCAAGCACCTGGAACGGATCCTCGTCGAGAATTCCCTTGTCGATGTAGTTCGGTATGAAGGTTCCTGCGTCGTCTCTGCTGAAGCCAAGGCCCATCTGTGTAAGGTCGTTTGTTCCGAAGGAGAAGAACTCCGCTTCCTCTGCTATTTCGTCAGCGGTAACGGCTGCCCTCGGAATCTCTATCATAGTTCCTACTTCGTAGTCTACTTCTTCCTTGTCTCCGAAGACCTCTTCCTCTACTTCCTCGACTACTTCTTCCTTGACGTTCTCCAGCTCTTTTACGTTTCCTACAAGCGGAACCATTATCTTGGGTTTGACCTTTTGACCTTCGTTCTTGACTTCAGAAGCTGCCTCGAGAATCGCGCGAACCTGCATTCTGTAGATCTCGGGGAAGGTTATTCCGAGCCTGCAACCTCTATGGCCAAGCATCGGATTTTCCTCGTCCAGTCTTTCGACCTTAGTTGCTATCTCTTCCTTGGTCATGTCGAGCTTTTCCGCGAGCTCTTTCTGTCTTTCCTCTTCCGTAGGAGCGAACTCGTGGAGCGGTGGATCGAGAAGTCTGATTATCAGCGGTCTGCCACCTATGGCTTTGAACAGTCCCTTGAAGTCCTCCTTCTGCATTGGCATGAGTTTGTCCAGAGCTTTCTTTCTTTCATCTTTGTCATCAGAAATTATCAGCTCCTGCATGACCTCAAGCCTTTCGGGCTCGAAGAACATGTGCTCCGTTCTGCAGAGGCCTACACCTTCTGCTCCGAACTCCACAGCTTGCTTCGTGTCCTCGGGTGTGTCTGCATTTGCTCTGACACCCATCTTTCTTATATCGTCGGCCCATTTGAGCAGTTTTTTGAACTCCTCGGTGAACTCCGGTTCTATCAGTGGAGCTTCGCCTTCGATAACATCGCCTGTTGTTCCGTCTATAGTGATTGTATCGTCCTTTTCTATTCTCTTTCCGTTGACCTCAAAGTACTCGTCTTCAAGGCTTATGTCTATCTTTTCTGCACCTGCGACACAGGGTTTGCCCATTCCTCTTGCGACAACGGCTGCATGGCTTGTCATCCCACCTCTGCTCGTGAGAACTCCCTGTGCAGCTGCAAGCCCGTGAATGTCTTCAGGTGTCGTCTCAGGCCTGACGAGAACAACGTCCTCACCGTCGTTGCCCCTTCTTTCTGCTTCGTCCGTGTCGAATACGACCCTACCTGAAGCCGCTCCCGGTGAGGCGTTGATGCCCTGGGTCATCTCGTCAAGGTCTGCTTCGGGATCTATCCTTTTATGTAATATTTTTTCCACCTGATCGCCTTCTACTCTCAGCAAGGCAACTTCCTTGCTGATTATTCCTTCTTCACACATGTCGTGAGCTATCTTCACTGCGGCGTTAGGTGTTCTTTTACCTGTCCTTGTTTGAAGGATGTATAGCTCCTTGTCTTCGATCGTGAACTCGAGGTCCTGCATGTCCTTGTACTTGTCCTCGAGAATTCTGCAGACTTCTTCCAGTTCCTCGTAAACTTCCGGCCAGAGGTCTTTTAACTCAGAAATGTCCAGAGGTGTTCGAATTCCAGCTACGACGTCCTCTCCCTGCGCGTTTCTCAGGAACTCACCGTAGATCTCGTTTTCTCCTGTTGATGGATTTCTTGTAAATGCAACACCGCTTCCTGAGTTCTTGCCTGTGTTTCCGTAGACCATAGTCTGGACGTTGACTGCGGTTCCCATATCGTGTGGGAGACCTTGAATATTTCTCCATCTTACGGCCCTATCGTTGTCCCAGGAAGCAAATACGGCCTTTGTAGCTTCAAGAAGCTGCTCCCATGGGTCTGAAGGTATATCGCCGACAAGTTCTTTGTACTTTTCTACTACTTCCTTCATTCCTTCCGCGTCCAGGTCTACGTCCTTGTCTGCGCCTCTCTTCTCCTTAACTTCGTCCATCTTCTCCTCAAACTTCCTGTGAGGTATTCCTCTCACAACCTCACCAAACATGTTCACGAAGCGCCTGTAGCTGTCGTAGGCAAACCTCTCGTCCGTTTTTTCTATAAGTCCTTTAACGGTTTTGTCGTTCAATCCAAGATTCAGAATGGTATCCATCATACCAGGCATAGAGACGGCAGCACCTGACCTTACGGAAACAAGAAGCGGATCTTCGGGATCGCCGAACTCCTGTCTCATTTCCTCTTCGAGCTCTTCCATGTACTCCTTCATCTGCTCCTCCATCTCTCTGGTAAGCTCTCCTTCGTCCAGATACTTCACACAGGCTTCCGTAGTCACCGTAAAGCCTGGAGGCACGTTGAGGCCTATGGTTGTCATTTCAGCTAGATTAGAACCTTTTCCACCTAAGAGGTTTTTCATGTCAGCACCGCCTTCGTCAAAAGAGTATACATATTGTGTCATGGATACCAGCGTTGGTAATATATCTACGGTTATTTAAAGGTTTCGCCTGTATGAGATCGATGCGCTGCAGGCAAGTTTTAGAAGAGTAATGGTGGGCCGGCCGAGATTTGAACTCGGGTCTGAGGCTCCCAAAGCCCCGATGCTAGTCCAGGCTACACCACCAGCCCAATAAGTCAAACTATTTTAATTTGGAAGTTATAAATATATTTAAGGTGCGTCACTATGAACGTCAAAAAAGTTCTCAGAAGGTATAACCTCAAGCCCAAGGAACATCAGGATCAGATATTTATAGAGGACGAAGAGACGCAGAAGGAAGTTGTAGAACTTGCAAATCTGAAGGACGAGGACAGAGTTCTGGAGATAGGCGCCGGCATCGGCAACCTTACCAGGTATATAGCCCAAAACTGTCCAGTTACAGCTATAGAGAAGGACGGTAAGCTGGCTGCGGTTCTTAGGCATCTTGAAATAGAGAATATAACTGTACTACAGAGGGACGTCATGGCGACACATCTAAAGAATCTCGAGTTCAACAAGATTGTTTCAAACCTTCCCTACTCCGTCTCCACGCCTCTGACCTTCAAACTTCTAAACCTGGACTGGGACCTTGCAGTTCTTATCTATCAGAAGGAGTTCGCTGAAAGGCTTACAGGCGAGCCCGGAACTATGAATAACTCGCGTATGTCGTTGAAGGTCAACTACCGCTGCGACACGGAACTAGTCAAGGTCATACCTTCCGACAAGTTCTATCCAGAACCTGTTACTGACTCCGCCGTTGTCAGACTGAGGAAGAAGGATGTGGAGGAAAAGAGCACTGACTTCTGGAAGATAGTTAAGGCCGCGTTCCACCACAAGAGAAAGCTGGTCAAGAACTCACTTGAGGATTCGGCGCACTTCCTGGACTTGGACGAAGAAGAAATAAAGGATTTGGAGGGAAGCCTTCCTGATAAGAGAGTTTACCAGTGTACCTTACAAGACTTCGAGAAGATAGAAGCTGTTCTTGAAGATATCTTGTAGTAGTTTAGAAAAAAAATACTTCTACAAAAGAATGAATAGAACTGCTACAGTTATCGGTACGGAAAAATTGTCGTCGATGTGAGGCAGAGACTCTGCAAAGGCGCCTCCTAGAGCTATCAGAACGGAGTTAAGTGGCGACGTAAACAAAAACGCCATTACAGTAGCGGTCAGAAAGAATGCAGAGGAGCCCTCAAAGCTCTTATCTCTGTTGTGCGGGAGATTTGACTCGCCAAGGTGTATTCCTACAAGTGTAGAAGCAGAGTCGCTTATTGAGAGTATAAGGACAGCAAGTATTGCAGCCGTCTCAGGAAAGACTAGAAATGTGAATCCAACTGCGATCATGAAAATTATAGCTCCGGTATAAGGCCTTTCCTCGAGATCTTGATCCCTTTCAAAGGAGTTTATGAACCTGTAGGTTTCGTCCTCTATTTTTTCCCAGTCTTCAAGCCTTCGGGGGAGCTTTTCTCTTATTCTGTCTTTGTTCCTTATCCACCATGAAAGAAAAAGTAGAAAGGTCGCTATGGACAAAGCAAGGATTCCAGTTACCTCTTTACTGAGGAAAAATGCAACGGCTGCGAGGAGAGCTCCTGAGAAGTGTACAATCTGCCTCTTACATTCCTTTGTGTTCAGGTAACCACCAAGCTAATATTTGTTAAAGGTAAACTTAAACGTGGAGGTAATTATGGAGAAAACTGGGTCTGCGGACCTTCCACTGCACGGCGGGAAGGCCCCTCGCTGGCTATTCAAAAGAATGGAGAAGCTAACGGGTGCGATCTCGGAGGTCATAATACACGAGTACTCGCAGGAAGAACTTCTCCGTAGACTTTCGGATCCCTACTGGTTCCAATCCTTGGGATGTGTGGTTGGATTCGACTGGCATTCTTCAGGTCTGACTACAACGCTTACAGGCGCTCTGAAGGAAGCTCTGGACGAGGAGGAGCACGGTGTTAAGGCGGTCGGTGGAAAGGGAAAGACATCCAGAAAGGCACCTGAAGAAATTCTTAGTTCGGATATATGCAACCTTTCTACCCTGGAGAAGCTCGCCGATACGAGTAAGCTTTCAGCAAAGGTCGATTCAAACTGTGTACAGGACTCACACAACCTCTACCACCATGTCCTCCTCTTCGCCGAAAGTGGACAGTGGACAGTGATACAGCAGGGTATGAACCCTGGGAACAAGTATGCGCGCCGCTACCACTGGCTTTCCGACAACGTGGAAAAGTTTGTCGAGGAACCACACGAGGGAATTTCAGCTCAGCAGAGAGAGGATAGGGTCCTCAACCTTACCTCTGGCCTCTCCGACGAGACGAGAAAGGTTTCCGTGGATCTGGTCAACGACGGTCCAGGACACCTTGAGAGATATCTAAAGCCAAAAAATCAGAGGTCTGTGTTCAACTACGCCGATGCGAGCAGGAGAAAACTGGATATGCCTGCGCACCACGAAGTAGAGATTTCTGAGGTGACCGAGAGGACTTTGGATAACTTGGAAAAGGCCTACCAGAAGCAGCCGAAAGGTTACGAGGAGCTGGTTGAAACGGAAGGCATAGGAAAGAAGTCGCTCAGAGCCCTGGCCTTGATAGCGCAGCTGGTACACGGCTCAGAGAACGACTGGGATGATCCCGCGAAGTATAGCTATGCCCACGGCGGCAAGGACGGCTACCCGAGGCCTGTGGATAGAGAAGAGTACGATAAGTCCATAGAGTTCCTCAGACAGGCTTTGGAGAAAGCGGATATAGGAAAAAAGGAAAAGATGAGAAGTTTGGAAAAGTTGAAGGAATTTCTGGACTAATTGATCAGCTACTCAACATTTACCTTTTCGACGTAAGGTGTTTCTGCCTTGTTTACGTTAACGCTGTTGTCCTTCAACACTCTTCGAAAGTCCTTGTGCTGGTCTTTCTCGAGAAGATTTATTGCTTTACCTTCCTCGCCAGCTCTTGCCGTCCTTCCAATTCTATGCATATACTGCTTACTGTCGTTTGGTATGTCGAAGTTGTAGATGTGTGAAATGTTGTCTATGTCCAACCCTCTTGCGGCTACGTCCGTGCACACTAGAACATCGATGCCCCCTTCTTCGAACTTCTCCATAGCTTTATCCCTCTGGTTTTGTGAGAAGCCGCCGTGGATCGCCTGTGCTTTTATCCCTTGTTTCTTCAAGTTCCTCTCCACAAACTCAACAGTTCTCCTTGTATTACAGAAGACCATCGAAAGGTCTGTTTCCTCTTCGTCTAACAGATGAACCAAAAGCGATAGCTTGAGATGGCCAGGAATATCGTAGTAGACCTGTTCAAGTTTTTCTGGATCTACCTTCCTTTCCGCGAAAGTTTTCACTGGATCATCCATGTACCTGTCTGCTAGCTTCAAAATCTCGCCTTTGATGGTAGCGGAAGTAAAGATAGTCTGCTTTTCCTCTGGTGTTTCCTGCATTATCTCCTCAACGTCGTCTATGAACCCCATGTCCAGCATCCTGTCAGCTTCGTCCAGAACGAACGTGTTCACGTTCGAAAGGTCTACCCTTCCCTTACCTATAAGGTCAAGGAGTCTTCCTGGCGTAGCCACCACTATCTCAGCTTTGCTTAGGGCTCTATACTGTGGATCGTATGCAACTCCTCCGTGTATAGTCGCTATATCGTATTCATGATGTCTGGAGAAGTCGTCTACCATGTCGCTAACCTGTTTCGCTAGCTCTCTTGTAGGTGCGAGAACAAGACCCTGTATTACGTCTTCCTTTGGATCCACGTTCTCCACTAGTCCGGCAGCGAAAGCAAGGGTTTTCCCTGACCCCGTTGCGGAGCCAGCTATAACATCTTTACCTTCCATTATCGGCGGAATAGCCTTTTCTTGTATTTGTGTAGGACTGTCGAAATCCTTGTCCTGTATAGATTTTAAAATCTGGTTTGATAGATTGAAATCTCTAAAGTCTTCCATTGTAAATTACCTCCTAAATTCGTTATCGAGTGAAGACAAGAAAAAGTATCTTTTATACCCTCCCTTGTTAACCTTCTTTTTTTCTCTCTGGTAGTAGGAGTCCCAACACTTAAATAGGTTTTGGTTATTTGAGGGCTTAAACCTTTTTTATATTGAAACCGATGTATTGAACGATGATTGTTAGCTGTAAAGAGACCAAGGGAATCTCTCCGCTTATAGCTGCTGTAATACTCATTGCATTCGTCATAGCTGTGGCAGCGATAGCTTCTACTTTCTTTATGGATATCGCCGAGGACTGGGGTGGAGAGATAGAGAATGAAGATCCGGTTGGAACTATTTTTACTGATATCGAAATAATAAGCACCGATAAAGAAAACGATACCCTTGCAGTTAGAAATTCGGGCCGAAGCGATATCGATGGCTTTGTAGTTACAGTCCATGGTGATGTCGTCGAGTCGTTGGAACTTGAGAACAGTTCCCTTACTTCCGGACATGCCCGAACACTTAATCTGACAGGAACGGAGCTAGAGGGAAGTATGGCTGAAGCCGATGAAGTTGAAGTTGCTCCTGTAGATTCTCCGAAGCGTTCCGAGAAATCAGAGCTCTGAATTGGTTTAGGCCTTTCCCATCAACTTCAGTATAATTCTTCTTTCACTTCTCGGACCGTCCGTTTCTACAAAAAAGACGTCCTGCCAGGTACCGAGGTCAAGGCTTCCTTCTGTAATCGGAACAACTCTGTCTGTCCCGACGATAGCGCTCTTGACATGTGAATGGGCGTTGTTGTCTATTCGATCATGATTCCAGTTGTTGTCTTCGGGAGCTAGTTCATATAGGCCTTTCAGGTAGTCGTCCTTGATTCCTCCTTCGTCTTCATTCAGAATTAGAACTCCTGTGGCATGTGGAGCAAACAAAAGACAAATTCCGTCATTTACATCGGACTCCTTTACTTTCTTCTGTATCTCTTTGGTGAGATTTTTTACTTCGTCCTTTTCTGATGTCGAGAACAAAACTTTGTGGGTTTCTACTTCAAATGACATTGTATCAAAATAAGTCTTTCGTTGTAGTAACTTAAAATTAATTTAACAATTTGTTAAACCAGAGTAAATAGTTACAGATATCAAAAAAGGTGTCGGCCCGAAGACACCAACCTAGGTCAGGACTTCAGGCCATACAATCTACCAGTTTTGTATCCGTCCTTCGTTTAGTCTTGTTTCTTCTTCTATGATCCTTAACTTCAGTCCGCAGGTCGGGCACTCGAGAGCATTTGAAGTAACTTTCCTTGAACATCTTGGACAGGAATCATCCTTTATCAAATTTTCACCCCCTGAAGATGAGTTCGGTTTCGTAAATTGAATCGAGGTCCTTTATTGCGGTTTCAAGGTCAATGTTTCCTTCTCTGAAGAAAATCATAATGCTTAGAATTTCGTTGACCCCTTTATTGTCAATTCTGAGGTCTTCTGAAAGCTTTTCTGAGAGGTTTTGAAGATCCTTAAGTGCGTACTTAATTCGGCACACCTCCATCTGACCGATTTGTTTTTTCCTAGGTTTTAGGTTGTGTAGTTAGGGCACTGAGGACTAGGTGTTTGCTTTTTACCCCCACCCATGCAAACCGAATCTGGTTTGCGAGGGAGTTTAGTATTACATCTTCAATTACTTAAAGTTTGTGTTTTTGCAAATCAGTAGTGATATGCAAAACCGTAAAGCATAAAAAAGTGGGAAAGTAGGCTAGCTATAATGAATTCTAAAACACCACAGAAGAATAAAAATCTGAACGAAGTGAAGCAGGTACTTGAGGAAAATCCACGAGGAATGACGATACAGGATATTTCAGAGGAAGTAGATCTCAACAGAAACTCTGTGGCGAAGTATCTGGAGATTCTTACAATTTCAGGGGAAGCCGAAAGGGAAAAAATTGGACCTGCAAAGGTTTACAGCCTTTCGGAAAGGGTTCCTTTGAGTGCTGTTCTTAACTACAGTGATGACTGCATAGCTGTTCTCAACACTTCTATGGAGCTTGTGCAGGCCAACAGCAAGTTCTTTGAGAGCTTTGATCTGGATGAAGAAGTAATCGGAAAGAAGGTTAAGGAAATTGATATACCTCCTTTCAGGACGGACGAAGCCGGAGATGATTCTATGCCTAGCTTCCCTGGTGAAAGTATTATACCTGAACTACAGTCGGCTTTGGTTGGGGACGAGGAAAGAACCGTAGAAATTTCCTTCGAGGATGATTCTAAACAGTGTCATATGGAGGTGGATATGATTCCAACGACTTTCCAGAACGGTATGACAGGGTTTACTCTAATATTTAAGGATATAACCGAAAGAAAAGAGGCTGAAAGAGAATGTGAGATGTATAGGCAAAGGCTGGGGGATCTTGTGAAAGAGAGGACAAAGGAGATAAAGAAAACGAAAGAAAGATTAGCCTCCCTTATAAATGCATCCGACGACTCTATCTATATGGTGGATGAAGACTGTAGGTATATTCTTGTCAATGATGAGATGACCCAAAGACTAGGTGCTGATGAAAATAATATTATCGGCAGTAAATTTGAAGAATTTCATGGGAAAGACGAAGTTGAGGAGTTCAAGGAGAAGGTACAAAAGGTTTTTGAAACAGGTGAAACCGTTAAGCACAGGCATTCTTGGCAAGAGCCTGAAAGACACTTTCTCAGAACCCTGAGTCCAGTAAAAAATACTGATACAGACGAAGTAAAAAACGTAGCTGTAGTTTGTAAGGACATAACCTCACTTGTTGATTAGCTGAATTTAGCCAAATAACTATTTGATAACTCCTTCGTTTCCGTCTGTGGCTTCACAGGAACCATCCACACATACACAATCTTCCACTGGTTTTGGATTCATGACTGCTGGACATACAGATTTTTCAGGACAGTCAAGCACAGTCTCTTCTTTGTTCACACACTCCCAGCTGGCTCCCATGTTTTCCGAGCAGCAGTTTGTACTAACCCATCCACACTCTTCGTCATCCAGGCAGGTTGTGACTATCCTTTGTTCAGGAGCTTTCTCGCCGGGTGGCCTCCAACCCCTTTCTTCTAGGAAGGATATTTCACAGCCGTCAGGAGCTTCGTATTCTACTTCTCCGTCAGGCGAGACCAACTGCTTGTGTTGGTCTGTGCATACCTCCTGTCTTTCAGAGTATTCTTGCGCTCTGTTAATAGTTTTTTCGTGATCCAATCCTTTAGTTTCGAATGAAACTGTCATAAGCAAAGCTGCAAGTATTACGCCTGCTCCGAAGAGTATCAGCGGAGTTTTTTTCATGCATGATAGTTGGAGCTTAGTACTTATATTCCTTTTTATTTTGTTCGGCAGCGACAAAAAAAAGCTTAAATATTTTTCTCAAAATAAACATGGTATGTCAGATAATGATATAACGATAACCGGTAAGACTATCCTTGGAGTTTCAGTTCTTGTGGTTATTCTCATAATCACTGGCTTCTACCTAACTGATGAAATGGGCGAGGACACAGACACCGGTTACATGATAGCAGGCAACCAGGTCTCAGAGGAAGAGGCCAGAGACTTCATAGACTGCCTGGACGAGGGCGGCGTCACGATATACGGAACGCACACATGTTCGGCCTGCACGCAGCTAGCTGAGAGCTTAGGTGGTTTTGACCTTATAGGCCAGATTTTTGTCGAGTGTTCTCAGGAGCAGCAGAGATGTAGCAACGAAATGAAGAGAACGGCTGTACCTGAGATACACATAAACGGGCAGCACTACAATACAGGCGTGGTTTCACCAGGCGAAATTGCAGACGAAGTAAACTGTGAACTTCCATAGAATCCTTGCTCAACTTATTTCAATCTTCGAAATTATAGGACTTTCTTATGTCCGAGATTTATGACCGTCAGGTCAAGCTCTTTGGGAAAGAGAACCAGCAGAAGCTCGAGGATTCGTTGTCCCTAGTGGTTGGGTGTGGCGGACTTGGATCGAACGTTGCGAACCTCCTGGCCAGATCCGGCATTGATCTTCGTCTTGTCGACGGCGACGTAGTTGAGGAGTCCAACATCCATCGGACGCTTTACAGGAGGAAAGATACAGGCAGAAACAAGGCAGTTGTTATGAAGGAACTGATCGAGGAGTCCTGCTCAGCAGAAGTTAGAGCGTTCTCGGAAAACTTCAGTTCGGATACAGAAGAATATCTGAAGGATGTTGGTGTGGTCGTGGACTGTTTAGACAACATGGAAACAAGGTATCTGTTGAATAGATTTTGCATGGAAAGGGGTATACCTCTTGTACACGGTTCCGTAGTTGGTTACGAGGGAAGATCAATGACTTTTCTGCCTGATCAGGGCCCATGTTTTCGTTGCCTTTATCCTGAAAAGCCTTCGTCAAATGTCCTGAAGAGCTGTAGTGAAGAAGGCGTCTCGAACTTCGCGGTTTCCTTCATAGCTTCTTTTCAGGCTTCAGAGGTCGTAAAGTACTTGACTAGTGAGGGGACTGCAAACCAAAGGCTTCTGAAGACAAACCTCAAGGAAAACGAGATTCGATATATCCAAGTAAATAAGAGAGAAAACTGCGAGGCCTGTTCTTCCGTTTGAAGGTAGTTCAGTAGTATGTGTCTCTGCAGGTTATGTCCTCTGGATTCTTCCTTTCCTTGTACATGACTTCAAGCTCTTCATCCGGATAGCCTATGGGCATCAGGGCAATTACCTTGCAGCCTTCAGGTATGTTCAGAATCTCTTTAACCTCTTCCTGGTCAAAAGCTCCAATCCAACAGGTTCCAAGTCCTTCCTCCGCTGCCTTCAGAGTGATGTGGTCCATTGCTATCGTTACGTCCACTGTTCCCGTTCGAACTCTACATTGCATAACGTCTTCGGGGTCCGTCGCTACGCCCACGATGACCGTGGGAGCTTCCTTGACAAACTTCTGGCCACTGGCGGCTTCACATAGCTCTTCTCTCTTATCTTCGTCCTCAACCAGGATGAATTTCCAGTCCTGTTTGTTCCGGGCGGAAGGTGCCATTCTTCCAGACTCTATAACCTTCTGTAGCTGCTCCTCGGGAATCTCCTTTTCCTTGTAGGATCGTACGGATCTTCTTGTAAGGATTGCCTCAGAAACGTTCATTTTCAACACCATTATAAGATACGAGCCGAGAGTTTTTAACTTTTAAGCAATCGTTCGGAACTGTATTCCAATAGTTTACAGTAAAGTTTAAAATGTCCCTTACGCTTGTAATGTCGTGATAAATTGAAGTTCCTGGGCAAAGAACTGTCGGTTGAACTGGAAGAGGAGGTTTTCAAAGATGCTGGAAGCGAACTTCGAAGTAATGGCTGGTTCTGGCTGTTTTGGCTCTTCTTTATAGACGATCCTTCTGAAGTGGAGAAGCCAAGGTAGATGGCAGTTCTCTGGTCCCGGAAGGACAAAAAACCTATAACCTGCAACGGTAGGACGTTTGAGTTTGGAGAGGACGAGGATTCAAAGGGTGTGGTCGCTTCCTGGTATTTTGATGGCGAAGAGATGCACCATAACTTCATTGTGGAGAAGTCGGAGATGAAGATGGATTCCTCTTCACTGAAGACGGAGGGCAAAACGCCCACAGTTTTCCAAGTTGATGAAGAAAGCTGTGAAGTAACCATTGGAGACGGATTTCGTTTTACGGCTACGCCGAGGAAGAACTATAGCTTTGCCAACAGCTCGAAGCTCTCAAAAGAGTATCCCTTTGGTATGAGCCAGTCGGTTTTGAGGGCCACATATCTCAGCCCCGAAAGCGAGGTAGACGGAGAGGTTGCCGAGGGCAGTGCCTACTTCCAGCGGGTGAACATAAAAGCTCCAACACCGAGCTGGTACTGGGGTATATTCCACTTCGAGAACGGTGCATTCATCGACTACCACAAGTCCTGGTTGTTCGGGAAAACTCTCAAGGAAGAGCTGGCCTTTTACGACGGTGACGAGACACATAGTTTCAGTGAGTTTTCAATAAATATGGACGAAGAAGGAGATCTCCCATCTTTCCATATATCTGCGGAAGGAGAAAATGGACAGAAGGAGTTGAACTTCACAGTTGAGCCCTACTCAAAGGCCTCGTGGAAGTTCCGCAAGAAGCTTGCGGGACTTATACCCAACAAACTGACGTACAGGGAGTATCCGGCGAAGATCTCACAGCTCGAGCTCGTTGACAGAAAAAAAGACAGGAAACTGACTCTGGACGACCTTGGAAGTTCCGTCGGAAACGCCGAGTATACCACAGGCTTTTTACTTTAGAACGAAGAAATCAACGGACTAAGATTGAAAAGGGATGCCGGCGGAGGGGGTCGAACCCTCGCTCTCTGCGTTGCACCGCAAAATTTTTCATCTCCGCGTCAGCGGATCAAAGCTCATAAATTATTGTTTATGAGCGCAGCGCCTTAACCACTAGGCCACGCCGGCCTGTGTTTGTTATTCCATTTCTCCCGACTCTATAAAAGCTTGGATGGTGGGACGGGCCGGATTCGAACCGGCGACTTCCACGTTATCAGCGTGGCGCTTTTGCCCACCGGAAGCGGCAAAAAACGGAAATTTCCTTTCCGGCGTCTAACCAGGCTAAGCCACCGTCCCATGCCTAACAATTCTAATGTTCTGTGTTATTTAAATTTTAAATAAGAAATACTATGTCATAAATCAGGCTTTGCCCTTCTTATAGCTCGTAGTCACCATTGGCTATAGAGTAAACTACATCAACCCAATCTTCGTTGTCTATTTCCTGGACTTGCTCAATCATTTCTCGGTAGTTTTTACTCTTTTTTTCACTGTCGGAAGCAGCGGCTTGCCTCCTAAAATTGTCTATAATAACACTTTGGTCGGGTATCCTGCAGTTCTTCATAAACTCTTCCTTTGTTTGAATGTTTCCTGAGAAACCCCTATCTCTATACGGAGTAATCCTCTCCAGTATTTCCAGGGAGACAGCTAACCTTAGTTTGTATTCTGTCATAATAGGATTATATTTATCCTAATCTTTAAATTAATTGAAGTTAACCTCTTGGAGAGAGATATTGATTCAACTTTTCTAAAGCCTTCTTCCTCATCGAGATCTGGTTCTTCTCCTCCTGCGGCATTTCACCGAACGTTCTTTCGTAGCCTTCAGGTTGGAAGATCGGGTCCCAGCCAAAGCCTTCACCCCTTGGCTCCTCGGTTATCCTTCCTTTGACCGTTCCTTTGAATATCCTTGTGTCTTCTCCGTCTTTGTACCCGACGTAGGTCTCTGCTGAAGCTTTTCTGTTCTCGTCTACCATCCCGCAGATTTTCTCGCTGCTGAGTTTCTTTAGGAAGAACTTGGTAAGTGCGCCCGGGAGCCGATTCCAGGCATGGATGAAAAGGCCTGTGTCCTCGACCAGAACAGGCTCATTGAGAAGCTCGTAAGCCTGTCTTAGCTTGTGTTTTATAACTTCCTCTATCTCTACTGCCTGTATCTCCTCCAGTTCCACGTCCCTGCGTTCCAGCTCCCTATCCAGGATATTCTCTACTTCTCTGAACTTGTCTTCGTTGGAGGTCAAAAATATTAGCATCTTAACCCTTTAACATTTCCAGAGAGCGATAAAAATACTTTGGTTAGGAAAGTTTTTGTGCTCAGAGGTTGTATTCAAATATCTCCTTGTTCTCTTCCAGGGCCTTTTCTGCTGATTCTTCGGCCAGTCCTGTGTAGTCAGACGGTTCCATTTCTTTGAGAATTTCTATAGTCTCTTCGCTGATATCTCTCTTTTCTTCAAGTCCATTGACGATATTACTTATGTCCGAGAGTTCGAGACTTTCTCCTCTCATCTCGTCTTTGACCCATTCGTAGGCATCATTTTCCTCCTCAGCTCTCAGGGCAATTTGAAGCGCTTCGCCCAGCATCTCAGGACTTTCTCGTACGTCCCTTTGCATTTCTTCTATGTTGGCTGTGATTTTGTTCAATCCTTTCATAGTTTTCTCGTAGCCTATCGCAGCGTGGCCAAAGGCAGGTCCGATGTTTCTCAGAACGGTGGAGTCCGAGAGATCCCGCTGCATCCTTGATTTTGTGAGGTAGTTGCCGAGGAACTCCAGGTCGAAGTTGGCCTTGGATAGGTTTCCTTCAGAGTTTTCAAAGTCTATAGGATTTACCTTCTGCGGCATCGTCGAGGAACCTACCTCACCTTCCTTTGTCTTTTCTCTCAGATAGTCCCGGGAGATATACATCCAGCAGTCTCTGTTGAGATCTATTATCGCATTGTTTGCCCTGACTATACTCTGGAACAGTCTTTCGATATCGTCCCTCGGTTTTATCTGCGTTGTCGGTGAGACGTGTTCGAGATCCATGGACTCGACGAAGTCCTCTGAGAAATCCATCCAGTCGATGTCCGAATCATATATCTTTGACAAGAGGTCGTGGGCCGCCATGGTTCCTGTTGCTCCACCAAGCTTTCCCTCTATCCTTTCCTTAGACCTCTCCAGGTCCGAAACTGCTTTTCCGAGTCTACCTAAATAAACCCCGAACTCCTTGCCGAGTGTTGTGGGCACTGCTTTCTGTCCATGTGTATGGCCTGGCATAACGAGATCCTTGTACTCCTCTGTGGCTTCGGCCAGGTCCCTGCCAAGGTCTTTGATTTTTGGAAGAATTACGTCTTCTGTAGCTTCTTTGATCGCTAGGGCGTAAGCCGAGTTAGTTACGTCTTCGGAAGTCAAGGCCATATGGACGTATGGATTTATCTTTTCGAGGTTTTTCTCATCGGCTTTACCTCTTATGAAGTATTCAACGGCCTTGACATCGTGTTTGGTCGCCTTTATATTTCTTTCCTCCCAACCCTGAGTCTCTATCTGTTTTATCAGTTCTGCGTCCTCCTTTGTGAAATCTTCGTAGATATTGTCGAGCTCTTCAGCCTCCTCCTCAGAAATTTCAAGAGGAAAATCTTCTTGTCCTGCAAGCTTTTTGAGGTATTCTATTTCTACCTCAGTTCTTTTCTTCTGTATCCCGGCCTCGGAGAGGTAATCGGTGAGTTCTCTGGCGTATCTTTCGTACCTCCCATCTACGGGACTCAAGGCAGCGATGGGATCAGTGCTTTCTGGGATATCTTCCTCCAATTTTCACACCCTATAGTCATCTTTTGTAAAAACTTTTATAAATCTAGATTCAGGAGAGAACTCTTTCCAGACCTTCTTCGAGCTTCGGAACGGTGTCGTAGTCTTGCAGCTCTTCGGGTTTTATCCACCTGTACTCCGTATGCTCCCAGTCCGTTTTTACTTCCGTCCCTTCCTTTACGGTTACCAGTACAGGATGGGATATCCAGGTCTTGTCTATGTCCGCATCCGTAAACCTGAGAGGTTCGCCGAACCGGATCGAAGATATGTTCTCCTCCGTTATCGATACTTCCTCCCCAAGTTCTTCCAGAACCTTTTCGCGGAGCGGTCGGACCTCGTCCAGGTAGCCTGCGACGGTGTTCCACCTTCCTTTGTACGTTCTCACCTCGTCGCTCCTCTTCATAAGCAGGATCCTGTCACCGCGCTTCACAAATACAGTTAGTACCGGCGCCGTGTCCGAGCCGTGGTAGTCGATCCTTCCGTCTTCGAACTTTGGAAGCTTCTTCTCGAACTGCTTCACCGTTTCAAGTACATCTTTTTCATCCAATGTACCACAAATGGACCTGCCGGGAGTTTCCGAAGGAAGCGATGGAAGTTTCACTTCCTTCCTTTGAACCCGGAGTCTTCGCCTCTCTCGTTTTTATTTGGAAATGGAAACACTTTTCTAAAGGGTTTCCTTGCGAGGGCGATGTCATTCCGGTAGGAACCGTAAATCAGAACACGGTTCCGTATTGCCGTTAGACCACAGGCCCTGTAAACATTGATAGGTGCCTGTAAGTTAAAAGGTTGGGGTCATCACAAAGTTGATCTGAAGGATACTTTAAGCGAGGTGAATTGCTGTTTTTCCCAATGTCCTTTGGGTTTATCAGTAATCTCGTCAGCCCCTAGAAAAGTTACTTTGAATGTGGCTCCAAAAAGAAATTTAAGTCTTTGGTTGAAGGTAAGTCTATGGAAGAGAACGACGAACCGATCTATACGTGCATCCCTGGATGTGGATACTGTTGCGTTGAAGGTTTTTCTCTTAAGAGGAAAGAAGCAGAGAAGCTGCTGGAAGGCCTCAACAAGGAATACGAGGAAATCTTTTTTGATGAAGGGACGGGGGAAGAAAACTACCTCAAATCTGATGGAGATGGTAACTGTATTCTTCTTGATGATGAGCAGCGTTGTCAGGGATACAGCATCGCGAGACCAAAGATCTGCGAGCCCTACGACTGCCGTGGCAAAAAGATGATTGAGAATCTCATAGAGGAAGGCTGGCCCATCAACATAGATTTGAAGGAGCTATATGAGGTAGGGGAATATGAAAGCAAAGATTCCTGGTTGAGTTTCGCCGAAGATGTTATCAAGAAAGTCCACACAGTTGCCTTTGGGCCCGAGGAGACAGAAAAATTCATTGATGCAAGTAAGAATAGACATGGAGGAAAAGACCTGGCCTTGGAACTACTTTAATATTTTTTTATTGGAGATGGCAGTAGGCTGAGACCCGTCCAATTACTCTGTTTCGGAGACTCTTATCTCCACGCCTTCGTCGAACTTCTTCAGTTCTTCAGGATTTTCTATTTCTCCTATCACGTTGACAGGCGAGGCAGGCTTTATTCTTTCCTCGCTCAGGCTTCCTGGCGTCTTCCCGTAGAATATACAGAAGGCGTTTCCCGCAGGCCAGTAACCTATTTCACCCTTAGTCACGTATCTCTTCGGATTTTCCTCTTCGACGTTCACGGGGATCTCAAAGAAGAACTCGTCGCCCCATTTCTGAGCTTCGCCTTCAAGAGGAAGCTCTTCGGTTATTGCTTCTACGGTTTCCGGGTTCATGTTCTCATTTATTTTTCCTTCGAACCCTTCGCCGTTGATCTCGATCCTAATTTCCATGGTATCTAGTACAGTATTGAACATGGAGAGAATTTAAATGGTGGGCCGGCCGTGATTTGAACACGGGTTGCCAGCGTTCCGGAGTGACTTCCCCGGGCTGGAATGATAGTCCAGGCTACACTACCGGCCCTGAAAGGGCTAAACCGGGAAAAGATATTTATCCTTTGCCCATAAAGTAAACTATGATGCCGTTTAAATATCTGATGGATGTTTTGAGGGGAAGAGAAACACGCCTAGATAGGATAGAGAGAAGGCTTAGTAGAATTGAAAGTACCCTTTGCAGTTCTCAAAGGGCCGGTGGAGCTAGAACTAAGGATAAAAGAACTTCGGATATAGGAAAAATCAAGGTCAGGAGGAAGTCTGAAGGAGACAGAAGTAGCTCGAGAAGAGCCCAGAAAGCTAGGACAGTGCATGGTCCTGATGGCTGGCATATAACTGAAGAAAGTGAAGAAGGTAAAATACACCTTAAGGAGTTCACGAATAACTGGCTAATTGAATTTGACTGTCCTTGTTGCGGTAGAACTTCTTCAAAAGGCGTTGAGCATCTCTGGACTGAGTTCGCTGGTGACCACACGAACTACCACATCAGGCTTAACTGCAGACACTGTGGCTGGGAGAGCGACGAGATAAATATCAGAGGCTACAAGTAAATTTCTTAATAGCTATCCTCTGTGGAAGCTTTATAAAGGATAAGTTGTAATAACCTAAACATGGAAGCAGCTATTGGAGACACACAGGCCGTTCTCCAAAATCTCTGGCAATCTTTCACGGGAAACATAGGAAACTTCGTAGGCTTCTTGATTGTTCTCGTGATAGGTTGGATTATTGGCAGAGTAGTTGGAAAAGTTATAAGAGAGATCTTAGTCAGAGCAGATGTTGACAAGTACATTAAGGAAAAGGGACACCTGAACTTTAAGGCCAGTTCACTGTTTGACACAGTGGCAAGATGGATAATCTACATTGTATTCATCTCAGAGGCTGTCAATGTTCTTCAGGTCGAAGTGATCAGTGACTTCTTGTTTGCCAATATACTTCCTGGAATCGGTGGTATAGTTGGTGCTGGAATTGTGATCCTCGTGGCTTACATGATAGGAATCTACTTCAAGGAAGGCCTTATCGAGGATGACGAAGAAGGTACTTCGTACGCTGACCTCTCTGGGAAGGTAGTTTTCTACCTAGCGATGTTCTTCGGTATAGTACTTGGACTGGACATCTTCTTCGGAGTAGCTTTAGGTCAGCCGGCTGTGATCCTTCAGGGAGTAATCTTCATCCTTGCAGGTGCTTTAGGCCTCGGTATAGCTGTAGCAATGGGACTTGGTCTCAAGGACGTAGTTCACGACATGGCCGAGGAGTACGCCGAAGAGTTCAAAGAGAAGAGAGGATGAGATTGCCAGGGAACCCCCTTATTTTTTCTTTTCTCTTCCACCTATGAGATTTAAAAATATACGTTCCAATTAATCTTATGTTTTAGTGGTAGAATGGCAATGGACAAGAACTACGATCCACAGGAGATCGAAGAAAGGTGGCAGGATAAATGGCAGGAGTGGGAGATTTTCAAGTTTGAAAGGAACAGCGAAAACGAAAACTTTTCTATAGATACTCCACCGCCTACAGCCTCTGGAGAGCTTCACCTGGGACACGCTAACAACTACACTGAGTTTGAGATAATTGCGAGGGCTATGCGCCTTCTGGGCTACAGCGTGTTCTTTCCGGCTGGCTACGACGACAACGGTCTTCCTACGGAGAAGTACGTTGAAGAGGAGAAAGGTAAGACAGTGGAGGACGTAGGAGTTGAAGAGTTCAGAAAGGAGTGTAGAAATGCTGCATTAGAGATTGAGGAAGGCATGACCGAACTCTTCAAAAGACTTGGAATGTCCTGGGACTGGTCGACACTTTACAGGACTATAGAGGACCGTGTAGTAAAGACTTCGCAGAGATCGTTCCTGGACCTGTATAAGCAGGATGATATCTACAGGAAAGAGGAGCCTATACTCTGGTGTCCTTACCATCAGACAAGCCTTGCACAGGCGACCGTGGAGGACAAGGACAGACATACAAAGCTAAACTACCTGTATTTTGAGCTAGAGGACGGAGAGAAGATAGAGATAGCTACTACGAGACCAGAGTTACTCCCTTCTTGCGTTGCTGTATTTGTACATCCTGACGACGAAAGGTATGGAGAGCTTGTTGGTAAAAAGGCGAAAGTTCCCTTGTTTGAGTACGAGGTTCCTATAAAGGAGAGCGAGGAGGTAGATCCGGAGTTCGGATCCGGGATAGTTATGGTCTGTACCTTCGGTGATAGCTCTGATGTAGAGATGTGGAAGCAGTACAATCTTCCCTTGAAAATCTCGATAGACGGAGAGGGCAGGATGAACAAAAGAGCAGGAAAGTACGAAGGTCTTAAGGCAGAAGAAGCGAAGAAAAGAATAATTCAGGACCTGAAGAACGAGGGTATAATATTTGATCAGGAGGATATACAGCAGACTGTTGGCGTTTGCTGGCGCTGCGAAACACCTGTTGAGTTCATAACCACGGAGCAGTGGTTTGTCGAGACACTTAAGTACAGGAACGAGCTTCTTGAGCTCGGTGGGAAGATAAACTGGTATCCCCAATACTACAAAAATAGGTACGAGGACTGGGTAGAGAACCTCAAGTGGGACTGGTGCATCTCCAGACAGAGGTACTACGGTGTTCCAGTGCCAGTCTGGTACTGTCAGGACTGTGGAAATGTTGTCGTTCCTGACGAAGAAGGCCTGCCCGTTGATCCAAGGGAAGAAAAGCCTGATAAGAGCTGTGATAACTGCGGTTCGGATGATCTTGAGGGCGACGGGGATGTAATGGACACCTGGATGACTTCTTCTATGACTCCACAGATCGTTGGTAGGTGGTTGGATGAAGAGCTTTTCGATGAAGTATTTCCAATGTCTATGAGGCCGCAGTCGCACGATATAATAAGGACATGGGCCTTCTACACCATACTAAAGTCCTACCTTCACAATGATTCAATTCCCTGGGAGGATATAGTTATCTCCGGCTACGTTTACGCGGAGGAAGGTGTTGGGATGAGCAAGAGTAAGGGAACCGGGGTCAGCCCTGAAGCTATAATGAATGATCAAGGAGCTGACTGTCTCCGGTACTGGGCCGCTAGCACGGGGACGGGTGAGGACATAATATACGAGGAAAAGGAAGTGAAGAGAGGTGAAAAAATACTTACGAAGTTGTGGAATGCCTCACGGTTCGTGGAGATGCATCTAGACGACTTCGAGAACAGGGAGCTGGAGCTGGAAGATATAGATAGATGGTTGCTTACGAGGCTAAACGAAGTTCTTGAGGACTGCAAGGAACACTACCGTAAATACGAAACCAGCAAGGTCAAGAGGAAGACTGAGAGCTTCTTCCTTGAAGTTTTCTGTGACAACTATCTTGAGATGGTGAAGCACAGGCTTTATAACCCCGAGGACTATGGAGAGGAAAGCAAGCAGGCAGCACTTCATACGCTTTACCAAGGACTACTAGCTTCGCTGAAGGTTTTCATGCCTATTGTTCCACACATAACTGAGGAAATATACCAGAATATTTTCAGGGAGATGGAGGGCGTGAGGAGTATAAACGAAACCTCTTGGCCCGTGATCGATGAAAAGCTTGTAAGCGATGAATCGAAGGAAAGGGGTGAGATTGCTAAGGATATAATTGAGGAGATAAGAAGGTGGAAGTCTGATGAGGGAATTCCTCTCAACGAGGAAGTTTCCTTGGTAAAGATATGTGCAGACAGCGATGACCAGAAAAGAATAGAAAGTATGTCGGAGGTCATCAGAGGTACTATAAATATAGAGGAGCTTAGATTTGAAGAGCCTTGTGATGAAGGAATGGAGGTTCAGAACCAGTCGCTCCGTATAAAGGAAATCGAAACGGCTTAGTTCTTTTAAGCTTAACTTCTTAATAGTTACAGGTGTCGCTATGGTCATAAAGGCTGACAGTAAGAGAAAACTGAAGGAACTGGTCGAGAAGCTGGAATCCATTAGAGGTAGAGGTACGGAGCTTATAACCATATACTGTCCGTATGACTACGAGTTGAAGGAGATAGTGAATCAGCTCAGGGAGGAGGAGGCAGAGGCGGGTAATATAAAGTCAAAGAGAACTAGGAAGAATGTAAAGTCTGCCCTTTCAAAGATGATTGACCATTTGAAGGAATTCAAAAGGACACCTGACAACGGTCTGGCAGTTTTCTGTGGAAACGTTTCTCAGCAGGAGGGAAAGACAGATATACAGATCTGGGATATAGAACCCTTTGAACCCGTGGAGATAAAGCTATATCGCTGCGGCAAGGAGTTCAAGGTTGAACCTTTAAAGGATATGCTGGAGGAGGGCGCGGAGTACGGCATGATAGTTATAGATACCAATGACGCTGACCTCGGCGTTCTGAAAGGCAAAAGAGTGGTTCCGAAGCAGCATATATCCAGCCTTGTTCCGGGAAAGTCTAAGCCCGGTGGACAGAGTGCAGCTCGTTTCGAGAGGGTAAGGGAAGGTCTGCTTGAGGACTATCTAAAAGATGTAGGCGAAGCAGCGAAGCAGGTCTTCAAGGAGGACGAACTTAAAGGTTTCATAGTTGGTGGACCTGGACCAATCAAGGAGAAGTTTATTGACGGTGGCTACTTACCGAGCTCATTTGAGGATAAAATTGTTTCCATGAAAAGCACAAGCTATACAGGGGAGCAAGGCTTTGAGGAACTTTTGAAGAAGAGCAGAGAAGAGCTGAAGGAGACAGAACTGAGGGAGGAGAAGGAGCTTGTCCAGGATGTTTTTGACAGACTTCGCGAGGATGGTAAGGTTGCTTATGGAATAGAACAGGTATTCCGTGCTTTGAAGATGGGTGCCGTGGAAAAGGCCGTGATTTCCGAGGACCTCGATCAGAAGAGAACAAAGGCTTCCTGTGAATGTGGCTACAAAGAGGAAGAGATAGCCGATAGTTTTGAGAAGAAGAAATGCCCGGAATGTGGCGAAGATCTTGAGATTGAGGAAGAATCTATCTTCGATGTTATAAAGGAAAAGGCGGAGAACACTGGCGCTACTGTTGAGCTAGTGTCTACAGACACTAGTGAAGGAGAGCAGCTCTACCAAATGGGCGGAGTGGCTGCCTTCCTGAGATTTAAGATAGAGTAGGCTAGTTCTTTTTCTTGAACTTTTCAAGATCCATGACTTCGTCGGCAGCGTTTTTCAATGCTGTTGAAAATCCTGGATCCATGCCCATCACTATTACGCGGACACCTTCCTTCTTCGCTTTTTGTATCACCGGAAGAAAATCAGCGTCCCTTGTCACTAGAACCATGACGTCGAGCCCGTGCTCCAGGGCCTCTACAGCATTAACTGCCATTGCAACATCTATATCGCTTCTACCTTCTTCTTCCTGTTCACCGCCCAGCGAAATGATCGGCTCGAAGCCCTGTGAAGCAACCGCTTCTATCAGCTTTTCAGAGGCAAACTGGTTGAGAAAAACTTTGGCGTTGGTTATTCTCCCGTACTCCGAAACCTTTTCCCTCAGCTCATCGAGATTTACCTCAAACTGCTTCCTCAGTATGTTCGGGCCGTCGACAAACAATCCAACCCTATTATCATTCTTTTTAGAAGAACCGCCTCTAACTTTATTTAAAACCATATAAACATCTCATTTACAATAATTCTTCTCAAGTTAAATATCTATAGGTAGGTTGAAGACTTCCTTCGCGTTTTCGCCTGCAGTTTTCCATACCTTCTGGAAGTTCCTTCCCTTGACTTCTGCTATCTTCTCTGCAACATCCCATATGAACCACGGTTCAGATCTATCAGACTTCTTCCTTGCTAGGTAAGGAGCATCTGTCTCCAGGAGAAGGTTATCATGTGGAAGGACGTCTATTAACCTCTCGTATTTCTTTTCGTTCCGAAAAATTATTCCACCCAAGGAGATGTAGTAGTCCTCTTCCAGAGCTTCCTTCAACTGTTTCACGTTTCCTGCGAAGCAATGGAAAACCACGTCCCCTTCCTTATGTTTCCTCAGTATCCTCAGTGCCTCGTCCACTGCGTTCCTTGCATGGACCACCACGGGAAGTTCGAGGTCGTTCGAAAGTTCTACGAAGTCTGCGAAGATTTCCTTGGCCTTTTTTCTCCTTTTTGGATGTTTTACCTGTGCGTGATCAAGGCCCACTTCACCCACTGCGACTATCTCATTTCTTCTTCTCCTTATAAGACTTTTATAATCCTCCAGATCTTGTTTCGAAGCCTTTACGGCGCGTTTAGGGTGGAGGCCGACGCTGGGAAAAACAAACTCTTTGTGGTTCCTGTGAAGTTCTATAACATCTTTTGCCTCGTTTATTTCTGCGCAAGAGTCCACAATGGCATTTACTCTATCTTTAGCCTTTTCTATGACCTCTTCTCTGTCTCCGTCAAACTGCTTGGATTCCAGGTGACAGTGCGAGTCTATCATATCTATGACCTCTTTATGAGGATAAAAGTATCTTCAGTGTTCCTCTCTAATATGTTCCACAGCTTTGAGCAGGGCTATTGCCCCATGTCCAATTGCGACCGAGAGCTGGTATTTCTGTATGTTTGTACAGTCGCCTGCGGCGTAGATTCCATCTATTGACGTCCTGCAGTGTCTGTCTACCATGATATGGCCTTCGGGATCCATGTCGAGAAGCCCCCGGAGGAAATCCGTCTGAGGCTGCATACCTATAGCAGGAAATACACCTCTTACATCGAGTATTTTCTCCTCGCCGTCTTTTTTGTACTTGAGACCCTGTACTTTTTCTTCACCAACTATCTCTGTGGTCTCTGCGTTGTAGATTGTTTCTATGTTGCCGTTGTTTTTTATCTTGTCTTTCAGTTTTCCTTTGCAGTCCATGCGGCCGTTTATGTTGAGTATATAGACCTTACTGGCATGTGTGGAGAGAAGATGTGCGGTCTCTGCCGCGGAGTTCCCCCCTCCTATAACTGCGACGTCTTCACCTTCGAACCTGGGTGCATCTGAAACCGCAGAGTACTCTACACCCTTGTTCGTCAGTTCGGCGGCACCCGGAACTGAAAGCTTTTTCGGTTCGGCTCCCGTAGCAATGATCACGGTTTTTCCTCTGTAAGAGCTTTGTTCCGTTTCTACTTCAAATCCCTCTTCACGATCTATGACCTTGGTTGCCTTCTCCCTTTCGAAATCTATATCATGGTAGTCTATCTGTTTCTGCAGTCTCTGTCTGAGCTCCTTCCAGTCTGTTTTGGTGAAGAAGGTAAGGTTCTCTACGTCGCCGACCATGTTTAGCTGCCCGGCAAAGTTCTTGCTGAGAACTACGAAGTCCATCTTGTTCCTGCTTGCGTATATCGCAGACGTCATCCCTGCGACCCCGGCTCCTATTATGACCGTATCGTACATCTTGAACCTAGAGTTGCATTGGAAGGCCGGATTTAAATTAGTTTGGAGACGAGAAGGTTCTAACATTTATAAATGTGCGCCTTTTAATTAGTGGACATGTCAGAAGAATTTGAATGTGAAGAGTGTGGAAAGACGTTCGACAATGAAAGAGGCTTGAAGGTACATACTGCACAGGTCCACGATGGCTCCGAGGAAAAAAAGGAAAAAGACGAAGGAGTTGAAGAAAAGAGAAAGACCACGGAGTTTGAAGTTGGACCATGGAAGCTTGTATCAGGGATACTTGCAGTGCTTCTCGTGGTAACACTTGCATACGCAGCACAGGGAGGTTTCGGTACACAGCAAGTAGGAGATACCGTACCCAAGGAAGAAGCAGCGGATGAAGTCATGGACTTCGTAAACGAATATCTGATCCAAGAAGAAGGTATGGAAGATCTAGAGGCTGAGGAAGTGAACGAGAAGTATGGTCTCTACGAAGTCGTTATAGAGGTCGAAGGAATGACGGGTACACAGGAACAGTCCCTCTACGCGACCAAAGACGGTGAAGTTCTCTTCCCTGAAGGCTTTAACATGGACAAGAGGGCGGAGGAAATGGAGGCCATGCAGCAGATGCAGGAGGAGCAGGCTACGAACACCACGATCAACGAGACAGCTGAGTAGCGACGGTTTTTCAAGTTGAACCTTTAAAATTCCCCATTTTTTATTCTTATAAATTTCTCTAGTAAAGGTTGAGTTATGAGCAAGAAAATGCTCGGATTTGCTCTGTTTATCCTGAACCTTTCAGTCGTACTTGTACCTGTTGTACTTGCTTTTTCGACGAACGGCTGGAACCCGCGCGAAGCCGTTATGCCACCTGAGGAAAACATCCAGGAGCTTCAGGAACGCGTTTCGAACTTTACGGAGGAGGGCGATATACGTGAGGTGGATAGGGAGATCGATCCTCAAAGCGGTGGGATGAACCTTACCCTGAAGGCTTCCTCACCCTTCGAGAGGAAGGTTTACCTGGAGGAACTCTCAGGAGACATGTACATGGGTGAAAGAAAGGTCTGTGAACTCAGTCTCGTGGAGGAGAAAGTAGTTTTGAAAGAGGATGAAAGTACAAGCTTTGTTCTCGGAGGTTCTCTTAAAGAGGATCCTGAAACACTTGCGCGTCGAGGTAACCTTGATCGACAAGTGGAGAACGTTTCCGTAGAGATGGAGGTATTGGACTTGGAAGTAACTGCAGAAGATCTTGAGGTGGGTAATGAGTATGTCTGAGAAAACCAGTGGCTTCATGGAGCTGTTGAACTGGCCGGGTCTGTTCTCAGGACTGGTTATGGTAGCCCTGCCTTTCCTTGGACCGTGGTGGCGTTTCGAGATTGGTGAGGCCATCAACCTTTCGCTTTCACCCTTCCACTACGAGTTTGTCGCATTGGACGTTGTGCTTTCATTTCCTTTTCTGGAGTATCTCTTGATTGCCTTTCAGGTTCTTTTCGTCCTTGGAGGAATAATTATGGTTGCAGGATCGCTGGGAAAGGGGAAATGGTGGGAAGAACAGACAGTGAAGTTTGGTTACAGAAAAGGATTCTGGGTTCCTGTCGTTTTTGTACTCTTGCTTTTGTTAGGTGCTTTTTTGTTCAACAACTTTCTAAGCGATTCGGTGGTTGAGGGAGCCATGGGACCTGGATCCGTTAGCGTTGAACAGTTCGATGTACCCTACCTTGTCGGATCTTCAAGTTGCGAGGCTAGTATTGACAGTATGACAGTTTCTGCCCCCGTGGAAATGTCAGTCACCCCGACTTTTTTTGTTGTCTTGGTTCTTTCGATACTTTCATTCATTGCTGTCAAGTATGGGACTTCAGACGAAAGGAGCTCCCAGCGGAAACTGCGGTAATTTCCTTAAACTTTATAAGTTTCAAACAATGGAAGGTAAGTTATGCCTGAAGAGTTTGAGTGTAGTGATTGTGGAAAGACGTTTGACACGAAGAAAGGTCTGCATGTTCATCAGTCACAGGTGCACAGCCAAGGAGAATCTGATGAAGGTAGTGAAACTGAGGAAAATGGAAAAGCAGAGTCAGAGAACTTCTCCCGCGATTCTTTGCCTTTCCTAAGTCCTTGGAAGTGGGGCGTTGTTTTGCTTGCTGTTCTCCTGCTCATCAATATCTACTTTTCCGGTCTGTTTGGATCCTGCATCACAGGTGAATTCACCAGGAGTGAATCTCTGGATGCCAACGAAGTTGGGGAAAAAGCGGTCAGTTTTCTCAACTCAGAAATGATACAGCAGGGCGAGGCAGAATTAGTGAATGTAAGTAGAGAAGATGAGCTCTACAAAGTTACAACCGGTTATCAGAACCAAGAGATTCCTGTTTACGCAACTTTGAATGGAGAAAAATTGATCATGAGCGACGGCATAATTGACATGGATCAAACTACTGAAGAAAACACTGGAGAAAACACAGATAGTCAAGGAGAGGAGATTCCAACTGAGGAGAAGCCGACTGTAGAGCTCTTCGTCCAGAGCTTCTGTCCCTACGGGAACCAGGCCGAAAACACCATGGAGCCTGTCCACGAGCTGCTTGGTGACAAGGTGAACTGGGAGCCTCATTTTATCGTGAGAGGAAACAGTGAGGATGGATTCCAGTCGCTTCACGGACAAGCGGAAGTAGAACAGGACGAGAGAGAGCTCTGTGTGCTTGAGGACAATGGCGTCGGTAAATGGTTTGAATTCGCGACCTATGTCAACGATAACTGTGGAAGCGAAGGTCAGTGCTGGCAGGAAGCCGCTCAAGAAGCAGGACTTAGCGTCGAGGAGATTGAAAGCTGTGTAGAAAACAGAGGCGATGAACTACTCGAAGAGGAGGCAAAGATAACGCAGGAGAGAGGTGTTTCAGCTTCTCCGACTTTGTTCATCAACGGCGTCGAAAGCGAAGCAGTCTACGAGTACGGAAATCCAGACGCCTACAAGAAGACGATCTGCTCAGGCTTTGAAGCAGAGCCTGACGCTTGCTCGGAAACCTTGGGTTCAAGTAGTGAAAACACGGCACCTGCAGGCTCGTGCTAAAACCTCTTACAATCCCTTCTTTTTATTTTCAACCATAAGGTATGTTAATCAGGAAAAAGATACTATTTATGGGGTGATTTAAATATGACAGGCGAACATGAGGGAAAGGAAACTCTTTCCACTAAGACTCTCGACCTAGAAAGGGCAAGGCAGTCCCTGATCGAGGAGCTGGAAGCTGTGAACTGGTATCAAGAGAGAGTAGAGAACACAAACGATCCAGAGTTAAAGGAGATACTGGAGCACAACCGTGACGAGGAAAAGGAACATGTAGCGATGCTTATCGAGTGGTTACAGAAAAAGGACGCAGTTCAGGACGATATGTTCGAACACCACGACTGACTACCAGTCTTCTATGGCTTCCTTTGCGGAGGAGCTCCAGTCGTCTATCAAACTCCTTACCTCTTTCTTTATTTCTTCTTTATCCTTGGCTATGTACGCATACCTGTATCCGCCGGTGGATATATTGTACTGCCTTCGGGAGACTAGATCTCTTTCCATAAGCTTTGTCAGTGATTTCTGGACTGTGCTTCTTTCAAGATCTAGATCCCCTGCAAGTTCCTTTGCCCTTTTTTCCTCTTCCATGAGCCTCCTGAGAACTTTGTAGTCAGTCTTCGATAGCTGGAAGGAGCATCTAATGAGCTCTTGTACTTCAATGGTCTTACATGCGAAATCTATCATATTATCGGTTGTGAATTTTTAATTCACTATAATTCACACTTTCGTTAGTTATATAAGTTACTTGGAATAAGTTTTGTTGATAATCATGAGCTGTGAGTTATGCGGTAGTGAAGGGAGTCTATTAGAGGCGAACCATACAGATAAAGGCAAGGTGATGGTCTGCAGGGACTGCTGGACCAAGCTTTACGAAAAAAATGAGATGGTAGCAGGGAGCAGTTGTTCTTCCTGTTCGACCTCTTCCTGTGGTTCGTGCGGATTGTGATAATATGTTTGACTACGTGAGAGGTCTAATAAAAGGACGGTGTCAGTTCTGCAACTCCGTCCTTGAGGACAACGGAGTAGTGGAAAAGGTTAAGGTGCCAGGATACGTAGGGAAGCATAGAAAGAAGTTTTGTTCCAAGGAGCATCTTGAAAACTGGAAAGAGTTTGTGGAGGAGTGGGAGGAGGAGAACTACGAAATCCCTGAAACAAACAAAGGACCAACATGTGTAAACTGTATGAGGTGATATTATGGCTTTGAAAAAAGCAAAGGACGATGACTTCGACGAGAAGGTTGTTGAAGCTTCCAAGGAGAAACCTGTAGTTGTAGACTTCTGGGCCGAGTGGTGTATGCCCTGCCAGCAGCTGAAGCCGACGATAGAGGACATAGGCAAGGAAAGGGACGACATAGACGTTGTAAAGGTGAACATAGATGAAGCAGAAGAAAAGCCACAGGAGTACGGCGTGAGAAGCGTTCCAAACGTCAACCTGTTCGTGGACGGCGAGGTCGTCGATAACTTCGTAGGAAACAGGAACAAGGGAGACATAAACGAATGGATAGACAAAAACATTTGAAAGGCGATTGAAATGAAGGATTTAGTGGTGGTAGGTACAGGGCCTGCGGGCTATACTGCAGCCTTGTACGCGAAGAGGTACGATCTAGACGTGGTTGTTGTAGGCGAGGAACTAGGAGGACTGTGCAGCGAAGCCTATATCGTGGAAAACTGGCCCGGTACCAAGGAGATAGAAGGACAGGAGTTAATGAACAAAATGAAGGAGCAGATAGAGGATCTTGGAGTTGATGTTATTGAGAAGAAGGTCCAGGAGATAAAGAGAAACGGCAACTTCAAGGTTTCAACCAAGGACGAGACATACGAAGCAGTCTCAGTGATCCTTGCCTTGGGCGCCGACAAGAGAAGACTGAATATACTCGGCGAAGACGAACTGATAGGTAAAGGTGTGAGCTACTGCGCGACCTGTGACGCGCCGCTGTACAGAAACAAGGAGGTAGCGGTCATAGGAGGAGCTGACTCAGGACTAAAGGCTGCCATGCAGCTCGCCGAGCACGCCGACAAAGTTACTGTATTTGAAGCTACGGACGAGATAAGTGCGGAGAAGATAATGGTACAGAAGTGCAAGGACAACGAGAAGATAGAGATGAGGACAGGTTTAGCTCCAGAGAAGTTCGTAGGTGACGAGTTCTTGAAGAAGATAGTTTTCAACAACGGTGAAGAGGTAGAAGTGGACGGAGCCTTTGTAGAAATCGGTTCCGTTCCGAATCGGAGTATAAAGGAGGTAGGAGAAAAGGAAATAAGCAGAGACGAAGACGGTTTTATAGAGGTTGACGAAGACCTTTCGACGAGTGTGGACGGTGTTTTCGCTGCCGGCGACGTTACGACGGGCAGCAACAAGTTGAGACAGATAGTAACTGCTTCTGCTGAAGGAGCTATAGCGGCATACTCTACTTACAGTTACGTCTCTAAACAGAAGACTTAGGTTAATCTTTTTTAGTTGTTTCTGAGAAGTAAAGGTTATGAGCTACGAAGAGTTGAAGGAAGATATAAGTGACTGTAAGAAATGCAAGCTTCATAAAAACAGGACACAGATAGTTATTGGTGACGGAACTCCCGAGGCCGATATTCTTTTTGTAGGTGAAGCTCCAGGACGCCAGGAGGATAAACAAGGAAGACCTTTCGTGGGAAGAGCTGGGAATCTACTGGATAGACTTCTCGAGGAAATAAATCTTGAAAGGGAGGAGGTCTACATAACCAACATAGTTCTCTGTAGGCCACCTAATAACAGGGATCCAGAAGAGGAGGAGATAGAGAATTGTACATCTTATCTGGACAAACATATCAACCTCGTCGACCCTGAAGTTATCGTTCCCCTGGGAAGCTTCGCCAGTTCCTATATACTCGACAAGTACGATCTTGAGGGAGGAAGTATAAGCAGTATACATGGGCAGATGTTTAGCGTCAGCAACCTCCAAGGACAGTTCAAGATAATTCCTCAGTATCACCCTGCTGCTGCTTTATACAATCCTGACCTCAAAGACGTCCTCAGAAAAGACTTCAAGAAGGTAGAGGAAAACATCTAGTTCTTTATTGAATTTTATAAACCCGGGCGTCTTATAGTCTAACGTGATAAAATGAGACTTGACGGTAAGGTTGCGATCGTAACAGGAGGTTCTTCTGGAATTGGAAAGGCTATAGCTGAAAGGTATGTAGAAGAAGGCGCTGAAGTAGTAATAGCTGATATAGACAAAGAGAAAGGTAAGAAAGTTGCTGAGAAGGTAGGCTGCAAGTTTAAGAAGTGTGATGTATCCGACTGGAAGAGTGTCAAAGAACTTGTAGATAGTACTGCTAAAGACTACGGAAGGTTGGATATAATAGTGAACAACGCCGGGATAGGTTCCCAGTCGACGATAGAGGAGATGAGTATAGACGAGTGGAAAAAGATCCTTAGCGTTGACCTGGACGGAGTCATGCACGGAACTAAGGCAGCAGTTGATTACCTCAAAGAGACGGAAGGTTGCGTCATAAATATGGGCTCAATATATGGGCTAACAGGTGACATCGGGGCTACCGCTTACAATGCAGCAAAGGGAGGAGTTGTAAACTTTACGAGATCAGTTGCGGATGACCTGGCACAGTACAACATTAGAGTGAACAGCATTTGTCCAGGATTTGTCGAGACACCGATGATAGAGGAGGCCATGAAGGACGAGGAGTTCCGTCAGCATGTGTTGAACATGACGCCGATGAAGAGAGTTGCGCAGCCAGAGGAGATAGCCGATGTAGCTGTGTTCCTGGCATCGGAAGAAGCTTCCTACATCACAGGAGTTAATCTACCTGTCGATGGAGGATGGACGGCTCATTAGAAACTTCTGACATTTCATTTTTCAGCATGTTGCTCAGCTGAGAGTATATCTTTCAAGTACTCATGGAATATCTCGTAGAATTCCTTGTCTTGAGTAGTCACCACCTTTGCAGACCCTGCTTTTTCACGGATGAACTTTCCAAGCTCTAGCTTCTTGAAGAGTTCTTCAACTTTCTCCGGATCGCTTTCTGTTCTTGGCTTGTCTGGCGTCGCGTTGCAGCATCCCGCATGTGTGGACATGTACAGTCCCATCTCCTTACTTTTCCTTATTATTTCCTGCTTGTCCATTCCCATCAAGGGTCTATGGATAGGAACGTCTATGTTCCAGGAAGTTGTCCTCAGATTTTCTGTGGTCTGGCTTGCCTTTTGTCCTAAGGACTCTCCAGTGGTCAGAGAATCAGCCCCTACCTTTTCACATATCTCCGAGCCTGCGAGAAACATCGATCTTCTGCAGAGGACGCAGGAGTATTCTCTTTTTCCGATCCTTTCCAGCTCAGTGAAGATTTTCTGGAGAACGTTTCCCCAGGGAAACAAGACTATTTCCTCAAAGGAAACTACCCTTTGAAGCCTTTTCATGGCTCGTATACTCAAGGAGAAGGTTTCCTCGCAGTAGTATGGATGTAGTACGAAATGTAGAGGAACGATCTCCATCTTCTGTCCCATCATCGCCGCAGCCACCGGAGAATCGATGCCCCCGGATATAAGGCACACGGTCTTCTCACTGTTCTTACCCATGTCCTGTAGTTTGATTCCTACAAAAATAAATATTCGGAGATTTTAGGCACTACATCTCAGTCTTCGTCCAGCCCGTGCTCTTTCCTAATATCCTCCGTCTTCTCAAGCGTCTTCTGCGCTATCTCGTGCTTCCTTTCCAGATCCTCAGAAATATTCATGCCTTTGTCCTTCTTGTACTGGTATATCGCTTCATGGAGACCGTTCGCTGAGAGATTGGAGCAATGCATCTTTATCTTTGGAAGTCCGCCGAGAGCCTCAGCAACATCATCAGGTTCTATCTGCTCAGCCTCATCCAGCGTTTTATCCATTGCCATCTCCGTGATAACGGAAGAAGTTGCGATAGCGGAAGCACAACCAAAGGTCTTGAACATTATATCTTCTATGTACCTTTCACCATCCTTCTCTTCAACTTTCATGTAGATATCCATCATGTCCCCGCAACTTGGGTTCCCGACTCTAGCCGTAACGTCGGGATCTTCCATTTCACCCATGTTTCTAGGGTTCTTGAAATGTTCCATTACCTCTTCCGTATACATCTAATCACCTATCTTGCCTTTTGAATCAACGGCAGTTATAGACCTCAGGTCTTCTACTTCCTTCTCCAGAACTTCGACGGTCTTATTTACGTCTTCCATAGTGTTAAATCTTCCGTAACTAATCCGGAGTGAAGAGTGTGCTATCTCGGGCCCTCTTCCTATAGCCTTCAAGACATGCGATGCCTTTAGTTCCTCGGAGCTGCATGCGGAGCCCGTCGCAACGCCTATACCTCTTTCGTCCAGTCGGAGTACCAGCGCCTCGCCCTCCACACCTATAAACGAAAGGTTTGCATTTCCTGGAAGTCTTGGTTTTTCAGGACCGTTCAACTTTACATCATCGATCCTTTGTCTTACTTCCTCTATAAGTCTTTCTTGCATCTTCGTAAGCCTTTTCTTATCCTCTGTCCAACTTTCTTCAGCTATCTCACATGCCTTTCCAAAGCCAACTATATAAGGAACATTTTCCGTGCTGGACCTCTCGCCGTCCTCCTGTCCACCTCCGTGTAGAAGCGGATCTATATCCACGCCCTTTTTCCTGTACAACGCTCCCACGCCTTTCGGTCCGTACATCTTATGCGCGTTTATCGTCGCAAGGTCAACGCCTGGCTCCTCTACGTCCACTTTCATCTTACCTGGGCACTGTGCCATGTCCGTGTGGAAGTAAGCATCCGAGTTATCCTTCGTAACTTCAACCAGTTCCTCTATAGGCTGTATGGTCCCTATCTCGTTGTTTGCCATCATTACTGAAACAAGGATCGTATCGTCTCTGAGCTCTTTTCGCAATTCCTCCGGGTCCACGTAACCTTCTTCATCCACGTCCAAATAAGTTACTTCAAAGCCGTGCTCCTCCAGCCATCTGCATGCCTCCAGCACACATTTATGCTCTATCTTGTTGGTGATTATATGTTTCCCTTCGTCCTTCCGTGCAAATGCAGTACCCTTGATAACATGATTGTTGGACTCTGTGGCCGATCCCGTAAATATTATCTCTTTACTGCTACAGTTCAGCATACTTGCCACCTTACCCCTGGCTTCCTCCACAGCTTCCCTGGCTTCCCTTCCTCTTTTATGCAGAGAGTTTGGATTGCCAAACTCCTCGTCGAGATAGGGAATTATAGCTTCCTTTACCTTGGGATCTACGGGTGTGCTTGCGTTATTGTCGGCGTATATTCTATCGACGTCTAGGATTTTCATACAACTTTATAACGTTGTTATATGTATTTAAAGCTTGTCCATGACCTCCAGTTTTATATTTTTTTACCACCAAAAATCTACCCATGGAGGAAGATCTTAGTAAGAGTAGAAAGGATATAGGTGGAGAGAAAACCAGCCGTCAGGAGATTAGAACATGGATGGATTATATAGACAATCTCCGTAAAGCTGGTTACAATGACAGAGGAGCCTTCTTCGTAGCGTTCAGTGGTGAGCCATTGAGAATAGAAGGAGATTTAAATCTCTTCGAAGAGTATGGCGATACTGTAGCTGAAATTTACGATCCTAGTGGGGTTCCCGAGGAGAGGGAGCTTATCAATGAGTTTTTCAAAGGTCAACCCGGTAATCTTGTTAAATTGTTTAAGGATGCAGATAACGTACTTTTTAAAGAGGGTGGGAAAGTTATGGAGCTGGATGTGGATAATATGAACAAGGACGGGCTAGAGGACTTAGCTACGGGAATCTACGAGGCTGCAAGAAACAGTCCAGTACCTTCCTGTGAAAGTGAGCTTGAGAAGAATTACGGAGAGAAGCTTGCTCCTGATTTCACAGGGGAATGGCATAAGGCGTCTGAAGAAATTGATTCGAAGAAGCTGTATCTGTGATTTTTCTCTCAAATGCTTCTATAACAACGTTATATTTAAAAGTAAAAGTCTGCAATAGAAGAGTGTGATATCATGTCAGAGGAAAATGCCTTTGAGAACGCGAAAAAACAGCTGGAAAACGCCGCTAAACATATAGATATGAGTGATGAAGAGCTCGAGGTCCTCAAGAAGCCGAAGAGGATAGTAGAGGTAAATATTCCTGTAAGGATGGACGACGGTTCTATCGAGAACTTCACAGGCTGGCGCGTTCTTTACAACGATGCGAGAGGTCCTGGGAAGGGTGGCATAAGGTTCCATCCCGAGGAGGAGCTTTCGGATGTCAAGGCGCTTTCTGCATGGATGACCTGGAAGACGGCTGTTGCTGATCTACCCTACGGCGGTTCTAAGGGAGGTATAGTCTGCGATGGACGAAGCATGAGCGACCGTGAACTGGAAAAACTGTCAAGGGAATACATTCGCTGCATCTACAAGTACATAGGACCGGAACAGGATGTGCCTGCACCTGATGTCGGAACCAACTCTCAGATAATGGGCTGGATGATGGACGAGTACGAAAAGCTTGTCGGAAAACACAGGCCTGGAGTTATAACTTCGAAACCTGTGGAAATAGGTGGTTCCAAGGGAAGAAGCGAGTCCACGGGAAGAGGTGTGGCCTTCATGATAAGGGAGGCCGCCAATAAACTGAACAGGGATTTGGAGGGTATGAGCCTGGCTGTCCAGGGCTTCGGAAACGTTGGTGAACACCTGGTTAATTCTGCTCAGGAACTTGGTATGGACGTGGTGGCTGTAACGGATGCCGGTGGAGGTGTTTATGACAGTTCTGGTCTTGATTACGATAAGCTTAAGGAAAGTATGGAAGAGCATGGAACTGTTGCAAAGGCGCCCTATGATGACATAACAAATGAAGAACTTTTCGCCCTGGACGTGGACGTTCTCTCTCCTGCGGCTATAGAGAACGTGATAACGGAAGAGAACGCAGACGATGTAAAGGCTGACATAGTTGCCGAGGCTGCAAACGGTCCAGTTACCCCAAGGGCTGACGAAATCCTTGCTGAAAAGGATGTGTTTCAGATACCGGACTTTTTATGCAATGCTGGGGGTGTAACCGGTTCTTACTTTGAGTGGGTCCAGAACCGTTACGGCTACAGCTGGACCCTTGAGGAGTTCAGAGAGAAGCTGGATAAGAAGATGACCCAGGCCTTTTCGGAGGTTTACGATGTTCACAAGGAAAAGAGTATAAGTATGAGGGACGCAGCATATAGCCTTGCAGTCAAGAAAGTTTTGAAAGCCATGAAACTCAGAGGAGAGGTTTAGGTGATCGAATGAAACTCGTATGTGAGGTTTTTGTCAACGATCTCCTTCCTGCTGTCAGAGCTATTCTTGCGAGGGATCTAGTCGAAGAACACGGTCTTACTCAGAGGGAGACTGCAAGACGTTTGGATATGACACAGCCCGCTGTCTCACAGTACCAGAACGAACTGAGAGGAAGACAGGTAAAGAAGATAGAGAAATCGGAGGATGTTTCGAGGAAAGTTGATGGTCTCGTAGAGGACGTCGCGAAACAAAGAATAGATATGGAGCAATACGACGAGAGATTCTGTGAAATATGCCAGGCAGCGAAGAGGGCTTCTATTCTAGAAAGCAGATTTTCGTGTGATATAAAATAGTCAGTCCTGATAGGTGTATCCTTCTTCTTCCTCGCCGAAAATCCTTTCCTTGAGTTCCTTGAATTTTTCCTTTATTTTGTCCTGGACTGTCTCATCACTAGGACTTTGATAACCTGATCTTTTGTACTCCTCAATAGGCGGAAGAAGCAAGTAAATGAGAACACTGATTACGATAATTACAACTATGCCGACACCTATCCATGCCCAGGGAAAGGACAGTTCTTTCTCCGTTGTTTGGATTTTATCCTTTATCTCCGACAGTAGGAATTCCGACTCCTCTATTTTTTCCTTTGCTGCCATGGAGTTACCTTCTTCTATTGCTTCATCGCCCTCAGCCGTTAGCTCTTTGAGTCTTGAGAGATCTTCTTCGAGGTGACTGACATTGGTTTTTTCTGAAAGATCTTTTATTGTTCCTTCGATAGTTTCAATGTCCTGCGTGAGGTTTTTGTGCCTAGTGTTTATCTTTTTCTCCCCTTCTTCATCAGGATGTACCCACAGCTTGCCTTCCTTCCTTTCTGTTGAGCCATAGTCCACGGAGTAATTTATCGTATATTTACCAACAGGTGCTCCAGAATTAGGTGTGAAGTTTACCTGGAAATCCTTCTCATCCTTTTGCTCTATATCCAAACTAGATACAGTGACTTCGAACCAGTTATCGGGTATATTTCCTTCTATTTCCATTTCAACGTCTTTAAGATCCTCGGTACCTATATTCCAAACCGTCACGTTGTTCTTTTCATGTTCACCTCCACTAACATTTACTATTTCCTTTTCGGGGGTAATATTTACATCTGGCACACCACAATAGTTCTCTGATTCAAAACATCTTTCTTTGATATCTTCACAGTAGCTGGGGCTACCATCGGTGACCTCTTTGACCTGATATACTTCATCTTCGTCACATTCCCATCCGCCACATGTCTCATTTTCCCAGTTGTTATATTCGCATGCATCGGGTGTCATGGTGAGAGTTTGACCAGTATTTTCGTCGTCACCGTCATTCCATTGGACTACAGCCTTGTACCCGTATCCGATTTCTTCGTTTAGTTGAACTTCCTGTTCAAATCCCTCTTCTCCATCAATATCCTGTTTCTCGCTCTCGCTCCAGTATTCTTCGTCTTCGTCTTCATCGCCGAAACGGAAGAAAACCTTGACATCGTCCTCTAAACCCATCTCAGTTACTTCACCTTCGAGAATTGCGTAGTCTTCTCCAACTTCTTCAGGGGTTTTTGTTTCTACATTCGGCTTGTTAAAGACCTCTATTCCTGTTTCATTTGTTTTACCAAGTACTTCTGCTTCCACGTCATAGGTACCTGAGGAACCAACCGAAAGACCGGCTGTGACTTTTTCGGTGTTCCCACCTGAAACATTTGCATCTACCGTTTTCTCCTCGTCACCATCCACAGAGAAAACGACCTCGTATTCGTATTCCACGTCTCCTAGATTCTCCACATCTACACTTGCCTCGAACTCCTCGTCCACGTATACCTCTTCGGAATCCACGTCCAGATTTTTCATGCTCACGTTCGGAGCTGTGAGAAAATCGATTTCATCGGATGAATCATAGTCTGAAATTTCTATACGAGAGATATAGCTGTGACCTGATTGAAGGTTATTGGCCTCTGCTTCTATAGTTCCGGTATCCCCGACTTCAATTTCCTTTATCTTTTCCATTCCATCGTTTTTGACGAAGAAGGAAGCATTGATCTCTTCCTCTTGTACTTTGTCTTCTTCACCAAGAACCTCAGCCTTGAGGAGAGCTGAGTTGGTTGTTACTTCCTCCACCTCTCGTGCCTCGACATATACTGGAGTTTTTGTTTGGAAGGTTTCTCCTGTGTTTTCTACCGTATGGTTTTCTTCTCCCCAATTCATCACTGCCTTGAAATTATGTTCCCTGTCGCTTCCTAGATTTTCTATTTCCTTCGTGAAGACCCCTTCTTCCTGAAGGGTGAAATTATCCGTAGTGTTCCATTCGTCGTCCTGGAACTCATCTTGCCAGGCGAAATATAGATCTACTTCTTCTTCCATGCCTATTTCGACTAGATTACCCTGAAGAACGGCACTGTCATGGGTGATTTCGGTGGCTTCCGTCGCTTTGACTGTAGGTTCTGCGTAGGTAGTGAACTCTTGAATTTCACCGTAACTAGTACTCTCACCTTCAGCTATTGCCCTGTATGCATAGGTTGTATTGACTGAAAGACCTTCGGCCCCAATAGTGAATCTATCCGTAGACTCGCTCAAAGTCTTGGATTCCGTTTCATACTCCCATTCATCTTCGTTGTCAGGGTTATCACTATATTGAAAGGAAACGTTTACCTCATCTTCATCATGGCTCAAAGAACCAACAAAGATGGATGAATTATACGTGACGTTTTCTACATCTTCTGTATAAACTGTTGTATCAGCAACAGAAAATCCTGAAAGAAAAAGAAAGGCCAAGAATACAGTAGCTGCAACCACGACAGTGCTTTTACTACGTTTCATGTTGAATCCTCTACCCACTGCTTATCTTTATTTTCCGTGAATATTTAAGCTTTGGTCAGATGTCTCTTACTTTTTCTCGTCCTTATTGTCTTCGTCAAGTATACTATCCGGCTCTTCGATGTCCTCGAAAGGACTTCCTGTACTACTGCCACTTCCTTTTTGGAACGTGAAAACAAATAACGCAACAATTGCAACCGTGGCAACAATAATAATTACCAGTACAATCCATAGATTGCTTATTTCTCTGGTCTGTTCCTTGAGTTTTTCTGCCTCTTTTCTGACTTCTTCCTCCACTTCCTCAGCATTAGTTATCTTTTCTTCGGCCAAACCGTAGTTGCCTTCATCAGCAGCTTTTTCGGCCTCAGTATGCAGGCTTCTGAGGTCACTTAGACCGGCTTCTAGTGCCGAGGTATCCGTATCTCCGTCGACGTTCTCAAGCAGGGCATCGGTCTCAGATATTGTCCCTTCAACTTCGTATATTCTGTTCTCTATATTTTGAATCCTTGTCTGATTCATGGTCTCAAAGGTGAGTTTCTCGGATTTGACGGTCCTGTTTCTATACTTTACCTCCACATTCCATTCATACTCCTCGGTGAAGTTCAGGCCTTTCCATACTGCAGAGACTCTACCTTCCTCAGCTTCGCTTCTTTCGGCTATAATGGATCCTTCACCGTCGTAAAATTTGACCTCGGCCTCTCCTTTTAAGGGAAGTGATAGATCGAAGCTGAGATTGACTGTAGGTGCCATGTCGCTCGCGCCGTCCTCGGGCGAGAGATCTGAAATCTCTGGGTAAGGGGTAAGGGTAGTGAATGTTCTATTCTCACCTGTTTCATAGCTTCCGTTGATATCTACGGCTGCCTGGAACTGGTAAGATGTGTTTGCTTGGAGGTCGCTTATTCCGTGTTCAAATGTCCCCGTTTCCGAGAAGTCCTCTCTTTTCGTCTCTTGACTGAGATTCCCTTTTTCTCCCCACCTAAATAAGAACTCACCTTCCTCAAAATCCATTTTATTGACCTCGCCGATAAGCGTTGCTTCAGTGTAGGAGATTTCCTCCGCGTCACGTGTCTCGGCGTTTACCTTGTGGTCTACAAAGTCTTCTGTTCTGAAGTGATCGACAGACCCGGAGCTTTCGTTCCCGTTCCACTGTGCCACCGCTTGATAGGTGTAGATAGTATCAGGCTTTAGGTTCTCCAAACTTTCAAAAAACTCTTTGTCTTCTGGAAGCGATTTCTTTGAAGTCTCTTTTTCCACGTTTTCAAATCCTTCGCCCCAACGGAAGAAAACTTCTATGGACTTGTTTTCAAGTTCGGTGCCATTGACCTCGCCGTATATAATTGCTTCATCTTCAATGGGAACGAATCGGCCTGTGCTTACCTCGACTTCAGACTCGGCAGATACGTTTGGCAGAAGAACTATACAACAAAAAAACACCAAGGTTGTAAGCAGGACCTTCCTTTGAAATATCATAATCCTTCTGTGGTTTTATTTGCGCTTTCGGACTAATCCTAAGAAATATTACCCGAGAACTTTATTTAAAGCTGTTTGTGGTACGGTCTCGATTAGAATTTCATTAAAACTCGTCGTACTTCTTCTGCTTGTTACCTTTCTTCACTTTCTTCTTCAGTTTTTTGAGCTTTTGTCTGACTGCACTTCTACTCTCTGTATTGTAGCTGTATCTAGCGCTTTCACTAAAGGTGAACAGGGATTTAAGGCGGTTGAGATAACTCTCACTCCCTTTGCTTCCTTTATATGTGTAACTTCCGACGTTTTTCTGTCCCCTTCGCCTGGGGTTTCTGTAGTAGTAAACGATCGCTATTCCCAAACCAGCGAGGATTACCAGGACCGCGGCCCAAAACATCCATGATCCACCCATCTCTTCCTCCGCCTCTGCCATCCTTTTCTCCAGATCTGCTCTCTTCGTTTCCGCCTCCTCTAGCTTGCTCATGGCAGTTCCGTAGTCTCCCTCATCCACCGCCTCCTCTGCTTCGACCAAGAGTTTCTTTGTATTTTCGTAGTCTTCGCTGATCTCCCCGTCTTCCATCTCCTCTTTGATTTTCTCGATGTCCTCTTCCATACTCTCGACCTTTTCTTTATTGTCTTTTAACATCGCCTCTGTCTGACTCACCTCTTGCTGTGTGGTGGTGTGAAATTCGAAGACATCAGAGGATGTGTAGGAGTGACCGTCATGGACCTCTACTTCCCACCTGTAGGTTTCGTTGTGACTCAATCCGAACCATGAAGTGTTTACCTCCTCATTGCCCACACCCTTTATCTCATCTATCATGTTTCCTGTATCTTCGTCTAAGAATCTGACGTTCATCTCGTAGTTGTATGGATGCTTTAATTCCATGGTCAAATTTACTTCGTTGCCGAGGTCTTCCTCGCCGTCCTTCGGCCATCGGTCTACTATTTCAGGACCAAGCCTCTCAGTAGTGAATGTCTTCATGTCGCCAATGCTTTCTTCATCGCCGTCGTTCCACTCTATCACCGCCTCGAACTCGTAGGCCGTATCATGGCTCAATCCATCAGCCTCGGCCTCGAACTCGCCTGTATCTGTTATGGTTTCCCAGGACGTCTCCGACCACGACCCGCCGTCAGCTTCTCTGTATCTGAAGTATGCATCCACGCTGTCGATGGCTTGCATTACGGCGACGTCCCCGACCAGTACTGCGGAACTATCAGTTATATTTTCTTCAGGAAGCGTGTCCACGGACCCGAACTTCATACTTGGTTGTTCTTCCTCTGTATCGTTCTCCTCCTCTTCCTCTGTCTTTTCTGTGGTAAACTCCTCCGTTCCGCCGTCCTCTCCGTCATCACCCCACCACAGTACGGCTCTGAACTCGTACGTTGTATTGGGATCGAGTCCTGAGACCTCATCCTCAAACTTCTCTTCGCTGTTGATGTTCTCTATTCCCTCTGTCTCATCCGCATCATCCCAGTCATCGCTTCCATCCTTCCTGTACTGGATGAACGCCTCGTCGAGCTCATCCTCAAGACCTAGGTTCGTTATCTCTGCCTCAAGGGTCGCGCTGTCTGAGTTGACGTCGCTAGAGCCTACTGTATCTATATTCGGCCTCTCGGGTATATCGAAGCTTACATTACCTCCTGTGTTTTCAACCGTTTCGTTGTCTTCCCACCTCACGACTGCGTAGTATTTGTAGTCGTTGTCTACCTCGACGTCTATCGTCTCGGTGAAGGTTCCGGCAGATGTCGCGTTCGTTACGTTCGTTTCGTTCCACTCACTTCCGTCCGTGTACATAAAGGAGACGTTTGCCCAGTCGTTTCCGCCGGGCATATCCGTTAGGTTACCTCGTAGAGTTGTCTCCGTGTAGTCTCTTTCAGGATCCAGTGTCTTCACGTACGACTCCGTCTTGAACTCCCTTGTAGACGCTTTGTAGGTGTAGTTGTCACCATTCTCCTCGACCTCCGAAACCGCCCTGAACCTGTAGCTTGTATTGGAGTCAAGATCTTCTATGGATGTATTATAGGTCCCCAACCCTTCTCTTCCAGTTTCGACTTCTACTCTGTTCCAGTCTCCGCCGATATTTTTCCAGTCCAGGGACAGGTTTGTGCTGTTGAAGACACCCATGGACGTCAGGTTTCCAGGGAGATCCACCGAATGATATGTGACGTTCTCCTCGTCCAGTGTCTCCACGGCAGGTAGTCCACCTACAGCTTCTCCTTCTTGGTACGTGTCATTGAACCATGGCCAGTAGACCACGCCCTCACTTACGTTTATCTCCTCTTTGTTGTATGTACCCCACCAGTTCTCCCTTCCATCGACCTCGCTTACGTTGTCGCTCCCCTCCGTGCCCCAGTTTTCACCGACGAACACGCCGTATCCATCGGGATCCATTCCTGCACCCAGGTCGAAGAAGTTGTTTCTGTTGACCAGGAGTTCGCCGGTTATATTGTTACTGTCGGATTCGTCTGAAAGGAAGACCACACCGGAGTTTGCGTAATATATATCGTTTTCCAGGACGGTCGCGTTTTCCACGTCACCGTTGAAGATAACTGCGCTTCCCCAGACGTCCACGAACGTGTTTCCTTCGACTGTGACGTTGTCTGCACCTGCCATCTGGATTCCCGTGGTCATAGACTGTTCTCCGTCGCCTTCCGACCTTCCGTTGACTTCGTCCAGACCTGGACCGAACCAGTTGTTCCGGATCACGGAATCTGCGGCGTCCGCATCGGTTCCCCCTATACCGTGGGTTAGCGTAGCGTCCGTAGTACCTTCCTCCACGAAGGAGTTGTTCTCGGCCACCAGCCTACTTTTGGTCTCGACCGAGAACTCTGTCTTTCCTGATTCACTTTCGTATCCGGACACGGCCACGAACCTGTTGTCGAGGAGAGTCGTGTTACCTTGAGGACCGTGGTCTACAAATACAACGTTGTCCCCGCTTCCTAGGGTGTTCTCCACGGTGAAACCGTCCAGGGTGACGTTCTCTGCCGTGATTTCGATGGCGTAGGGACTATCTTCCTTGCTAGCGCTTGCGTTTACGGTCGTGTTTTCCATTCCTTCAAGAGAAGTTAATTTAAGGTTGTTGGTATCTATAACCACATCTTCCGTGTACTTTCCTGGAAGAACTTCCACTTCACTTCCCTCCGCGGCCAGACTGGTTGCTTTATCCACGCTAGTAGATATAGCCTGTTCGTAGCCGCTCCCTCCAACGTCAGGGACCAGCGCGCCGATGTCGAAGCTGTTATCATCTACGACGCTTTTGAGGTCCAACCCGCCGGGGTTGTCCCTTAGATGTGTCCCCTGCTGCTCGAAGCGGTTTTCGAATAGATTTAGTTCCGTGGTGTCGAATGATGTGTAGTTCTTATTTCCCCAGTTCTCGTTGCCTGATATGTACAGGCCTGTTCCAGATCCCCTGAGAATGTTTTTCTCCAGGCTGAGGTTTGTTGGCTGTAGGTCTTCTGTGTCGTTGTTGTTCGCGAGGACAGTACCGTATTCGTTGCCCTCTATAATATTTTCTGCGATTGTTAGGTTGTCCACCATCCCTGCGTCCTGATCGGGTCCGTCCGTTACAAGTATACCTTCGCGGAAGTTTGTGATTTCGTTGTCTGAGATGTGGACATTGGTCGTGTTTCTTTCAGACGTAGAGTTTACCAGGATCCCCGTCTGACCCTCTGTTGTATCGTTAAGTCCTTCACCACTTAGCTTGTTCTTTATCAGGGACACGTTCCCGGCGGTTATCTCCATTGCCCTTACCCACGGTTCCTCCGTTTCCTGGAAGTCCCTGGTCACGTTGAGACCTTTTACGGTTGTTCCGTTACTATCCACGTGTATCCTTTCGGAACTGTTCCCTGTTATGTTGACCCTCGCTTTCCATGGCTCCAGGCTCACCAGTTCCGTCACGTTTTCGAAGTTCCAGAGACCTTTGCTTTCGTTGTAAAGACCGGAATACACACCGACGCTTTCGTTCTCCACGGTCAGGTTTATCCCGCCCTGGATGCTGTCCGAGGCGTTCTCCCCCACCGTGTAGTTATCGTCGGGCCCCACTTCCTCATCATTTGTTGTCCAGCTGCTGTTCACGAGCACGTCGAAGTAGGCGGGGTCGTACGGCCTGTAAGCACCTTCCTTCAGCTCCAGGGTAACATTTATGGTTTTCTTTTCCTGTAGCGTGAAGTTGTTAACCTCCTGTTTGTAGTATTCCCTGTCGACAACGTACATGTAGTCGCCCCGTCGTTCCAGGGCCTCATAGAACGCGTGACCCTGACTGTCCGTGTATTTTATATCTCCGAAAAGCGGGACTACATCCTCCTCCTCGTCTCCACCTGTGTCTATCAATACAACCGCCATCGCCCCCTGCACAGGTCCTTCAGAGTCCTCGACGCTGAAGTTCAGCTGCTTCGGGTCCTGAGCTTTTTCCATGGTTATAGTTATATTGGTGCTGTTGATTTCCACTACCTCATTCACAAAATTGTATCCTTCCTTGGCCACGTAGTAAGTGTAGTTCCCTTCAAATACGTCTTGATAACTTACCTCACCATTTTCATCTGTAGTTTTGAGGCCTCCGGTATCCGATTTCAAAACGAAGCTTGCATCTGTGATATTGTCGCCGGTCGTGTTCGTAACGTTGAATGTCACATTGTAGATGTCCAGGAGCTGTATGCTTCTGCTATCGGAGCTGTAGTCGCTGCTCACCTTTAGTTCGTAATCACCTCCTTCGAACCCTTCTGTCTCCCAGGTGAAGTTTCCACTACTCTCCTCGCCCGGTTCCAGGGTTATATCCTTACTGTCGTTTTTGTAGACGGAAACATTACTTCCGTTTATCACGTTCAGGGCCACTTCTTCTGTGCCCTCCTCTTCGCCTGTGTTTTCCACGGTGTAGTTAACGATGATACTTTCATTCTCAACGAACTTATTTCCATCCACGGGATCC
>JBKHHD010000002.1:0-117424 GCA_046539325.1 Candidatus Aenigmatarchaeota archaeon | reverse complement strand
AGCAGAAGATTAAGAACGTGGAGGATGACGAGACAAAGGATTGGCTTAGGAAGTGGAAAAGCGACCTTAAAAATCAAGGTGAAGTTGGTGGTGAGAGAGCATCCGTCTTTCGAAAAGATCATGTATATAAAAAATTTAACAAATTTAACCGTAGAATCAGCAATGCTACAAGTGTTGAAGAGTTAAACAAAATAATAAAGGATATTCAAAAGGCGTTTGAAGGAGAAAAAACAACCTATCCTCAGAAGGACTACATGGATAAGCTTCTGATGAGAGCTAATAAAAAGAAAAGAAGGCTTCAGGAAAGTAGTGTTTCAGAGGCTCTCTATTCTCCAGTCGATAATGAAGGGAATATTAAAAAAGGTGGCTTCTTGACTGATAGAGGCCTTTCTGGTAAGGCCGGTAGTGCTCTTAAGAAAATTGCGGGCGCGCCAAAGAGAGGTTGGTCGAAGTTCCATACAGGTATGGACTCTGATGGGCCTGAGGGCAAGTGCCCCAGATGTGGTTCTAAAAATATAGACAAGGTAGAAAATCTTGAGGAAAGTGATCTTAAGGAAATCAGATATCACTCTTGACGGTGAGGTAATTGTCGGACGATGCGAAAGAAAAGATAAGGAAGGCAGTTGAGAAGTACAAGGAGAGAGGTCACAGTGCCGAAGAGGCCGTCAGGAAGACTTCTAAGATGTTTACTGACGTCAGTTCTGATTATGTACGGAAGATGGCCAGTACGGTGTACAAGGGGGCTAAGAAGGGCTCAAGAAAAGTTTCTGAGAAGAAGGATCCGGAGATGATGGATGCAGAAGGAGACTCGGGCTCTTCTTCTGAGGACATGGACGAGGAGGAAGAAGATTTCTTTAATATGACTGGAAGTATTCATGACTCCGTTAGGGATGATGAAGGAGTTTTGGACAGCCCTTCAGATTTATCTGGAAGAAAGAAGGAAAAGGATGAGAATGACGAAGAAGGCAACATAAAGAAGGGTATTAGAAATGAGTATATATGTTTAGATTGTGGTCATACATTCGATGAGCCGGATAAAGGTAAAGGAAGGATGCTCATCACTGGTTCTGCCACAGAGGTAGGGACTAGTTTGGGCGTTATAGCTATTGCTGCAGTAGTTTTACCGCTTCTAGGTGTTGGTGGAATCGCCTATGGAGGGATCCTTGGTGGTGTGATTCTACTGACTCTGAAGAGATTTTTTCCCATGGAAAAGCCCTACGGATTTATAAGGGCAGCGTTTAAGACGATGGGCTTTTTGTCCCTTATGGTAGGAGTCAAGTTTTTTGTTGGTAATAGGCCCATATTTAATCTAATACCGCTCATAATTGGTGCTGTTGGCGTCCTTTTGTTCCCTTCTACGGTCTCTTCAAGTAAGGCAGACGAAAGACAGTTCGAGGCTTTCATGACTTTGATGAGAACTGTTTATTCTGGTGCAGTTGGCTTTATGTTTGCGGTGACCTTTTCATCTGCCTTTACTTCTGGCAATCCCGCCCTAATGCTTTCTCTCGGTTCTTTGATATTTGCATTTTTCTTTATTGTCCCAGATGTGAAGAATATTACTGATAGTGATAGCGGCTTCACGGGGAGTCAGAGCGAGGAAATAGCAAAGGCCTTTCAAGAAGCAGGCGAGGGTCTGGGTGATGGGCTTCAGAAAAAACTTCCTGATGGGGATAGTTCTTGGGGGCATCGGGTTCTTTGGACTTTTTTTATTTCTGTTATTTTCCTTCCCCCTGTCCTTGCTCTTCTTGGAAGAAGTGCAGAAGTTAAGCTTTCTATTGGTATAGGTGGCTTTGTTTTAGGTCTTTATGTATTTATCGGGGTGGCGAGAAAGGCTCCGAAGAATGGATTCAACGGCCTCGCTGGTCTCGCAGGCCTGGTTTCCGGGATTATTGCTGTGTCGAGCAGTCCTATCGGCATGGTTCTTTTCTTGGTAGTAGTATCTACGGGACTTATGGTTGCGATTCCTATTCCCGAGGCAAGGCCTATTATGGGTGTGATTATATTGCCTATAGCCCTCATGGCGATGACTGCCAGCTATCCCGATGTAATGGGTGAGTCCGTGTTCGGGGAGTGGTGGCCTACCGTAAATGCCAAGATGCAGGAGGTACAGAAGACAGCAAGCCCTGCTATGAGCGAATTTACTGAGGTTCAGGGTACACTTGGCAAGGGTTGGACATGTCTTTCGTCCCCTGTAGAATGTTACAGGATGTACGAAGCGGAGGGTGAAGTGGAGAAGGAATATCAAGCGCTGGGGATAAGCAGACTTGACCCTATAGGTATCGGGCGCGTAAGTGATGTGACCGAGCTCGATGAGCCAGAGTCCACAGCTTTCAGCTCTACGTTTAGCATAAAAAATGCATTAGAGAGCGACGAATACATTAATTCTCCTGTTATTCGAGATCTGGATTTAAAGGCAAAAAAAGCAGAGTTCATAGGGAGATCCGAGAAGGATACCGCTACAGAAAGAGGTGATATAGTAGGCCCGCACTGTAATGATGATGGAGAGTGTGACATAGATAGATTGGACCCCGGAGTCGAACACCAGTACAGGGTCAAATATCTAAAGAAGCATTTCAAGGAAAGTCCTGCCGGTGATCAGCTTAAGTATGGAGTAGAGGCGGAATATAATGTCAATACTTCCTCTGTCTTGGATGTTGAGATAATGAACAGTTCTGAATTTATGGACAGATCTGCCAGAGATGAGATCGATTTTCGCAACCCGGAATCTACTTACGAATGGGGACCGATTGAAATTGGAATGGCTGCGTCTCGTCAACAACCCATAGAGGGGGATGAATCCATTTCCCTCACAGTAACCTTGAAGAACAGGGACAGTGGATATATGCCCCTTTCCAAGTTGGAGGATATCGATATAACCACGTCGAATGCCGAGTGGCTAAAAGATGGCGAAGACGAACTGGATGAGTGTAATATCAAGGATAAACTGGAGAAAGAATTTGATAAGATAGACGCCGAAGGCCTACAAGCCAAGGACAAGGAGTATAATAGTATCACCGTTAGCTGTGATGTCGAGGTCGATGAACTTTCTGATGTTCCTTCAAGAACCTATGATCTCCGCATCGATATGAGTTACAGGTATGCAATGGAGACAACAAGTAGTATAGAGGTTATGTATGACGACGAGGAGGAATAATGGAAAGACCTTTTACAAAGTATCAAATCCCAAACATTTATATTGTCACGGAATGTAAGTGTGGATAGTGATTGTATGAAAAAGGCTGCGATTCTAGTACTTTTCATTTCTCTTGTCCTCTTTATTTCCGGTTGTGTTGAAGGTACCAACCTGGGTGATCTCATGGGTGCAGGTGCTCAGGAAACGGAGGAGCCTGATGATGTTTTGTCTATAGAAGATCCTGTTGTAGATCCTTCTACTGTAAATGGAGGAGATGTTTTTGAGTTCTCCTTTCAGTTGGAGAACCTGTTTCAGCGGGAGAGTGCCAAAAACGTTAAGGTAGACCTCTACGACACAGGTAAGTGTGATATTAATGATCAACCAGGTCTGGATGGCGAACAAAATATTTTTGAAGAATCGACCAGGGTCATGGAGTGGAGTCTTGAAGCACCTTCCAATGATGAGCTTGGAGATATGACCGGTGCTTGCCCGCTTAAGTACTACGTTGAGTATGACTTCGAGGCACACAGCCGTGCCGATCTTTATGTTGTCGATGAAGACGTTTCAAGCGATGACGATGTGGCACAGGTTTCTCCTTCGACAAGAAAGGCTAGAGGTCCGTTGAAGGTGGATGTAGAGTTTTCAGGGTCACAACCCTTTAGAAATAGCAGCTCGATACCTTTCCAGGTCAGACTCAGAAATGCCGGTGCTGGGAAGCTAGAGGACATCAGCCCTGAAGATGTCAGCATCAATATAAGTTATAACAATACCGATGAATATCAACTTGGTAAGAATTCTTATTTAGAAGGTAATTTAGAAGATGACGGAGATTGGAGGACTGGTTGTAGACATTCCCTCGGAGGAGATAACAAAAATCTCCCCTTCATTGATGGCGAGACGCCTCCGATAAGCTGCAGACTGTACCCGGAGAACGAGTTGAACAATGACAATAAGGGTTATCCCTTCAGTGAGCCACTTAGCAGCTTCCAGGTAAAGGTTGATATTGATAATTACAGGTACACGCTTTACGGAGAGAAATCTGTGACCGTAGAGCCCACACTTTAGAGGATAGGATGAAAAAGATAGCTCTCTTAATGCTTTTTGCTTCTACTTTGGCTATTTCTGGTTGTGTAAGTACATCCAAACTTAGTTTTTCCGAGGTAGGCCTTCTGGGGCTGGGTGAACCGGAATACATCCTTCGTGAAGAGATCTCTGTGAATGTGAATCCATCTCCATCGACCGTCCGTCCTGGAAGGCGAATGGAGGCCTTCTTCGATGTGGCGAACACCGGGAATACTACTCTTGAAAACGTCAGTCTGGAGAGCGTAGATAGCTGTGTATTCAGTGAGGGAAAACTTGATGAGATCCCCGCAAATAACATCGAATCAGGTGAGAAAAGGACGGTTAACTGGAACTTTAGTGCACCTAATGATATTAACATGGGAAGGACCTGTGATATGAGATATAGAGTATCCTACGACTCAATGGCCAGGGCGGTTTTCAATGTAAGAGCACTCAGCGAAGATGAGTATATTCTCCGCGAGAAGGCAGGAGACCTCGACAAACTTTCCGACGTTCGTTACGAAAAAACAAAAACGCCTGTAGAGATAATGGCCAATGTTTCCGAGGAACAGCCGATGATGGCAGGAGATGATTTTTTAGTTCATTTCCATCTGGAAAACAAGGGTGATGGATTCGTCCGGGGTAGAGCTATAGATGAAGGAGACATCATTATGTCGTATCCACAGGATATATTGAGTCTGGAGAGTTGCCAAGGAAGAAGTTCAACGAAAAATGGAAATAAAATTTACTTTCATGAGACCGATATCAGAGACGGTGGGACAGCAAAAACCTCCTGTAAGTTCTCTTTGGAAGACAGTATAGACACATCGGTGACGGGAACATTTCATATAGATGTTGGCTATACGTACGTGAAGGACGGAAGTTATACCGTTAGTTTGGAACCATAGATTGAACAAGTGGATGGAAAGGTAGATAAAGGACAAAGTTTATAAATAAGAGAGTCAAACCTTATCTTAAGGTAGTATGGCTTCGGTAAAAAAGGGTTTTCTGATTGTTTTGCTCGCGGCTTCCCTAGTATTTTCCTCTGGCTGTATTGAGTTCGGCGGAGGTAGTGAGGAAGAGACTGGCCAAGGGTTAAAGATAACTTCTTTTGAGTCCATACCTTCCGAAGTCTTTTCGGGTGATTCCTTTGACCTTCTCCTGGATGTCAAGAACGTGGGAGGCGTGACCGCCGAGGATGTTCAGGCCGAGATAACGCAGAAAAGCGGAGCGACAGAGGGTGACTTAGATACTACTACCACAATAAACCTTGATCCTCCCTCACAGGACTTTGAGGGGGAGATGCACACGTTTGATGCGGAGATGAACGCTCCTGAAATATCCGTAGGTCCCGAGAACCTCGATATAAAGAGCAGAGTTTATTATAAGTATAACACCAACGCTAGAGTTTTACTTCCTGTAATGATGAAGGACGAGTACAAGGAGAGGTCTCGGGCAGGCGATGAAATACCTAGCATGGGTGTATCCAGAGTATCCGATGGACCGTTTTCTGTAAGCATAGATGGTGCCTCACCGACGCTTGTTGAGGATAAATCGGGTGCAAAGGACTTCAGGTTCTACATAGAAGGAAAGAACAAGGGAAAGGGCGTTCCCTACCATACCGATGGCCATGCAAGTCCAGATAGTGATGATCTACACGATATAAACGTCAGTATTGATCTGCCGGACAATGTCGATTGGATAAATGATGAGGATTGCAGTGGGGATGTAACGGTCAGAGATGGCGATGATTTCCAGGTCATTTGCGAGGCCAATTACACGGGTGACTCAGACTTCGAAGAGATTCCGATCGATGTGGACCTCGACTACGGATACTACATAGACGACCAGACTTCAGTCAAGGTTCAGGAAGAAATTTAATGGCTTAGCTTTCATTGCTTTTCTTCAGTATTGTAGAGAGGAGTGGTGGGTCCGCCCCGATTTGAACGGGGGACCTTCGCCATGTCAAGGCGACGTCATTTGTGGACAATCCTTTTCGTGAACGTTTTGCGCGTCAGCGGAAAAGGTTCTTAGCCACTAGACCACGGACCCATTTCTGAAAAGCACCACGTAGCTCATTTCGTGGCTTGGATCACCAACTACGCCCTCCTTCAATATTTCCATGTCGAACAATGATTTAACTTTGTCGCCTCTACTTTTAAAATTTCTTTCGTTGCAGTATGTCGAGATCAGAGCATAGCCTCCTTCTGAAACTACTCTCTCTATTTCCTTTGGCCTTTTTAGAAGATGGATTGTATCGAATGAGATCACAAAATCAAAGCTAGAGTCTTCAAAGGGCATTCTGTTCCCATCACCTACTACAAAGTCGATTCCTTCAATCGCCAAGTCCGTTTTATCGACATCCAGACCTGTAATACTTGATTCAATCTCTCTTTCGTGTAGCTTCTTCTCGAACCATCCTTTACCTACCCCTACATCCAGTACTCTGTCACTGCTCAGATCTATTTTATCCTTGATGGGAAGTATAAACTCTAAGATGATTTCCCTGTACTTTTTCTCCTGAGTGGACTTCATCCAGTCAGAATAAATCTCCCCAGTAAACTCTTGCCCCATACACTACCTTCTCTTTTCAAGATTTAAATTTCTTGCTAGTCCCCTCTTGCCGTCCGGATCAGCTGTGATATTCCACTTAGCAGGAAGGCTCCTCCAACCCAGTACCGTATCAGTTCAGGATACCATATAACTAGTATTCCTCCAGCGAGCAGAATTAAGCCCATTGCACCGGCTGTTACCTTGCTAGTCCTTGGCATTTTTTCTTCCACCTCGTCTAAGACATCGGCCAGTCCCATCAAATTCAAGGGACCATGGTCTAGATTTTGTTTTTTCGCGAACGCGTTTATTTCAGAGCTAACTTCCTCCTAGAAGTCTTTAAAAAATATGAAGTTTAGCATGAACAGTGAGATTGTAACCACTGACGTGTAGGTGATCCCTGCCCAGTAGTCTGTGAACTCTGTAAGCAGCAAGCCTATTTCATCAAAGAAAATACCCAGACCAAGGCCGTAAAGGATAGCACTAAGCCTTTCCAGGTTCTTGTTTTTATGGTCAAGTGATATCCATCCTGCTATTATAATCAAAGCTATTCCATAGTAGAAGTGGTGTATTATGTATTTTTCCTAGGGAAATATATCCCCGCCTGCCCAGCCAGGGACAAGGAGGTAGACGTATATCCTTGCAGCTAAAAAGGAAAGCAAAAAAGATATGAATATCAGAAAAGGAATTTCCCTTCTCCTTTCCGCCAGAATATTCCTCAGAGCCATGGTTTTAAAATGGTGCGGTTGCCGGGATTTGAACCCGGGCTACGGCCGTGGCAGGGCCGTGTCTTAGCTGAGGACGTAGGTTTTCCGCCTACGTCAATCCCTAGCCACTAGACCACAACCGCTCGGTACGTAAATTTGCTGTCTAAAAATATAAAGCTTTTGTGAGCCGAAAGCCTTCAGTTGAGTAGTTTTTCCTTCATATACTTAACAAGGTTTTCGTGGTCTTCGAAGACCTTATCTGCCCCAGCTTCTTTAAGTAAGTTAGCTTCCAAGTAAGTAGCTACAGCCCAGCATTCAAGGCCTGCGTTCTTTGCAGACTCAACGCCGAGGGGCGCGTTCTCCACCACTATGATCTCTTCCTTTTTCCTTCCCAGCTTTTTAAGGCCTTTCATAAATGGAGCAGGATCAGGCTTCTTTTCTTTAGTGTCTTCTTCTGTGACAACAATATCGAATATCCCTTGAAAGTATTTATCAAGGAAGCTCTCGACAGTCTCTCTGTTACTTCCTGTTACAAGTCCGAGGTCAAAGATACTCTTCAGTTCCTCCAACAGTTCTTTGATTTCAGGGAAGATCTTGATTCTTTCTATCTCGTCAAATATCTCTCTTTTTCTCTCCACAAGCTCGTCTAGTATCTCTTTCTTGACTTCCATCCCTTCCTCTTCAAGAAGTCCCTTTATGACTAGCTTTGAGCCTTTGCCCTCCAACCTGTAGACGTCCTTTTCATCGATATCTATTCCAACTTCCTTTAGAGACTTGTCAAAGGAGCGGACATGGTATTCCATACTGTCTACAAGAACCCCGTCCATGTCGAATATGATAGCCTTTAAGTTTCTCATAGACATACAATCTCTTAACACTTTCCTATTAAAGAGTTTTCCGTCTTCAATAACTTCGTACGAATAAAAGCTTTGAAAACAAATCTAGACTTGCTTCTATTGTCAAATGGAGGTTTATATGTTCAAAAAAGATGAGATTTTGGAGAAGGACTTTGAAGAATTTGATAGGGAAGACTTTGAAGAATTTAAAGAGAAGTACCAGGAAGTACATTCTTACAAGGGAGATCTGGAGGAAATATACACCCGAGGTGTTGATTTGATTGGAATTTTGAAAGGTTACTTGAAGTTGGCATGTCAGGAGGACTGTGTAGATGCAAGGGATGAGTATAGCTCCCGGACTTTGGAAACTATTGGAAGGTTGGAGGCTCTAAGCGAAAAGATGAGGCTTACCAATGAGGAGCTAAAATCAAGAAGGGGTTTTTTCCCACTTTCTCTGTCGATTGAAGGTTCCATAGAAGAGATAAGGAGGAGAAACAGAAGAGTTAATATTGATTTTGAACCAAGCGATGAAATAAGGGTTTACATGAACCAAATTCATCTTAATAATCTCACGGAAAACTTGATTGACTCGAGGATAGAGAACTACGGAGCAAGTGAATTGAAGGTAAAAGAAATAGCGAAAGGCGATCAAGGCCAGTTCGAAATCAAAGACAATGGATTGGAGACATCCTATTCTTCACTGCCTAAAGATTGGGATAATCTGAAGTTTGAGGAGAGAATAGTAAGCAAGATAGCTGATTTTTATAGTCTAGAGGTTACCTTCAGTCCTATAGAGAATGAGGATTATAATATGCTATCCGAGATTGATTTCACTGATAGAGATGAGTGATATGAATATGGCGCCGGCGGCAGGATTTTCCGAAAACCTTTCTTTGGGAATGAAAACACTTTTCGAAAGGGTTTTCTTTTGAACCTGCGCGGGCCTAGTCGACCGACGTAGGCAAAGGCCTACGTACTTGTCCTTAACGCCCAGTGGATGTTTCTCTTTCATCGCGTTTGCTCAACACATCCAGACTCGAATCCACCGCCTTGAGCCTGACTCGGCCACACCGGCGCACTTAACGAAACTGTTTTGATCTATAAGAATTTAATCCTTGATGAGCTTGAACTCATACCTCATAGGCATAAACTCTTCGACGTCACCGTGGTAGCCGCAGTTATCGCATCGAAATCCAACCTGTGTCCTCTCTCCTTCAAGGTTTTTTGCGTATAGACCCTTCAACTCTTCGTTACATACAGGACACTTTTCAGGCTTACTTGCCCCTGATCTCTTTGTCTCCACGGTTACGTCTACGCCGGAGACGTTTAGTGCTATTCTCCTAGTTCTTTCTGGTGAAATTTGAAAGGAATCGTCTATTTCCTTCAACTCCTTTTCAACAATCTCTCCTAACTCCTCCTGACTTCTTACTACACCCTTCTCCTTAAGCTTCTGCTTTATTATTCTCTCAACAAGCTCTTCGTTGGGTATTTTAATCCTCAACCACCTCTTTTCCTACTTCTTCAACCAATTTTTCAATATCAATCTTTTTTTCAAGCTCTTCGAGCCTTTCTTGTTTTACCTCAGAAATTCCCTTATCTTTGGCCTCGCAGCTACCTCTGAACTCTGTATCAGGAGCTATTTCACCACACCTTTTATTTATCTCCTCCTTGTCCATCCCTACAAGAGGCCTTATTATCGGTGTACGAGTAACGGCGTCGTACAGGTGGAACTGATCGAAGCGCCCGTTTATATAGTCTCCTGTTACTATCGCCTTACAGCCTGTTTCCTCGGTGACCTTTGAAGCAAGCCTGTGCAAAAATCTTCTGCACAGAGCGCAGTTGTAGCCCTTTTCGCCTTCTTCCGAAAACTGGAATATCTTACTTCCTAGATCGAACTCAAGTACTTCCAAGGAAGAGCCATGGTTCCAGTTTTTCAGTACTTCAAAGGACCTTTCAAAGTTTTCGTCATCCGAGTAAGGCTCCATCTTTCCGTGTAAAATAGTAACGGAGCAACCCCTTTTCATCATCATCCATGTAGCCAGCAAGGAGCTGCAGCCTCCTCGGAAGAGTGAAAGAACTTTGCCCTGTGTTCCTATAGGCAGGCCTCCGGGACCCTTTCTTTTTTCATTGAATATGTAGCTCTGGCCCTGTCTTATGTCAGCCATTACCTTTTTGTCCGGATCGTCAAGGTCCACTTCGACGTTTTTACTTTCAAGTATCTTAGAGCCAGCTCTTTCTTCAACGTCCTTTGAGGAGAAGGAGTGGTCGCCTGTCCTCCTCGCTCTCACAGCAAAACTTTCACCTTCCTGCAAAACCTCTTGTCCCAGTCTTGAAAGCTCATCTGTAATTTCTTCAAGCTCCGTGGAAATTTTTTTGCAAGGAGAGAAGCTAACTACACCAAAGGTCCTTTCTAATACTTCTGAGGCCTTTTCTACCTCTTCGGTACTGATGAAGATCCTTCCGTAGTAGCCTCTTTGCACCTTTCCATTGATTCCCCTTTCTTCTAGACCCTGTCTTATGTTGTTGATAAGTCTGTCCTCGAAGCTTCTGCGAACGTAGTCGCTTTTGAGACCTATTTCTCCATAACGTATGAGTATCCAGTTCATATCCATAGAAACTACCTTCCCTTGCAAGATTTTACGAATTCCATGAAAACAGGGTTGGGTTCTTCGAACTGCGAAGTGAACTCCGGATGGAACTGTGTCGCGAAGTAAAAGGGATGTTCCTCCAGCTCTACTATCTGGACTATATGATTCTCCTTTTCCGCTACACCTGTAAGCTTTAGGCCGTTTTCTTTGAGACAGTCATGGTATTTTGGATTCACTTCGTACCTGTGTCTGAACCTTTCCTCTATTTTGTTCTTGCCGTAAATATCTTCAGCCATAGACCCCTTCTTTATTTCTGTTACCTGCCCTCCCAACCTCATAGTACCTCCTTTGGCCTCGACGTTTTTCTGCTCAGGTATTAAATCTATAACTGGATTTTCTGTGTCTTCATCTACTTCAGTGCTGTTAGCTCCTTCTAAGTTGCATTTGTTTCTTGCGAACTCAGTGACCATGAGTTGAAGCCCGTAGCAGAGACCAAGGATAGGAACTCCGTTCTTCCGGCAGTATTCAGCAACCTTTATCTTACCTTCTGCTCCTCTTCTTCCAAAACCACCTGGAATTATTACACCGTCTGATCCTTCCAGCACTTCTTTGACAGTTTTCTCGCCATTTTCTATTTCCGTGGTTTCTATAAAGTTGTAACTCATCTCTGTTTTTAGATGCGCGGAGCAGTGGTTCAAGGCTTCCTTTATCGATACATAAGAGTCCTCGAGCTTTGTATACTTTCCACATATAGCTATTTCTACTTCTTCTTCAGGATCCTCCAGGTTTTCTACAAGTTCCCTCCATCTTTCCATGTGAACCTCTTCGCTTCTCAGTTCAAGTTCGTCGGAGACGACATCGTCTAGGTCATCCTCCTTCAGGTTCAAAGGTATTCTATAGACTTCCTCGACATCGGGATTAGATACGACGTGCTTTTTCGGAACGTTGCAGAACAGTGATATCTTATCCTTTGTTTTGTCTTCCAGACTGTCTTCTGCCCTTCCGACTATGACATTGGCTTCAAGGCCCATTGATTCGAGCTCCTTTATAGAATGCTGCGTTGGCTTGGTTTTCTGTTCTCCTACAGCCTCGAGCCAGGGAACAAGAGTCACGTGGACAAGGCAGGTATCTTCCTCCGGTAGTTCGAGCTGCATCTGTCTAGCAGCCTCAAGAAATATCATATTTTCCATGTCGCCGACCGTTCCGCCTATCTCAACTAGAACTACATCAGCATCCTCTTCTTCGGCCGCGCTCTTTAACCTTCCCTTTATTTCATCGGTTACGTGCGGTATCATCTGCACAGTCTTACCAAGATACTCTCCGTCACGCTCCTTTTCGATAACGGATTGGAATATTTTGCCTGAGGTCAAGTTCCAGTCGAACTTTGTTTCAATTCCTAGAAACCTTTCGTAGTGCCCGAAATCCATATCCACCTCACCGCCGTCGTTTAATACGAATACTTCGCCGTGCTCTATTGGGTTCATAGTCCCGGGGTCCACGTTCAGGTAGCCGTCACATTTTATAGGGACGACTTCGTAGCCTCTGGACTGCATAAACCTTCCCACAGAAGCAGATACAAGGCCCTTTCCGAGACCAGAAAGAACTCCTCCTGATATAAAAACCCACTTCGTCCCCCGCATAGTATAAGTAAGAGTTTCTAACTTAAAAAATTATTACCTGCTGAGGAAATCTGAGCCCTTGCATACGAACCGTAGATCCCTTTTATGCTGTTCACTTACTCCTATCCTCTTTGTGCTTTTTATTTCACTGCAATTACCCAGACCTTCCACAGTTATTACCGAAGCCTCTTGGGTTGCATCCTCTCCGTTTTCTTTGTTTGTTATTCCAAAGGCCTCCGTAAGCTTTCCTGGGCCCGTTGTCAGATTTTCCTCCGAAGTATTTCTATTACTTTTCATTTTTTCCAGGCCTTGTAGAGGTTCAACAGCCCTTATAAGGACCGCTCCTGGCTTACCTTCTTCCCCTGTTGTAAAGTTAAGCAAGTGGTACATGCCGTAGCATAGATAGACATAGACCCTTCCACCTTGTCCAAACATTAGCCTGTTCCTCTGAGTCTTTCCGTTTGATGCATGTGAAGCGGGGTCATCTTCACCGTAATATGCTTCAGTTTCTACTATTTTTCCTTGCAGATTTCCTTTGACAAGCTTCTTACCTAGTATATCCTTTGCAACCTCTGCGGGATCTCTGCAGTAGAAGTCTTTATCAAGGATCATAACATTGAGTAAAGGCCTTTGCCTATTAAAATTATTCCAAAGATGAGGAAAAGAGTTGAAAACGTTGGGTAGTGACTCCTTGCAAGTATGAGAAGAAAGCCGCCTACTATATCTATACTCCCAAGTAAACGAGCTGACATTTTACCCCGTAAAAATAGTTTCATGGAATTATATAAAAATTGTAACCTAATTCAGAAATATGAACATGAAAGAGCTTCAGATTAAACTGCAGAGTCTTGAGAGCTTTGAAAGTCCAAGCGCGGAGCTAGAGCAGTACAGAACTCCGCCTGAATTAGCTTCTTCGGTTCTCTGGAACATCTATATGAAAGGAGAATTTAAAGGCAGTAAAGTTTATGATCTGGGCTGTGGAACAGGAACCTTGGGAATAGGGGCTAAGCTACTTGGTGCCGGGGAGGTAGTTTGTGTGGACATAGACGAGAAAGTTATAAGGGTTGCAAGGGAAAACGCAGACAAGGTAGACGTAGATATAACTTTCAAGAACAAGGACGTGAGAGGGGTTGATGGCGAAGGTGATCTGGTTATCCAGAACCCACCCTTTGGATCCCAGAAAAGAGGAAGCGATAGGCCGTTCATAGAGAAATCATTGGAGATAGCGCCCCTTGTCTACTCATTCCATATGTCCAAGACCGACGATTTTGTAAGAAAATACGTCAGGAAGTGTGGCGGTAAAGTGACTTTAAGCAAGGAACTTGTCTTTCCTCTGAAAAGAACTATGCCTTGGCATGAAGAGGAAAAAGAAAATGTAAAGGTGAGGTTCTACAGGTTTGAGAGGAGGTAGTTACTCTATCCTTACAGCGTTTACAATACCTTCTTGACCAGGCCTTGATGTTATCTTTGCCTTGCCGTTTTCCGTCTTGACTACTGTCCCCTTTGTCAGTGCACTCCTTCTGACGAAATGGGAGTTGGCCTCATTTTCGAGCACGTCCTCTATCTTTACCATGTTCGTATCTCCTTCACTGTCGGCTACGTTTAACTTTCCGACTGTCCTTGCTCTCACTTTTTCCTGGTTGCCCCTAACGTTTATTCTCTTCTTGCGTTCCTTGTTCCCTACCTTGCAAAGGATACTTTCTCTCTTCAGCTCGTGCTTCCTGAACTTCCTCTTGCTTTTTCTCTTGCCACCGGTTAATCTTCTTCTTGACCTGTTTCTTAACATATCATCACACCTTTTAGTTCATCACTTAAATATTTTCGACCCATACCTTTAAATACTCTTTCAATAAAAGAAAACGTGATACCATGGGTGAAGACGGTAAAAGACCATTGGATGCGCTCGAAAATGCCAGAGGAGACAGGGTCATCGCTAACCTAAAAAACGGTGAGAAGATAGCTGGAAAGCTTGTAGCTTTCGACCTGCATCTTAACCTTTGGCTAGAAAACGCTGAGAAAATGGGCAAGGACGGAAACAAGACCAAGCTAGGGACCATAGTTGTACGAGGAGACAACGTGATTTTTGCCTCGCCCGAATAGAACTATCTGATTCCTTGAGGCGTGATTTAGATGTCAAAGGGCACACCATCTGCAGGAAAGAAGAAGAAGCAGACCCACGGAGTCTGTAGAAGATGCGGCAGAAAATCCTTCAACCGCTCCAAGGGACAGTGCTCAGCTTGTGGTTTCGGGAAGACCAAGAAACTGAAGAGCGAAAGCTGGAAGAATAAAAAGATAACAGGCGAAAGAAAGGACTGATAAAATGGGAGATGTAGCTATTTGGCTTAAGGTGACACCGGAAGGAACTGAAGTTGATCTAGATGAACTTAAGGACAGAATTTCTGAGGAGTTTCCTGTGGAGGACTCCGAAAGGGAGGAAATAGGTTTTGGCCTAACGGCTCTAAAGCTTTTAGTTGTTAGAAACGAAGACGAAGGAGGAACCGACGATATAGAGAACGGTATAGGCGACATGGAAGGCGTGACTTCAGTTGAAGTCGAGAACGTTTCTCTTCTTTGATTTCTTTGCTGGGTTAAATCTATAAAGTGAACAAAGTGTAGAATGGGTCCGACGGGATTTGAACCCGCGACTTTCAGGTTTCTTTCCTCCAGGACGTTAGCCCCAAACGTTAAGAGCCTGACGCTCTGCCAACTGAGCTACGGACCCTAGAAATGTACTGGTCGGAATAAAATTATAAAGCTTTCCTTTACTCTAGCTTCAGATCCTTAAGATCGCTGTTTCTTCTAAGCAGAGTCCTTACCTTTTCTATATTACTGCCGTTTGCACCTATTACCCTACCTCTGTCTTCCTCATCTACATCTACGTAGGCAGTGTCGCCTTCTATCTTTACGGAGTTAGACTCCATGACCATGTTTTTCACAAGCTTTTTGTCGTCCTTTTCGTTTTCGAATACTTTGATCCTTTTCCCGAGCATCTCGCCAATGTTCTTTATATTTTTGCCGTTCTTACCTATAGCTAATCCTGCTTTACCTTCTTCTACCAAAAAATAAGCGGACTCGTCGTCGTGTATGAAGTCCCTGACCTCAACGTCGGTTTCTTCCTCAAAGAGATTTATGGCCTGTATTGCTTCCTTGTCAAACTTTTTCTTCATCTCAATCACTCTGTGTTGGTTTGTAGCTTACTTCGTACATCCCTGTTCCCACTGGAACGGTCTGGTTTATTATTACATTTTCTACGGTAGAGTTCAGTTCGTCGACCTCTCCCTTTATCGAAGCCTCTGTCAGATGTCTTACAGTTACCTCAAAACTTGCTCTTGCAAGCACTGAACCCTTCTCACCTGCAACACCGTATCTGCCTATAGCTTTTATTTCACCGTCTACAGTCATCGTATCTGCAACAAGCATTATATGCCTTACGTCTACGTCAAGACCCTGCTCCATTATTGTTTCATGCCCTTCCTTTAGAATCGTATTTCTGCATGCCTCTATTCCGAAAACCTTCTGCATCTCCCTTGGATCCCCTGAAACAGTTCTGCTTGGATCTACACCTTCAACCTTCAGAACTTTCTTCAGATTTGTACCTAGTGTCTGTATACTCCACTCCCCGTCTGTTTCTGTAACGACTGCTTGTGAAATATCCTTTATACCCTTCAGATGCTTATCCATAACCTTGTTCTTCATCTTCTGGAGGTCCCGTACCGATACATCATCGTCCTTCGGAACTACCTTTATCATGCCCTCTTCAAGCTCAGCCTCGTATTTTCTCCTTCCTTTGTTGAGGTTGTTTATTACTTCCTCCTCGTCCAGGCCTACCTCTTCAAGAGTTTCGCTGTCGAGGTCGAACTCCACGACGAAATTCAGAAGGTCTATGCGATCCTCTGTTACTACGTCAACGAGCTTCGTTTCCCTTATCTCATTGGCAACTTCCCTTGCTTCTTCCTCGTCCTGGTAATCATCCTTTAGATATACGTCCATTGAAGGCGTCTTTATAGTCTTCCTTGCATCTACAATCTCTATAAGACGTGGAAGGCCCTGTGTAATTTCTACGCCCTGTGCTGAACCAGCTACATGGTATGTACGCATAGTCATCTGCGTCGCTGGCTCTGATATAGACTGGGCTGAAACTACTCCTACGGCTTCGCCGGGCTCAAACTTACATTGGTCGTATGCTTCCTTTGTATTATCTATAAGCTCCTCTGCTTCCTGTTCCGTCAGCTCTTCCTCTTCCATTCTCTCCACAAGTCTATTCCTTACCTTCTGCGGTAGTTCTTCTGCCTCCTTCTCAACCTTTTCCTCATAATCCATAATATCATTCCATTTCTATTGGAACTTCGCCCTGCTTGCTCTTTGCAGGATCCACACCGTCTTCACCAGGCTTGAACTGGACTATTACCTTTCTATTATCCCTTACTGTTCCGTCTGCCTCCACCTTCAGGTCCTGTAGAGCATTTACAAGTCTTCTTTCCATGTATCCACTCTTCCTCGTACGTAGGCTTGTGTCCATAAGACCTTCCCTACCATTCATAACCAGGAAGTAGAACTCTTCAGGCGAAAGGCCAGCCTTAAACGAAGATCGCACGAAACCATGGGCCTCAGGAGAAAGTTCATCTCTTTCGAACAGCGACAAAGTTCTCTGTTTGTAACCTCTGTGTATCCTTTCGCCTTCCAGGGTCTGCTGTCCTACAACACCGGCTATCTGGGAGAGCTGGATCATTCCACCCCTTGCTCCGGACTTTGCCATGACTACGGCCGAGCTGTCCTCGGGCAAGTCAGCGCCCACTACATCGTTTGCGGAGTTCTGTATCTGTCCAAGCCTTCTGTTTATATGTGATTCAAGGGACTCCTCTACAGTCTGTCCGGGTATCTGCTCGATGTTGCCTTCCTTGAAGTCTTTAATCAGACCCTTTGCATCTTCCTCTGCGTCGACAACCATCTCTTCTATTTCTTCGTGTGATTCATCTGTAATATCCAGATCCGAAACACTCATTGTAAGCCCTCTTCTATTTAGGTATTCTAGCGAAAGTCTGCTTACGGAGTTGAGGAAGTCCTTTGCCCTTTCGTTTCCGTAGTTCCTCTGAATCTTTTCAGTTAGCTTTCCTGCAAAGGATCCCACGGCGGCTTCATCTATTCTCCCTTGCTTCATTTCTCCGTTTTCTATTATTACCTTTTCTTTACCGGATTCGGATTCAAAGGCTATGGTTATGTCAGGGAGGAATTCAGAGAAAACTTCCCTGCCCGTAACCTTCTCCGAGTCAAGGGAAACATCTTCCTTTCCGGACTGTGTTATAAGCTCCTGTGCTTCCTTTCTATCAAACTCCACGTCTTCTTCCGTCAGCAGGTATAGTCCTGAAACGTGGTCCTGTGTACATCCCATTATAGGTCCTCCGAACCTCGGGCTCCTTATGTTTTCCTGGACGAGCATTAGCTCCTCTGCTTCTGCCCTTGCCTCTGCGGTCTGGGGAACATGTAGATTCATCTCGTCACCGTCGAAGTCAGCATTGTAAGGATCACAGACACATAGATTTAGTCTGAAGGTCTTGCCAGGCATTATTCTGGCTCGATGTGCCATAAGGCTCATTCTATGGAGCGAAGGCTGCCTGTTGAAGAGAGTAATGTCCCCATCCTGTAGATGTCTCTCAACGGTGAAGCCTGTCTCAAGCTCCTTGGCTATCTTCTCACAGTTGTCCGAAGTTATCTTTTTCTTGCCTCCGTCCGGTCGGGTAAGGTAGTTCGCACCTGGGTGCTTATCTGGACCGTTCTTTACAAGGGACTTGAGTTCCTTGAGGTTGTCCTCCCTTACCTTTTCTGGTATAGTTATTTCCTTTGCTATCTGCTCAGGTACGCCAACTTCGTTTATAGATATGTTTGGATCCGGTGATATGACGGTCCTTGAAGAGAAGTCCACGCGCTTACCTGCGAGGTTTCCTCTAAACCGTCCTTCCTTACCTTTAAGTCTCTGAGCTAGAGTTTTCAGCGCTCTTCCACTTCTGTGTCTCGCCTGCGGTACACTCGAAAGGTTGTTGTCGAAGAACGTGGAAACGTGGTACTGTAGAAGCTCCCATAGGTCATCGATTATGAAGTCAGGAGCTCCGATCTCTATGTTGTCCGCTAGCCTCTGATTTATCCTGATAAGGTCGACAAGCTTATGTGTGAGGTCGTCCTCTGATCTCTGACTTGACTCAAGTGTTATAGAAGGCCTCATTGTTACAGGAGGAACAGGAAGAAGCGTTAGTATTAGCCATTCCGGTCTTCCGCCTTCCAATTCAAACTTTTTGACGGTTTCATCGGAAATATCTTCAAACCACTCCCTTATCTCCCTTGGGTTTATATCCTTTCCACCTAGCGTGAAGTTATGTGGTCTCTGCCTCTTGACCTTGTCCTGTTCTGCTTCACAGTGCGGGCATTTCTTTCTCTTCTTCAGATATAGGTCGTAAAGAGGATCCTCCATATCTTCCAGTTCTTCGTCTTCTGCCAGCGGCTTATGGCATTCTTGACATGTAGCCCTCAAAAGTTTGTATACAGTTTTAACATACCTTACGTGGATTACAGGCCTAGAAAGGTCGATGTATCCGAAATGCCCTGGACAGGAACCTATACTTGAACCACAGGTTCTACATTTCATTCCAGGATCTATTACTCCCATCCTTGGATCCATTACTCCACCTTCTGCCGGATAGCCACTTTTGTCGTAAAGCTCTGGCTCGGTTATTTCTGCGACTGCCATTTCCTTTATCTGCTGCGGGGAAAGTATGTTGAACTCTATACTTCCGATTTTGTGTGGCATTATACCGACTCCTCTATATTGAGTTTTGGATATATTGTCATGGATTTTAGTTCGTCAAGCAGAAGCTTGAAGGCGTAGCTCATCTCAACTTCCTCTACGTCCTCGCTTTTCTCACACATCGGACATCTTACTTCACCTTTGCTCTCATCTTCTACAGCTATTACTCCACACTCCTTGCAGATCGGCAGTGTTACTTCGTCCGAGGAGAACCTTTCCTTGAGTGTCATGGAAGCTCCGTGTCCTATAAAGCAGTCCTTTTCCATTTCACCAAGCCTTAAACCACCTTCTTTGGCCCTTCCTTCTGTAGGCTGCTTGGTCAGTAATGTGACGGGTCCCCTGGACCTTGCATGTATCTTGTTGGAAACCATATGCTCCAGCTTCTCGTAATATACAATACCCTGGAATATCTCTGCTTCCACCATCTCTCCCGTTGTTCCGTTGTAAAGAACTTCCTTGCCGTCCGATCTGAAGCCCAGGTCCCTTAGCCTTTCTCTTAGATCTTCTTCCTCTTCGCCTGTGAAAGGAGTGGCATCTACCTTCTTTCCGCTTAGCGCACCGACTTTACCTCCGAGCACCTCTAGAAGCTGTCCTACTGTCTGCCTTGAAGGTATGCCGTGAGGGTTTAATATTACATCAGGTGTTACGCCGTCCTTTGTGAAGGGCAGGTTTTCCTCAGGTTCCATAAGACCTATTACACCCTTCTGTCCGTGCCTTGTTGCAAACTTGTCACCGAGCTCAGGAACCCTCTTTTCCCTTAAGGTAACCTTAACGAGCTTGTTTCCGTCTTCAGTTTCGGATAAAAGAACCTTATCGGCAACTCCACCTTCGCCATGTCTTACTGTTACTGAAGTTTCCCTTCTGTTCTGCATGCCTGTTACAAACTCACCTGTGCCCATGAAACGGAGCGGCGAGGTCTTTCCAACGAGAACGTCACCGCTCTCTATATCTACCTCCGGTGGGACAATCCCGTCCTCGGACAGGTCTGAGTATGCGTCTTCAGACCTGTAGCCTCTTACATCCTTGTCGGGGATTCCTATCTCGTCTTCCTGTCCGCCGGAGTATCTTTGCTTTTCGGCATCGTAGGTCCTGAAGAAGTAGCTTCTTGCGAAGCCTCTTTCGACACTACTTTTGTTTACAATCAGAGCGTCCTCTATATTAAATCCCTTGTAAGATATGAGAGCTACAACAACGTTCTGTCCTGTGGGATGTTTTTCCAGCTCGACTGCTTCTTCTGTCTGTGTGGTCACTAGCGGTGTCTGAGGATAAGATAATATGTTGCTTTTAGTGTCCGCTCTCAGAGGGTAGTTGGCGCTGTAGAATCCAAGTGTCTGTCCTATCATCTTGGCTCCGTAGCTGATACGGTCACCTCTGTTGTATTCAGGGAAAGGAACCAGAGAAGCATTTATACCAAGGATGTTGGCAGGGTGTATTTCGATATGTGTATGCTTGTCCGTAAGCTCTTCTTTCCTTGGAGCCACAAGCAGATCCTCTTCCTCTGAAGCATCTATCCATTCGATTATACCTTCCTCGACGAGATCGCTCCAGCTCATTTCACCTTCTTCTACTTTTTCTATATGTTCTTCTGTAAGAAGAGATTCCCCGTCTTCCACTCTTACAAGAGGTCTCCTAACCCTGCCAGAATCAGTATTTATCCTTATATTCTCCTCGTCCCTGTTGTACCTTGCGTTGAACTCTTCGGGCAGAGCTCCTTCTCTTCTTTTCTCTCTGACTTCTCTCACAAGCTCCTTGGGTTCTTCTGTTTCTCCTACGAACTTTCCGTTCAAAAATACGTCCGTCATATCATTTACCTCTTTATCTCAGTTTCCAGAGTTTCCAGGGACTGTTCTGTTTCGTCCTTCGGAAGTCCTGTGGAAATTGACGCCATGAGCGCCAGGTATTTCCTCAGGCCGATCGTTGGTCCTTCAGGTGTCTGTGTAGCTCCAAGTCTTCCCCAGTGTGTTGCATGGAGCTGCCTTGCGTCGAAATGCTCCTGCTGGGTTGAAAGCGGGGATGTAACATTTCTCAGATGTGAGAGCGTCTTTATGTAGTTCGTTCTCTCCAGCCTCTGTGAAACACCGCTCCTTCCACCTACCCATAGACCGGTTGCAAAAGCGGACTGGATCTGCCCCGTCAGCATATCGGACTCGACTACAGTATTTATAGTTGGCACCTTACCTCTTCTGGCTATCTTCTTGTAGTTGTACTTTATCCTTGAAATCAAGCCAACTCTTCCTAGTAGCTTACTCCTTATAAGTATTTCCAGGAGCTCGGAGCTTGTTCTTATCCTCTTGTTTCTGTAGTGGTCTATGTCATCTGGCTCAAGGTCTCCGTTTGCAACGTATAGTATCTTTTTTGCGCATCTTCCGAGGTACATTGCCTTGTCCATCCTACCTTCTTCGTCCTGACTTATATGCGGCAGGAGATATTTGTCTATTACTTCTGCTGCCCTTTCTTTCCTATATTCTTCCTCCGATACATTCATGCCCTTACCTATATAGCTCAGAGCTTCCTCTGTGTCGGAGACTTCTGTTTCGTAGAGGTTCGCGTAGATTTCCTCTTGATACTCTTCCTCTTCGGTTATTGCCTGTACGATATCTTTATCCGTCTCGAGTCCTAGCGCCCTCATAACCACGACCAATGGGACTTTTCGTGCGTTTGCAAAGGAAATTGTTAGAAGACCGTCCCTTTTCTTGTTTATAGTATGCCTTTGACCCCAACCACTCCTCTCAGAGTTTATTCTTGCAGCGTATTCTACCTTCTTCTTGTCCTTTTTCTCTACAATGACTCTGTTTGGAGCCACTTCCTCGAGAAGCATTAGAACTCTTTCAGTGCCGTTTATAAGGAAGTATCCGCCGAGATCCTGCGGGTCTTCACCTGCCTCTATAAGCTCTTCGTCGGTCATATCAGATAGCGGACATTTCTTTGACCTAACCATTACAGGAAGCTCACCGATCTTTACCTCCTTTTGTTCATGAACTTCACCGTCTGCCTTTGTTGTCATTTCAAGGAATATCGGCGCAGAGTATGTTATATCCCTTAACCTCGCTTCCTTGGGGAGTATCTGCCTTAGACTTCCGTCCGCCTCCTTTACCGAAGGTTCCCCAACCCTCACCTCGCCAAGCTCTATCTTGAAGTCGCCCAGCTTCTCGGACTCGGGCTCTATTTCTCCTATACCGTCTATTATCTCCTGTAGCCTTTCGTCTACAAATCTATTGTAGGCCTCTATCTGATACTTTGCGAACCCTTTCTCGGATTTGAACGCCTTTAGAAGCGCCTGGAGTTTTTTACCTTTCATTTTATCTGTTATTTTTTCTCTATTACTAGCCTATAGTACAAAGCCTTGCCTGCTGTTAGACTGTTTCTTTTGATTTTAAGAACGTCACCGACTGAAGCGTCTATCTCTTTGACAACGGGGTCAGTGTCGTATATCTTTGGAAGCTGCTGTTCCTTTACACCCAGCTCTTCAAGAAGCTCTTCCTTTTCCTCGTCCCCCAAAACCTCATGTTCCGGTACTCTCTTGTGGTCTGTAACGCTGTAGTCTTTTGCCATAATCTCCCCATCACATTTTATACGAAATATCGCACCCTATCTTCGGAGAAAAGCACATAAGCTGGTAAACTCCATTATAACTTAACGTTTATAAAGGTTTTGGTGTTTTTTTATAGACTATTGACGAATGGGTTGTTATGGGTCCGACGGGATTTGAACCCGCGACTCCTGGGTTTCTTTCATCATCGACATAACGTCTAGCTCTTTTAACATATTAAGTTAAAAGCCCAGTGCTCTGCCAGGCTGAGCTACGGACCCCTGCTTAGCTCACTGCCTTCACGAACCTTTCTATGGACCTGTCGTAGCTTCCCTCTGCCCCTTCGGGAAACAAACAACCAGGGACTTCTCCTCTTTTCTTATGGTACCTGATATATTCGCAACACTTGCCTTTTCTGGGACAGCCTGAATACGCGCAGCTGCACTCCTCCTTATTATCCTGTAGACTTGGGCAGCTGGATACTGACATCTTATACCTCGGGAATGGCGCCGCGACCGGGATTTGAACCCGGGTCAGAGCCTCGACAGGGCTCTATGCTTGGCCCCCTCTCTTCGAGAGTTGAGCCGCTACACCATCGCGGCAACGACATAACATTCTTGTGACAAACCTTTTAAGTATTTATGCTTAGCCCGGAGAATAAATAGCGGCTGGCAGCGTCCTGGAGTTCTCCTCGGATTGAGGATACTGACCAAATCGCTGGAGGACTTTTCTTCCGTGTTCGGATGGGTACGGGAGTTGCCCCTCCGCTTTGGCCGCCAGCCTTACTAGTCGTTGAATCCAAACTTTTTAAATCTTTTCTTTGGAGTAACGTTAAACACCAAGCTTTACCTTGGAAGAAGATCTTTCGAAAGTTCTCTTTCCTACTGCACCCCTTACCTTGGCTGGAGGAAAGACAAGCTCATCAACGGATTCAACAAGAACTTTGACCTTGTAATGTATAACTCTATCGTCTCCGGCCAACATCTCACCAAGCTTCCACCTGAGCGTTGTTTCGTCGTCCTTCCTTTCAATGTTTGGTTTGACCGTATCGAACTCGTCCAGAACTCTTGTCACGGAAAGCACAGAGTCCTCCAGTATAACGTTTTTGGCTTTTCCGAAGAACCGGTTTTTGACGTGAAGCGATATGGTGAGGACCCTTTTGTCTTCGGATATTTCGCTTTTGACTACCTCCTTCTTCACGACAGGTGCTTTCATGTAAAGGAACAGCCTGAACGCTATGAGAGCCAGAAGTATTATTAGAATGTACAGAGGCCAGTAGTTTATCTGATAACTTAGCTGTGTGGACTGACCTGGTTCAAGTTCAATGTTCCAGCTGTAAACTGTATGGAGACCTTCCCGGGTCACATCTGCCCCCTCGGCCGTGGTCAGCAGCGATAAAGGAAATACTGCAGTTCTATTTATTTCCTTTTGTTCTAATATATTGCCTCTGTTTTCTGCATTTATTGTGTTTGTTCTTATGATGTATCTTCCATCCGACTCTTCGCTTATCTCGTAGTTGGCCATCTCCATTACTTCAAAGCTAGCTTCACCGGACTGTATCTTGTGGCCAGCACCTCTTACCTCGTACATTACGTCGTAGGTTCCTGGTGCCTGATGTTCCTTGAGGTTTATTGAACTGGCCACAGTTTTACCTTTCCCTGTTTCCAGTTCGAACTTCTCGAGATCAGTTGCAATTTGCTCACCTTCCTTAGTTACTTCTATTCTGAACTCGCCGTCGTCGAAGTCCTTTGTACCGTCGTTCTCAACTGTTACAGAGAAGTTAACCTGGTCCATGGGTCCGTATTCCTCTTTGTCTACGGCAAAGTCCCTGACGATCATTGAATAGTCTCTAAGAACTATGAAGCAAAGTTCTCCGGTTGTTGAAACATCTTCGTAGTCCTCGGAAAATATAGAAAAGTTAGTCTGGTATTCGCCAAGTTCAACGTTTCTCGGAGCTTCAATAGTTAACTCAGTTGTTTCGGTCTCGCCTGCCTGTATCCTCATAATACTTCTCGACAGAGACATCCATCTTGAGAACTCGCGTGGTCTGCTAAGCCGGATCAGATCCTCTGAATCGTGTGTGTTTGTTATATTTATCTCGTATGTATGCGGCAAAATCTTACAGGAACCCTCCTCCTCGAAACTTACTTCCAGGTGTGCAGCTGCTGTAGGCATTGAGATCGACAATAGAATGAATGCCGACAGGAGGGGTAAAATCTTCTTCAATATAGTCACCACTAATAGTCTTGTACTTATTATAAATAAATATTAGCGCTACTTCTTGAACTTTGATGCCTTTCCAGCTAAATCTGTGTGTGTTATGAAAAGGCTTCTGCAGCAGTACCTCTCGAGGCCGAGGTCGTCAAGAACTTCCTTCGTGTCTTCCTCTCCTTCTCTTTCTTTGAACTCCTCCCATAGATGGCCTACCGGCTTGCCGCAACTTATACACCTTACAGGTATCAGCATCTTGTCACCTCTTGCTCCTCTGTTTGTGCTTTCTGGCTCCCTTTGAAGAGACCGAAGGTTTGTGTGGTTCGGCCGTGCGAGAGTCCCTTACAAGCAGGTATCTGTCGTAGTTTTCGAACTTCTTCTCAAGCTTTTCATCTCCCGTAAACTCGACAAGTCCTTTAGCTATGGCCTGTCTTACAGCCTCTGCCTGTCCCATTTTGCCTCCACCGTTTACATCAACATCTATATCTACATCTTCTGTTCTGTCCTCTGCAAGTTTCAGCGGTTCCTTTATCATTAGTCTGAACATCTCATCGCTGAAGCTTTCGATAGGCCTTGAGTTTATCCTTATATTTCCGCTTCCTTCTGTGACCTTTGCCTGTGCCCTGGCTTCCTTTCTTTTACCTACAGCGTTTATCGTCATTGTTTTCCACCTATCCTTTCTGATAACTCTTCAAGAGTTATATAATTTGTTGTCAGATCCTCGGCGCTCTTTGAGATAGCTTTTCCTTCCTCACCACTGTTCCCCTGAACTATTACCAATCTCTTAAGAGCCTGCCTTCCTATTTCCTTTTCCGTGGGCAGCATTCCCTTTATCGAGTCCCTGAGTATGTTTTCCGGCCTTAGCGAGGAATATGGTCCGTGTCTCGGATCGCCGATACTTTTCTTTTTAAGGTATTTCTTTACGGTATCCTCAGGCTTGCCAGTTTTGATTGCCTTCTCTGAGTTGATAACCTTGACTTCCTTCCCATCAAGCAACAACGAAGCTACTTCCGAAGATAGTCTCCCCATAACCTGGTTTTCTGCATCAACGATCATTTTAACCCTCCATTATCCTTACGTTTTCGCCTTCCTGATTTTCCTCAGCTAGATCCAGTATACTCATAACCTTGCCCCCTTCCTCCACCTTCTCCTTTGCGCTTTTTGAAAAATCAAATGCAGCAACGTCCACATCCTTATCCAAGCTACCGTAGCCTGTTACTTTTCCTGGAACGACTACAGTTTCGCCTTCCTTTGCATGTCTGTTTATCTTTGAGATATTTACCGAACTTTTGTTCCTTCTTGGCTTCTTCAGCCTCTTGGCGAGATCCTTCCATAAATCTAACTCTTCCTTTCTGCCTTTCTCCTCGAGCCTGCTTACAGTCTTCTTCAGTACCGGGTTCGTTTTTTCCATATCCAAAACCTCTTTGTTGATGCGGGGGGCCGGATTCGAACCGACGAAGGCACTAAGCCACAGGATTTCTTATCATCGCCCAATGGGCCTCAATACTTAAGCTGAGAGCTTAAGTCCTGCACCTTTAGTCGTATCTTTACCTTGACCGCTTGGTTACCCCCGCTAGCTTAACTTTTCGACTACCTTCTCGGACTTCTTCTCAAGTATGTCAGCGGCCTTCTCAATTATTTCTTGGGGGCTTAGTGAACAGGTAGACTCTATGGTGAATATGAACTTCTCCTCGTCGCCTGTAACTACTACGCCTGTATCCACTTCGTTGACGCATTCTTTGCATACAGTACATTTCTTTTCCTCTGAAACCTTCAGGTCGCCGCCATCGAGCTCAAAAACATCCTTTGGGCACACCTCGACGCAGCGACCCTTTTCTTCTTTCGTGAGCTCATCGTTGTCTATATCGATTATAGGGTAGTACTGGTACGAGGAAATAGCTGCCTGATGTTTCGAGTGATCTTTTCCCTTCGATAATACTGCGGTTGCTTCAAGCTCGACCCTCTGATTTTCATCCATCTCTGTTATAGGTATCTCGTCATATAGTACCTCGATATCGCCCGTCTCACAGACGAGGTCCTTCGAGTAAAGCCTTCCAAGTCCTTCGCCTTCAAACGTGAAGTCAACCTCACAGTTAGGACAGCCGTCTTCACAGTCGCATTCTCCCTTCAACGTAAACTTGTCTGGATCAAAGACAAGCGGTACCTGCCCCAGCCTCTGGGCTATAACTTCGTCGAATATCGGCGAACTGTTTTCCTTTACTCCGACGTCCTCTATTGCAAGCACAGGAATGTAGTTCATCGAGATCCTTCTCAAAGCGTTCATCATAGCTGGATTTGTATCCTTTGTAACAAATTTAAGCTTCTTGTCGTCCTCCTCAATCTTTTCAAATTCCATAATCAGACCCTCTTTCCTCTTTTGCCTCCAGGCCTTCTCGTTGAATCATGTGGCACTGGAGTTATATCTTCAATCTTGCCTATTTTCATTCCGGCTCTGGCTATAGCACGGATAGCAGGCTGTGCTCCCGGACCTGGGCTCTTTGAGCCGTGTCCGCCTGGAGCTCTTACCTTTATATCTACCTTGTCAATTCCCTTTTCCTTTGCCTCTTTGGCTGCCTTCTTTGCTGCTTGCATAGCAGCAAACGGCTCGCCTTTGTCCCTGTCCTGATCCACAGCCATTCCACCAGAGTATCTGCTTATAGTTTCTGCGCCGCTCATATCAGTTATATGTATGATAGTGTTGTTCTCGGACGAGTGTATTCTTGCTAGACCTTTTCTCTGACTCATTCGTCCATCACCAGTGCCTTTTTATCTACGGATATTTTGTCCTCGAGATCCTTTGGAACGAAGAACGAAGACGAAGTCATTACCTTTTCGTCTACTTTTACATGGCCATGTGTCAGAAGCTGCCTTGCGTGCCCAGGACTTCTTACGCCATCTATCTTTGCGACAAGCGTCTGAAGCCTTCTTTCAAGTACGTCCTTCAGCTCGATTCGCAGGATCTGTCCAACATCATCGTCTTCGCCAATGAGTCCGATGTTCCTACACCTTTGAAGCAGTTCATTTCTCTCCTTCTCGGAGGATCCTGCGGCAGCATCCCTTGCTCTCCTTCTCAGCTTTCTCAAAAAGCTTTCCATCTTGAGTATCTCTTCCTTTCTTTTCAGTCCGTAGTTCTTCATAATATCCTTGTCGTTCTCTATTCTTCTCTCGTCCCAGGGTATAAGAGGCTTCTCATACTTCTTTCTCTGTTTCTTTGGATCCCCCATTTTATTCACCTTCTTCCCCTGATTTTTCTGCCTTTATTTCAGCTGTAGCTACACCGACAGAGCTGTCTCCTCTGAAGCTGGACTGTGTCTTCTGACCTCTCACCGGAAGTCCATGTCTGTGACGCATTCCTCTGTAGCTGCCGAGCTTCTTCATATCCTCTATATCCTGTCTCTCCTGAATTTCCAGGTCGTTTGAGGTAAGCATTCTATCTTCTCCTATTTCTGGATCCTTCCTTCTGTTGAGTAGGTACGAGGGGATCTGTCCTGACTTTATAACTTCCTTTATAGATTCTTTTTCCTCATCAGTTATATCCCCTGCGGCCTTGGTAGGGTCTACATCTGCTTTTTTCAGTATGGGCTTGCTTGTTGAAAAGCTAACACCCTTTAGCTGTCTCAGACCTTCACCTATTTTCCAGTCTCCGGGAATGTCCGTCCTGAAAATTCTTAATATGTTTTTCCTTTCTTCAACCATTTTTTCACCTTTTTTATGTGGCGCCGGGGGTGGGACTTTCAGAAACCCTTTGGAAAAGGTGTTTTCACTTCCAAAGCGTTCTCTTTTGAACCCACGTGGACTTCCACAGATACAGGACCTTACGCGGCCCACCGGATCTCTTGAAACAGTTATATCATCCTCTCGTCAATAGATCCGTTCTCAAATCCGGCGCGTTGGACCTGGCTTCGCTACCCCGGCCTCCGTTCAAAAGCTTTCCGCTTCATCCAACAGCATATTTGGTATGCCGTCTTCGACGGAAAACCTGAGCCGGCAGTCGTGGCAAACTATCTTGTTTTCCTTTTTATTAAGCTTTACGTCGCCTTTGCACTTTGGACAGGCGAGTACTTCCATCATTTCCTCCACGTTTCCGGGGGAAGACATCACAACTCTTATGAATCCAAACCTTTTTAAATCTTTCCAGTTTTCTAGTTCCATCCCTTCGGATATGTGCCGCGTTCCATCATAACGTTTATCAACGAAGCCGCTTTCCCGTTCTTCTTCTGGTATATCTTCTTGGCGTCCATCTCTGCTTCACCTACAGCAACCAGTTCGCCTTTTCCTGAAAGGATAGAAAGTTTATCACCGGCTTCTATAGACCTTTCTACTGCGGACACGCCGCCCACTCCTAGGTCTGCCCCGTTGCACAGTGCTTCGATAGCTGTGTCCTTGACGACTATGCAGGGTGAAACGTCCGCGCAGACCTCAGCGGGCAGTATATCCTTCCTTATATTTTCGTTTTCATCTTCCTTGAAAAAAACGTAGTCGTCCTTCAATGTCTGAAGCTTTACAGCCTTTTGTTCGGTAAAGGGCCCCACGGCGGTCCTCCTCAGTTCCTTCATATGTGCTCCACAACCCAGCTCTTCGCCGATGTTGTGCGCGAGCTTACGTATGTAGGTTCCTGCCTCACAGTTTATTTTCAGCAACAGGTCCTTTCCGGTCTTTTCAAGAAGCTCCAGATTTTTGATTTCTCTTGTTCTTTCCCTCCTCTTAACGGCCGACTTCTTAGGCGGAACCTGCTTTACTTCACCGCGAAAGCTGTTTAAAACTTCCTCCACCTCTTCTTTCTCCGATTCCTCATGAAGAACGACTACTGCAACGTATTCCTTGTCCAGCTTGTTCAGAACAGGCATAGCCTTCGTGGACTTGCTTAGCGCGATGAGAAGTACGCCTGTAACCTTTGGGTCCAAGGTTCCGGTATGTCCTGCCTTATCTATACCGAAGATATCCTTTACCCAACCCGTTACCTGGTGCGATGTCGGGCCCTTTGGCTTGTCTAGAACTACCACACCTCTTTGTATCATCTCTTTCGTATCCCGAGAACTAGGGTAGTTACCGAAACGGGCGTCGGAGACTACTGCTTCCTTGAACTTGAACTCGCGTCTCATGGTCTTGCTCCCATAAGCTTTCTGAATACCTGTGATACTCCAAGAGAAATTAGAATGTACCATCCAAGCCAGCCTAAGGCGCTGCCCCAGAACGGCAGAGAAACAGGAAGCTGAACAGCTACCCTTGAAAACTCCAGTTGTTCTTGACCGGCTCTGTACTCGGTCAGCTTCAGCCTGTGGTCGTTTATCCTCACAACCCCGTTCTCCTGTAAGGTCTCACCGTCCACGGTCACTTCAAGGGGATCCTCGTTTTCAAGGGTTACAGTCTTTTCCAGTCCTCCGTACTCAAGCGTATTCGTTTCAGCCAGGTTTACAGTTGCTGAAGGATAGAGGCCTGGCATTACAAACCAGAATATAGGGATTATTATTATGAAAGTAGCCATCATAGGCTTGAACTGCATCTTCATCTGCTTTTTACTGTGCTTCATAGTCTTCTGTGTGTACTCCATTGCCTCTTCTTCGTTACCTTCTTCCCTTGCTTCTTTGGACTTCTCCTGTAGCTCGTTCATCTTTTCCTTTATTTCTTTAAGTTCTTCCTGGTCCATCAGAACCTTGTACAGGAGCGAAATTACGAAGCTTATGGCTACTGATATCAAAAAGACCCCTGTAACTGCGTTCTCAAATACCATTTTTCCACACCATAATAACCTTTGTTTCTTCGGTTAAAAGTTTATTCTCCAATGAACTGCCGCAGAGCTGGATGCATGTCTTCCATATGCTGCTGTGCAAGCTCTTCGTACAACCTGTATATTATCATTGTGGCCAGCAGTATGCCTATTCCTCCGCCCACCGCTCCAAAGAAATCCGCAAACACAGCCAGCATTCCGATAAATAGTCCTGAAAGGACTGCAAGGTAGGGTATATATCTATCCAGTATCCTCTTTATTATCCTTTTGTCCCTTCTGTATCCAGGTACAGACATTCCCATGTTGTGGATTCTTTCAGCGACGGTTTGTGAGTCCTGGCCGGACGTCTTCATCCAGAAAACAGAAAATACTATAGTTAGCAGACATACAGTGGCTACGTAGGGTATCCAGGCTATCGTTACTTCTGGCAGCGGGGCATCGGTTATTCTGCTAACCACAATCTCTGTGAGTAGGCCGTCTCTGGGTGTGGCCGCCTGGGGACTGTATATCCAGTAAAGGAGGCCAGATTCCGGTATTCCTTCCTCCCCGAACCTTCCTAGGATTGGCATGCCCCTCTCGGCCAGCATCTGACCCATTATATTCAAGTTGGCCAGTAGTGCATGTGTAAATATTATAGGAATTACGCTAGTGTAAAGAAGGTTCAGTGGATACCTCTGACCGAAGCCCTTTACCTGGCCGAATGCGAGTGGTATTTCGACCTTCATACCGTTAAGGTATATTACAAGGAAGAATACAAGCACGGTGAAGATCATAGGTATGAGAGCTGCGACAGTTTCGACTAAGTTTCCTACTGCAAGTGTTTGGAAAACTTGAGGTATGTAACCTGCAGCACCCTCAGCAGCCGTAGGTAGTGTTCCTTGAGCAGTCAGTGGGTTGAACAACCTCTGAACTATTTCCATTGAAACGCCGGAAGCAATGAACAACGAAACGCCTGATCCGAAGCCCCACTTTGAGATCACTTCGTCCATGAGCACGATCAGTATTCCACCTGCTGCGATCTGTGCTATTACAAAGGCGGTCATCCCTGTCTGTGCAGGTATTGCACCGAAAGAAACGAAGGCCGTGGCCTGAACTAAACAGAATACTACTGCCAGAAGCTTCTGTGTACCCATGAATAGCTTCTTTCCTTCAGGCGTGTTGGTATCCCACTGAAGTATATCGCTTCCTGTTAGAAGCTGTAGTATGATAGATGCATTAACTATAGGGACAATTCCAAGGGTTATGAGAGAACCGAACTCGGAAGCAACGATTGTCTGCAGAAATTGAAACCTCTCCAAGCCGACCGGAGAAACCCCCCAGACAGTTATGTTTCCCATTATGAAGTATACAATGATTATTATTCCTGTCCACTTCAACTTGTCGTTGAAGTTAAGCCTCTTCTTTGGGTCTTCAACACCAGGAACAATGGAAAGTAAGTCACGATAGTTCAATTACGCTTCCTCCTCTTTCCTCCAGTTTTTCCTTGGCCTTTTTTGAGAAGTCTTCGGCTTCCACTTCTAGTTTCTCTGTAATCTTTCCGGAGCCAAGAAGCTTATCGTAGCCTGCTTCCTTTAAGTTTATTTTATAAACACCATCTTCTTTCTCACAGGCACCTATTTCTATAAACTCCTTGAGCCTCCCCTCAAGCTCCTTTATATTTATACCCCTTTTACTGTCCTTAACTGCTCCAGGTCTCTTGAAACCTTTTTCAACTTTCTTTTCTTTCTGGTATTTGATCTTCCTATGCTTGCCACCACCCTTACCTCGTCCGCCACGGTTTCCTGCTCCCCTTCTCTTCTTCTTTGAACCTCCGCCGTGTGTTCCTGAACCTCTGTGCTTTTTCTTTTTACCCATACTAAATCATCCTCTCAAGTAGCTTGTTGATATCGTCTCTTTTGCCTGCTTCACCCTTTGGATAGAGCTTCTTTGTACTTTTACTGAACCCTCCTGAGGGTGGCGAAAGCGGGAAGCTCCTTTTCGCGCCGATCTTACTGAGACTTTCTCCTTCTTCGAGGGCCTCTACTACTTCCTCTGCCTCTTCAACGCTTTTCTTTTCAAGTATCTCTTCTGTGACTTCTTTATCGACCTGTCCCCATGCAACGAAGCTCTTTACCTTCTTAAGCATACCTTCGTAGTCTTCCGTTTCAGGTAGCAGAGTGCAGCTGAACTTTTTGTTCAGGTTAAGCATCTTTAGAGTATCCTCTAACTCCTTGTTTACGCCAACCTCACCCCTTATTCTAACTGCTGCGTACATCATGCTTCACCTATCAAACTTCCTGATTTTTCCTTGAACTCGTCGTTAATTTTGAGCTGGTTGAGGTTCCTCAGGGCGTTGTATACAGCCTTTATCAGATTCCCTCTTGTTCTAGTCTTTCCAAACGTCTTTGCCCAGCAGTCCTCTATTCCAGCTAGCTGTAGGAACTTCTTGACTTCATCTGAGACTACAAGGCCTACACCTCTTGGGGCTGGCTTCAGCACTACTCTCACGCTTCCTGACTTACCTTCTACTTGTGTGGGTATGGAGTGGTGCGAGGCACATTCGCACTCCCATGAACCGCAGCCCCTTCTGACAGGTATTATATTTAGCTTTGAGTTGCTTATAGCCTTCTGTATAGCTGTTCGGAAAGCTCCTGAGCCAGAAGCTTGCCCTTCTCCTATTCCGGCGTAACCGTTTCTGTTTCCTATTACAGCTAGGGCTGTCATCTTGTACTTCCTTCCACTTTTATGCATCTTTGCCGTTCTTTTGGCGGGTGTTCTTCTTATTCCACCACCTTTGCCAGGTGAACCACCTACAAGTACAAGCTCATGGTCGAGGTTCGGAAGGAGAATATCTACTATTTCAGGCTCCATTATCTTCCTGCCCTGCTCAAATACTTCATCTACTGAGGTTATCTTACCGTCTACGACTTCTTTGCCGAGTTCTGTCTGTGGCGTCCAGTCCTTTGTTTGTTCTTCTGGCATTATTCTTCACCTATATTTTGTTTAACGTTTTCAAAGTTTTGGGTTATCTTCTCTGGATCAAAGCCTTTTTCTATAAGGCCTGAAAACTTTTCTTTCTTCTCGCCTTCGTTCATTTCAGAGGCGTGTTCTTCTATATGTTTTCCTTGAATTCTCTCTTCTGAAGGGATCATTTCCTCGCTTACGGGAACTTCAACTCCTGCATCTCTAACACCTTTTACGGCGGCATATATTCTGTTTTCCTGCGTGTTCTTCTGTAATCCGATATCAAGTATACATTTATCTATACCTTTCTCCTGCGCTCTTTGACCCATAAGGTATCCTGCCAGATAAGCTGCGGGTAGGTTTCCTGTATGTCCTTTCCAGCCGAACTCCTCGAGCTCATCTGTTGCGCCTCTAGCTAAAACTTCGTCTCCATCTTCCTTCCATGCAGTGAGCTGGATTCTCGTATGGTTATTGCTTTTCCTTACTACCAACCTAGGCTCGCCGCTCTTCAGAAGCTTGAGCCTCTGGTTGTAGTCGGTCTTCTTCTCCTTCCTCCTTCTTTTAATGTCGTTATTCAAGATCCTCACCTTGTTTCAGCATACCTTCTTTCTTGATAAAGTTTTTTAACTGTTTTTTCGAATCGAATCTTCCGCCCTTTGACTTTTTGTAAAGGCTTCTGTACGTGGACCTATCAATTTTACCATTGTCTCTTAACTCTTTTAGCAGCTTCCTCTGGGCCCTTATCCTGCTTATCCATTTCTTCTTTCTTTTTTTCGTCGAGCCCTTTCTTCTGCCATGTCCCTTCCTCCTGCCTTTCTTCTTCTGTGCTTGTTTCTTTCTTGTTCTGGACCTTGACTGTCCGTTGCTTTCCTTTTCCTTTATTATACCTTTCTGGACAAGCCTTCTTATATCGGCCTTAGTTATAGCGTCCACTACTTCTTCTTGCCTTTCCGAGTCTATCCATACCTTGTTCTTCCCGCAGTCCAAGACGTCTGCTGCCATTTCTTTCTGTGTGGATAGGTCCAATCTCAACACCTCATGTCCAGTGGATATTTCTCTCTGTTTGTGGAGCGTGTACAACTCCGAACTCGTTGAACTTTGCCCCACATTTAGGGCAGTCCGAAAGCTCTTCTATGTCCGAGTCCTTTCCTGAAGTCCCACAAAGAGGACATTTAGTTTCCTCAAATCTCAAAAACATTTTACCTCCTCAGTTCAAAACCTTTATTTCCATTTCTTCGGCTTTTTCAACTATTTCCTCCTTTTTCCTTTTCCCCAGTTTTGAGCTTATTCTGGCCGCTTCCTCGTCTTTGTCTATTTCTTCCAGGTCGTCTATATTACGTACGAGGACCTCGTAGTAGCCTGAAGGGTGCATACCTTTGTTTTCGCTTCCGTAGCCTGGTGAGGGCATCTTTCCCTGACCTCCCTTCTTTTTCCTCATGGAGGAGTGGTGGCCCTTTGGCTTTCTCCATGAATCGTTGAGCTTTCTGCTCGAGTTCTGCCTTTTGAATTTTTTGTCCGACATCTTATCAGTTCTCCGTGGAGGGTTTTTCAACTATATATATTCCGTCCTCGAAAACTCTTCTATCCTTCTTGTTCGGTGCCTGCATATCCCTTTCTATGTTTGCAGCTGTTTGACCGACCTTGTCTTTGTCGGCACCCCTTACAAATATATCTTCGCCGTCCACTTCGACTTCCACACCGTCCAGTATGTCAGCTTCTCTGTCCTTTTTCTCGCCAAGGAAGTTTGAGACCACGAGCTTGTTGCCTTGTTCCCTAACTTCCATTGGGAAATGTTTGTATATTACCTTTAGCTTGTATTCGTAACCTTCCTTTATCCCCTTTATAGCGTTCTCTATCTTTGATTCGAATGTCTTTGAAATGCTGCCAGTCTTTTTAGTTTCCTTCTTCGTTTCTATAACGACAGATCCATTCCCAGAGCTTATATCGATAAGTGGATGGTTGATCTCGACGTTTACCTCATCACCATCGCCTTTGACATCTACACCTGTGTCTGTGACCTCTACTTCCATGTCTTCTGGTACATCGATTTTTCTCTTCATACTATCATCAGTAAACGTAAGCTACGAGCTTTCCGCCTATTCCTTTGGACTTCGCCTCTTCATGCGTCATTATGCCTCTTGAAGTACTGACTATGAGGAAGCCCATTCCTTTGGCAGGTAGATACCTCTTCTCCCAGTCCTCGTATTCGTCCTTCTTCACCGAAAACCTTGGCCTTATTGCGTTGCAGTCGTTTATGGTTCCCAGTAGCTCTATCCTGAACTTGTCTCCTCTGTTGTCCTCTATCTTTTCGAACTCGCCGATGTATTCCTCTTTCTGGAGTGTCTTCAGGGCTTCAAGTACTATTTTTGAAGACTCTACAGTGCATCTATCCTTGCCAACGTTTTCTGCGTTCTTTATTGTTGACATGCAGTCTGAAAGTATTGATTGCTTCATTTTAACACCTAGTATTTTTCAAATCCAAGTTCCTCAGCTACCTCTCTGAAGCACTGCCTGCATATATACAGATCGTACTTCCTTATTATTCCCCAGTTGTTACCGCACCTTCTGCATTTTGGAACTTCTTTCTTTGCCATTTTATTCACCAGTTATTTCAATGTTGAATTTTTCTTTCATGAAATCTATAGCCTCTTGCTTTGTTATTTTATGATTTTCTCCTATCTTTTTGGGTATCTTTTTTCTCTTTATGGAAAATCCAGGTCTTTCAAGCGTAGCTGTTATATCCATACCGAATATGCCGACTTCTGGATCGTAGTCGGTTCCAGGAAGGTCTATATGTTCCTGAATCCCTACTGAAAAGTTTCCTTGGTCGTCGAAGCTACTTCTTTTTAGCTTGTGGTCCCTGGCCTTAAGCGCTCTTTCAAGGAACTCTTCGGCTTCCTCACCACGGAGTGTTACCATAACGCCTATATCCCTTCCCTTTGATACACCGAAAGCGCTCCTGCTCTTCGCCTCTGTGACCTTTGCTTCTCTTCCTGTTAGGTCCTCTAGAAGGTTTTTAGCCTTTTCGAGCTCTTCACCTGGACCTCCTGTACCTATATTGAGGACTACCTTCTGAAGTTCGATCTCTCTCATTGGATTTTCCTCAGACATATTTTCACTCTTCGGCTTCTATCTTTATTTCGTCTTTATCTATGGGTATTACAAGGCTTTGTGGAAGATCTATCTCCTCGCCGTCCTGCTCGATAAGTACTCTGTCTTCCCTGCTTCCCTTGAGGATCTTCTTTTCTATGAAAGAGGCAAACTCGCCCCTGTTCTTACCTCCCATTATCATTACGTCCTGTCCTTCTTCCAGCTTCAGTATATTGTCACATTCGTTATCTTCCAGTGAAAGTATAAGGGAAGATCCTGTATCTATATCCTTCAGTTCCCCGTCCGCTACAACTGTCCTTCCGTCATTCAAAGCCAGCTGAATTTCCCCGCCTTTCAGTACATTTTTATCCTCTACTCTGCAAAGCTTCTTTCCAGCTTCCTGTTTGTCTATCCTTACAAGCTCGAAACCTTTTTTCGATGGAACCAGACGGAAGTATTCATCACCAAGTCTCAGTGAGTCGAAGATTCCAAGAGGGAATCTGTGGTCCCTTACCTTTCTTCCATCAACGCTGCATTTATCTTCCTCTAGAATTCCCTTAACTTCACTTACAGTTTCCGCGTATCCAAGAACGTCCCTTACAATTATACCTAGCGGTACACAGTTCTCTTCGGAATGTGGACCTGGACTAGGCTTTATCGCCCAGCTTCTTTCCTTTCTCTTTATTGGGTAAGTTTTCGGTGAAGATAACGCTTTTTGGTGTCTTGTCATAATATCTACCTCACGACTTCATGTAGTCTGGATGTGCCTTTCCTTTGTGTACATTAAGTCCTTGTTTTGAGTCGAATGTGTCTCCACATATCTCACATTTGAACCCTTCTTCCTCCGTCTTTTCTTCCTCTTCCTCCACTTCTTCCTCTTCTGTCTTCTTAAACTCTTCCGAGACCTCGCCGCCCGACCTTTTGATTATTTCTTCCCTTTCCCTGTCCGAGAGATCAGGTTCCAGTATCATTAAGTTCGATGGATCTATTTTGGGCCTTACCTCTGTACCGTCTACCTTTTCATTTTCAAGATTTTCTAGGGTGACCTTCATATTTTTAAGATCTACTCCGCGGACCTCGTCTTCTTTTCCTTTAAAGTCTCCCCTCATTACCTTTACTTCGTCGCCGTTCCTGAGAGGCAAACTCCTTCTTCCAAAGTCGTCCCTAAGATCCTTTTCAAGTATAGCCGAGACCTTCTTCTGTCTCCTGTGCATCGGAGCTTCTGCAGCTCTTTTCCTTTGTTTGTCAGGTTTCTTTGTTTTCATTATACCACAACTCTTGCAACCTTTCCTATCTCAGGGAACCTTTCGACTACCTCCTTTGCTATTGCTCTCCTTACCTCGCTTCCACGTGGCTCGTTCCTTTCATTTATCAGTACGGCTGCGTTGTCATTGAACTTGACCCTCCTTCCACTGGGTCTTCTCCAGTCCTTTTTCTGTCTTACGATTACTGCGAGGGGTGTTTCCTCCCTCATATCAGGCGAGCCCTTTACCACGGAACATCTTACAACGTCGCCCACTCCCGCCTTAGGCTGTCTCTGTCTTGTCCCCTTATAGTTTACAACTGAAGCTACCTTCAACAACTTTGCTCCAGTGTTGTCTACACACTCGAGCTTTGCGCCAACTCCTATTCCTCTTGTAACTTTGCTCCCAACAGCTCTCATTTTATTCACCTAGCTTTTCAATCACGACGAAGCTTTTACCTTTTGATATGGGTCTGGTTTCACCTATCTTGACTTCATCGCCTTCCTCAATATCCATACACGGCGGACAGTGTGTCATGACCTTTGTGTTTCTTCTCATATACCTCTCGTACTTCGGTACATGGTGATGGTACTGCCATTTCACAGTCACGGTTTTTCCGTTCTTTGAGGTAACTACACCCTCAAAGGTTCTACCTCTAACCGGAAGCTGTCCGTGGAACGGACAGTTTTTGTCTTCGCACTCCTTCTCTGGAGCCTTCACGCCTAGTCCTAGTGCCATTTTTTCACCATTTCCTCAATTTTTTCTTTATTCTTTCCTCGGGACGTCCTTCCAGGAGTTCACCTTCGATCTTGCACTTTTTTCCTGAAGGGAGCTCGAACTTAAACACGCGTCCCCTTTTCCTCAAGGTTTTCTCATCACCTTCGCACTCAACTTTTAAAACACTTTTGTGTTCGTCCACCACCTTCCCGTGTATGCCCTCCTCCGACGTATTCTCGCTTTCAACTACCTCCATCTCCAGACCGATCAGCTCGTGCCTGGGGAGGTTTTCGACCTTTCTCATATCAGTTCTTTATTTCTATCTTGCCTTCAGGGAAGCCCTCCTCGATGAGGATGTCCTTTATCCTCCGTAGGTGGTCGCCCTGTAGTTCTATCCTACCTTCCTTATAAGTTCCGCCACACGCAAGGTTTTTCTTTAACTTCTTTGCGAGTTCCTCAGGGTTCATATCTTCCGAAACGTTTTCTACTATGGTGAGTTCCTTTCCGTAGCTCCTCCTTGTCTTGCGAACCTCTATCTTTTCCTCTTCCTTTGCTATGGTATCGCAGACACAGAGTTCCTCCGGCATACCACAGTCGGGACAGTTAGCGATTTATTTTCACCTCACATCTCGGAAAGTTTTGTTTTTATCCTTGCTATGGTCCTTTTCATCTCGTTCATCTTACCTGGATTTTCCGGTACACCGCCTATTTTGACCTGTGCCTTTTCCTTTGCGAGCTCCAGCTGAAGCTCGTCAAGCCTTTCCTCCAGGTTATCCTTGCTCATATCTTCCATTTCTTCCGTAGTCAGTATCGCCATATTATTCCTCCTCGCTGAATTCATCCACTTTTTTCTTCAGGAACTTCATCATGCCCTTCCTCTTCTTGTCGTCCATTTCGTAATCGAGTATCTTCTTATAGTCCTCGAGGTCCAGTTCGTCTTCAATTTCCCTTATCTTGTCCTTTGCCCCTGAAATCGATGAGTCAATTATTTCATTTACCTTTTCCTCTGTAAGGTCAAACTCTTCTTCCGTCTCCTCTTCTTTCTCCTCTTCTTCCGTCTCCTCTTCCACGTCCTTCAGCCCTTCGTCCGGCTTCTCTTCCATTATCTTTACCTTTACTCCTATTGTACCGGGCTTGGTCTTTGCATGCATCACAGCCTTGTCCACAAGTCTTTTCGCAGGTTCACCACAGCTTTTCATATATCCATCCTGGAACCTTTCCGTCCTTCCTCTTGCTCCTGAAAGCTTGCCGGATATCTTTATCTCAGCTCCGGCAGCCCCTCTGTTCATTATACTTCTTAAAACTCCTCCAGCAACTCTCTTGTAGCTGGCGCCGTTCTCGATAGCGTTTTTTATCTCCTTTGCCATTATTTTCGCGTCGAGTTCAGGCTTCTCGATTTCATCTACATCTATCTGCGGGTCCTCAAAGCCGAAGTCTTCCTCTAGCTTTTCTGTGATCTCGTCGATTCTTCCGCCACCTCTGCCGATTATAAGACCAGGCTTATCGGCATATATCGTTATCTTAACTCCCATAGGTGTTCTTTTAATATCACAGCCTGTGTAGCCAGCTCTCGGGTACTCTCTTTCAAAAAAGTCCTCCAGCTGGTTCTTGTTTATGCCTTTCTTGATAAACTCTCTTTCAAGTGTCATTTTATCCTCTCTCAAGTACGACTTTTACGTTAGCTGTTTTTAACCTGTTTCCAAAATCCCTTCTCCTTCTCATTCTTCGGAGCGTGCTTCCGGGTTCTGCTGTTATTGTTTTGATTCTCAGCTTTCCAGTGTCAATTCCCTTGAACTCTGCGTTGTTTTCTGCGTTGTTCAGTACCTCAAGTACGCCTTCCGCAGCTTTCTTGTACGTTTTACCTCCTATATTCTCGTCGCCTTCGACGAGGTTCTCGGCGAACTCCTTTGCTCTGTTCAGCTTCATCTTCTTGTTGTTTATTTCCTTGCAGATTTTATGTGCCTTCTTTCTTGAAATCCTGAGATCTATGCCTGCTGCCTTCACGTCTTCTTCCTCAACCTGAACCGGATATCCTGTCATATTTTTTCACCTTACTACTTCAGAGGCACGTGCTTCGAGGTTCTTGTAGCTCCGAGTCCTGGCGCTGAATGGTCGACCTTCTTTCTCGTTTTTGCGAACTCGCCAAGGTAGTGTCCTATCATCTCAGGCTCGATCTCTACGTCAACGAAGTCCTTTCCGTTGTGAACTCCTATCCTAGTTCCTACCATCTCAGGTAGAATTACCATGTCTCTGGCCTGGGTCTTGACGTAGTCTTCGCCTTCCCTGACGCCTTCAAGTAGATCCTTCTGAGCGTCAGTAAGACCTCTGAGTAGACTTCTTCTTTTCCTTGAGTCCAGCAGCTCGGCGAACTCCGTCAGATCCAGCTCACGAAGCTCTTCGACCGTTTTGCCTCTGAACGTAAAATCTTTTGCCATATTTAATCCTCCCTCTTACCGGAAGATTTTGCACCGAATGAACCAGCCTTCTGGCCAGGCGGTGCCGTTGATTTTGTGGTTTTTGGTTTACCGGGTTTAGTGGAACCTCCGAACGGATGGTCCACGGGGTTCATAGACACTGCGGAAACCGTTGGATATTTCTTTCCTCTTGCCTTCATAGCCTTGTGTTTGCTTCCTGCCTTGACGAAGGGCTTCTCCTTTCTTCCGCTTCCTGCAACAACCCCCACAGTAGCTTTGCATTCCGGATTCAGGTTTTTCGTCTTCTCTGAGGGAAGCTCCACAACAGTTTTATCTATATCGTGCATCTTTACGGTCCCATAGGTACCTGAAGACCTTGCCAGCTTACCTCCTTCACCGGGCTTGATTTCTATAGAATGAATCGGAACTCCTTCGGGAATTTCAGCCAGCTTAAGTCTGTTTCCAGGTTCTATGGGCGCGGATATACCGCATTTTATTTTATCACCTGTCTCCAATCCCTGTGGCGCTATTATAAACCTTTCCTCGCCGTCCTCAAGCTTTACCTTTGCCAGAGGAGCAGACCTCGATGGATCGTGGACTATATCTACAATCTCTCCTTCTACGTCGTCGAAGTCTGCCTTTTTATCATAGCGATGGCTAGGTGTCCTTATATTTCTGCTGCTTCCTTTCCTCTGTGCTCTCGTTTTGTTAGGCATATCACACCATATCCATAGTCTACAGCATTCCGAGTCTTGTTGCTATATCTATAGCGTTGTCGTCCCCGGACAGCTGAACTATAGCTTTTTTGTTACCTTTCATCGTGTTTAAAGTATTTACCTTTACTACGCCAACGCCGAACTCCTCCTCTACGGCCCACTTAACTTCGTTTTTGTTTGCCGAATCTTGAACTATAAATACAAGCTTGTTCTCTTCCTCTACCATACTTACGGACTTTTCTGTCAGGTGTGGATATCTTATTACGTCCATTGGCCTCTTCATCTCTCCCACCTCTTCTCTATAACGTCAAGAGCGGATTCGCTGTAAACTGTAAGCCTTGAGCCATGTGCTCCCGGCGAGAGCAGCTCGGCATTTAGCTCATCGACCTTCCTTACTTCGACACCCGGAATATTTCTCGCGGCTCTTTTAATACCTTCGTCTTCACCAACAACTATAAGCACGGATTTCTTTGTCTTGTATTTCCTACCACGGTTCTTTCCCTTTCCTGACCTCACCTTCTTTTTCTTAGCTCTCTGCAGCTCTTCCTCCAAGCCAAGCTTAACCAGGGCCTCCTCCACATCGTTTGTCCTTTCCATACTTTCTATTTTATCCTCGACTACAAGCGGAAGCTCACCTTCAAACTTATGGTTTCTTTCCTTTACAGCTTCTTCGTTGGCGGTTGAAGCTATAGCGCTCCTCGTCGCCTTCTTCCTCTCCTTCTTGTTGAGCCCCTTGTCAAACTTTTTGTCAGCCTTCGGAGGATGCGCCTTCATACCTCCTACAGCGTGGGGAGCAAGCAGTGCTCTGAACCTTCTGGCCGTATCGCCATGTTCTCTGGGCATTCTTGACATTTCTCTGTTCATCATCTGCGAGCTGTTGTCGACATGTCTGGAGCCTTCGTAATGCGCTGAAGTCTTCATACCAGCTCTCTTGTCAGCGCCGTAGCTCTGCCTCCTCCTGGACTGGTAGTGGTGAACTGCTCTCTTTATCAGGTCAGGCCTGTAATGTTCGTCAAATACTTCTGGCAGACTGACCTCGTTCTTCTCCTCACCTTTTACATTATGTACTTTGACCATGTCATACACCCTGCTGGCTTGAAGTATTTATATCCTTTATTTCCACAGGAAGCTTTGACTGATCCTTAATACTTTTCCTCAGCATTACAAGCCTCTTTTTTGGACCAGGTACACTTCCCTTGATAAGCAATGAGTTTTCCTTTACGAGGCCATAGTTACCGAAGCCGTCTTCAGGATTTATCTCTTCCGGATCAAAGGAACCAAGGAAATGTTTGCACTCGTCCGTTCTCCTGTGTAGGCCGTGCTGGCCTGGCTGCGGAGTCGTATGTAGAACTCTTCCCTGGCCTCTTGCTCCCATACTTCCAATTCTTCGTGGAGCTTCGTCCTTCCTCCTGTCTATCTTAGCTCCGTGCCTTGTCACAGGACCTTCGTATCCTTTACCTTTAGTTATAGCTATAGCGTCAAGGAACTCTCCCTCTTCAAAGACGTCTTCAACCTTAAGCTCCTCTCCAAGCTTCTCTTCTGCGTATTCCTCTTGTTCCTCAAAGCTTCCGCCAATCGGAACCTCAAACACCTCTGGCTCCTTCTTTCCGAGACCGCTTCTCTGCGGCTGCATTGAAACAATAAACCTTATTAAATCACCTTCCTTTTCAAAGCTGTCCCTTTCTGGTATATGTACCCTTTCCCTCACCTTCTTTGGAATATCTTCCTCTTCAGCGCCTACATCCTCCACGACAGTAAGCCCTTCTACAGTATCTTTGTAGGAGCGTGCACCGATAACAAGGAGAGGAGGTATGTCGAGAACAGTTACAGGAGCAGAAATAATCTGGTTTTTTGTTGGCGAGGTCTTTCTCAGGTCCTTCATAGTGACCTGGGTCATGCCGGCCTTGTAACCAGCAAACAGCAGAGGCTTACACTCATCTGTATCCACGCAGGAATTTACTGAGGGATACATACGGCTAGCCCGTTTCCTGGGCCACATTCCTGTAGAGCCTTTTTTCGGTCTGCTTGGTTCCGGCATGTTACCACTTAACCTCTATTTACTGGAAGCAAAGCTTCCATTATTTGCGATTTCTTATCGCAAACTTTTACAATGTAAACCTTTTAAAACCTGTGGGTCGAACACGGAACTTTAACTGTTCCGTATATTTATATACCTTTCCGATGGGGAGCCCACGATCTAGAAGCGGATCAGGTCTTTTACAAGCTCTGAAAGTCACCTTTCAGACGGGAAGACGGTCTTCCCAAACGGTACGTTGAGAGACAACCATAATTAGGAAGCTAAGGTATTTAAAGGTTAAGAATTTTCCCAGAGAAAAATGTAGAACTTACGAGCGCCGGGGGTGGGATTTGAACCCACGCGGGCTTCGTTGGAACGACGTAGTCTTCGACTACGTCCTTTGGCCCCTTGACGCCCACCAGCTTTTCAGTCGAAAGCTCCAAGCTGGCGCGGTGGACCTGGCTTCGCTACCCCGGCTACTTCGTAGTTGCCTCTCCATGAGAAATTATCATTGAAGTTTAAATTAGTTTGAGGAGAAGAACTACTCATCCAGTTCTATCTCTATGTTGACCTCTTCAGGAATATCCGTTCCCATTATCCTTCTTAGAGCGCGCTTGTTGGCTTCCATCTCTATGAGTCTTTTGTGGATTCTGAGCTCGTAGTGGTCCCATGTTGCGTTTCCGTGGCCAGTTCCCTGCCCAGAAGGCGTTCTCATCACAGGAACCTTGAGCTTTTTGGTTGGCAGTGGAACCGGACCGGAGTAAGCTACTCCGTACTTCTCTGCGATACCCGTAATCTCTTTGCAGATCTCTTCAAGGACCTCATGGTCCTTACCTGCTAAATTTATTCTGGCCTTTCCTGGCATATTAACACCGGCATACGACTTTGGATGGTTAGAATTTAAATAGCTTTTGGTTGGTAGAACCTAAAATAAATAATTAAGATGAAAATAAAAATTAGGAGAGGTTTTAGGCCTCTTCAGTCACTTCTATACAGATTCCTGCGGCCACGGTCTTGCCCATGTCCCTAATAGCGAATCTGCTCAGTTCTGGGAACTCACCCTGTTCTTCAATCGCCATTGGTTCTGTGGGCCTGATCTTGACCACTGCTGAGTCACCTGTCTTGAGGTAGTCCGGATTCTCTTCCTTTGTCTCACCGGTCTTCGAGTCGACCTTCTTCTCGAGGTCTACGAACTTCGAAGCTACCTGTGCGGTGTTGCAGTGGAAAACAGGCGTATATCCCTCTGCGATAACGTTGGGATGTTCCATGACGATTATCTGAGCTCTGAACTCCTTCGCTACTGTCACGGGATCGTCTGGATCACAGGCTACGTCTCCTCTTCTTATGTCTTCCTTTGAAATTCCTCTCGTGTTGAAACCGATGTTGTCACCAGCTTGAGCTTCATCTACCTCTTCGTGATGCATCTCTATTGACTTCACTTCTCCGGTTACGTCGGAAGGTAAGAAGAGAACCTTGTCGCCCTTCTTGATCTGACCTGTCTCTACCTTTCCTACAGGAACCGTACCTACACCTGTGATGGTGTAAACGTCCTGGATAGGAATTCTCATGGACTTGTTTACTGGCTTCGTTGGTTCTTCTAGATCGTCAAGAAGCTCGTAGATGGTCGGACCGTCGTACCAGTCCATCTCGTCCTTTGGCTCAGCTACGTTGTCGCCGTAGAAAGCTGAGACAGGTACGAATGGAATGTCGCCAGGCTTGAAGCCAATGCTCTTCAGAAGGTCCTGCGTCTCTTTCTTGACCTCTTCGAACTTGTCCTCTGAGTAGTCTACTGTGTCCATCTTGTTGACCGCTACTATGATTTCACCTACACCTAGAACCTTTGCAAGGTAGCTATGCTCCTTGGTCTGGTCCTGTACGCCGTCCTTGGCTGAAACAACAAGGATCGCGGCGTCGGCCTGTGAAGCTCCTGTAATCATGTTCTTGACGAAGTCTCTATGTCCTGGAGCATCGATCACTGTAAAGTGGTAGTTGTCCGTGTCGAACTCTGTGTGAGCTACATCGATGGTAACTCCTCTTTCCCTTTCTTCCTTCAGGCTGTCCATAGCAAAAGCGAACCCGAAGGTTTCCTTTCCTGCTTCCTCTGCAGCTTCTTCAAGCTTCTTGTACTCCTTGTCCGGTAGGTTTCCTGTGTCGTAGAGCAGGTGTCCCACTAACGTGGACTTACCGTGGTCTACATGACCTATCGTGACTAGGTTCAAATGTGGTTTGTCTGCCATATTCACACCTCCTTTGAAATTATGGGATTAATACCCCTTTTGTAGTATGTACTCTTCTTTTATAAATACTTGTTTATAAGCTTCATGCCTCTGGCTGTGGTATTTCTCTTCCTAGTCCCTTCCTTTCTCTGATATCCTTGATCCTGTCCTTTCTCAGGTTGTCCGGCATGTATTCGAAGAGAACATCCTTTAGGTAGTAGAAACCTTTACCTTCGGTTGCGGACTTGAGCTCTCCTTCAAATCCAAACATCTCTTCTACTGGGAGCTTTATTGTAAGGACTGCTGTACCTTCCTCCGTATCAACGTTCATTACCTCGCCTCTTCTGTTCTGTACCTCTGTCATAACGTCTCCCATATGTTCCTGGGGTGATTCAACCCTTAGAATCTGCTTCGGCTCCAGAAGTGTGGCGTTGGAGCTAAGTATTGCGTTGTTTACGGCGAACCTTACAGCAGGTGTGACCTGTGCAGGTCCTCTGTGTATAGCGTCTTCGTGTAGCTTTGCATCCACGAGCCTGATGAGAAGCTTTGAGCACGGCTCTCTTGCGAGAGGACCTTCGTCTATCAGATCACTTATTGCTTCCCTGACAAGTTCTATTGTATCGTTAAGGTACTGGATTCCCTTGGTGGCGTCCGTGAAAATGTTCTTCTCCTTTATTAGCTCTACGCCCTCTGCATCGTCGTCGTCCATTCCAAGGTCCTTTAACTCGTTTGCTAGGTCGCTGCTCTTTCCCTTGTACTCTCCTTCATCTATCTCGCCTTTGGCTATAGCCTTGTATATCTCGTCAGCGAGGGGCTCTACCTCAAAGTAGAACTTATTATGTTTGTTCGGGCTCTTGCCCTCAAACGTATCGCTTTCGTTCTTTACGGTTTCCCTGTAAACAACGATGGGTTGGGAGCTATCTATAGGAATTCCTTCGTCTTTGAGTCCTTTCTCGACCTTTGCTTGTATATGTAGTTCGCCCAGACCCGAAACCAGATGCTCACCGGTTTCCTCATCTATCTCTACCTCCAGCGTCGGGTCCTCTCTGCTCACCTTTCTGAGGAACTGAACCAGGTCCGGAAGATCCTTCGTCTTCTTTGCCTCTACAGCCTTGGTCACAACAGGCTCAAAGACATGCTTTATCTCCTCGAAGGGATCTATCTTGTAGTCCGGATTGCATATAGTCTCTCCTGAAAAGGCATCAGGAACTCCTACAAGACCTATTATGTTTCCTGCCTGTACGCTGTCCATGGGAACTCTTTCCTGTCCCTTGTAGACGCATACCTGCTGCATCCTCTCGTCCTTATGCTGGCCTACAAGGTGTACTTCCTGTCCTTCGGTCAGACTTCCTGAGAAAATTCTACCTGTTGCGACAGAACCGGCATGTGGGTCGTCGTATACCTTTGTGGTTATAGCAGCCAGCTTTCCTTCTGCATTACACTCCCTCATATCCTTCCCAGCCTCCGACTCTGCGTCTCCTGGCCAGATCTTAGGTATTCTGTAGTTCTGTGCCTTCTTGGGATTAGGCAGGTGTCTTATTATACCGTTTAGAACTATACGGTGCAGCGGAGCTTCCTTCCACAGCTCCTTATGTTCCTGCTCTGAACATTTCTCCTGTATATCCTTGAAAGTAATTCCACTCTCTTCCATATATGGCTTTGAAATCGCCCAGTTCTTCAGTGCTGAGCCAAACATGACGCTTCCGTCGTCTACGGAAACGGTCCATTTGTCCTTGTACTCGTCTTCCGCGTACTTCCTTATCAGGTTGTTCACCTCCCTTATTATCTTCATGAACTTCTCCTGCATTCCCTTTGCGTCCATCTCCAGCTCATTTATCAGCCTGTCGACCTTGTTTATGAACAGAACCGGCTTGACCCTTTCCTTCAGTGCCTGCTGTATTACAGTTTCAGTCTGAGGCATAACGCCTTCTACAGCACAGGCGAGAACTATAACTCCGTCCACAGCTCTCATCGCTCTCGTGACGTCTCCTCCGAAGTCCACATGGCCTGGTGTGTCTATAAGGTTAATTAGATAGTCTTCGTTTTCGAAGTCATGGACCATTGAAACATTTGCAGAATAAATAGTGATTCCACGCTCCTGCTCCTGATCGTCGTAGTCCATGAAAAGCTGTTCACCTGCCAGCTCGTCGGATATCATTCCGGCACCGGCAAGAAGATTGTCCGTGAGCGTTGTCTTACCGTGGTCTATATGTGCAGCTGTGCCTATATTCCTTATGTGTTTTTGCTTCCTCATCAGCTTCTTTACACGTTCCGATAGATCCTTTGCCATAACAATCACTTAGTATTTTTATCTTGCTCCCTCTGCTTCCCTTTCAAACCTTTCCTTCTGCCTTACAGCGTAGGACTCCCTTTCTTTGTTGTAGGCGGCGATTATCTCATCAGCCAAGCATTCGGACATATCCTTGTTTGATCCGACGGAGTTGGAGTATGCTCCCTGTGCCATATGTCTCAACGATAGGTCCACGCGCCTCTGCGGGGCCGTTACAACGGCCTTTCTCTTTATTATCGAACCGACCTGATACGAAGAAACTTCTTCTACAAGGGCAGTATTTTCCACAGCTTCAAGCAGAACCTTTATAGGATTACTGTCCTGCCTTTCCTCTATTATCTCCAAGGATTCCTTCATTATCTTCCATGCACTGTCTGAATCGCCGCCGCACCTACCTGAGCTTATCTTATGCTTATCTCCTCTGTGCCCAGGCCCCATAAGGTGGTTCATGAGCCTCTCAATGAGGTTGACCTCGTTTTTTGAGAAGCGATTGCCTGCATGTCTTCCATGTGACTTCTTAGGAGCTAGCATTGGTTCAAGATTGATCTGGTCCTTCAGTCCAGGATCCTCGGTTTCAATTCCTTCAACGTCCCACTTTCCAAACATCTTCATAGTTTATCATCTCGTTGGTTTCTCCTTGTTTCCTCTGACCAGCTCTTTGAGTGAAACACCGTTGGCCTGGATTACCTTCCACCTTACACCAGGAATATCACCCTTGGCTCCCTTTCCTGAACCGCCCAGTCCTTCTATAAGAACTTCATCATGCTCGTCAATATGCTCTATCGCTCCGTCGCCTGGGCAGAAAGCCGTTACACGCTTGCCGTTCTTCAGAAGCTGTACCCTTACACATTTTCTCAGTGCTGAGTTGGGCTGCATAGCTTCAACTACCCGCTTTTCCAGGACAATCCCTTTACCCTGTGGGGCTCCTTCAAGGGGACCTCTCTTCTTCTTGAACTGGGTCATTCTGTCCTTGTAGTCCTTCTCCTTCCAGCGGAACTTCTTCCTATCTTTTTTGAGCTTTCTCGCTGCAAACATTCCGGGCATTTAAGACACCATACCTATTTTCGGAACCTTAGTAATATAAAGGTCACGGTCCTTCGAAACCGCACTCCTCACACTTGTAAGGGTTCTTCTTCCTGCGGCACTTCCTGCACCTTATCACTGTTGACTCTCCACAGTTCGGACAGTCAAACCTGACGAAGTCGTCTTCCCCTATGAGGTTCGTGCCACAAGAGTTACACATCAGTTCCATTTCAAAACACTTCCTTAAGTTTATCCTTTATATATTTAAAACTTGTCTCCACGCCTCGGGAAATTTTTATAAACCTTCGTTCTCAGGAAAGGTCTGTTGGTGAGAGCTTGCCCATATGTGATGAGTGCGGGACTTTCTGGAAGCGGTCTAGCAGGAGGTTCGAGGATGGCGGAAGAATTCTCTGTACGGACTGCTATGTGAAGCTTAGAAAGGAAAGGGACAGGTTCGACGGCCACGGAGTCTTCTAATGTGTTGGATATGCTCCGCAAGATGCTTTTTACTCCAAAAACAGGGGTTAGTTTTAAATTAGATAAGTGTAAAACTGTCCTGGGGCAAACAAAAACTACAACATGATTACAATGTTGGAAAATTCTTTTGGCGCACTTGTAGATTTCTTCCTTGAGCCTACTGAAGGGAGGATAATAGGTACTATACTAATCCTTTTGGTCGGTATCTTTCTAACCAAGCTTATCTCAAAGCTTTCGCGGCATGTGACTATGAGGAGGACTTCTGGGGAGGATGCAGTTGAAAGTATCAAGAAAAGGAAGTCAGAGCCGTCGAAGATAGTGGAGTACATAGCCCTTATATTTGTTATACTCATCGCCCTGCTTTTCCTCAATGCACCCATGACCAACAATATAATTGTACAAACACTTGACAACCTTCCAACCCTTATATCCACGGTTCTGATAATAGTACTTGGTTTCATAGTCGTAAACCTGGTGATGGACCTCCTTAGAAGGTTCTTCGAGGCCATAGACATGGGTGAGTTTACAGAGGACTTTGGCCTGAGCCCAAGGGCCGTGGACATAATACTTAAGGTATTCAGGATATTCCTCTACGTCCTTGTGGTACAGATGGCAGTTGTACAGGCAGGCGTTTCGTCCTACCTTCTGGAGGAGACGCTAAAGGCTGCAGCCTATGCCATTGTCTTCGTGGTCGCGTTGATACTTTTCTTTGGATTCAAGGATCTTGTGGTCAACTACGCCGCCGGATTCTACCTCAAGAGCTCGAATATGTTTAAGAAGGGAAGGAAGGTGAAGTTCAAGGAAGAGTCCGGTGAGATACGTGATATAACTAAGTTCGGAACTACGATTTCCACGGACTCGGGCTACTTCATGTTTGTACCTAACAGCGAGGCCATGGACGGAGAGGTTTACTTCAAAAGGACTAAGGCCGATGTGGAGACGTTGGACGAAGTAACCGACTACTTTCGGGCGCAGAATCCCGCGTACTGCGGGCCTGCTTCGGCAGAAATGGCTCTAGCGATCTTCGGATACGACGTGAGTCAGGAAGAGATAGGCGAGGAAGCAGGTACAAAGCTGGACGGAGGAACGGAGGGTGAGGATCTTGCTGATTCAGTTGAAAGCCTTACAAACGGCGAGGTCTATGCAAGCTACATTTCATACGAGGAGATAAGCAACCTGAAGAGGGAGCTCAAGGTCTGGCTGAACGATGGCGCTTTGGTTGTACTACACTTCATGAAGCCTGTCATATTCCCTGATGCGACCACAGGCCACTACGTTCTATGTTTGGGTGTTGAAGGCGACGAGATCCTTGTCATGGATCCGAGCTCAAAGAGCGGAGGGGTCTACTACGTAAGCTACAGTGACATGCAGGAGGCAATGAAGGAGTACGATAAGTCCAGGGGCTATATACCGCTTGCTCCGAAAGGAACCACGGCCTACTGGAGGTTGAAGGAAGGCCTTGTATACTCACATCCGAAGCTCTACGACAAGCTTTCAAAGAGTTTGGAGGTCCAGCTTTCAAAGATAGCAAGAAAGGGGAACATACTGAAGGAGGTTATACCAAGCTCCGTAAGCAAGTTCGCCGAGGACTGGAGGTCGGAGGAAAAAGTCAGGAGGATTTGGGTTCCGGAGGAGGAAGACGAAGAGGGGGGTTTAGATGAATTTATTGACGATAACTGAGGATCAGTCGTTGGGGGAGAAGTTCGAGGACTACTTCGAGGAGCTTCACAACTACTCTATAGAAGACGTAAAGATAGATGCGAACCAGGAGGAAGTTGTTTCTTACGTCGGTGGAAGAAGGGTCGAGGACTACGATGCGCTTTTCATAAGACCTACTCCGAAGGCCCTGACTTTCACAAGAATATTTCTTGAAAGTATAATGGAGAAGGATATAAACACGGTTATGGACGGTACTTCCTACTACATAATAGCGAAGAAGCCATACCTCTTCAAAGTGCTTACTGAGAAGAATATACCTGTCCCGAAGACCTTTGTCGTGTCTTCAGAAAAGTCAATAAACGGTGTCAAGAAGGAGTTTGACGGTGATGTTGTCTGCAAGAAATTCGAGGGCTTTGAAAGGAAGGATATAATGAAGACAGAGGATCCAGACAGCATAGAGGCCTTTTCCGAGAGCCTTGAGCACGGAAAGAACTATATGGTTGTTCAGGAGTTCATTGAGGGTGAAGTTTACGACTGTCTTTACATAGACGGTGACATCATTTCGACGAAGATAAGCAGCGACTCATGGAGAAAGTCACCAAAGAGGGATAGCTCCAGCGAGAAATACCATAAACCTCCCTCAGATGTTGCTGAAATTGTGGAAAACGCTGCCGAAGCGATAGGCTCCCAGTTCTGCTCGGTAAGGCTGGTTGATTCCAAGGTTGTTGATATGCACATGAATCCTGATGTGGAGAGGTTCATGAAGGTTTCAGGGAAGAACAGTTTCGAAAAGATAGCTGATATGTTAAAGCCTGAAGGAGAAGGTGAGGAAAGATGAAGTTTGCAATAATATATACTCCGTTCCTTGAGCAGCATCCTTACATCATCGAGAAGGCAGAGGAGTACTTTGAAAGCGTGCTTGCAGTTCCGATAGAAGGTGTGAGGTACGAATATAGATTCGATGGAAGTCCAAGGGTTATGTACAAAAACACGGAACTCACAGACTTTGATGTTGTCTTTCCAAGGCTTTCGGGGGAGGACCTTCTGTTTTCGGAGCAGTTAATAGAGATACTCAACGAATCGGACTCCTACGTACACATGGATTCTGATTCCTTTTCAATATCCTCGAACAAGTTCTCCACGGTCAAAGAGCTCAGTGGAAGCGAGGTGAAGGTTCCGAGGTCCATATATACGCTTTCCACTGAGGCAGCGACCGATGCCGCGAAGGACATAGGCTATCCTGTAACTATAAAGCTCATTTCCGGCTACGGTGGAAAGGGAATAATGAGAGCCAAGGACGAATCAGAGCTTCGCCCTATAATCGATACATTGGAGGTGTTTGAACAGGATATATGCTTACAGGACTTTATAGAGAACCCCGGCGAAGATATAAGGATCTTGGTGATAGGAGAAGAAACCTACTCCTACAAGAGGATAGGCTTGGAGAAAGAGTGGCGTTCTAACATCTCCAGAGGCGGTAACCGCGAGGAGTTCGATGCACCAGAGTGGATGAGGGAGATGGCAGTAAAGGCCTCAAAGCTCACGGGCTTTGATATCTGCGGCGTTGATATAATAAGCTCCGACGAGGAAGGCTTTATAGTTGAGATAAACGCTTCTCCTGGAATAACTGAGGAGACTTCGGAAGTGGTGGGTGTCGATATACCCGAGGAGATGGTAACCTTCGTTAAACAGAAGGCCCTTTCCGCCCAGGAGGTCTAGGAACTCAGTGCTTGAATTATATCCTGGATGAACTTCTTCTTCCTCTTTGTAACTTCTTCTCCGTTGAACTTTATCCCGGGCTTTGAATTGAGTTCCACTACGAAAGGTTCCCCACTTTCACTGAACAGGAAGTCTATGGAGTAAATCCGGTCATCGTAATCTGACATCACTTTGTCGATTTCTTTTACCACGTCCATTGTTTTCTCAGGGATGTTTTCCAGGGAAACAGTTTCCATGTTTCCGCCTCTGCTCACGTTGCTTATTTTTCCCCTTTCAGGAGTCCTTACAAAGGAATAGGAGGGCTTTCCGTCTACAAGTACAATTCGCAGATCATGGACTCCGTTTACATCGAGGGATGGAATGCCTCTTGAGGAGTCTACGAACTCCTGTAGAAGTACATTACCTTCCTTTATTTCTTCGTCGTCAAAGCCTTCCAGAGCTTTTGAAACCTTGTCCTTAGACACGATCTTAACGGACTCACCTCCAGATCCGAAGCGTGGTTTCACCACTATATTTTCCGTTATCAACTCGTCGAGAAGTTTATCGAGGTCGTTTTTATTTGCCCTGACAGTCTTGGGCACGTAACCAGCGAAGGTGCAGTAGACTTTGAACTTGTCCTTGCAGAACTCCTCGAACTCGGGCTGGTTGAATATACCTACCTCTTCATCAATCCTGTACTTCAGCTCCTTCGTCTCTTCGTTGAAGTAGAACTTGTCAAAGACCAGATCTATCTCTATGTTTTTTACCTCTTTCCACTGACCATCAAAAGTATAGGCCTGTTCAAGCTTACCTTTGTCGTAGGAAGAAAAGTGCGAAACGTAGACCTTCAGCCCTTTTCTTTCTCCTTGTTTGCAGAAGTATTCCATAGTCTTCTTCAGCTTCTCGTCTTCAAAGAGAACTTCATCCTCAGAAATATACCTTTCATCCCAGAGAACAGCGACCTTTCTCACGAAAACACCTTTTCGAAAATGATTTGGGATATTTTGTCTATGTCGTGTATCCCGTTTAAGACAGGTACTTCAGTAAACCTCCGTATGTTTTCCCTTCCTGCATCCGTATCAGTAGTGGGCCCGGAGATTACATCAGGCCTGTAGCTATGGTCCTTAAGTATTCTCAAGCCTCCGTAGGCGCCCACAGGATCTATGGACATGAATATAAGGCTGCTACATGCTTCCTTTATCTCTCCGTCCTTCAAAACTTCCAGAACATTGTAGGAGGAAAGTAGACCTGCACCCAACTCTGCGACTACGATGTCCGCGCCTTCGGCAGCTTCGCTTATAAGCCCCTTGCTAGCCTTCACAGCTTTTTCAGCACTGCATGTCGAAGAAGGTAACCCGCAGTCCGTAAACTCGTAGGAGCAGATGGCCCCGGCTTCTTTCATGCTGAGGTTGTCCCTCTGCCTTGTAACCCCTGTGAGTTTTACAGCTCCGACCTTTTTACCTCTTTCAGAGAACTTTTCAATAAGCCCTGCACATAACGTGGTCTTACCTGCGTCCATTCTAGAGCTTGCAACAAGGACTACAGGACAGTCCACCTTTAGTTTGTCCTGAAGATCTATCGAGTATTCGGATATATTTACCTTACCTGTATCGTTTGCAACGAAGCCTCTGAACTCCAGACGGTAGGGCTTACCGAGCTCTTCAGGCGAGCTCAAACATTCCGCCATCACGCCTCCTGACGAGACGAAGTCGATGGGATCCCCCCTTTCCAGTTTTTCAGGTATTCTTGAGGCAAAGCCACGGACAGCTTTTCTCACGCCCAGGACGCCCACAATTAAATCACCCTCTTCCAGCTTTACCATTTCACCGCCCTCCAGCTCTGCCTCGTCGTAGCTTCCGCCTTCCTCGACAACCTTCGCAACGGCTACGTCTCCAGGCTCCGGACTTCCATCCTTCTTCAGAACTGGAACCTTGTCCTTCTCCTTAAGCGGCTCAACATTCCTGACAGAAGATGTTACAATATCGGGCTTGATGTACTCCTTCTCACTTTCCATGGATTTGTATTGAAGAAGACAGATACTTAAGTCATTGGGTACCCGAAGACAACACCGCAGCTCTACCTGTAGTGCCTAAAATCCATGAAAGAAAATAGTGCAATCTTCTGGAAGTACCTCACCGCCTAGATCACTGGCCTGTGTTACCTTCCACTATAGTTTTACAAACGAATCTATTTAAAAGTTGTAGTCCTTGAAATCCTTTATTCTTCTATGGGTATTGGTTTGGGCGTATATTCTAGTTCTTTCCTAGTTCAGAAGAAGAATTTTAAGAAACTTAATCTTTTATATCTTTAGTACCTTTTTTAGTAAAAGATGCAAGTATGATAGATAAGTCAAGGGGGAGGTGATAGATAAATGGCTCTGACTGTTGACTCAAAGGAGGAGTTAGAAAACAAGAAGAATGACCTAATAGAAGAGGGTTGGAAAGTGAAGACCGATGCTCACCATAAAGTAGTGATGGAGAGATATTCTTATGGCAGTGGATTAGCACACTTCTTGATATTCCTATTCTTGGGATGGTGGACAGTGGGACTTGCCAACTTACTCTATGCAGGGTTCAAGAGGTATTCAACAAGTAGAAAAAGAGTAATTAGAATGAATGAATAACCTGGTTATGAGTGTCATGTGAAGCCGGCGAAATACCAACCAATGAGATTTTAGGTATTTATTTGAGGAGGGTGGAAGGACAGAAGATAACCTGTATGTAAGCTTAAAGATGAGTGGAATATAGAGATTAAGGAAGTGTAGTGCCTTAATAAATTAATTAAATAGAAACACTGAAACATAATTATGAGAAACTTTACAGAGAAAGCCGGAAAATCCTTCTTAGTTTTCGGATTTTTTATTTTTACTTGGTTTCATAGCTTCAACCCTTAGACCTGTTGTCGGCTTTACTTCTACTCTCATACTACCACTTGCTGGTCTTGTCTTAGTAATTTATATTATATTTACAGGTTACGACAAGATGCAGAGAAAGGCCTTGATTTTGTTAACTATATTCGTCACTATTCTCTTATTTCAACTTACTTTGGGTCTCGAAACAAGACCAGCTCCAACAGCCCCACCCGAAGAGCTGTTTCCACCTTATTACTTTCTGATATTTACTGCCTTTTCGATTATTATAGGTTTGTTCCTCAGATATTACAGAAGAATAAAGCGTAAAGTTCTGTAGTGCCTAAAATCCAAGCGAGAAAATAGTGTGGTGTGCTGGGAGTAGCCCTCCTTCTGTTCGGACCCAAAAACGACGTGGACGAAGTCCGCGTCCATGTCAGGTCTTCGGGACATTCATCTTCTCGGAAGCAGATGCTTCCAAGTTTGAAGCCCTCACGGACTCCAAATAGCGACCTACCCGCTCCAAGAGACCGACGTGCAAGGCACATCCATTTCCCGGAGCCTATTTGGTCTTGCACCACCCAGATCAGGGTACGTTCCATCCCTCCGTGCCTTCTCAGCTTTCAACGCTCCAGCGCGGGGGTATCGTTTCTGTTCCCTGTTCCGTTCCCTCTCAGGACGGACTCTTGCGAGCCTGGGCCTCGTTGCACTTTTACAGCACAACGGGTGGGAGGAGCTTCCTCCGGGAATACAAGGGTGTTTCCTGTGAAGGAAAACAACCTCATCCAAACTATCCCGGTGGTCCCTCTCCAGCTCACCACAGTAGGAACATTTGATTCTAACAATTTAAATCTTATGAGAAAAGAGCTTCAGCTGCTATACGCCAAGTCTTGGAAACCTCTGTTTCTAAGTTTGTGTTCCTTGATTTCAAGATCCACCTTTAGCCCAGGCTGGAATGCGTCCATGGCCCAATACGGCGATTAGTAACGGTGGGCTGAGCTGGTCGTTGCCTTCCAGCTTACACCCCCGTCCTATCAAACTCCTCGTCTAGGAGAGCCTAGCGTCGCCTGGTTTCGAGGACCGTTTCGGGCTTAGATGCTTTCAGCCCTTACCGGAATGAGGCGTAGCTACCCGGCAGTGCCCTCACGGACAACCGGTCAACCAGTGGCCTCAGAGAGGTGTTCCTTTCGTACTCACCCCTCTCCCTCTCAGGCGACACCCAAAGGTACAGACACTCCCAATAGATATGGACCGAACTGGCTTACGCCGTTCTGAACCCAGCTAACGTACCTCTTTAACGGGTGAACACCCCTACCCTTGGCCGCGACTGCACGGCCAGGATGAGGCAAGCCGACATCGACGAAGCAAGCGGCGGCGTCAGTACGGGCTTTCGGCCGCCACAACTCCATTATCCCCGGGGTAGCTTTTCTGACAGCCCCGGGCCCCATCTCAGGGACTCGGGGGTTCGCTAGGTCAGGCTTTCGCCTCTGGATCCCGTATTGTGGAGGATCCAGTCAAGCCGGCTTTTGCCCTTGCACTCTACCCCAGATTTCTGACCTGGGTGAGCCGACCTTTGAGCGCCTTCGATCCTGTGTCGAAGGCGTACCGCCCCAGTCAAACTGCCTACCTTCTGATGTCTCCACGAGAAATTTCTCGCAGGTTAGCGGCGCAGTCCCTTCAGGGTAGTGTTCCATGGACGCCTCGGCGGCGTGCTGGCGCACGTGCCTGGGTAATGGCTCCTACCTACACTCTACTGGAGGGACCACACCGCAGCAGAAAGCTGCAGTAAAGCTCCACGGGGTCTTTCCTTCCCACTGGAAGTCTTGGGCCTATGCACCCAAAAAGCGGGTTCGCCGGGATCCGGTTCGGGACAGCGGAAGCCTCGTTAAACCCTTCATGCAGGCCGACAATAAATCGGCAAGGGACTACGCTACCTTAAGACGATCAGAGTTATCGCCGCCGTTTACGGGGGCTTCACTTCCTTGCAAAGAAGCTTAACACACCCGCACTGGGCAGGCCTCACCGGCTGTACAAATCCTTTCGGACTGGCAGCCAGCTCTGTTTTTGTTAAACAGTCGAGCTTCCCTGGTCACTGCGACCTGACCTCTTCAGGTCAGGCACCCCTTCTTCCGAAGGTACAGGGCCAGATTGCCGATTTCCCTGAGTTGGATTACCCCAGACGCCTTCCCTTTCTCCGGGAGAGCACCTGTGTTGGTTCTGGGTACGGTCGCCCACGAGTAGCTCAATCTTCTTTTCATGGGCCCTAGGATTTGACCGAACTCCCAATACAGGGAGCCTATCCCGCTTTCACTTCCGTCTATCCATTACGGTCGAGAAGCTTCAACGGTTCGATGTCGCGAGAGCGACACTCGATCTATCCCCAGGCATCGAAGACGAGCTTAATCGTAGGTGGCGCAGGAATATTAACCTGCTTCCCTTTTACCCGCTTCTTCCTAAGGACGGGTTTAGGACCGGCTAACCCCCAGCTGATTGACATTGCTGGGGAACCCTTGCTCTTTCGGCGGCTGGGACTCTAACCCAGCTTTGTTGCTACTACCGGCAGGATTCGCGTTTCCATCCGGTCCACAGGACCTTACAGCCCTGCTTCTACCCCGACGGAACGCCTCCTTATTCTGAACTCCGACTGGAGTTCATCCGAGGTCTCGGTACCTGACTTACTCCCGTGAATTGTGGGCGCCCTCGACCTAGGCGGGTGAGCTATTACGCTTTCTTTAAAGGGTGGCTGCTTCTAAGCCAACCTGCCCGCTGTTTAGGGTCGAAGACAACCTTGATGACTTAGTCAGGATTTGGGGACCTTAACCCCGGTCTGGGCTCATTCCCTCTCGAGTACCGGCCTTACGCCGGATACTCTAACTCCGGTCTTCAAAGGCGGTAGAATATTCTGAGTTTGACAAGGAAGCCGAGGCTCTCGCCTCTTAACTTCCCAGTCAGTGCTTTACCACTCTACCTACCTTGGACCAGGCTGAGCTGAGACTCACTTCAGGAGGAACCAGCTATCGCTCCTCTCGATTGGCTTTTCACCCCTACTCACAGGTCACGCGAGAGTTTGTGCACATCAACGCTAGCAGGCCTCCACCTCCCTTTCGGGAGGCTTCGCCTTACCCACGAGTAGTTCGAGGAGCTTCGGGTCTTATCCCCGTGACTTCCCGCACTTTCACACGGCGCCCCTGGCCGCAAAGCGGCTGCGGGCTTGTTGCTTTCGCTGTGGTTCCCCGCCGAGCGGCGGTTAACCTTGCCACGGAGACAAACTCCCTGCCTCGTTTTTCAAAACGCACGACATGACGCTGGCTCCTCTTCCTCGTACTGAAACCTCTCGGTTTGGTCCTTCGGAAGAGGCCCTTCCACGCCATGCCAGGCTGTAACCAGCTGATTTCAGGTTCTTTTCACCCCCAGTTAGGGGTGCTTTTCAGCTTTCTGTCACCATACTAATCTACTATCGGACTTTGGACGTGTTTAGAGTTAGGAGGAGATCCTCCCATATTCCCGCTGCCTACCCAGGCAACGGTACTCTCTTGTCCAGGACTCAACCTTCTTCCGTTCGTCCACGGGACTATCACCCTCTGTGGTGGTCCGTTCCAGGACACTTAGACTCTGGAAGGTGGGCTGTAACCTGAACAGCACATCCCCACTGTATTCCTACAGCGGGTTCGCTCTGCTCTGTACCGCGTTCAATCGCCTTTACTAACGGCATCGCCGTTGCTTTTTCTTCCTGCGGCTACTGAGATGTTTCAATTCACCGCGTTCCCGATCCCATGAGGGATCGTCGGCCGAAGCCGACACGAGTTCGCATTAGGCAATTCTGGGTTCTATGGCTGCATGCGCCTCGCCCAGACTTTTCGCAGCTTGCCACGACCTTCTTCGGCGTCCAAAGCCGAGCCATCCATCAACTGGCTGTTGGGACATAGACCCATTCCAGCCTAGTTGGCTGGTGGGTCTTGAAATCCTCTCGGATTTCAAACTGGAAACATAAGTTTCCAAGACTTGACGTATAACAGCTCATCCAAGGGACTCTTGTGATCGTCTTACTATCATCTCCCTCTCGGGATCAAAGGGTGTTCACAAAACTCAATTCATCGTCCCTTATCACTCTTCACCCTCTACCTGCGGTAGAGAGCTGCACATTAAAACTATACAACAAAACGAAAAAGAACAGACTGAAGTAAGCAACTAATCCTTCAAGTCTTACTTTCCAGTCATCTTATCAGGCCTGTATCAGGTTCAAAAGTCCTGTAACAGTGAAGTTATTTAAAACTTTCTAAAATCGCGAACAGTACTGGTGGACCCGGTGGGAATTCCAGAAAACCCTTTGGAAAATATTTCAAACGAAGCTTGGATCTTTACGAAAACTCCGTTTTCAGTAAAGTGTTTTCATTCCAAAGTGGTCTCTTTTGAACCCACAGTCTTCGCCTTGCAAGGGCGACGTCATTCCGGTGCAAACCGTAAATCGGAACACGGTTCTGCATTGCCATTAGACCACGGGCCCGTATGTTCTTTAGGAAACCCGAAATTTTAGCCTGTAGTTGGTATGAATTGGAGGTGATCCAGCCGCAGGTTCCCCTACGGCTACCTTGTTCACATGCTCACACCATAATGGTGTTCGGACACTTTGAAAGTGTCACCCCGACTCGCATCGAGGCGTGGACTGTCTCATCTCCCTCAGCAGCTGATTTTTCTTTGGATGCCAAGAGCCTATTTCTCTGGCAAATTTTTTGTGATCCTTTGTGGAGATGTAAAATCTCCAGTAATCTGGATCAGACTCCTTACTGGGTCTGTGGAGTTTGCCTGTTTCAATTTAAAACTCCTCAATGAATTTCTTCACTTTCTTTAGGTCTTTTTTGTCCTGTTGTGCGAAGTAAATGTAAGGTCGCACTTCAGGACTCCTTGGAACGCTTCCTTCAGCGTCGAAGTAGCCACGGATATAGTCTCTTTTTTCTTGTCTTGTTTCGATTTCTTGCTTTTTGAGACCACTCTTACTAAATTCCACTACGTATATTCCTCGGTTGCCTTCTTCTTAAATCCAGGCTTTTTTGCCCAGATCTCGAATCATTTCGGCCAGCTTTTCAATGAAATCTTTGTTCTTTTGTGAAATTCGGTAGGTGTACTTCCTTTCCGTGGCATCGTGAAGTATTCCCTTGAGGTAGCTTTGTGACATCCAATCAGCTCCGTTAGGGGCCGGCGTGCAGTCTCTGAGGGGCTATACCTCACCTTTTCAGGTCAGAGTAGTGAGCTTCCCTGCTGATTGTCCACAACGACCAGACCTCTCTACCTTACATTGCCCGTGCTTTTGATAAAAAGCTTAGGACAATTCCGGCAGCCTGGTATGAGTGGAGTTTCCAGCATACAGCCGGGTTTTCTCGAACCTTTCGGTCCGAGGTCGCAATTAATTTACGACTTAGCCCTCCTTGCGGAGCCCTGATTAGACCTGAGAAAATTTCCCAAGCCTCATCAAGGCTCCACTCGGATGGCTTGACGGGCGGTGTGTGTAAGAAGCAGGGACGTATTCAGCGAGAGATAGTGACCCTCGCTTACTAGCGATTCCGGCTTCACGAGGGCGGGTTTCAGCCCTCGATTCGAACTAAGGCCGGGTTTTGGGATTAGCTCCTCCTCTCGGAGTCGCAACCCGCTGCCCCGACCATTGTAGGCCGCGTGTAGCCCAGCGCATTCGGGCCATACAGACCTACCGTCGCCCACACCTTCCTCCCCCTTGTCGGAGGCGGTCTCCCTAGAGTGCTCGCGTCCCGAAGGACACGATAGCAACTAGGGATGTGGGTCTTGCTCGTTACCGGACTTAACCGGACGCTTCACAGTACGAGCTGACGATGGCCATGCAACACCTCTCAGCGCTTCAGGTACGCTCTTCAAGCGGACCGTCATCATGCTGTCAGCGCTGGTAACGTTCCTGGCGTTGAATCCAATTAAACCGCAGCCTCCACCGCTTGTGGTGCTTCCCCGCCAATTCCCTTAAGTTTCATCCTTGCGGACGTACTCCCCAGGCGGCCCGCTTAACACCTACGCTACGGCACAGCGCCTCCACGTAGGAGATGCTACACCAAACGGGCATCGTTAACGGCCTGGACTACGGGGGTATCTAATCCCCTTCGCTACCCTGGCTTTCGTCCCTCACCGTCGGAGCCGTTCCAGCCGGGCGCTTTCGCCACAGGCGCTCTTCCTGGGATTACAGCATTTTACCGCTACCCCAGGAATAGCCCCGACCTCTCCCGGTCCCAAGCCGAATAGTTTCCCCGGCAAGTCCTACGTTTTAGCGCAGGATTTCACTGAGGACCCATCCGGCCGGCTACGGACGCTTTAGGCCCAATAATCGTGGTCACCACTTGGGGCACGGGTATTACCGCGGCGGCTGGCACCCGTTTTTCCCACCCCTTATTCGTGGAGCTTTTTACACTCCAAAAAAGCCTTGGCAATGCCAAGGCGCTCGGGATCCCTTTATCGCGCTTTCACGCATTGTAAAAGTTTCGTGCCTGCTGCGCCCCGTAGGGCCCGGACTCGTGTCTCAGAGTCCGTCTCCGGGCTCCGTCTCTCAACGCCCGTATGGATTATAGGCTTGGAGGTCCGTTACACCCCCAACGACCTAATCCACCGCAGTCCCATCCTCAGGCGTCGGAACATTTCAGAAAGGGAACATTCCAGTATCCCTTTCCTATCGAGTATTAGTCCCAGTTTCCCGGGGTTATACTCGTCCTGAGGGGAGGTTGACTACGTGTTACTGAGCAGTCCGCCGGGCGGATAAACCACCCTCGGCTCGCATGGCTAAATCGAATCCCGATAGCGGTAGCCTCCGGCAGGATCAACCGGAATTGGTAAGAGAGTAAACTAGTCCTCGCGTCACACCAACTACATTTGGCTACTGAAACCTCTCGGTTTCATTCTCGGGTTTCCTACATCAGAAGAGATTGAACTCCCTTCCTCATCATTTGTTCGTGCCTGGAATTTTGGTCATCGCTGGACGTCAGAACGTCCAAGGCTCAACTACGCCGGCACGCCTTAACAGCGTAAAGTAATTCAGAGTGAGGTTTAAATATCTTACGGCAACCCCACCAAAAACCGCGCAGCTCTAGATTAACATTGGAACTATTTAAAGGTCAAGAAAAAGGGCCGGGACCGAGATTCGAACCCGGGCTAAGGGCTCCACAGGCCCTCGTGCTAAACCGCTACACCATCCCGGCCACACGTTATTTGACTTTCTCAACTACTTCCTCCAAACTTATTAGTTTTTCGTCTCCCGACTCCATGTCTTTTACTGTTACCTTACCTTCTTTCAGGTCCCTTTCACCAACTATAATTACCTTGTCTGCGCCTATCGAATTAGCGTAGTTCAGCTGCGCCGAAACGTTCCTGTTCTTGAGGTCGGTTTCAACAATCAGCTCTTCGTCCCTCAACTTTCTGACAATGTCCGTAGCTTCCTCGCGGATTTCATCAGATACAGGAAGCACGTACACGTCCGTTTCTAGCTCTTCCTCAGGCCAAACATCTTCTCTTCTCATAAGCTCCTCGATAACCGCGTCCCCTATCGCGAAGCCAACTGCAGGAACACTTTCACCGCCGAAAAGCTCAACAAGCTCGTCGTACCTACCACCGCCGCATATAGCGCGCAGCTCACCTTTCTTATCAAAAACTTCGAACACGAGGCCTGTGTAGTAGTCCAAGCCGCGGACTATCGACATGTCCAGCTTTACCTTGTCAAGAACACCGTAGCTCTTGAGAATTTCCTTCAGCTCCATCATCCTCTCCAGAGCTTTGTTATCCTCTGATACAAGCTCTTCTACCTCCCCCAGCTTCTGTCCAATCGGCCCGCTGATAGAGGTGAGCTCCTCTATCCTCTCACTTTCCTCCTTGCCAAGTCCGATGTCCATCAGCTCTTCCATAAACTCTTCTCTTTTCATCTTCTCCTTGTCGTCTATAATTTCCATGACCTTTCTCTTCTCTTCGGTGCCTTCTTCTTCCAGTACCTCTTCCATAAGGTTTCTGTCGTTTACGAGAACGTCCACAGCGTCCAATACCTCCAGCTCGTCCATAATCTCGACCAGGACTGCAAGTATTTCCGCGTCTGCCTCCACGCTGTTCGCGCCGAAGATGTCTATATCCGTTTGATAGAACTCCCTCAGCCTTCCCTTCTGCGTCTGCTCGTAGCGCCAGCGCTTCGATGTGGAGTACCACTTCACGGGCCGGTTCAACGACTTCTCCTGCGCTAACAGTCTGGCTCGGGACGGAGTCTGCTCAGGAATCAAGGTTACATTCCTTTCGCCCTTGTCCTTGAAGCTGTATGTCTGGTCAACTAGCTCTTCCCCGCTCTTCACCTCGAACAGCTTCCTTTTTTCCAGGGAAGGAAGATCTATCTCCCTGAAGCCGAACTTCCCTACAACATTCTCAACTCTATCGAAGACCTCCCTTCTTGCAACCATCTCCTCGGGCAAAAAGTCCCGGAAACCCTTCAAACTTTCAAATTTCATAGAAAATATCTTTGGTTTCAACAATTAAATAAGCTAGTACCGGAGTTCCTTAAACCAGGTCGTCTATACGTATGTTCTTCCTATCCTTACTGAAGGCAGAAGGTAGGTATATGTAGTACTCGCCTTCCTTCATCTCCACAATAAGTGGAATCTCCTCAAGAAGCTTCCTCAGGTTTATCTCGTAAACGCCTGGTTCCTCTACCTTTATCGATTCGAGGTCGAACTCCATCGCTTCCTGAAGCCTCTTCTTTGCTTCTTCTTCCTCTTCAAGGTTGTCCATGAACTCCTCCACGTCCTGAACTATAGAGTCTCTTTCACTATCACTTATGTCCTTATCGCCTTCGAAAACGAACAGCTTCTGGCCGCAGTTACTACAGCCTTCCATAAGCTCGTCCGAATCTTCCTCGAGTGTCTTCCCGCAGTTCAAGCACTTGTGTGGCATCAGATCACTCCAGCTTGGCTATCATTGAAATAGCGTCTTTGTCTTCCTCCACTTTCTCCATCACGTCGGAAGAACCAACGATAAGCAGGCCGTCCTTCTGAGGTTTGCCTGTTATAGTACCTAAAATTTTCTCAATCCAGTTCTCCCTGGCATCGAATCCTGAGAACTCTATGCCAGGAAAATCTTCGTCGCACTCTTCCATCGACTTCTCTATAAGCTGCGTTTTTTCCTGTGGACTCAAAGCTTCTTCCAGAACCAAGATGTTTTCGTCCTTGACGCCGTCCATTATCATGTCGAGCTTATCTTCAAAGGCCTTCTCCTGGAGCCTCAACCTTGAAAGAAACTCTATCTTTACTCCACCCTTCTTTTCCTTCTTTTTCTTGGCCATCTAAAGCACCTTAGACGTTTTCAACTATCTCCTTGTACAGATCGTCGAGGTTGTCCTTCTCCTTGGCAGAAATCTGCGTGAAGTTGTACTGTGGGAACGCGTCCTGTATGCTTTCTGGATCTGCCTCATCGAGGTCTGTTTTGTTCGCTACAAGTATTATTGGGATGTCCTTTGCCTCGAGATTTCCGAGAATGGTTACATTGACCTGCGTATAAGGATCATCCGTAGAATCAAAGACAACTAGAACAGCGTCGACCTTGTCCAACCACTTTATGGCTTCGACTACACCTTTCGTTGCTTCTTTGCTCCTGACCTTCGCTTCGTCTTCATCTATTCCATGGTCAACGAAATCATTGTAGTCGACCTTCGTAGAAATACCTGGCATGTCCAGGAGGTTCATCGATATCTCTTTTCCATCCGTCTGCAGGTTCACCTTCTCCTTCTTCTGGACAGCCCTTGTCTCATGCGGAACTTCAGAAGCACTACCCATCTCTTCGCCTGTGAACTCCTCAGAAATTCTGTTTGCGAGTGTAGTCTTTCCTGTGTTCGGTGGACCGTATATACCAAGCTTTATCTGATTTTTGTCGCCGAAAAGGCCGGACAGTAACCTCTTTAATCTCTCCAACATCTCTACCAAAACTAAGTTCTGGAGCAAAATATAAAAGTGTTTCTCGTCCTCAGTTACGCTGTAAGAATTTCACATTCCCTCAGATCCGTGCCCTCCACTTCAACGACCATACAGGTTCTTTTTCCGCCGCCAACGCCTGTAGCACTTCCAGGGTTTAGAAGGACAGTTCCGCTCTTTTCTGTTCTGAAAGGCTTGTGTGTATGACCTGTAACCAGAACGTTTGCCTTCAACAGATCTGCGAACTCCATGAGCTTTTCCGCATGTCCTTTTCCGTCGCTGTCCTTGCCTTCTTCTTCACTTGCCTCGCAGCTTCTATCTCTTTCGTCCTCCATCTTCTCGTTCTCGCTGTCGATAACTTCATCGATCTGATGACCGTGAACAACGCCGAACTTCATTTCTTCTATAGTCACAAGGTCTTGCTCAGGAAGATCTATGTAGTCCTTTTCTCCTTTGACGGCTCTTACCTTTGCCCTCTCAAACAGCTCATCAAGAACCATATTTTCTGTCAAATCGCCTGTACATATTATAAGGTCGCAGCTCTCTGCTTCTTCCAAGAACTCGTCTGGAATCTCCTCAGCTTCTTCCGGAATATGCATATCGCCTATCAACAGTATTCGCATAGCTTACCTCTAAGACTCCAAGCTTTTAAATCTCTTTTTACTAATACCAACTATGAACTGGCTCAAGGAGTGGGCTGAACAGGCCAAGAAAATTGTTTTAAGTCCCGTGGACTTCTACGAAGATGTTGAACAAAGAGGGAACTACAGTTATCCAATCAAATTCGCGGTTACATCCGGCATAGTTCTATCACTCCTTGTCTTTGTTTCACAGGAGATTCAAATAATGGCTGGCATTGGGACCAAACCGATGCCGGGTGTATCAGTGCTTGAAAGCCTTTTTTACCTTCTTTTAGTTGGCGTGATCAGCGGGACCCTTGGCTTACTGTTACAGTCAGGATTTATCCATGTCTTTGTAAAGCTGTTTGGATTTGATGGGTATCAGAAAACTACAGAAGCTGTTTCCTACCCGACTGCTATAAATGCTCTTTTTGGATGGATACCGATCTTAAACCTTCTTGTTTTTATCTACATTATATATGCGGAAGCAAGGGGCATAGAGAAGATGCATGGAATGAGCACCGGAAAAGCAGCGGCTTCAGTTATATTAGGTACTGTATTACTGGGATTAGTAGTTGTCTTAATTGTTTTCATACCGCTTTTCTGGTTAGGAGGAATAGAGTCTTCCGCATCTGCTGGAGGTCAAACTGTTCCTTTAGAAGCTCTTTCGTTTTAGAACACAGAAACTTCTCTGGATCAGAATCCGCCGAACTGCTTCATCATCTTTTTCAGATTACCCTTCATTCCGCCTCTTCCGCCTTTGAACATCTTCATGGCCTTCTTCGACTGCCTGTACAGCTTGATGAGCTCGGAGACGTTCTCAACCTCCGTCCCGGAACCTTTGGCTATCCTCCTCTTCCTCGAAGAGCCTATGACCTTGGGATCCTTCTTTTCTTCAGGCGTCATAGAATCTATTATATAGTTGTATAGCTCCATCTTCTCCTCCTGCATATCTATCAACCCATCCGGAAGCTTTGATTTGCTTATCCCTGGAATCTTGCCCATAACTTCGTCCAGAGAGCCCATGGACTGGACCTGCTCCATCTGGCTCTGGAAGTCCTCTAACGTAAACTCACCTTCCATCATCTTTTTGGCCTGCTCCGCCGCTTCTTCTTCATCGACTCTCTCCAGAAGACCCTCCAGGTCACCGTAGCCGATAAGCTGCGAGACAAATCGCTCCGGATCGTACTTCTCCAGATCCTTCATCTCCTCTCCGGTACCTATGAACTTCACGCTTGCACCTGTAGCGGCACATGCAGAAAGAGCGCCACCACCTTTGGCCGTACCGTCCATCTTCGTAACCACCACGCCAGTTATATCCAGTTCCTCCTGAAATCTTCTAGCCTGTTTTCCTGCCTGCTGTCCCATGTCAGCAGGAATTACAATGAACCTTTCGTCTGGCTCCAGTATATCATTTAGGGTACTTATCTCCTCTATCATATCTTCGTTCAGCGCGTCCCTTCCAGAGGAGTCCACGATAACTACCTCTTCCTCTATCTCTTCAAGTGCGTCCTTCAGAACCCTAGCTGAATCCTCCTCATCCGGATCGCCGTATACAGGCACGTCAAGCCTGTCGCCTATCTGCTTCAGCTGGTCGTAAGCTGCCTCCCTGTAGGTATCGCATGCAACCAGGGCTGGCTTCAGTCCACGGTTCTTGTAAAAACGCGCCAGCTTCCCGCTTGTTGTAGTCTTTCCTGAGCCAAAGGTACCCATAAGAAGTATCCTTCCTTTGTCCAGAGAGACCTTTGCCTCGTCCTGACCAACAAACTTCACAAGCTCCTCGTATACAATGTTTACAACGTGCTCCTTCTCCGTAAGTCCTTCTGGTGGTTCTTCATTCAGAGCACGCTTCTTTATCGACTCCGTGAGGTCAAAGACAAGCTCAACGTCTGCGTCAGACTGGAGCAGAGCGCGTTGTATGTCCTTACACACCTCCTTTATCACTTCCTCGTCCACGAGACTCTTGCCGCTGATCTTGTCAACTGCATTCTGTATTCCCTCGGAAAGGTTATCAAGTACCATATTCTAACCTTTTACCCAGTCAAACTTAAAAATATGCTGTCCTGTCTCAAATTTTAAATAGAAACCAGAACAAGTCCTGATAGGGTTAATTGCTAATTAGAAGAAGTTTCAATTTCTACAGATTTTTTACTGGTAAGCTTATAGGTATAGTTCTCTACACTTACTTCTATGTTGAATTCACTCAGAGGCTCTTCGAAGTAGGTTCCGTAGTCCTTGTCTTCGTTTCCTTCATGAAAGTATAATCTGCAGGCTATAGGAGGACTTGTGTCATCGATAAACGGTATGTTTTCATCTACCTCGCCAACTGGAAGCCTGCAGCCCGTTTCCCATTCGTCCTCTTGATACAGATAGTTTTCATTTATCTGGTTTTCATCATCGTCATAGCTTATGTTAATAATCAAGTCTTCTGGTGTTATGTATTCTACAACACCCTCGCCTACGTTTCTAAGTCTTACTTTGAAAGGTATGGTACTTCCTTTTCTGAAAGGTTGTGGACCACCGAATTCAATCTCTATTTTCAATGGACCCTTACCTTTTTCTGTTGAAGGAGAAACCTGAGCGATTTCATCGTCCTCGGAAACATTTTCATCCATGGCGTAGAGATCTGCATGGCCCTGGGTCCCGAAATCATACTTAACGTAGTATTCAAGCGAACAAGTATCCTCCATCAGACCGAGTTCATCTTCATTAGGCGCTTTCAAGTTCCATTTTATCATTCTTGTGGCCTCTTCAAAGATGACAACATCACTTAATCCTTCAGCACTGTCGTCATGCAGGTCGCACATATCTGTCTCGTATAACCTGACCTCAACGTTCTCTGCCTTTTCTCTTTTGTTGATATTGGTTAAATGGAAGGAAAAATCAAAGACATCGTTAGCTTTAACCGGCGAAGGACTGATTTCCTCGTTTTCAATGACAAGAACATCTTCAGTTGTAGCTGTTGATTTGTCTCGCCTGCCATTTTTTGGTTCAGGTATACCAGGAAGAAGTGTATCCATGCCCCCGTAGTAATATAGGCCAGTGAAGGCTACGGAGTTAATGATAAATGCAGCTGAAACTGCAAATACCAAGGCCTTTTTTATTCCTCCGTCTTCTGTAAACTTCAGATATAACTTCTCTAACCCGTAAACCACTGCAACAACTATTAGTGTTCTGAAGACCTGGTAGAATATTGATATAGAATGTCCTTCCATTCCGGAACGCGTCAATGAGAAAAACGTTAGAAGGTCAAAAAATAAGAAACCAGTAGCTGTTGTCAGAGAAAGTACTATAATTTTCTTGGTGTTCCATTTGCAAAACATCTTTACGAGAACTGAGATAACTATAATCGTTATCAAAAGGTTTACCAGAAATAACAGTATAGAAGAAAGTACTATTTCTCCGGTACTCATAAGTACATGAGCTCGAGTATTTGATCCCGAGATATACGCGTAAGATGTCTCCGAGAACCCGATGAACGCTGCTATCCCCAGGATCAGACCAAGAAGCTTCTTCATTGCATCATCATTGGGTATCTATCTTTTAATTCTTTATCTGAAAATTTTAAATACAGACCGCCACAAAACCTAAACATGTTAGCGGAGCTTGCGGAAGGACTGCAGCTGGAACTGACCACCTATCAAATATATGCTATGCTCTTTCTTCTTGGCTCCCTCGCTGTATCTTCGATAAGTGACCTCAAGAAGACGGCGGCACAGAAAGAGTTCTTCCATTTCTGGTTGATATTCTCAGGCGTGATGGCCATAGTGGACTTTTACCCTCAGTTTGTCGAAGGATCCTTCCCACCGCTATTCTTAGGTAAGTGGATTCTGATAGGTGCATTTGTTCTTTTATCCTGGCGAAGGACAGGCTTCGTATTCAGACTTGCTAAGATGGACGTCTCTGCTGTTGTAGCGGTCTCAACCCTCTTAAGCTTTACACCTCTTCTAGCTTTCTACCTTCTTCTGAAGATCTTCTCTCTTGTTCTCAGATCTATACTCAGTAAAGGAGACAGGTATCCTTTCCTACCTATCATATTCTGCACAGTCACAGTAATAATCCTCGCAAACCTATACTTTATTTAGCTCAAGGAGAAATGACAACTATGAAGGTCGTGGGACTGGACCTTGCAGGTAAAGAGGAAAACGACACAGGGTTCTGTCTTCTGGACGGTTGTTCTGTGAGAACGGAGGTTCTTAAGACGGATGTGGAGATCCTTGAAGTAGTGAAGGGTGTTAACCCGGACCTTATAGCTCTGGATGCGCCCCTTGGCTTCCCTGAGGACGGCATGTACAGAGACTGTGACGAAGAGTTAAAGGAGAAGGGCTACGACGTACTTTCACCTAACTTTCCCGGAATGAAGGTTCTCGTAAGACGTGCCAAGTCCCTCGTAGAAAAACTGAAGACGGTGGACGGCTTCGAGATAATAGAGGTATTTCCAAGAGCTTCGGAGGACAATCTTCAGGTCAGGAGGACGGAGAACCTCACGGAGGACGAGTTCGATGCTCTCGTCTGTGCTCTCACTGGCAAAAAGTATTTACGCGACGAGCACGAAGACCTCAAAGGAATAATAGTTCCCGTGGAACAAGATGAGTGACGATAACGAAAAAATAACCGAGAACAAGCCTTCAATGCTTGCAATCGCTGCTATTGTAGCGTTTGCTCTCCTCCTTATTTCCCCTTCTGACAGCGAAGTACCGGAAATTCCAGTGGAGAACGAAGGGTTTGTTGAAGCTAATGTATTTCTCCAAAATCAGAACCTCGAACTCAGGCACAACTGCGATGCTCTGACTATGACTATAGGCGTTGATCAGGCGAGGTCTATACAGTACGGTTTGAACAACGAGCTGTGGGAAAGACCAGGAAGCCATGACCTTATGGTAGATGCTCTCCGTGGATACGACGTGGAGGTTGTTATGGCGAGGGTCCACGACCTACAGGACGGCGCTTACATAGCTGACCTTTACCTGGAGAGGGAAGAAACTGTCTACAGGCTTGACTCGAGACCTAGTGACGCAGTCGCGGTGGCACTCCGCGCCGACGCGCCTATACAGGTAAATAGAAGCCTCTTAGAGGAGTACGGAAGAAATATATGCTGATGGCGGGCCTGCTGGGATTTGAACCCAGGATCTGTTGGTCCGCAACCAACCGTCCTGTCCAGACTAGACCACAGGCCCTGTTTCAAGAATTATACTGCAGAAATAAATCTTTTCCTCGTATCCAGATCAAAGGCCTTCTTCCTGAAGCCAGATATTGTCCGTTTCACTGTTTTCAGCGTCAATTACATAGTTTCCTGGAAGTTCATAGTCAGAGCCACCTTCCTTTTCTATGACTAGCCTCTTGTTTCTGTACTCAAAAAAACTGTCGGTAACGAACCTCTCGCCCATAATAACCTTGTCCAGAGAGTTTCCATGTCCTTCTTCTACCTTATGGGGTCCTCTGTTTTTCTCATGGTCTAGAAGTGAGTCATAGAGATGTTTTATAAACCCAGGGCTTACACCACAATCGATTTCCTCTTTTTCAGAATCTGACATAATCCAGGATGAAATTAGTCATAAAGACTTAAATAAACAAACTCAGCCTTTTTTGAAGAACAGCCACTTGTCCGGCTCTTCCTCCGGTTTAAAGCGCACCAGGACGTACTCCCCACTCAGCTTTTCACCCTTTATCTCAAAAACTATCTTGTTTTCCTTCCAGCTCACTTCTTCGTAGCTACCCCTATCCCAGACCTCCACCTCCCCTGCGCCGTAGTTTCCTTCCTCTATTTGACCTTCAAAGAAGGCGTAGTCAAGCTCGTGGTCCTCCACCTGTATCGCTAGTCTCTTAGTCCCTTCTTCTTCGGGCGGCTCCTTCGGAACGGCCCAGCTCTTCAGCACGCCGTCCTTCTCCAGCCGCAGGTCGTAGTGAAGCTGCGAAGCGTCGTGCTTCTGTATAGAGTAAATCTTTTCTTCCATATCAGATCTCCTTCCCCCTGGAGCGCCACGTGCCGTGCATATTGCACCGTGCAAAGGCCACAAACGGATGTTTATGGTCTAACTTTACCTCAAAGGTCGCTTCCGGATTGGACCTTGCCGAGGCAAATGTAGCTCTCCCTAGAAATGTTCTTCCGGAGTAAAGCTCTATAGACTCTATAAAATGGTTGTGCTCGTTTGGATGGTCTTTGTATTCGCCGACCTTAACAGTAACTCTATATCTATTGCCGTCTAGTTCCTCGACTTCAACAACGGGCGTATGCTTTTTCTCAAGAGCGTCCATTTCATCTGGCTCTTTATCAGCATAGTTCACACCACAAAATAAGTCCTCCTCACATTCCATATTTTCACCCCCTTCTGGACCTTTCAGTCCTTTTTAAAATTTTGAAGCCTACTCCACTTCTTCAAACATCTTCTTAGGAGCGCCGCAGACCGGACACACATCAGGAGCTTCATCCATGGTCGTGTAGCCACAGCCTCCACAGATGAAGATTTTCTTCTCTTCCATATCCTTGCCTTCTTCTGCTTTCTTCTTGGCCTTCTTGTAAAGCTCTTCATGGACTTCCTCTACTTCCTTTGCCCAGCGGAAGCTTCTTGCAGCGTTCTTTTCGCCTTCTTCTCTGGCTTTCTCTAAGAACTTTGGATACATCTCGCTGTTTTCATACTTCTCTCCCTCTATCGCGTCCTGGAGATTGTTCACTGTCTCTTTGACCTTGTCCATAGCCTCTGCGTGATTGCCTATGTGTATTGCCTCTGCCTTGGCTACTGCTCTGAAGAGCTTGGCTATCTGTTCTAAACCTTCCTCCTCGGCCCTTTCAGCGTACAGCAGGTATTTGCTCCTTGCCCGGGACTCGCCTCCAAACGCGTTGTCGAGATTCTTGTCTGTTTCTGAGATAAAATCACCCCAGAACTTTCTTTGTCTTCTGAACATAAAAAATTGAGCATAGAGTCAGCATTTTTATAAACCATCTGGTTATAAGTATAGGGACTATGAGCTGGCTACATGCATTGATCCAGGGGCTATGGATTATACTTCCTGCCTACATAGCCAACGGCGGAGCGCCTGTTTTCGGTGGAGGACATAGAATGGACTTCGGCAAGGAGTTCCGTGGAAATGACCTTCTTGGTGGCGGAAAGACTTGGGAAGGGTTCTTATTTGCCATAGCTTCCGGTGTCTTCATAGGCCTCGTCCAGATCCTTCTGTGGCCACAGTTCAACCAGATTACCACGGGCTTTGGCTTTTCGACGCCATACATGACGGCAACCCTCGCCTTCGTACTCTCGCTTTCTGCTATGCTCGGCGATATGGTCGCGTCCTTCTTTAAGAGAAGAGCAGGAACTGAGAGGGGAACAAGTATTCCTCTTGTGGATCAGCTGGACTTCCTGGTATTCTCTTTGCCCGTTGCACTCGTCCTCTCGGACATGACCTACATGTCCGCTGCTTTAATAGTTTTCATAACTCCAGCAGTGCACTACTTTTTTAACCTTCTCGCATACTATCTGGGTATAAAGGAGGTCCCCTGGTAATGCTGGAGGAGATCTACGCGTCATACTTTGCAGGTTCGGGATACACCACGGTTGAGACGGTGGCATACGCCCTTCTGCTCGTAGTTGCTATATATCTGATACACCGCTTCTTCCTCAAGAAAATAAGAACGGATATAGACAAGAGCTTTGTGCTGGCCATGGTCCCTTACCTTCTCCTCGGAGGTATTTTGAGGTCTCTGGGACAGGGTGATGCGGAGATATTTACAGGTTTCTGGTTCAACACTCCTGGGATACACCTTCTCATAGCTGCGTATACGGTACCCACAGTCCTCCTTTCACAGTACCTCGAGGACAGATACAGTATTTCCTACGTTAAGTGGATGTGGATCTTTGGGGGAATTCCCTTCCTCGCTTGTCTTTTCTCGGCCGCGAATATAGGCTTTCCGAACTACATGGTCTTCGTATACGTCCTCGGAATAGCCGGTGCACTTTCCGCCGTCCTTTACGTGGTCACGAAGCTCTGCCCTGAATACCTCACCAGAATCAACCACCACATACTTTCCGGGCACCTTATGGACGGTACCTCGACCTTCATAGCTATAACCGTCTTCGGCTACACGGAGAAACATGTTCTCCCTGATATCCTTATAGACGCAACAGGTGCCTGGGTAATGATCCCTTTGAAGATAGCTGTCGTATGGCCGGTTCTTTACCTTCTTGACGACGTCGTAGAGGACGTGGAGCTTCTGAACTGGCTGAAGATAGTTGTCCTTGGACTTGGTCTCTCCCTAGCCGCAAGGAACATGTTTACGGTTGCCATGGCCGTCTAGTCCTTTATCTTAGAGGCGTCTTATCTCCTTTGCGGATCTGTGAAACCTCTGGATAAACGTTACCGCCGACAGTATCAGGACCACGTATACTCCGTAGAGCAGTGCCTCAGGGAAAAAGTAGGAGGCAACGGAAAAGACGAAAAGTGCTGCTATCCTGTCGCTTCTTCCGAACAGACCACCGTAGAGCCTCTCTTGGCTTATGGCCTGATGCTGCGTGCCCATGTACGAGACAAGGAGTACGACTACCGCCGTGAGGCCCCCCAGTTCGAGAGGAACTACAGGACCCAGTGCCAGTCCCAGTAGCATCGCGAGATCGGCTATTCTGTCGAAGGTGTGGTCTATGAAGTCCCCGAACTTTGAGGACCTTCCGAACTCCTTGGCGACCTCTCCGTCCAGTATATCCAGATAACCGTTGGCGAGAAGGAAGACACCTGCGAGCACGTTGAGATTCCTGTAGAACATATAGCCCGACGCGAAGGCGAAGAAGAGCGCAAGGATCGACAGGTAGTTTGGATTTACGTCTACGAGAAGCGGTCCCGTGAACTTCCTTCTTATACTGTACTTCTCCTCCAGATCGTGGAGCATGGTTTTCACACAACAATATAAGTCCGTTTCTTTTTAATTGTTTCTATGAAACAGGTTATCGTGGTGAGAAAGGATCTGAACCTCAGCAAGGGGAAGGCGGCTGCGCAGGCGGCCCACGCCTCTCTGGGAGCATACCGTAAGGTCAGTGAGAAGAACCTTAGAAAATGGGAAAAATCAGGTGAGAAGAAGGTGGTAGTTGGCGTGGAAGACGAGGAAGAGCTATTCCAAATCAAGAGGAATGCCGAGGGGATAGGCGTACCTGCTTACCTCGTGAAGGACGCCGGAAGGACAGAAATTCCTCAGGGAACCACGACGGCTCTGGCCGTGGGTCCAGGATCGGAGGAAAAAATAGACAAGGTCACAGGCCACTTGCCTCTGATTAAGTAATAGATTATATTTCAATGGATGTTGATTATGTCCAATGACTTCGATCTTGAAGAGTTCTGCGGAATCGAGGAGTACGGAACTGATTCTCCGGGTATAGGAGGAAGGCTGAAGACCAAACCTGAGGATTTCGTAGTCGAAGAAGTTCCCATAGACCTTGAGGAGGGCGGAAACTTCCTTCTTTGCAAGCTCAAGAAGCGGAATATGACCACCTTTGAGGCCATAGACAGAATTTCGTCAAAGCTACGTCTCTCAAAGAAGAGGATAGGATACGCTGGTTTGAAGGATAAGAGAGCTTGTACGACCCAGTTCGTGACCTTAGAGGGCTTGGATGGGGAGGAGGTGAAGCTGGACGAAGAAGGCCTAGAGGTGGAAGCTGTCAAGAAGGTTTCCCGTTCTCTCAAAAACGGCGACCTGAAGGAAAACAGATTTACCATAACATTAAGAGGGATAGATGTAGGTTTGGAGGAGTGTAGGGAAAGGCTACAAGAGCTCGCTGAAGAAATCAAGGAGGGTGTACCCAACTACTATGGGCTACAGAGATTCGGCGGTAAGAGACCTATCACACACCTGGTTGGAAAAGAGCTTCTCAGAAGAAACTACAGGGAAGCCGTTGAAACCTACCTTTTCAAAACTTTTTCCACGGAGAAACAGGAGTTCAGAGAAGCGAGATCAAGGCTTGAAGAGAATAAAAACTACGATGAAGCACTGGAATACTTTCCAAGACCTCTTACCTACGAAAGGGATCTTATTAAAAAGTTAAACGGTCTGAATCCTTCCACGGACAAGGACTGGATCAAGGTCTTCAAGGTTTTCCCTAAAAACCTACGGAGACTTTTCGTCCATGCCTACCAGTCCTATGTTTTCAACAAAGCCGTATCACGGCTGTTGAGACACGATGCGAGGAACTTTCCTGGTAAGGTTCCGGGATACGGAACCAACTTTTCCTCGCAAAGCTTCGACAGCTACCTCGAGCAAGCATTACAGGAAGACAATGTAAAGCTCAAGGACTTCGAATTCAAAGACTTCGGAGAACTTTCTTCAAAGGGTACATTACGAGCTGTCCTTATCAAACCGGATTTTGAAGTGACTGAAGTAAAGGAAGTTGAAGGTAAAGCAACAGTGGAAGTATCCTTCTCTCTGAAGCCCGGTAGATACGCCACCGTGGTTATGAGAGAAATTATGAAGAAGTCTATGTGAGCTGAGAAATTATCGTGTTTCCATCAGGGCCCTCGACTATCGATATATTGGCCTCCTCGTCGGTTTCCTCGAAAGAGCACGTACAGTAGCACTTTCCTTCCAGTTGCTCCATATCTGTCTGGTTCTTGACACCTTCTGGAATGAAGTCAGTCGGATAACACTTGCAGTCCATGCCCGGTCTGGTCTCTGCCTTTTTCTCAAGCTCTATACACTCGCCTCCTGTGACCCTGTCTGCTGTCCTTCTGAGGAAGTCTACACATCCCGATACCATCAAGGTTGCAGAAACTACCAGCACGAGCACAGCCAACGTCTTTACTTTCATCGTAGAACACTTTCGCGTAAGTATTTTAAAGCTTTTTCTTGAGCGTCTCTATGTTGAACTCCGTGTTTGCACACCCGTTCTTCAGCAGAGGTATTCCCTGGTATTCGACACCTGCTTCCTCCAGTTTTTTTATCCCGAGCTTTATCTCCTCAGAACATGCAACACCGACTACACCATCGTAGTCCCTCTTCGCCAGTACCTTTGGTATACAGGAACCTCCTGGGAAAACAAACACATCGTAGCCCCTTTCTTCTCCTATCTCCGTTGCCTTCTTAACGGGACAGTCCTCGCTGCACTTTCTGCAGCTGTAGGAGGACAGTTCGGGGTCGAAGCTCGCTTCACACTCTCCGTCCATGTGTTTCCTGGAGCAGTGCGGAAGGAAAAGAGCCCTGTTTTCCGTCTCCTGGAACTCGTCCTCATGGGCGAGATTCTTCGCGTGGACGTCTATCATGTCTTCGACCAGAGTTATCGCATCGGTCATAGGAATTCCGGTCAACTCGTTGACCTTCATTTTCTTCGCCAGTTTCCTCGAGGCGTTCCCTGTTTTTCTGTGAACCTCGCTCTTCTCCGTGAAGCTTGCGAGCTCGCGGAAGAAGGAACGAGATATCTTTGTAAGATCGAAGTCAAAGGAGTAAGACATTTCACTCACCCTCCATATCGAAATCCAGCTCGCCCTTCTGTAGCGTCTCCAGCTGGTTCTTTATCTCCAGCTCCTTCTGTTTGAGGTCTCTCAGCATTTCGTCCCTGGACTCCTTGTCCATGTTCCTCTTCATGAAGCCCTCTTCGACGTCCTCCCTGGCGTTCTTCACTGAGTTGAGCTTCAGGATAAGGTTCTTCCTCCTCTCCTCGGAGTGGAAGGCTCCACGGTTTGCACCGTAGAGGTAGACGATGAGACCACCCTCAAACAGTGCCATAGATATCGTGAAACCGAGGAGTGCGTAGAGAGGGACCTTCTCCATCTCTATGTCCAGCGACGCGGAGAATCCAAAGGTAACTCCGAGCAGTACGATAACGGCGAACAGTGCTACAACTACTCCCCATGAGAAGTGCTCGAAGTCAAAGAATTCAAACATATGTTTATGAAGTCTACGTTGAGAAATAAAAACCTTACGCTTCACGGAGCCAAGGCTGGTCGCGTAAGAATAATAAAGAAAAAGGGAGGGGGTTTGGACCGGAATCAACCAGTCCTAGATCACCCTAATCTGAAGGTCCTTAAGCGAACGGACTTTCAGTGTCAGGGTTCAACTGATCCTGCACTTCGAAAGCAGCGTCTCTCGTGTCTTCGGGGTCCCACCCTGCGACAACAAGAGCGGTCTGACCGTCAGCGAATGCGTCTTCGACCAGCTGGACTTCAGGCGTGTCTTCCTGCCACTCGAACGTGTCTTCTTCTTCTTCTTCTGCGCCTGTTCCTTCGATCTTGCCTTCCTGGACGAGATCGTCGACCAGAGTGTTGACCGTAGGTCCACCAACCAGAATCAGATCCTGGCTTGCGGGGTCTTCGACTTCACTGTCGAGTGCACCGACAGCATCATAAACCGGCATGATCCTGTCGTAGCTCACTGAACCTCCGCCACCTTCAGCGGAAAGCTCTCCGTCTTCGCCAGTCAGAGCCATACCAGATGTTGACTGAGCTTCTGGAAGCTGAGCTGTGAAGACTTCGTCGTCGTCATCAGTGTCGTACTCTGTGTACGTACCGTAGGTGTTGTAACCTACTTCGACGTTGTCCTCACTGTCCATGTCCTGTGTTGCCCAACCGCCTTTACGGACATCGTCTCTGTCGTCGTCGTCTTCTCCTGTGTAGCCAACGTCTACGCCGCCGTCTACCTCATCGTCATCGGCGCCTTTAGGCTCGAAGATGAATCCGTGCTCGTCTTCTTCGTCGTCCTCAGGCTGAAGAACCATTGCGGACGGATTGCTGTCTGCTTCGTCAACGTTCAAAGTCAGATCGAACGTCGTATCACCAGCATTTCCGTCGAAAGTCTCGTTTGATAGCTCAAGGTCGTAGTCAACTTCTCCTGCTGTGAAATCGATGGTTGCTCCTTCGTCTACGTCTTCTGTGTCAGCGTCTGAGACGCCATCTCCAGTTACCGTTGCTTCCTCATTAGACTCATCAATCTCCACTGTTACGTCTAGATCTCCTGAAGACGTGGTACTTGGAAGTCTGATGTCGTGAGTCTGTGTATCACTATCTTCATCATCTGCGGTGATGGATGCAAAGTTGCTTGCTTCTTCTGCGAATGCTACTGCTGCACCTGATTCACTGTACAGGTTTGGATAGACTGCCTGTCCGTCGTCGTAGGTGCTTTCGAGTGAGACGTGGTCGTCGCCTTCGAACGTGACATCAAAGTCCATTCCTTCGACAGATTCATCTTTGAGTTCAACTGTTTCAGCAGCATCATCATCGATTTCTAGTCCATCGTCTTCGACTGTGACTGATTCTCCTGTGACAACGTTCTCAAGTTCTACTGAGACTTCTCCGTCTTCAGTGTAAGGATCGTTATCATCATCACTGTCACGTGCGTCTTGGAGGTCTGTGTCGTCGACGTCTGTGACCTGGTACATCGCTGCGTCTTCGTTCTGGTTGAGGATGAGGTGTTCCTCTTCTTTGACTGATTGTCCGTCGTAGGTCGCGATGTCTTCGTCGTCGTCAACTGCCAGGTTGTTGTCTGCGTCTTCGTGTTTGAATGCGATGTCTGCGTCTTCGCCGCTCTCGTCCATGAAGCTGATCTCTGCTGCTTCTTCATCTTCTGCTTCGACTTCGACTGTCTCTGCTGGGTCTTCAGCAGCGTTCGGGCTGAGTCCTCCGTAGTGGAACTCAAGTGCTCCGAAGACTGGGTCTGTGTAGCTGTCGCCAGCTTCGAGGTAGTCCTCATCACTGTCTGCGGCTCCGAAACGGAACTCTATGTCGTCAACGTCGTTGAAGTCGCCTCCGCTGAGTTCAGCGTGGACTCCTTCTACTTCGTCTTCGTCTTTCTCTACTTCTCCGTCTTCGTGGATGTTCAGTTCGTCGCTTCCGATTGCGAATTCGACTACTCCTTCTCCGTCACTGCCTGTTGAGAAGATGTTTCTTACTCGGATGTCTGTGTCGCCGACTGTGATTTCGTCGTCGCTATCTTCGTTGACTTCTTCAAGTTCTTCGTCGACACGGATTGTTGCTGAGTCTCCTTCTTCGTTGACTGTTACTGTTTCGAAGGTGTGTTCGTCGTCACCGATTTCGACTGTTTCTTCGTCTCCGTCTTCGACGTCGAATGTCTCACTGTTCTCGTAAAGGACGAGTGTGTCTTTGTCGGACTCGTCAGAGAAGCTGTACTCTGTTCCGAAGAGTGAGATTTCATCTCCATCTTCAAGAACTTCGTCTGCATCTCCTTCGCCGTGGTCTGTCTCTGTAAAGTCGATGCTGTCACTGAATTCAACGGTTGCTGAGAACAGTTCGTCTTCTTCAGCGTCAGTGTCAACGTTGACGTGTAGGAGTGGGTCGTCGTGGTCTCCTGCTGTGTTGAAGCTCTGGTTCTCGCTTCCGATGTTTGCTTCGTATTCTACGTCTACGTCTTCTCCGTCTTCAGATGTGAATTCTGTTGAGGAGAGTGCGTCTAGGTCTCTGCTGTCTAGTCGGCTTTCTTCTGCGTCTGTTGCATCATATAGGAACAGGTTGCTGTTCTCTCTGTTGAGTGTGATTCCGTTGTCTGCTGTCCACTCTGAAACACCTCCTTCTGTTTCTACTTCTTCTTCTACTGTTGGTTGACCTCCCATGGTCGTTGCGACGTCGATAGCACCTACAACGTCTGAAGGTGCTGCGTCCTGACCGACTACCATTGAGAAGTCGGCTTCACCGTCCTCGATGAACGGTGCTGGAAGATCTTCCATTGATGCAGCTGCTGCTGGGAAGGCTAGAGAAGCTCCAGCCATCAATGTACCCAATGCAGATGCTGCAAGTTTCTTAATTTGCATGTTGCTAATCACCTAAGTTTGCTAAAAATTTTGTTTGTTTATCCGATTCCGAAAGATTTTGGTGGAACCGGATTCGGTCCGTGATGGACCTTTTGTTTTAACTCCATCACTAGATAACCCCTTTCCCTTATAAAAAGGTAACTTGAAACAGTTTCAGGCCTGCGATTTCGTTCTGTGGAGAGACTCTGTTCGAACCACAGAACATTTTTAAGACCATTTAACTGTTTCATAGGAGCTTATGAACTTTTATTGTCTTAAAGAAGCTTTCTGAGAGGTTTTCTAATTTTCTGTGTTCTCAGACGTTTGGTTTTCAGGTTCTGAGGTTTCGTTGAGACTTTCGGTCTCGTTCGAACTTTCCGGTTCGACTTCTTCCTCCTTGAGGTCCAGATATGTCTCCTCAGTGAGTATCTCCTCGACCTCGTCACGATCCCTCAGGCCTTCGTACTTCGTCTCGTTCACAACTATCGTAGGTGTACTGTTGACATTGTACACATCCTTTAGTGCGTTGAGCCCTGGTTCATCGAGATCGAAGTCCAGGGAGTAAATCACGACCTCGTCCGGATACGTCTCGTATATGTAGTCCAGGACGTAGCCCTGTGACTCGCTGTCAGTCACGTTTTTCTTGTTCGAGTAGAAGAATATTATAGGTGCGTAGCTGTCGTTACATAACTCGTTGTACTCCTCGACGACGAGCATCTGCCTTATTGAAAGCAAGGAGTACCTCTTCTTCATATCCTTTACTCTTTCGTCCTCGGGACCGAAGGAGTTCTCCATTCGGGTGAGACGCCGTCCGAGACTGGTTCTTTCCTCACTAACCCCAAATATATCGGCCTCACAGATGTATTCCTCGGCCAGAGACTCCTGAACCTCCATGCCCAGGAGCTGCTCCTCGAGGTCCTCTTGCATGTTCCTTACACGTCTTGCGGTCTGTGAAGCAAAGGCATAGCCCAGTCCCACACCGAAGCCGAAGACTACTAGCGTTGCGATTATCGCTGCTCCGTATCTCTTCCAGTTCGTGTCGAATACCTCACCCATGAATACCGTATAAACATTTAAACCCTTGTTATAAATATCTTGACGATAGGATGAGGAACGCAGTTCTCCTTCCTACGCTCAACGAAGAGGAGGCTATAGGCGAGGTTCTGGAGAGGATTCATGATGTAGACGGCTACGACCTCGAGCCCGTGGTTATAGATGGGTTGTCTACGGACGCCACGGTGAAGATAGCCAAAGAAAAGGGAGCCAGAGTTCTGATGGTAAGGGAGAAGGGAAAGGGCATAGCCTTCAGAGCTGCAGTTGGTCATATAATAGATGACTACGACAGGTTCGTAATGCTGGACGCAGATATGACCTATCCGCCGAAGTACATACCACGTTTCCTTGAGCTTTTAGAGAACTGCGACGTGGTACGTGGCGTCAGGGATATGGATGAGGAAAACATGCTGTTGAGTCACCATCTGGGCAACAGTTTATTTTCCATTACTGCGACCCTCCTTTACAGAAAAACCGAGGACCTTTGTACAGGCTATCTTGGCTTTACCCAGGAAGCTCTCCGTTCCCTGGAGCTCATTGCCAGAGGATTCGAGATAGAGGCAAATATCTTCGCACAGGTATGTAAGAAGGAGCTTAACGTGATGGAGGTCTGGGTGGATTACGATCAGAGAAGAGGTGAATCCAACCTCAGCGGAACGAGGGACGCACCTAAAATCCTTCTCATGCTACTGAAGGAGAGAATACGCAGATAAACCAAGGAAACATATCCTCGCAGCCTTCTATGTCGTTCAGTTCCCCTTCCCTTACCAGGAAGGAACGGTCGGCCTTTCTCTCCGGTGAACATCTATCTTCGTAACCAAAAACTGTATAGATTTCGGTTTCTTCGATTATCGGTTGTTCTGAGTCGATTCTGTTCAAGTAAGTCTCGTAGTTGGAGGCGTGTTTGAAAAGGACTACCCTATTCCCCTGTTCCAGGGATTCTGAGATGTTGGTTGAGATTGGCTCGGTTGGCTTTCCGTGGTAGTTCATCGGCACCCAGAGATTCGATGTTGCCATGCAGTTACCCGTTGCTTGTACGGCCTCACCCATGTCTGCGTACTCGCCGAGCGGTACGAAGAACGCTCCAGCAAGAACCAGGTTTACAGCCAGAACTACAATAAAAATCTTTTCGTGCCGATCTCTCAGACTGTGGTATGAAAAATAGGCCGCTGGAAGTATTAGGTTGAAGAGGTATCTTGGTTCCTTGTGAGGCGTTCGGAGATAGGAGAAAACGGCCAGAGCTGTGAAGGCGACTATAATCCAGTCCTTTTCGCCCCAGTTTTCCTTCCACTTGAAGTAAGCTCCGAGGAAGAGAAGGGGAAGGTAGTAACCTATCGGCAATAGGAAGTCCATGAGTCCGGGCTCATCGACCGTGTCATGTCGCTGCTCGACGTTGAGTGCGTAACTGTTTTCTAAGGAGTAGATGGGGTCGTCCCTCTTCATCTCGTTGTAAAGAAGCCAAGGCGAGACAACGAGGCCTATGACCAGTAGGGAAGCGAGGATCTTCTTCCAGTTCTTCTGGAAGAGGACCAGCGGAAAGAAGATAAATGCAGGATACCTCGAAAGACCTGCCAAACCCATAAACACGGCTCCCTTGATATCCTTTATGTAGGAGAGAAAAAACATCAGTAAGCCCAGGGTCAGCAGCTCCGTGCCTGCCATGAGGCCCATGTTTAGAACGAAGGGCGACAGTATGAGAGCGTAGAACAGCCTTCTATCGACTCCGAACTCATCGGCGAATTTCACGGAGCCGAAGCCAAATATCGCGGAAACTATGACGACGTATACGTATCCTGCGTAGTTCCACGTGAACAGTGTAAAGGCAGAGGAAAGGATCATGAGGAGCGGAGCAAAGGGTGGTCTGGCCCACTCGAAGTAGTGTCCGTCACAACAGAGGTACTCCGCGTTCATCTCGTAGACGGCGAAGTCCCAGGAAAGTCCCGTGGACTGCTGGTAAAGGAAGAACAGCGTCGAAGCTATCCATATCAAGAGAAGGTACCTGTTTTCTGAAATCCATCCCTTCAGTTCTTCGAGATCTTTCAAGCTATCAGAGAAGTTTAATCGAGCCTACTATTAATATCTTTCTCCTTACCACTTCGGTTTCCTTCCGAATATGAACCGGACAAGAGCTATAAACTGGAATGCGGCAAGTATCCATATGTAGATGAAGAGGTAGAAGATGTACGGTAGCTTGAAACCTATTTCTTTTACCCTTCTCCTTGCCAGAATATACGTGACTACTGAGAACAGTATCAGAAACCCGAGGATAACGTGGGCTATGTTGGGCGAGAACCCGAACTCCAGAAATGAAGCCATCTGGTACTCCAGGTCGAACTCTATTAGGTACTGGTGACGTAGAAGACTGTAAAGTCTATCCAGTGAGTTCGCACCTATGTACAACAGAAGGGCTATAGGAACCACCACGGAAGCCAGCGTCGTGGGTAGGTAAAAGGTGCCTAGATTTCCGTAGTTCCTGCTCAACATATGCTTATATTTTGCAAGGTTCTCTAGCTTTCCGTAGTTCCACCTTACCCTCTGTGTCTTCAGCCCCTTCATATCGTCCGGTGCCTTCGTGTAGACCACAGAATCTATGGCGTGGTCCACCTTGTATCCCTTCTCGTGTATCCTCAGACCCATTTCCTGGTCCTCCGTAACCGTAGTTTCGTCGAATCCACCGTGCTCCTCGAAGAACTCCTTGCGGTACATCGGTGCACCCGGCGTAACGTTGAGGGAGTTTATGAAGGAAAGCATCTTACGCAGAAACGAAGTTATTCCGTATTCGACGGCCTGTGCCTTCTCCCAAAGGTTGGAGGGTTCCATGACCTTGAGGGTTGGGACGACCGCCATAACCCTTTCGTCCTTCTCGAAGTGGGAGATCATATTCCTTATAGCTCCTTCCCTCGGGACGGAGTCTGCATCCAGGGAGAATATAAGTTCACCTTCACAGTAGTCGAGGCCGTAGTTTAGGGCGTTTGGTTTACCACCGTTTTCCTTGGTCAGTATTCTGATGTTGTCATCGCCTCCCGAGGCTTCCCTCGCTACCTCCACCGTGTCGTCCGTGGATCCGTCGTCCACGACGATGATCTCCTTATTAGGATAGTTCATCTCCATCAGTCCTTCTATCGTCTTACCTATAATGCCTTCCTCGTTGTAGGCCGGCACAAGTATCGATACGTATGGCGTCCAGTTGGACTCCGGACTGTCTAGATTTCCGCGATTTTCGATGAAACATAGGAGGAAGTATATAGTGACGAACAGCGATATCAGTGATGCAACGATTATAACCGAGTTCTGTACCAGTAGCTGTGTTAGGAACATGTCAGTTACCTTCCTTTAGCTTTACCCTGTTCGTTCTGCCAACCTTTTCTGTTTCCAGGAGGCCACGTTCCTTTAGATCGTGGACCAGTCTTGAAACCTTTGCTTTGGAGAAGTCTACTGCATCCACGATCCTCTTCTGTTTTATCTGCCCTCCGGAGTTCTCAATTATCTCCATTGTTTTCCTCTCGTCATCCTTGAGGGCTTCCGGAAGGGAGCCTTCCTCACCCTTCCCTATATTTGCACCTAATACGAGGAGTAAGGCCACAAGGACTACACCCGTTATAACTATCAAAACCTCCAGTGAGATACCATTCTCTCTTGTTGTTTTTTCAAAGGACATAGATACCTGTATTCCTTCGCCCGGAGATACATTCTCCTCCGACCATACAATATATATCCTCCTTCCGTCCGAGCCCTCCTCACCATAGCTCGGCGAGAACCTGTCGAAGGGCGTTTCCATATCCTCGTCTATTAGCACGAGACCTTCCTTTAGCTTGGCGTTGTATACCATGTTTTCTGTCTGGTACGGCGTATCGAAGTCGTCCTGGAAGTAGTAGTGTTTACCCGTTTCCCTGACGAATCCCTTGGTCGTGAACTCCAGGGAGAGCCTTCCGCTTTCGCCCTCAGGAAGCTCACAGGTTATGAGTGAACCATACCCTTTTTCGCCCGCTTCGCAGGTGTGGTTTGAGAGTGTTGACCTTGCCTCGAACTTACTCAGGGTGGAAAAAATCGGTAGTTCTAGCGTAGATGGTGCCTCCTCGAAGAGAAGTGTATCCTCCACGGAGCTCTCCGCGGGACCTGCGAGAACCTGTCTCCTGTAAAGGTTCAGACTGGCTGCTTCTGCCACTGCAGGCATAAGCACCAACGCTAGAGCGAGACTTAAAACTATTCTTTTCATACTGTCTAAGGTTTCTAATCAAGAAATAAATAGTTTTAGATTTTGTTCGGCTTTCCTGAAACGTTTCAATCAGGCGAAGTAACAATGCCACCGGCTCCCTGTGATGCGTACTGATGTATCAGGGCTGCGGCACTGTTTGCCATATCCTGCAGTTCATCGACTTTGATTTCTACAGAGTTGGGTTCTATGATTTCCACGGATGAAGGACCGTATATCATCGAGAACGTCATAAGGTTCTTTACCGAGGAAACGACGAACTCTATCTCCACGATCTGTGAATATGCCTTGTTCGCCTTTTTCGTCGGTGGGTTGTCGACCAGTTCCGGTTCATCAAACTCCTTCTTGTAGACCTCGATGCCGTCCTGATCTTCTATCTTCTCCACGTGTTTCTCCAACGCCTTGGTCGCTGCGTCCTCTTTGATTGCCATCACTTCAACGAAAGCTCTGACCCTTAACCATCCCTTCTCTACCTTTTCCCTTGTCTCTTCTTCGTGCATGCTCATCGCACCTTTTATCCTTCTCAACCTTTAAATAGTTTGTCAGGAATCCAGTCCTCCCCTTCGATGTTAAGCTCCTTCCCACAGCTTCCGCACCTCATACCTTTCCTCAGGTCCATCTCCTTTACAGAGAAGCCCTCTCTCTTTACTACGAGGCTGCTACACCTCGGACAGTACGTGGATTCGCTTCTATGTCCAGGAACGTTTCCGCAGTATACGTGCTTAAGTCCGTGGTTCTCAGCTATATCTATAGCCTTTTCAAGTGTTTCCAAGGGCGTAGGCTTCTTGTCCCTCATCCTGAAATCAGGACGGAAGCGGGAAAAATGGACAGGTGTTTCCCTCCCGAGATTATCCTTGATCCAGTCCACCCTTTCCACTATCTCTTCTTCTGAATCGTTCTCGCCAGGGATTATGAGGTTTGTGACCTCTAAAAGAATGTCCCTCTCATTTATTGCCTTCATGGCCTCCTTTATTGGCTCCATATCAGGAACGCTGCAGTGTTCTTCGTAGAACCTTCCACTGCCTTTAAGGTCTATATTTATAGCATCGAGGTACGGAGCTATCTCCTTTATTGACTCCTCCGTTATGTAACCGTTAGACACAAATACGTTGTAATGGAACGGCGAAGCTTTCCTCATAGTGTCCCGTGCGTATTCTAGAAAGATCGTAGGTTCCGTGTAAGTGTAAGCTATCCCTTCACATCTGTACCTTTCAGCTTCCTCAACGACCTTTTCCGGGGGAAGGTCTTCGCCGCTTATCTCGTTCCAGTCCTGTGAGATCTTGAAGTTCTGGCAGAAATCACACCGGAGGTTACAACCAACCGTCGCTATTGAAAGAGCTCTGCTTCCGGGAGCGAAGTGGAACAGAGGCTTCTTTTCTATAGGATCAACCGTTGAAGACACGGCCCTCCCGTAGACAAGCGAAACCAGCTTTCCACTTCTGTTTTCCCTTACGTTGCAGAAGCCGCGTTCGCCCTCGTCTATGACGCAATTACGGGGACATACACCGCACCTAACTGTATCCCCCTCCAAATTTTCGTATATTGCAGTTTCAACTTCTTCTGCCATGTTTTCAACTTGTCGGTCTTAGGATAAAAAACTTCTTCAGAGAAGAAGCGGTCCTATTACAAAGAAGGATATCAGGTTAAAGAAAAGTCCTAGGAAGAAACCGAAAACGAGTCCTAAAATCAGCCACTGCTCCATCACCTTCTTGCTTGCGTCCTTCATCTTCCAGTGGAGAAAAATCTGGAAAACTGCAACGGAAAGGCATATCGAGAAGGCAAAGAAGGCCAGGTCCTGCATCCTTACGGTGAGCTGTTTGAGGAATCTGTGCATTCGTAAGGCCTCGAAAACGAAGCCGAAGATCATTCCTGTTATCGACATTATAAGAAGGTAGGACCTCTTCCTGAACATCTGTCCTTCATCGGGCAGTCCTATCGGCCTGTATACAAGCCTCTTGAGAAGCTCGTGGGCCTCCTCGTACTTCCTGTACAGTAGGTAGCTCACAAGACCTGCGAGAAAGCCTGCTATGAGACCGGCGGCGATCCTTGCTATGTAGAGGCTCATAGAAAACAATGGTGCGGAGAAATATTTAAACCTTGTCGAATATAATATGCCTGTTCAGCCTCGGTAGCTCAGTTCGGCCGGAGCGGCGCCCTCGTAAGGCGCAGGCCGTGGGTTCAAATCCCACCCGGGGCTCCAATTCAGATGTCTTCGAGAAACTCGTCCTTAAGTGATGAGATTATATCCTCTATCTCCGAGATAGCTTTTTCTGCGAAGTCTTCATAGACCTCCTCGCCGTAGTAGTTTATCCTGTTTCTGACCTTTCTGTACCTATCAGATTTATTTGAAATTGCCTTCTTTCCAAGAACTTCGTCAAGGAACGAAGTTATACAGACATGGTTGTAGACTTTATAGCCCCTTAAAGATATTATTGCCTGGCATATCTGTAGGAGAGCTTCGTAGGCTTCAGAAAACAAAGTGGAAGCGTTGTAGTCCTTTATCTCGCTCTCAAGAACATGTCTCATTCTATTTTCAGAGGTCTTCACCAAAGATATTGCTCTATTTCTATCTTTCTTGCCCCCTTTGCATCGTTTTTCTCAAGACATTCCTTCCAACTCATTTAAACATCTCCCAGTAACCGGAAACAACTATACCGTTGAGGATATTGTTTAGGAGTTCCGGGTTATTTTCCTTCATCTTCTCGAGTTCTTTCTCGGTCCTGGTAATTAGTTGGATCTCCTTATCCATCCTGTCTTCAAAAACTTCTAGATCGACTTTTTTCTTGCACTCTGTTAGAACAAATATATCTAGATCGCTTTTATCGATGTCGTCACCCTCTGATGCGGAACCGAATAGTACAATCAGAGGAAAGTTGAACTTCTCGTTGAGAAAGTCTACAAGTCCCGAATTCCTTATTCTTCTTAAGTTGTACAGGACTTTCCAGTCCTTGAACTTTTGGTTCCTTGAAGCTTTAAAGCGAAGATAAACACCGTCTTCTTCCGATTCAATAAAACCTTCATCTTCAAGATCGGTTAGATGTTTCTTTGCAGTTCTTGGAGAGACATCTATTCTCTTTGCGACTTCTCTTAGATGTAAGGCCTCTGTAGGCTCTTCGAAGAAAAGCTCAAGTATTTTCCAACCAATTTTGTTTACTTTTGTAAACATGTGTTTACTTTTATAAACAATAATTTAAAAATCTTTTCCTCCGAGGAAGTCTTTGTGCCAGTTATTTATCTAAAATTGGCTTCATTTGGGCTCTCTTACTCGAGTAAAGATATATAAGCCTTGGTTCTAAAACTTCACCTGAAACTATGAACAAGATTTACCCTGACATGGGAAATTCGACATACAATGAGGATCCTTTAAATGTAGATCCTTTCATGGGCTGCTTCTTTTATAAGGAAGAAGACAACCCCACTGATCGTAGGCCGGGATCTAATTACAGTGATGGTGAACTGGGCGAACCCTTTGTCGATAAGGCCAAGCAGGAGCTTGCGTATGGGTCCGGTCTATCCCTGAATGACTCTGAAGATATTGTAAGGGAGGTTGCCAGGAAAGCAAATTCCCGGAAGTAATTTGTCCGGGGTCGGTTTTCTTTTCAGATATAGCTATAACGTATTCTTATCTGAATTTTCTGTCTTTGCGTAAGTTTAGTTCTTACTTTTAAAAAATTTATTTAAAGGCTTCACTGGATCTTAGAAAGCTTTTAGGCCCTGTCTTTATCCTCGGTAAATTTTATAAGCCTTTGTTTGTAATCTAATAGATGGTGAGATCTTGGATTATTCTAGTATACTTGAAAAGCTTGATGAATTTGCAGATAAGGCTTGTAAGTATAACTACTTTTTTGATGCGGATTTAGGTGGTCCTCTTTACCCTGTAGATGACTTATTAATCTCAGAAAAATATTACAGTTCTAATGAGGACTCCTAGTACAAAAATAGAGGAATATAGAACTTCCGAAGGAAAAGAAACGGCCTAATCAGAATTCTATAAGTTTTAGACATCCTTTAATACTTACATGTATTTTTCAATGTCTCCTTATCTTCTATATGTCATTATATTCTACATTTAAGGTTATTATACTATTTAGGATACCTTGAGTTATTATATAACTTTTTGTGACATTGAAAGACCTTCTTTGCCTGTGTAAACTTTTAAAAAAGATTGAAAACAATTTATAATTGATTAGGATATGGTAGAACCTAGGAACACCCCCAACTATGAGCCTAGACAGAATGCGCCTATAGTAGAAGGTCGAGAATGCAACATACCCGAATATGCCGACACTATCAAAGAAATTGATCAAGAGGATCAGAAAGAGTTGGGAGTTTACGTTGTGACAGGGCAAGAAGATTCATACGAAGAAGAGGGAATTTTTGGTGCACTGAAGAACGCGGCCTCCAGTATTCATCTCCTCTAGACGGTTCATGGTTGCTTGGCTACTTTATCGAGCTTTCGATTAGATTGAAGGCTATTTAGGCCCTCTTTAATTCTAGATAAGAAATTTAAACTTGGATTGATAACTTGTAATTAAGAATTAGAACAGTCTGGGTGTTTTTGTTGGAGCTAAACGATTTGGAAGAACTGAAAAGTAAATTAGAAGAGATGGATATGGACTATAGGATAATCGAGTGGGGCGAGGATTACGATCCTGGGTGTTCTTTAGAGAACGCTCTACTTCCTTATACTATGAAGTCTGGACAAGCCTTCATCCTTGAACAAGGGAATAGTGTTTATGCAGTTTTACCTCCTTCCGAGGAAGAGAATGCAGGGATTTCTGAGGAGAATACCGATGAAGGTCTGGATATAAACAAGTATTGTAACAGACTAATAACCCCCGAAGCAAACAAAGAAGAGTAGAATTGTGTCTCGTTTACCACCGATTTAACTTCCACATTTTCTCAGGGTTGCTTATGTCTTTCGAGAGCCCCGAAAGACTTTTAAGCAATGCATTGGTTTTAATGTTAGGTGTTTGATCATGAAAATTGTGTTCAACGTTGGAGAGTCGGAAAAGCCAAAGCTTCAGGATGTTCTCGACGAAGACCCTATAGCCAGGCTTTCCATAAGCCAGAAGAGCTCAGAGACGATTGATGTCGACGCCGAAGGAATCTTTGTAATGCTTGACGGCGACGACGAGGTCTGTGAACAGGCAAGGGAAAAGCTTTCAGAGTTCGGGGAAGAGTTACAGGGAACTGAAAAGGAAGAAGTGATTGAAGCTATAGAGGCCGCAGAGAAGGAAGCTGCCGAAGGTTTTGGATCGATTTTCGGTGGATAGTGCTTGAAAATATTTAAATGTAGAAGGAGTAAACATACCTGTGATTTATAATGGCATTTTGGAAGAGCGACGATGAAAAGAAGAGAGAGATAGAAGAGGTTAAGAGACAAGTCGAAGGAGAAGGTAGAGGCGAGACACGTTTGCCTGAACCCCCCAGACCCGAGATTTGTGAGGAAGAAACAGAGGAAGCACCTATAGACGAAGGTCCTGTACCTCCTGGAGAGGAGTCAGTAGAATTTGAAGGGACAGGTGAAATGATGGGCGAACCATCCGTTAGGATAAGGGAGGATGGAGATAGAAGAGAAGAGATGCCCGATATTACCAGAAAACCACCACAGGGAAAAGACGATGACTTTGCACCGCTTTTCGTCAAGATAGACAAGTACAACGAAGTCTTGCAGGATCTTGAGTCCGTCAGGAGTTCCCTCGCCGATCTCAAGCAGCTTTTCGAACTCATGAACGAAGTTGATAACATCAAGAGGAGAGGTATGAAAGAACTCAGAGAGGGAATGGCGAACCTTGCAAATACACTGGTCTCAATGGATGAAAAGTTCATAAGACCTGAAGGTTCAGAAGAAATCATAAGCGAGCCCGAGTCTGGAGTTTCGAAGACTGTTCAGGACCTACAGGGTGAACTCAGAAACATCCGCGATAGCCTCGACAGAATGGAGTAACAACTTCCCTTCTTCATCTTTTTGCGGGGGTACCCAAGCGGTCAAATATGAAGGCTATAGGGGCCAGACTCAAGTTTGACTTGAGTTTTGAGGAAATTTCTTTGTTCCGATGAGAAATCTGGTGGTTTAGTACCTTCGTCGGTTCGAATCCGGCCCCCCGCATACCGATAAGAACTTCAATCGCATGCTTCTCCTGCCTCGACTTCGTCCCATGTATCCGCAGGACCGTGGATAGTTATCTCGTATGTGCATAGATCGCTGTCAAAGTTCGGGAGGGATAGATTACATCTTTCTCCAACTTCGATCTTATCGCCGCATGTATGTTCCACTTCATACGGTTCTCCGTCGACGTATACTGAGAAATCGACTGGTAGCTCTACGCTTCCGATATTCATTACCTCTATTTTATCAGATACGGAGTTTATGGCTATCGAGGCCTTTGTTTCGTCTATCCTTTCGTCGACCTCCTCTTCACCGACATTTAGGACGTCCGTTATATTTTCTTTTCCGAAAACCAGTATTCCTGACGCCAAAGCTATTATTACAGAAACCATTAGTATCGCAGCTACAACCATTGTCTGTCCTTTGTTCATCTTCTCACACCTTTAGTTTACCAACAACTACTTATATTTTTAATAGTTGAAAGCACAGTAACTGGTTAACATGTCAGAAATTGGATTCATATTTTTGGTGGCGGATATCCCAGGAGTCTTTGCTTTTGACAGGGATAAGAATTTAGTAGCTACCTCTCCTTTTCCACGAGACGCTGAAGAAATAGAGGAGAAACTAGACATGCTAAAAGAAGGTAAGGTTACTGAAGAGTTGGAAGATGTTGTAGGAATTCTAGATACTCAAAATATAGTTACTGAACTTCCCGTTGATCCAAAGAACTTTGATGTAGAGTTGAAAGATGAGGTCTCAGCTTCCGAATACCTTAGAAACAACTTGAGAAGCCTTTCAAAGGACTCTGGCTTTGTGGAAAACGATAGGGAGTTCAACAAAATAATGAGAGATATACAGATTTTGAGGACTAGAAAGGAAATCAAGTCTTCGGTCAAGAAGGACAAGGTTGCTGCACAGGCCGTTTCTGCCCTCCAGGACCTTAGAAGAATAACTAATGAACTCTCCGAAAGGCTTCAGGAATGGTACGGCCTCTACTATCCGGAGCTGAGTGTCGAGGAAAACGAAAAGTACGCGGAGCTTGCAGCAGAACTTGACGGGAGAGAGGACTTTGAGGATTACGCGGGTTCAATGGGCATAGACCTCGACAGGAAGGATATAGAAGCTATGAGAAGTTTTGCAAGACAGGTCAAGTCTGTCTACGAGCAGGAGGAGGAGATCAAAGAATACCTTGAAAACGTTATGAAGGATATCGCCCCAAACGTCACACATATAATAGGGGCTGAAATGGCAGCGCAACTTATTTCCCTTGCTGGCTCATTGAAGAAACTTGCAAGGATGCCTTCTTCGAAGATCCAACTTCTCGGTGCTGAGAAAGCGCTTTTCCGCCATCTGAAGGGCGGAGGTAAGCCTCCTAAACACGGTATTATCTACAACCATCCTTACATACAACAGACTCCAGAGGATAAACGAGGCAAGGCCGCGAGAGCTATAGCTTCAAAGCTCATGATGGCAGCAAGGACTGACCAGTATACGGATAAGTTCAAGGGTGAAAAGTATAAGGAAAAACTGCAAAAGGAACTGGAGGAGATAAGGAATGAATGAGGTATTTAATAACGTTGTGAACAAACAAGGAAAGTTCTATACGGTTAACCTTGATCCTGGGAACAAGGTTTACGGCGAAGGACTGATCAAAGAAGACAAGGAGCTGAGGAGCTGGGATCCGAACAGGTCAAAGCTCGCCGCGGCACTCAAAAAAGACCTCGGAAACTTTCCACTTGAAAAGGGAACGAAAGTACTCTACCTCGGAGCTGCTCAGGGAACAACACCTTCCCATATATCCGATATAATAGAAGAAGAGGGAATAGCTTACCTTGTCGAGTTCTCTGAAAGGGCTGTACGTGATCTTCTCAAAGTCTGTGAAAGGAGAAGCAATATGGTGCCTGTACTTGCTGATGCAAGGAAGCCTGAACAGTACGACTGGGTTGAAAAAGTCGACGTCGTTTATCAGGACGTTGCCCAGCCAGACCAGGTTGAAATTCTCAAAAGAAATGCAAAGGAGTTTCTAAAGAAGAAAGGCTGGATAATGTTGGCTGTTAAGGCAAGAGCCACAGATGTTACCGAGGATCCCGAAAGTATATACGAAGATGTTAAGTCGAATCTCAGGGAAGATTTTGAAATTAAGGAGTTTCTCAGGCTTGATCCCTTTGAAGATGACCACTGCTTCATAGTTGCCCAGAAGTCCTAGGAAATTCCCTCAAGCTTTTCCCTGAACCTTTCCAATGCGACTTCCTCCTTCCCTTGTTTCACAAAACCACCGGCAGCTTGGGGATGTCCGCCGCCTGTGCCGTGGCCTTCTGCTGCGTACTTTATTATCTCAGATACGTCGATCCTGCCGCTTTGACACCTTCCAGATATCTTCATCCCGTTTCTACCCTTCTCGTAAACAATTACAACAGCTTCAGGCTTTCGGTTTGACATCGAGGTTGCAAGGTCAGAAACCAAGGAGTACTGGGAATTTATCTCATAGAGGTAGGAGTTGCTTTTCGAAAAGTATTCGGCTTCCTTCTCAAACTTTTCCTTTTCGACTTCCAGCTCTTTGATATAAATCTCGTAGAAGTCCTTGAGCTCAGTGTTGAAGATATCGTTCGGCTCAGAAGCATCTTTAATTATCCTCTGCGCTTTCCTTATCCCGTCGAGCCCTTCAACGACCTTGGAGGCCTCTATCATATCCGCTATAATCCCTAATTTGCCTTCCTTTATATTTTCATATGTATATTTCCCTTCTTCTACGACCTCTGGATTCTCTTTGGCTATTATCTCGAACAGGTTCTGGCAGTCCTCGACGCCGTGGTCGCCTACAACACCTACGCCAGCCTTCCATGCTTTGTCCTTTTCTTTGAGAAGCTGGAATACAAGGTACGAGGCCGGGAGGTACTTCTCTGCGTCGCCGAACCTAGGGTTTTCGTGAAGAACTTTGCCGCCCGTTAGGTCTTTTTCAGGTGGATGATGATCAAGTATGAATACCTTTTGATCAAGCTCTTCTACTACGGAAAGCTGGTCGACGGGAATGTCTAGAAATACAACGCTTTCACTGTCCTTCAGGGATTCAAGAAGATCCTCACCGAGCTGTATCCCGGGTCCGTTGTTCGGGAGGGCGTTACCGGAAACCATTTTCTGGAGAAGTGCTGCAGAACAGACGCCGTCTGCGTCCTTGTGATAGACTATAGTAGGCTTTTCCAGGCTCTGAAGAAACTTCTTACTTTTTTCATAGTTCAAGGACTGCACCTCCTCCAAAGACTTCGTCCTCGTTCATCTCCGCATCCAACGAGTCTGCGTGGTGTAGTATCTTGGCCTCCTCGGATTTTGGCATGGGTTCATGCGTCTCCCCACCGTGCCCCATTATAATCTCTATCACCTTTTCAGGGAAACCTCTAGAGTAAAGCTCACAGGAGATCCATACTTCGTGGTCAAGCTTGTAGTCCCCGAAGCCTTCCATGCCCTCGATTATAAACTGCTTCGCGAGATCATGGAGAAGAGCGGCAGAAATCAAACTGTCCCTGTCCAGCTCCCTTCCGTAAAACTCCTTGAAGTTATCCGCCAGATCTATACATAACTTAACTACGGAGTAGATATGTTCTATAAGCCCACCCTCGTAGTAATGGTGACCTCCTATCCAGCAGGGAATTTTTTCGAGGTCGGACTTCTCGTAGTCAAAGTTCTCGTTGCTGAGCTCCAGATTATCCAAGAGATCTGAAGTCTTGCTTCTAAGCTCTTTGTCTTCTATCTCTTCCGTAAGTTCAATCAAATCTTCCTTTGAAACCTCATTCACCATAGACACCCCTGTAGCCCTCTTCTACCTCATCTATAGGTATGAAAAGTAGCTGAGCAATCCTTGCGTTCTCCTTTATCTCCACGTCTTCTTCGTTTTCAACTATGAGCAGAAACTCGGCCTTGCCGCTGTAACCTGCGTCCCAAACACCTGTTTCAGTTGTACAGCCCATCCTAAGGAGCGAAGAACGAGGGAATACAATTCCAGCTAGGTCGTTGGGCATATTGAATCTTTCGTTTGTCCTTACCTTGTAAGTTCCTTTTTCCAGCTTCCACCAGCCGTAGTTGTCCTCTTCTTTTTTCTTCTCCGGTTTTATTTCCTCTGTCTCAGGTATCTCGCGCTCCGAGTTGGAGAAGTCGAGCTTACCGCTTCCCGAAAAGCTGAATATCTTATCCACAGTAATATCAAAGCCGTTGGGTTGAATCTGCGTTTCCAGATGTGGGAGGTTCTCAACAAGATCTTCACTTTCAATGAGGTCCACGATCTCTTCTTTATTCAGCATGTTTATCCACCAGCTTAAAGCCGTAATTTACCTTCCACGAGCCGTGCTCAAAGCTACCTTTCTCTCCCTGAAGTTGTCCTATAACAATTTCTGTAACCATCAACCTATCCTCCAGCTTATCCTTCCAGTTTTCCAGCGTTTCGTTCTTGTTTCCATTCAGGAACAGCTTGACCTTGTCCTTTACGTGCAGGCCTTCTTCCTTCCTCGAGAGCTGTATGTCCCTTGTGAGCTCAGATAGTGCAGCTTCTTCCTCAAGCTCCGGCGTCATCTCCATGTCCAGAAATACCTTTCCTTGGCCGAAGTCCTTGCCGGATATAGACTCGGAAGTTGATCTCGAGAACTTTACGTCGTCTTCGCTTATCTCAAAGCCTTGCTTCTTCAAACTTCCCTTCTCCTTCAGTTCCTTTGCTTCCTCTTCCGTCAGCTCCTCTATTGTATCTGCGACCTTTTCCGCGTCTCCTTTGAACTTCGGTCCTAGGTTCGAGTAGTCGGGCTTGGTCTCGAGCTTCGTTTCCACCTCACCGAACTCCAGATCCCTGACGTTTCCCATGTCCTTGATGAGCTTCTCCATGTTCCTCAACTTATCCCTCACTTCGTCCTCCGTGGAAACTACAGCTCTCTTTACAGGCCATCTTAACTTCCTCCCTTCTTCCTCGCGGAGAGAAAATATCTGGTTTACAACGTCCCTTGTTATCTTCATCTCTTCCTCCAGCTCCTCGTTTATCCTCCCTTTCTCAACTTCAGGGAACTCCTCGGTATGGACGCTTTCTCTTTCACCTTTCAGTACGTCTCTGTAGACCTTTTCAGTTACATGTGGAACTATCGGAGCTATGATCAGTGTTGACTTCTTTATACATTGTTTAAGGGTCCATAGGGCAGCCTCATCGCCTTTCCTCGCACGGTCTCTCACGGACTTTACATACCAGCGGGAGAGGTCCTCGAGAACGAAGTCCCTCCACTTCCTGCAGAAGTTGTGGAAATGCTTGTCCTCGTACCTTTTATGCCCTTCCTTTACCATTTTTTCCAACCGGGACAGTATCCATCTGTCCTCGGGCCTAAGCTTCCCCGGCCTTACGATCTTTCCGTTCCTGTACTTCTCAAGGAACTGGGCGGTGTTCCAGTAAACGGAAAATATCTTGTACCCTTCGTTCTCTATCTCATCAAGCTTCACCTTGGGATTTTCCCAGAGCGGTGAGTTCTCCAGTATCCAGAACCTTGGTATGTCCGTCCCCATTTTTTCTATTATCTCCTCGGGCTCTATGACGTTTCCCAGTGACTTGGACATCGCTTTGCCTTCTTCGTCGAGAACGAAGGCGTGCATTAAAACTTCCTTTGAAGGAGCTTCGTCAAAAGCCAGAACGCTGCATAGCATCAGGTAGTAGAACCACTTCGCTATCTGGTCGCTGCCCTCGACTATGAAGTCCATAGGGCGCAGGGACTGGAAGGGCTCTTCTTCAAAGGGATAATGTGTGGAGGCGAAGGGTGCGCAGCCCGAATCACACCATACATCCAGAAGGTCTTCAGTCCTTTCCATGGTTCCGCCACAGTCACAGTCCCATTTCCACTCGTCAGCCTGCGGCTTGTGTGGATCAAAGTCTTCCGGCAGCTCACCTACCTTCTCTTCAAGCTCATCGAAGGAACCTATGACCTCCCTTTCGCCGCACTCCTCACAAACCCATATAGGTATGGGCACGCCCCAGTAACGCTGCCTGGATATACACCAGTCCTTTCCCCTTTCCAGCCAGTTCTCGAACCTCTTCCTAATCTTCCCTGGAATCCAGTTTACCTTTTCGTTCTCCTCAAGCATGTCGAACTTGAGGGAGCTTACGTCTATATACCACTGTTTCGTGGCGCGCTGGATTATCTTTGTCTTGCATCTCCAGCAGTGCGGATACTCATGCTCTATAGTAGTATCGCCTATGAGATATCCCTTTGTCCTCAGGTCGTCCAGAACATCTTCGTTTGTGTCGTGAACGTAACCGCCTTCGTACTTTCCAGCCTCTTCGGTGAAGTTTCCTTCATCGTTGACCGGCGAGAAAACATCCAGCTCGTACTTCCTCGTTGCTTCGTAGTCCTCCTCACCGTGGCCCGGTGCTGTGTGCACGCATCCGGTACCTTGCTCCAGTGTTACAAGATTTCTGGAGTTCAGTATTCTATGAACGTTCATCGATTCATCCAGCTCTTCGTGCTTCGGAACCTCTTCGCGAAGCGGATGCACGTACTCCTTGCCCTGCAAGGAAGCTCCATCCACCGTATTCAATATCTTGTAGTCCTCTATACCAAGTTTTTCCATGACGTCCTCTACGAGATCCTTCGCCATTATCAATACGCCTTCTTCCGTCTTCACCCTTGCGTACCTGAAGTCCGGGTGCATAAGTATAGCGACGTTTCCTGGAATCGTCCAAGGCGTTGTGGTCCATATGAGGAAGTATTCGTTCTCCTTATCCTTTCTTGGGAACTTTACAAAGATTGAATGGTCCTCTATGGTCTTGTACTCATCGCTTATCTCGTTCTGTGAGAGCGATGTCATACACCTCGGGCACCAGTACATGGGCCTCTTCTTCTTGTAGATGAGATCCTTCTCAGCGGCCTGTTTTACAAACCACCATTCCGACTCTATGTAGGAATCATGGAAGGTTATATACGGATCTTCGAAGTCCTGCCATACAGCCAGTTTCTCCATAACGTTCTTCCAAACGTTTTCAGAGGAGACAGCTCTCTTCTTACACTCTTCTATAAACTTTTCCACAGAAATCTTGGTACCTATATCCGTCTTCTTTTCTATTCCGAGCTTCTCCTCCGTCTTCACTTCGTTAGGCAGTCCATGTGCATCGAAGCCTGCCTGATCCCACGCGTCGTAGCCTTGCATTCTCTTTACACGGAGAACCGTATCCTTCACGACCTTGTTCAGCATATGCCCTAAATGCGGGTTTCCTGTCAGGTAAGGTGGTCCGTCCAGCAAAAAGAACTTCTCCTTACCTTTGTTCTCCTTCCTTACCTTTTCCTTTATGCTGTTCTCTCTCCAGAACTGTCTTATTTCTTTTTCAATCACCTTCGGATCGTATTCCTCGTTCATGCTACCGGACTCTAAAATATTCCTCAGTTTCTTTTATATTCTTTTTCTTTGCCAGGCAGTTTTCAAATAAATAGAAGCAGACAAAGGTTTCCTCAACCTTGGATAAAACGTCCACCTGCCATATCAATCACTGTTGAAAGTGGATTTGTAAAGTATTTAAAGGTATCCGGAAACTTCATTTCGTGGAAAAGTTGCCTACCAGAATCTCCCGAATTATCCAGATTATTCCAAGTATAAGTGCAAAGAAAACAGGGTTCGAAACTGCTCTCGTGAGGAATCCTGTAGGCGCTTCGACGTCAAGCATGTCCACCCTGATTCTTATCTTCTTGAATGTCTCTTCAGATATGTATCCGGGTTTACTGAAACTGACTGTCGTGTTTTCACCAGGATCTAATCTGATTTCCCAGACTAGACTACTGTTTACGGTTTCATACTCAAGGGGACTTGCGTCAATATCTTGAATATCCTTCGACAGCTCTTCTGGAAGAGTTACATTTATTCTGGCAATCTTTGGGCTTGTGTAGTTGTTTTCGACGTTTAGTTCAAAGGACGTTGTATTTTCCTCTGAGTCGTAGATGTACTGGGCCATGAAGCCATCAATAAACATATCCTTTATGACTGTTCTTCTACTTTCCTTGGGCTTTCCATGGTCTGTTCGGTATACAAAAACCTTTGTAGTATCGTTGTCAGTGTATCCTTCACTGCTTTCCACTTCGAAGACAGCTTCGTATATGTCTGATTGGTTGTATACATGTGTTGTCGTGCCGTCTTCGGTGTCTTCGTAGTCCCATGTTCCATCGCCGTCAAAGTCCCATCTGTATGCTTCTATCGAGCCTTCCTCAATGCTTCCTGTGCCCTCAAAGGCTATACTTTCAAATATGTAGCCTTCGATATCATCTCCTGCATTCGCTACAGGACGGACTACAGGCTCTATGGGACTAGGTCTTCCACCTCCTCCCCCTCCTCCTGATCCTCCATCACCATCATCCGTTTCCTTGAAATTTGCTGTTATTGATTTATCACTGTCCATGGCCACGTCTATTGTAGTTCCGGTTCCATCGACATCACCTGTCCATTTATCAAATTCCCATCCACTGTCTGGAGTTGCTTCAACTGTAGCTACTTCGTCGGATTCAAAGTAATGGTCCCCTGGGCTTGGATCGGTTGTACCGCTTCCTTGTGTTTCTATTGTCAGCCTATGACATTCGGATGGTCGGGTAAAGTTTGCAGTTATATTCTTATCTTCGTCCATAAGGACCGTCACTTCGCTTTCGTTTCCCGTGTAGTGGTCCATTATACCTCCCTTCCAGTTGCTGAAATCCCAGCATTCATCAGGCATTGCTTTCAGGATTACCAGTTCGCCGTGCGAGTATTCGTGAACTCCTTTCTCTGGAACAGTAGTTCCTTCGCCGTCTACGTTCATAGTAAGGTTGTGCTTGATATCTTCTGTGATATTTTCAAAGTATCCTCTCAAAGTCTTGTTCCCATCCATCTCAAGAGCTATGATGTTTTCCGTTTGGTTTCCTTCAGGGTAATCACCCATCCAATGGCTGAAGTTCCATCCTGGATCAGGACTGGCGTTTACTTCAATTACAGAGCGATGGACAAACTCGTCCTGATAATAGGGCTCTACCTCGCTGCCGTTGACGTATACCGTTCCGTTTCCTATGGTTTGAAGAATTTCGAAGCTATATTCCACAGTCTTATGTGTTACGTTAAACGAATCCCAGTCACTCGCGTTGTTGCTTTGGGCCGTGAGGTTTATTTCATTGGTTACGCCCTTGGTACCCTCAGGGACAGTTACGTTCACCTCCACCCAGGTCTCGTTCCACGCACCTACAGTTACCGAGTCCTGAGCCTCCACGTTCCAGCCTTCCGTATCGCTAACAGTTAGATCATAAGTATCCTCTCTGTTCCCGGTATTGTTCACAAGGAAATCATAGCTGTAGTTTCCTGCTTCTGGCACCGTAGTATTTACCGGAGCCTCAACAGAGACGTTGTAGTACTCCTTGAAGTGAACGTTGAATGAATCGGAGTCCGAAACCGTATCGTCACTCTGACTCGTCGCGTTCAGTGTTATCGTATTGTTCTCGGTTATATCGTCCCCAGGTATCTCAAGAGTCGCTGTAACGTTTCTGGTTTCATCAGGTTCAAGAGTTATCGTCCTCGTATCTACCAACCAGCTCCCCTCCTCGCTTACAGTTATATTGTACGTGTCTTGAGTATCTCCAGTATTCTTGACAGTAAAGTTATACTTGTACCTTCCCTTCTTAACAACCTCATCATCCTCCGGTGCTGTTACATCTACACCATACTCACCGAAACTTGCCGTCATATTTGTGTCCTTGGCAGGCATATCAAACGAGACAGTTTTACTTTGAGAGTCCTTATATCCGGACCATTGGTCAAAGTACCATCCATCTGAAGGAGAGGCTTCTAGTTCTACTGTTTCACCGAAATCAATCCTGTGAAGACCTTGTCCGTGGTTCAGCTCCTCACCTTGGCCCTGAACATTTACCCCCAGCTCGTATTCCTTCCTTTCAAACTCAGCAGTTATGGAGTAATTGTCTTCCATCGTTACGTTGGTTTCCGCTGAGTCGGTGTCATTAACATTACCTACATCACCCGTCCATTCAGTGAACTCCCAACCTTCATCCGCTTCTGCGACAATATCGACGACTTCACCGTGGTCGTACTGGAAGGTCCCTTCACCAGGCTCCGAAACCTCTCCACCTTCTGTTGAAGATAATTCAAGTTCCGGGGTCTCTTTAGAAAACTCAGCAGTTATTGTATAGTTGTCCTGCATTACTATTGAGGTCACTGGTGATTCCACATCTTCGATGTTTCCAACATCACCTGACCAATATAAAAAGTCCGAGTTGTCTTCTGCAACAGCCTCAATATCAACTGTTTCGTTGTGTTTATATTCAAATGTACCTTCACCTGGTTCCACAGCTTCTCCTCCGTCCGTTGATTGTATAGTTAGTTTATGTAACCCCACAGCAACTGTTACAGAATCGGAGTCATCGTAACTCTCCACAGAAAGCTCACGCTCTCCATGTGGCGTGTCTGCGGTCCACTCAAAGGTCCCGTATTCTGATTCACCTTCTTCTAGAGTAAAGTCCTCCTCTGTAGCTTGGTGCTCACCGTCTACGAAGAACTCTATGTCCTGTGTTCCGTTTGCATCACCTGTGTTTTCTACAAGATAGGTAACTTCAACCCCTTCGTTTTCTGCAAATTCATCACCTTCCTTTGGTTCTACTATCTCGACTTCAAAGTTCGATTTGTGTTCAAGTGTTCTGTTCCATTCGTATTCCTGCTCCTCCGTTTCAATCCTTACTTCTGTCTCGTTCGTATAATGCCCGTCTTCTTCAACTGTTAGAATCAGATAACAATAGTCACCTCCTGATACGACTTCACCGTAGTCCAGCATTTCCCAGTAACCGTGTTCATCTGTTAGCTCGCTTCTTGAAGAAATTCCTGGAATTTCACAGTAGTGGTCGTCGCCGGGTGACCATAAAGTTACATTTGCTCCTTCTATGGCTTGTTCTCTGTTGTTTTCTACGAAACCACTTGCATTTATTAGCATTTCAAACGAAGACGTGGAGGCTGCTGAAGCTGTTGGTAGAAAAATAAGGAAAATTGGTAGGATTAACAATATTCTTCTAACTGCCGAAGTTGTTGTCTTATCCTTCATTTAACCCCCCTTTGAACGAAGCAGAAAGTTATTTCTTTAAATCACTCTTCCTTCTCCCATTCCCGCATCTCCTTGTAGAAATCTTTGAAAGCTTCTCTGGATGCTTCCTCTATTTCCCTTGAAGCATTGTACTTCCTCGTGACAAATTCTGCCAGGTCTTCGTCTTCCTTTTTCTTTACCTGATTTAGCTTATTGTTCAAGTAACCGACTACACCACCACCGACGACGGAAGCAGTGAGGGCTGGTATTAATGAAGTCTGGGTCTTCTGTTCTCCTTGAGTTTGTGCGTCTATCTCTAAGTCTATTTCCTCGACCTCAGCGTCAAGCTCGCTTCTGTTGATCTGTTCCCATCTACCTGCAAGCTCTCCTTCGTTTATTTCAAGAAATCCCTCTGTTTCATTGAGCCATACGTTTCCATCGGTCGCGTTTATTATCTGTGACACGTTGCCGGTGCCAAACTCGACCTGGCCAGTAGTATCGTTTACAAAGAGGTTTCCTTTCGTGTCCTCCAGGCCAAGGCTTCCTCCTATGTTTACTGGTTCCAGTGAAATCTGGGCATCACCACCCTCCACGGTACCAGTAATCGTCAGGTTCTCTTGGGTAGCCCCGCCAGTTATGTCCGTGTCTAGATCACTGTATTCAGCAAGCGTAGGTCCTCCATCCCATTCCAGTTCTGTGTCCTCTGGAAGTGCTGCAGCACCAGCCACCGCTGCACCCAACAACAGACCTGCCGTTATCCCTGCTCCTACATTGCCTTTCAACTCAAAATGGTAGTCAGGATTCTCAACCGCATCTATTATTTCGTATGTCTGTACAAGATCGCTCGGATCCTTTATTTCAGTTGTCAGAGCCTCACTGCTCAATAAACACTTATCTCGGAGCTCCTTGTCGCCTGCCAGTCCAGAAAGCATACCTACCGTCAACGGCGGGAGATCCTTTTCCTCCCTCTCCTTTTCGTATAGCTCGTAGGCTTCCTTTGCTTCTTCGTATCCCACAGCTTCGCCTCCTAGCTTGTCCTCAAGCATAGCCATTATACTAGCTATAGAAGCCTCATAGTGGTCGTTCTTAATTTCCTGGAGCTCGTTTTTATTCTCATAGAGTTCCCTTGCCTTTTGAACAAGAAGTCCTTTGTTGTTGTTTACCTTGTGATTTATTCTCTTAATCGATTCACCGGCTTCTTCGACATACTTCTTGAATTTCATAAATTCATTGTAACTCTTTTCTTCCAGTAAAGTCTTGGCGTCTTCTTCTGAAATTTCGTCTTTAATGATCTGATCCGCAAGTTCGTATATATCTATGTCATCTCTATCCTTTAGGAAGTCAAAGTCGAAATTCTCAATCCCTCTATTCATAGCTTCCTTTAATGTTGTATCAAGTTTTTCGGAGTATTCCTTTTCTTTTTCGAGAATTTTATACCATCGGTCGAGATTAAGCTCTTCTGCATTGTCAAGCTTGTCTTCAGTATTGTTGAGATCTTCCTGGTAACCCTTTACCTTTTCTTCTAGCTCCTCAAGTTCCATGTCTTTGTTGATTTCGTAATCTAAACCGTTATCCAATCCGCCTAATTCATTATCGTTCATATTGAACACACCCCATAGGGCATATATTTGACCCCAAAACATTTATATCTCAAAGTCACTGAAAAGTAGCATATAAGCCGTGATAGGGCTACTTCGCGGGATTTTCTATTTCTGGCGTGGAATTAGAAAATTATTTAAACCGAACCAAATAAACTAAGACTGTGGAAAAGTAAAATCAAACTTAGATGATTTTCTTGACCTGTAAATCCTTAAATACTGAAAGACCAAAGGAGGGTGTTTTTCTTGAAATGTGAAGTATGTGGAGCTTCTGATGCATCCAAGGTAGCTGAGGTGGAAGGCAGCGAAATGAGAGTTTGCGAGGAGTGTTCTTCCCTCGGTACCGTAAAGTCCAAGTCTCCGTCGAAGAAACGTAAACCTAAGAAGAAAAGCAAAACCCCGAAGAAATTTTTGGAAAGTTCTAGATCTTCTGAAGAAGAGGTCCTTAAAAAGAACTACGGAAAGGTCGTGAGGAAAGCCAGGGAAGAGGCAGATCTTACGATGGAGGATCTTGCCAAAAAACTTTCTGAGAAGGAGTCCGTGATAAGGAGAGTGGAGAACAAGGAGCTCAAGCCTGATGAAACTCTTTCTGAAAAGCTTGAAAGGGAGCTTGACGTGGAGCTTTTCGAAGAACTGGATATCGAAGTGGAGAACTTCAGGAGCGAAGACGAGGAACTGACTATAGGTGATGTCGCAGAACTGAAGTAACTGCTTCTACGTTAAATAAAATTACCCTTCATAACTACTTTTTCTTTTTTGTTGTCAAGCCAGTAATACTTGTCGTTGTATTTGATTATAGTTCCTTTGTCCCATTCCTTTGCTCTTTTACCTTCACGGATAAGTTGTTTGAAGGTAGGCATAGTTTATTCTTTTGTCTGCAATATTTTAACTTTTAGGTATCCGAAAGACTTATAAAGCTTAACGTCGATGCTAACCGTGGCCCCTTCTCCAGAGAATTATATAGGTGTCGTAAATGTCAGAGAAAACTAACGGAAAAAAGAAGATCGTTCCAGACACATCTATTCTTATTGACAAGAAGCTCTCCGAAATGGCTGAGGCAGGAGAGTTAAATAACACAGAGATAATTGTTCCCGAAGCCGTAGTCGACGAGCTTCAGGCACAGGCTAACCGCGGCAAGGAAACGGGCTACGAGGGCCTGGATGAGATAAAGAATCTCAGAGAGTTCGGAGATAAGGGTATAGAGGTCTCGCATACAGGAAGGAGACCGACGGAAGAAGAGATAAAGCTTGCTGGAAAGGGAAGGATAGATGCGCTAATAAAGGACCATGTTGACGAGGAGGAAGCTGTTCTTTACACGGAAGACTACGTTCAGTCACAGGTTGCTGAAGCAGAAGGCCTTGGGGTTGTGTACGTTAAGCAGGAGGAAGAGGATAAGTTTCTGCTGGAAGACTACTTCGATGAAGATACTATGAGCGTTCATCTTGTTGAGGGATGTAGGCCCAAAGCTAAGAGAGGCTCACCAGGAAGCTTTAGCCTTGAGGAGATTTCTGGTAAGGAGATAGACAAGGAGGAGCTCGAGGAGCTGAGTAAGAATATTATAGATCTTGCGAGGAAGAAGGACGATGCTGAGGTCGAGATGTCGAAGAAAGGTGCAGAAATAATCCAGTACAAGGACTATAGAATCGTTATAGCCAAGCCACCCTTTTCACTCCGCAGGGAGATAACTGCTGTAAGGCCTCTGGTCAAGCTTACTCTTGACGATTACTCTATAACGGATAAGCTCAGGAGCAGGCTGGAGGAGAAGGCCGAGGGAATCCTTATAGCTGGGAATCCAGGAAGCGGTAAGACGACCTTTGCGCAGTCGCTTGCGGAGTTCTACAGTTCACAAGGCAACATTGTCAAGACCTTGGAGTCACCGAGGGATCTTGACGTTTCTGAGGATATAACACAGTACACGGAGCTGGAGGGGAGGATGGACAACTCTGCTGATGTCCTCCTTCTTGTGAGACCAGACTACACAATATACGATGAGGTCAGGAAAGGATACGACTTTTCGACCTTTGCTGATCTAAGGCTGGCAGGAACAGGAATGGTGGGCGTGGTTCATGCTTCAGATTCTATAGATGCGGTTCAGCGCTTTGTTGGAAGAACTGAACTTGGAATGATACCACACGTGCTTGACACTGTAATACATATAGACGCCGGTGATATAACCAAGGTTTATTCCTTGGAGATGAAGGTCAAGGTTCCTTCAGGAATGCAGGAGCAGGACCTTGCAAGGCCGGTGATAGAGATAAGAGACTTTGAAACAAAGGAGCTGGAGTACGAGATATACACCTATGGTGAGGAAAACATTGTGGTCCCGGTCCAGGAAAGCGAAGAAGAAAAAGGAGTCCAGAGCTTAGCCAAGGACAAGATAATAGACGAGCTTAAGAGGTTCGACGATAATCCAGAGGTAGAGTTTATATCCGAGGATAGAATAGCAGCGAAGGTCGATAACGACAACATTCCGCATCTTATAGGCAGGAACGGGAAGACTGTTGAAGAACTGGAAAAGAAGCTCGGCGTCAAGATAGACGTTGAACCGAAGACAAAAACGACAGGCGAAAGCATAGATTTCGATATCGGTGAAACAGGAGCCTACATCACCTTCAACTTTGACGACAAGTATTCGGGAAGCAACGCAAACATCTACATAGACAAGGAATACTTCTTTACCGCTACGATAGGCAAAAACGGAGAGATAAAGTTGACTAAGGATTCAGAGCTAGGTGAGAGTCTTGTTAGGGCCCTGGCAAACAGCAAGGATATAGAGGTTTACGTTTCCTAGCTTTCAAAGTTTTACGCCAGTACACTTTCCTTTGTCGAGTCATGAACAAAGAGGTAGGACTTTCCTTCGATTGTACTGATCTCATTTATAGATTCTATGTCCGATCTCTCAAAGGGTATTATATGAAGGTCTCCGGCGGGGGCTTCCTTCAGAGTTTCCTTGAAGTCTCCTTTGATGACGTTGATCTCCGTGGACCGCGGGAGCCTTGCCTCGTAGACAAGTTTCTTCAGATACTTCTCTGCCTCTGCACCCTCGTTTTCGTTATCGATCGCCATCCAGAGATGTATCTTACCGTCCCAGTTGCTCTTTATGCTGTATGCTATCAAGAGAGCGAGATCGTAGTATCTTCTTTGAAATAAACCGTCTTCCAAAGCCTTAGGTGAGATCCAGACGTGTATATCACCTTCCGTTCCCAGCCTGACATCTTCATCCTTGTCGAGAAGTGTTAGTCCGCAGTAGTTTTCTTCTGCAGCCCCAACTATCTTCTTCAGGCCTTCCTCGACTATTCCACCAGGTTCATAGGGAAGGAAAAGTATGTTTGGAGCAAAAACCTGGCTCTGAATAGCTTCCATTGATACGATGACTGAGTTGCTGTAGTCCTTTGCATCTATCGTAGAGTAAGTGGCGAATATCTTGCTGTCCTCGAACTTGTCGACAGTTTCAGGAACTTCCTTGAGTTCCTTTTCGCCTTCCTCTACCTTCTCTTCCTCAGGTATACTACTTTCGTCGTCCAGCTCCAGACCCAGCACGGTTATCCTTCCGTGTGGATAAGCTATAGATTTTATGAGAGGAAAGTCTCCTATGAGCGTCTTATCCGTGGTTACAGGAACAAGTAGGTTCGGCTTCCAGACATGTCTTGAGGACTCAGGAAGTCTCCTGGTCTTTTCTGCTGCCCATTCAGAAAGAGCCCTGAACAGACCAGACCTTACGTCGCCGTGCTCCCTTTCTATCGGCTTCTTTGAAAGTAATATGTATATCACCAGTACGGAAACAGTAGCTACTATACCTGCGTAAGGATTGACAACGAACATTATTGCTAAGGACCCGAGAAAGCCGTAGAGGGGAACTATCTTAGGAATCTCAAATGTCGGTCTGAAGCTTCTTATACTGAGATGTTGCTCTAGGAAAACGGAGAGATTTATGCTTGCATACGTTATAAGGAAAAACATGGTCAGTACCTGTGCCACGAAGTCAAGGCTTCCGAGAAGAAGCAGCGGTATTATAAGTAGCGCTGTCAGTCCTATGGCGTTTCTAGGCTCGCCTTTACTGGTCTTCCTGCTTATGAACTTTTTCTTTGGAAGTATGGACTTTTCAGCCAATGCCTGAAGAACGCGCGGCGCTGCTATGAGCATAGTCAGGGCGCTCGAGAAGGTCGCGGCAAGTATTCCCACAACTACAAGCTCAGGGAATATGGATATTTCCGTCAGTATAAGGCTGTTTTCTATAAGCTGTTCAGGAGTAGCTGAGTAGGAGAGGACGAAGGTCATCGCCAGGTATATCAATGTTGTGGCACCAAGTCCGTATATAATTCCCTTCGGTATCTGCTTCTTTGGATCCGTCAGCTCGCCTGAAAGGCCTATGCCTGACATAAGACCTGTTGCCGCCGGGAAGAATATAGCAAAGAGAGTCCAGAAAGGAGGTCCGTCGGATCTTACAAAGGGTGCGGAAAGCTCGCCCCCGCCTACACCAACACCCATGAATATAACAAGGAGGGCTAAACATATGAGTACGAATACAACGCCTTGTACCTTCACGGCGAAGTCCGTCTTTATGTAGGTTACGAGGAAGATCGCCGAGAAAGAGAGGAGCGCTATCATAGTTATGCTGTGCTCTGGGAAGGCGAACTGCCAGGCTTCAGAAAAACCAAAAATATAAAGAGCAACCGAAAAAGCCTGTGCGAGATAGAGCGGAATTCCTATGCTGCCGCCGATTTCAAGACCCAATGTCTTTGTGACGATGGAGTAGGCTCCGCCTGCGCCTATCCTTATGTTGCTCGCTATGGAGCTGAGTGACAGACCTGTGGCGAGGGTCACGGATATTGTAAGAAGTATTATCGCCACAGTTCCGAACAGGCCGGCGCCTCCGACCACGTATCCGAGACGTAAGAAAAGTATAACTCCGACGATGCTAAGGAAGGTAGGTATGAAGACTCCTTCAAAGGCTCCGAACCTTCTGGAGCCAGTTTCCTTTTCTGGCATCTCTATCTCTGTATAAAACTAGTAGGAGAACCTTTTATTAGTTAATGGAGCCTCGGGCGGGATTTGAACCCGCGACCTCGTCCTTTCCGTAATCTTTTTTGACGAACGTCTTCGGAACTTCCTTCCGAATATTTGGGATTTCTTGACCCCAAAATTTTTGCAGTTCGCTGCAAAAAGGTTCTACCAAGGACGCGCTCTACCTCTGAGCCACCGAGGCCTTTTTACTATGCGTCGACGTCAGGCTCTTCCTTGTTTTCCCTTTCAACCTTGTCCTTGAGCCTTGGTACGGAAAAGCTTTTTTCACAGCTTTCACATTCGACCCAGAAAGGTCTCTTGTACTCCGTCTTCTTGAAGCCGTGGTTCTGACATCGCGGGCAGATGTACTCTACCTTTGCGAGTTCTTCTCCTTCCTCTTGAACGACCCTGGCTGTGCCTATCACTTCTCCATCATCGTTTTTCTTGTCCTGCCAGGTCGTAAACTTAACATTAGAAGGATCGATTTCACCGTTTTTTACCATTTCATCTATCTTTTCAAGCTGCAGGTTTTCCTTTCCCTTTACCTTTTCCGAGTCGTCTAGTTCTTCGCTCATAGAAACAAAGCTTTTGAAGATGAATATTTAAATCTTCAGATCTCCTCAGAAGGCTCCTACAAGAAAGGCTATAAGACCGAGTAACATGCCAAGCTTAAGCATACCCTGTATCTTTGAAGGATCCCCCTTCCTTTCTATGAGGACAACGGAGTAAAAGAATACAGCTACTGAGAAAACTACGGCGATTCCGTAAAACAGCCCGAAAATTCCGAGCAGTATAGGTAAGGGTGAGATAAGAATAGCTACCAAAGAGAATGAAGAGGAAACTGCCCTTGCCTTCCCTTCCCCGAGAACTATGGGAACTGATTTCACACCCTTTGTTGCGTCAGCCTCCTTGTCTTCTATGTCCTTTACTATCTCCCTGGTTGTATTTGCAAAGAACGCCATGGCTGCTAGAAGTACTGACGGGAGAAAGTTGTTTACGGCCAGGCCTCCGAATACAAAGGTCGAGCCTACGAGGAAGGATACGGTAATATTTGAAACTAGAAACCTTTTCTGTAAGTCCTTTGCGTAGCCTACGAGCAGAGCAGAGTTGACAGCTGCTAGTGCAAGAGCGTATACGTTAATCCAGACAGAAAGATAGATTCCAACTGCAAAGAGGATGAAGGAGAGTATTATTGCAGTTTTAATAGATACATCGCCATTAGGTATTGGTTTTTCATGGTCGTAGATAATGTCAAGATCCCTGTCGTAGTAGTCGTTTATAACCATTCCACCACCGGTTACAAGGAATGCTGTAGCCATAGCAAGAAATACAGGTCCAAAGGAAGCTATTCCACCTAGATAGGCTCCTATAAGAACTGCCACTGCTGCCATTAGACAGTTTACAGGCCTTATCAGCCTTAGAAAGGGCTTCATCTCTAACTCCTGTCTTCTTTGGACTTTAGCCTGAGATCTTTTGAGCCACACTTCCTACATTTCACTTTTCCGTCTCTTACTTTCCTTGGCTTCGCTCTCATCTTAGCTTTGCAGTTCATGCATATGAATACGTTGTCGAACAGTCTTTTCCTAACGGCTTCCTCAGGCATACAAGTCACCTAACCTCTTTCAGAACTAAATATTTAAAAACCTTTCGATTTCTCCCTTTGAGACAGGACCTTCGCGGAATACCTTTACTTCGTTGTCTTCAACCTTCACTACCGTCGATGGTTCTTCTCCTTTCAGTTTTCCGTGGTCTATTATAACATCGACGCGCTCCTTTATGACCATTGAAATATTGCCCAGAGAATATCTTCCTTCTGTACCGGAGAAATTAGCAGAGGTCGCTACTAAGGGAACGCCGGCTTTCTCTGAAAGCTTATTTGCTACTTTATTAGAAGAAATTCTGAAAACGAAGTCCTTGTTCAGGAGATCAGGTACGTTATCCTTCTTTTCAGCTACCAGAGTAAGCGGTCCCGGCATAAACCTTTCGCAGACCTTCCTTTCGTTCCTGCTCAGGTTACAGTATTTTTCGGCTTCTTCCAAGGAAGGAACCAAACATGAAAGCTTCTTTTCCTCATCCCTCTCCTTGACGTTGTATATCTTCTTCACAGCCTTTTCGTCCAGGGCATTGGTTCCAAGGCCATAGCAAGTTTCCGTGGGGTATATGCAGGTTTCCCCGTCCTTCATCCTTTTCGCGGCCTGTTCTATGCCTTCTTCCTTTGGATCCTTCAGTATAAGGGTCAAACTACATCTACCTCGTCCTTCTCTATCCAGTCGAAGTGTTCTTTGTACTCCTTCCCCTCGCCTGTTTCAACTATATCCTTTATAATGCCGACCACTTCTTCCTCGTCTTTGTCCGTTGTATCTATGGAGTAAACATCTTCATTTCCGTTCCTTGCTTCCCTTTCAATGACTCCGGTTATCTCCGCATCCACGTTCTCCGCTACCTTCTCCTCTTTCCAGCCTTTATCTTCAAGTCTGCTCTTCAGAACAGAAGGCTTACAACGTAGCACAAAGACCATTTGGTTGTCCATGAAGTGTGAAAGATGGCCATCGAGAATGCAGTCTTCCAGGTTTTTTACTTCTCTGCGTAGCTCCTTGACGTCAACGATATCCGAGTTCCTGTCCTCATCGTGCGAGATTATGCAGTCCCTTTCTCTGGCTAAGTCGTTTATCGATATGTACTCCAAGGAGGTCTCTTCGGCCAGCTTCTCTCCTATCGTAGTTTTCCCGGTGCCGGGTGTCCCCGTTATAGCTATTTTCATGATACCCCTACACAGTTACTTTCCAATGATTTAAATCTTCGATCCCGAAAAGCTTAATAAAAGATCATGTAAAAGTTCTTTAGGGGTATTATGGTAGAAGTCTGGACTGAAAGGTATAGGCCTGATACGCTTGATGATATAGTTAACCACGAGCACGTAGTTGAGCGTCTGAAAGCATTCGTGGAAGATGAATCTCTGCCGCATCTGTTGTTCACTGGACCGGCAGGAACAGGCAAGAGTGCTTCTTCTCTGGCTATAGCAAAGGATCTCTTTGGTGACAAGTGGAGGAACAACGTACTTGAGCTGAATGCTTCGGACACGAGAGGTATAGATATAATAAGGAACCAGGTCAAGGACTTCGCACGTTCCAAGGCCGTAGGAGACGTCCCCTTCAAGATAATAATTCTCGACGAAGCGGACGCGCTGACACCGGAGGCTCAGCACGCACTGAGGAGAACAATGGAGAACTACACTGAAACGGCCCGCTTTATCCTTATATGCAACTACTCAAGCAAGATAATTGATCCGATAAGATCACGGTGTTCCATATTCCGCTTCCCGCGTTTGGAAAGGGAAGACGCTTCAGGACTTCTGAGAAGTATCTGCAAGAAGGAAGACGTAAGCTACGATGAGGAAGGGCTTGAGGCTATATTTTCAGTTACGCGCGGCGATCTCCGAAAGTCTATAAATCTGCTCCAGTCGGTTTCCGCGACGGGGAAGGAGGTAACGGAGGAAGTTGTTTATGAGGTATCTTCACAGGCTAAGCCAGATGCTGTTCAAGGAATGTTGGAAAACGCTCTCGACGGTGAATTTACAAAGTCAAGGGACAAACTTCAGGAGCTTATACTGGAGAAAGGGATTTCCGGCGTAGATATAATAAAGGAAATACACAGGCAGGTCTACGATATGGATATAGAAGAAAAGAGGAAGATAAGGCTTGTTGAAAAAATGGGCGAGTATGAGTTCCGTTTGGATGAAGGAGCAGACGAACAGATTCAGCTTGAGGCGTTGCTTGCGCAGTTCGCGAGTTCGTAAGTGATTAAACGGTTACGTTAAATTTACCTGTTTCTCCGGGTGGTATTGGATCCGGTCCTCCTATTTGTTCTACGTCTTTTTGGTCGCCTTCGAAGTATCCTGTCATTTGTCCTGAATGTATTTCAAACCTTCCATTGTTGGTTACATTTACATATACATATCCGTCTTGCTCTTCTACTCCACTTATATAGAAATGGATATCTTCTTGGCCTGTTAATTTATCTCCTATCCCTTCCTCAGCCTCTCCTTCTGTTTTTCTCATCCATGTAGCTACGGACCCAACTATTACTACTGCGAGGAGTGTTAACAACATGAATGCCAATATCTGTGAAAGACCTTTTTTCATTTCAACACCTCACCGTGACTTCGTCACATACATTTTGCGGTCCACATATCCTGACCTCGCAGTAATTTACTGTCATCCTGAAGTTATTTGATACAGCGTCATCGGCTCCATCCGTATCGAATGTCAGTTGATAGACCCCTTCTTCATGTATTTCTAGGTCATCGAAAGTTGCTATACCTTCACTTCCGGTGGTTTGGGTTGTTGTTCCTGAGTCGAAGGTATAGCCCCCGGATTCAAAGACGTCTACATCGACTCCATCGACTGCGTTCCCGTACTCATCTACGACCTCTGATTCAGGCGGTCCGCGGATGGGATCAATAACTTTCGTGTCCTCGGGTTGTGTATAGACGGAAACATTATCAGGATCCGAAGGACTTATATCAAAGTCCTGCGATACGGCATCGTCTGTAACTCCTTCTGCATCGAAGGTAAGCTGATAGGTCCCAGCGGTTTCTATTACGAGATCATTGAAGGTTACTGTACCATCGCTTTCAGTCGTATTAGTCGTGGTTCCTGAGTCAAACTTGTAACCTTCGGATTCAGATATATTTACCTCTATCCCTCCTACGCCGTTTCCATCCGAATCCGTGACATTTGCTTCAGGCGGCCCGTTGATAGTCTCACCGGCTTCGGTGTCTCCGGGTTGGGTTTTGACAGAAATAGAGTCAGGTTCTTCTCCAGTTGTAAAGCTCCATAGAGAACTATGGTTAGTATATTTCTCGTCGTCGGCCACAGCGTACCATTCATATGTATTATCTTTCGAAAGGCCAGACCATGTTACAGAGGCTCTGTCTCCTGAATCAACGTTCTCGTCTGTACCGATCAATCCTGAATAAAACCCTACTGTGACAGGATTCTCACTGCCCAAGGTAGTTGTTGGCTCAGGTGGGTCGTAGTTTTTGATAAACCAGTAATCGGTCTTCCACTCCATTCCGCCATTTTTTTGTTCATTGCCCCATTTTAGATAGGTGGGTGAATTATAATTGAAAATACCACCGCCAGCATCCCATGCATGGAAGAAAAAATAGTTTGTAGAGGGTAGAGAGGGTATTTTAGATGGACTGTCTATGAAGTCTGACGCTAAGACTGTTCCTGTATCTAGATTCTTAATTTCATAGCTTACATTGTCTGAGGAGTACGAAAGGGAAACATATATATCGCTACTGCTATCTGGCTTCGAGAAACTTTTGAGGGAAGTTGTGTATGTGCTACCAGAGTTTTTGAGGTGTAGTTTCACCAAAACTGTCGAATTATCTTTACATCCGTTGTCGTCCTTGTGTTCCCAATAGATTGTTACATGCTCGACATCCTGATAATAACTACTTTTGTCCTCCGTCCATCCTATATTTGTGTGGTCCCAATCACCACAGTTCCAGTCCAATAGATTGCTGTCAATCTTTAATTCTCTTGAATCAGTGAAGTCCGTGTTATCCAACCACCAGTGATGGTGATTGTTTCCTGTATTGGAGTTCCTCCAGTCATCGGTATTGTCCGATGTCCAGTGATCAAAGTACGGAAAGGTTTTGTCACCGTTGCTGGCGTCAGAAGCTTCCGAGTTGTTGTAGTAAAGGGCATAATCAGTTCCTGAACCGGAACCCTTGAACCAGACTTCTGCATCGTCCGGGGCGAAGGATTCCGTCCAGTGGTCTACTACTGAACCGCCATCATTGCAGGATGCGTTGACTATGCGGATCGAATCCCTGTCCATATGTGTTGTGTTTGTAATATGCAGATAATACTGGTAGCCTTCAACGGCGTTCGAGACGGAAATGTTTCTGCAGTATTGCCAATCCCGGGCTTCATAGAAGCTTACGTTCATCTGGTCGTTGTCCGGGTCGGAGGCATCTACGCTTAGAGTCGGGTCGGTTGAAACGCCTATTTCTTCGTCGGAAGGGTCGGGGTTAGTTGGTTCATTTGGAGCGAGTGAAAGAGCCTTTAACTCTACATAACCGTTGCCGCCTGAGCCTTTGGTTGCACCACCTTTTGATTCTTGAATAACCTCTAGCATATCCTCAGCTTCAGTTCCCCCATCTTCTCCATCCATAGATCCTTCCTCGGCACCGTCGCCTCCATAACCCCCGCCTTCAGCATCTAAACCGTTTACATCGCCAGTTCCACCAGTTCCTCCCCTGGCACCTCCGCCGCCAGCGTAGTAATTAGTAGTTCCCAATACTTCGATTTCAGAAGCTCCACCACCTCCTCCATCGGCAGCAGCTAGGAAACTACCATCACCAAACACTGCTTCGGTTGAGCCTGCCCCGACCCCACCATAACCATTTGATCCATTGACACCCCCGCCATTGTGCCTTCCCCATAAACCATCTACCAAACCTTCCCATCCACTGGCACCTTCGCCGACCCAAACGTTGAGAATTCTATATGAGTCTACAGTAAAGTTACCTTTGATATATCCACCAGAACCTCCAAATCCATAGTCCTCCATGTCACATCCATCTTCGGCGTCGGCACCGTGCATCTCTATTTGATAGGTTCCTGGAGCTAGTTCTACAGGGTATTTCGATTCTGCTTCAGAATCTCCTTCAAATGTGTAAGTACGGACCTCGCCTTCGGACCAATCGGCGAGCACTCCTGTGGACAGAAGGATAAAACTACATAGAACTACTGAGAACAATACCAGGCCTTTTTTATTTTCCATTGTATTTCCTTTATTCTTGAAGGTGGACTGAAGCGGTTGACGCGGGATTCTGCTCTTTAATTTAACCTCTTCTGAGAAATATAAAAATATTATTCAATTCTGGCAAGATGGACTATATAAAAATTTATTTAAACCTCCGGAAGAAGGAAGAAGCTATGAACCAGGACTGTATATTCTGTGACATCGTAGATGGGGAAGCTCTTGTCTGGAAGATCTACG
>JBKHHD010000001.1:0-119436 GCA_046539325.1 Candidatus Aenigmatarchaeota archaeon | reverse complement strand
CCCATTCCACGAACTCCCAGCCATCATCCGGGGCGGCTTCAACAGAAACGGTCTCATTCTCTTCGTAGAAGTATACATCTTCAGAAGGCGTTGTTTCACCTTTACCGAGGGTGGTGATGTTCAGCATATACTCCGTGACGTTATTTTCATCGCTTTCATTACCTTCCACAAGCCAGTCCTTAGGAGATCCCTTTGTCCCCAGCCACGCTGCACCTATCCATAGACCATTACTTATATTTTCCATCCGGATTCGAATTTGTCCTTGGCCTGTTGTAGTTGGGCTTTGTTTGTATGTTGCCTTGGTCCATTCTTTATTGGAAGCATTTTGCCATTCACCATAACCTGTCCATACATCATCCGGATACTGTATACCAACACTGAAATCCCCGTTTCCTTTAACCCAGACTTCTTGGTGATAGTCGGTCCCTTCCTCCATGTAAGCTTCTTGTCCCAAGATAATTTCTTTGCTGCTTTCTGTATAGGCCGAATATTCCCCAGACACTGCCATATAACTGGATCTTTCATAAGCTTCTGCCCCACCCTTTTCTAGCTGCCAGTCAGTTGCATTTGTTTCATCCCTCCACTCTTCAAAGAACTCGTTCTCCAGGAGGTTTTGCGGAGCTTGAGCCTGTGCTGAGGAAGAGGTACAGATAAACACAGCTAGAAAGAGAAACGCGGACACACCCCTTTTCATACCTTTGTATTAAGTGCTTAGAAATTTAAATTTTAGGGTTTGAAGACCTTAGAACCCCTTTAACAGTTGTATCCAGGTATGTCCTGTGGTCCTTCGTATTCCGTCTTTTCGGCTAGCTCCTTCAGACAGTCTGGATTCTTCGCTGTTCTCATGTCTCCGAGCTCCTCGTCCTCCAGCAGCGACCGTAGAAATCTTCTTATGACCTTTCCTGACTCCGTCTCTGGGAGATCCTCCACAAAGTATATCTCACCAGGCGTCGCCACAGGTCCGACCTCCTTTCTCACCATCTTCACTATTTTCTTTTTCAGCCCGTCTGACGGTTCGGCATCTTCGACTAGAATAGTGAATAACGCTGGAACCTCCCCCTTTACTTCGTGCGGCTCTCCTACCACGGCGACCTCTGCTACCTCTTCGACTTCCTGGACAGCGTCCTCTATTTCCGCGGTCCCTAGTCGGTGTCCTGCGACCTCCAGGAGATCGTCCATCCTTCCTACGATCTTCAATAGATCCTGTCCACCGATCCCATGGTCTGTCCTCACGCCCTCGTCACCAGAAAAGTATATTTTATCGTTGTATCTGTTCCAGTACTCCTCCCTGTATTTGTCAGGATTCTTGTAGACACCCCTCAGCATACCAGGGGAAAATGGCTCCTTTATCACAACTGCTCCTTTGTCCGTGGGACCACCCTTCTTATCAAGGATATCGTAGTTTACGGGAGGCAAGGGAACTCCTGCAACACCCGGAACAAACGGTCCTATTCCTGGGAGTGAGGTGAGAAGGATCCCACCCGTTTCGGTCTGCCAGTAGGTGTCCACTATCGGACATCTCCCTCCACCTACCTTCTCGAAGTACCAGTTCCAGGTCTCGGGGTCTATTGGCTCGCCCACGGAACCCAGTACTCGGAGGGAAGAGAGGTCGTGTTTGTCAGGCAGGTCCCTCCCCTTCTTTATCAACATACGTAGAGCTGTAGGTGCGGTGTAGAACTGCGTGGCTCCGTTCTCTTCGATTATCTCCCACCATCTCTCCAGGTTCGGGTAGTCAGGCGAACCTTCGTACCATAGGGTTGTTCCGCCGTGTAATAAAGGCCCGTAAAGCGTATATGTATGCCCGGTTATCCAGCCTATATCAGCTGTCGAGAAGAATAGATCGTCTTCATGGAAGTCAAATACCCATTTCATAGTCAGAGCTGCCTGTACAAGATAGCCTCCCACGGAGTGTTTTACGCCCTTCGGCTTGCCCGTAGTCCCTGAGGTGTAAAGTAGAAATCCCGTGTCCTCGGCGTCCAGTTCTTCGACCTCGCATTTCCCTTCGACCTCTTCCTTCATATCTTTGAGGAAGTGGTCTCTCCCCTCGACCATATCAGGATCGGATCCTGCGCGATCCACGACCAGACAGCTCTCCGCACCCACGTCGTCCAGGGCCTCGTTTATCTTATCCTTAAGTTCCATCACCTTTCCGCGCCTGTAGAAACCGTCTGCAGTTATAAGTACATTCGAACCGGCGTCTTCCATACGTTTCCTCACTGCCTCTGGTGAGAAAGCAGTGTAGACTATAGAGTGCCAGGCGCCTATCCTCTGGCAGGCCAGCGCGGCTACGGCGGTTTCAGGTATCATAGGCATCCAGAACGTAACTGCGTCGCCCTTTTCCACGCCTAATTCTTTCAGAACGTTGGCGAACCCCTGTACCTCTTCGTGAAGATCGCCGTACGTGAGAACTCTCTTCTCTTCGTCCGTGGGCTCCGGCTCCCAAACTATCGCTGCCTTTTCTTCCTTGTCTTCAACGTGTCTGTCCACGCAGTTGTAGGCCAGGTTGGTCTTGGCACCTTCAAACCACTTAAAGAAGGGAGGCTCCCATTTCTGGATGTAGTCCCAGTCTTCGTCGAACCAGTCTATTAGCTCCTTTGCTTTGTCCGCCCAGAACTTCTTTGGATCTTCCTTCGCCCTTTCGTATATCTCTGGATCGGAGACGTGCGCCTTGTTCTTCATTTGTTCAGAAGGCCAGTAAACACCATCCTCCTCTTCGACCCACTTCGTTCCCTTCTCCGACATAACATAAGTGGTTTGGTTAGTTTGATTTAAAAACTTTCCTGAATGTAACACAGGCTTATAAGTTTTCACGAGAAAGAACTATGCGGGCAATGAGCACACCGCCCCATTCCGACTTGGAGGCTCTGCTTCCAGGGATGAGGATAAGGGTAGCTAGTGAGCCCCCAATTCTCCGAAAATGTTTTAAACTAAAATGATAAATTGACTACGGGATTGATATGGTAGATTTCGAAACACTGGAAGGAACCGAAGTTGAGTTCGGAAACAACGACTTTATCCAGGTCGCAAGGAAGAAGGCCGTTTCAGAAGACGGCGAGAACGTATTCCTGTCTCTTTCACGTGGCTTTTTCGGTGACGACGGTGAAAGGGTTTGGAAGAAGAACTTCTCGATTCCGGACGACGATGAGGTTCTCGATGAGATTATAGAAGCACTCAAAGAGCTTAAAGAGTAGACAAGGGGGCCATGGTCCAGTCAGGCCTAGGACGGCGGACTCCAGATTTTTGGAGTTTTGACCAGGTTCAGATAAAGGTTTCCTGGGATGACAGAAAGTTGGATGTATGGCTATATGCCAAGGTGACATCCGCATGCCCCGGTTCAAATCCGGGTGGCCCCATACTTTATTCAAATCCTTCAACTTCCTCATTCAGTTCCTCGAGAAGTCCTGACCTAAGCCTCTTGGCGGCCTCTTTACCACCATAAACCATTTCTTCTATGTAGTCGATGAGCTGTTCTGAAGCCAGCAGATCTGGAATCATTACATAGTCTGCGCCTTCCTCCAGGAACCTGTTTGCCTCATCAAACCTGTTTGACCGGACAACCTTCTTCGCGTCCGTGTCCAGTGAAAGGACCTTCTCGGATATGTTTTTCTGTGGAGGTGTTGAGACTATCAGCTTCGCGTCCTTGTAGTTGGCAAGTTCCCATGATTCGTCGTTCATCGCACTCTTAAACACGTAGTTCTTCAGTCCATCCCCGGACTCAAGCATCTCAGGGTTGAGCTCTATAACCACAAATTCTTCGTCCTTTTCCTGTAAATACTCGCCGATCTCTCTTCCCTGTGCGTCGTAGCCTACGAGTATTATGTGGTCCTCCAGCTTTGTGCTTATCTGTGTGTGGTATCTCTGTATCCTCTCTGGTGTCTCGAACGGAAGTCTGTCGCATAGTACATCCTTTATCTTATCAGAGTAGTTGTCCGTGTAGGCCGTGGTTATCATGGTCACGGTTGTGGCGAGTATTATCCCCTGGAAAACCGGTGTGGCTATCGCCCCGACCAGGTAGGCCTGTACAGCTATTATAAGCACGAACTCGCTCACCTGGTCCAGTGTCAGCGCGCAGCGATAGGCGGTCCTCTTATCGTATCCGTAGTGCATGAGCGATAGCGCAGTGAGAAGAGGCTTCACTAGCACGGTGACGGCTATTATCGTGACTGCTATTCCTAGCGAGGGCGCGCTCGGTACCGTGACCAGAGCACCCAATGAGAAGAAGAATATCGCTGCAAAGAAGTCCTTGAGGGACTCCATGCTCTCTACCAGCTCTATGTTGTAGGGGAACTTGGAGAAGGCGAGGCCCGCAAAGAAAGCGCCCACGACTATCGAGATCCCGGCGAACTCGGAGATCGCTGTCATCACGGCGAGCATCGATATCCCTGAAAGTAGCATTAGCTCTTCCGAGGAATCGGACAGTTCGAAGAGCCACGGGAAGAGGAAGCTTCTCACAACAAGGGAAAGCAAGAGCATAACGCCACCCACGGCCAGTGCGTAGCCTGAGCCGACATCGAAGAGAACAGGACTCAGGAAAAGTATCAGGACAACTGCTAGGATATCATGCACGACGTCCGTCGCCTCGGCCAGCCTGGCATACAGGAGCTCTATGGTCGCGTACTTCTCTGAGAGTTCCGTCCCGGTTAAGGAGGAGCTGAATACTATGGCTGCGCTTATGTATATTGAGTTCAGGGCTCCAAAACCTGCCAGGTAGAAGGCACCGAAGAATCCGAGGCCCAGCCCCGTTACCTGTACGCCCACACTGAAAAGGCTTCCTCCTATGCCGCGTTTGAGCTTGTCGGGTTCCATCTTCGCACCGAATATGAATACCACGAAGGCTATCCCCCATTTCAGAAGCTCAAGAAGTCCTTCCTGTGGTAGGAAAAACCCACCGATTATTCCTGCCGCTATGTAGGCAGGTATCGTTAGCTTAAACGTTTTGTGGAATATGAAAAGGAGGACTGCCGAAAGCACAAACACAGCAGCAAACGTATATATGACTCCTATCATAGTCTCGCCTCCCAGTCTATTATCTGTTTGTCGCCTTCTATCATATCGTCGAACGTGTCCGTGTCTTCGAGGAACGCCTCTATGTACTCAGTCATCTTCTCCGCCGATAGCATCCTTTTGATTATTACGAAGTCAGCGCCAAGATCGTAAAGCTCCGCTGCCTCTTCCCTGTCCTTCGCCCTGAGGAATACGAGCGCGCCTCTTTTACTTCCGTCTATAATCCTCCTGTTCGCAGCTTCATCAACAGCTAGACTCACGATTATACCCGCCCTTTCAAGTCCGACGGACTTCCTCATCTCACCATGTCTCAGATCCCCGAACACGAACTCAGCCTCCGACTCTCTCAAGAGCTCGACGTACTCAGGATTCTTGTCTATAACAATGACGTCTCCGTACCTCTCCTTCAGCACGGGAACCAGGCGCCTGGTTATCTCGTTGTACCCCACGATTATCGCGTGGTTTTCCATGGTCTTCATCTCAACGTCCTTTTTCTCTTCCGACTCGAGGAACTCCGTGTAAGGCTTGAGTCTCCGGTACAGCTGATCGTTGAACTTTATGAGGTACGCGGAAACGGCCATCGTGATTACGACCGTGAGGCTCAGGTATCCAAGTATACCTTCCCCCACCAGGCCGGAGCTCACGGACACAGCGCCGACCACCAGAGCGAACTCGCTGCACTGGGTCATGTTTATACTTCCCTTGAAAGACGTTTCCACCGAGAACTTTTCTCTGTCTATCAGCCAGAACATTACAAGGAAGCTTGCGGGCATCAGTACAGCAGAAGATATAAGCGCTTCCTTCCAGTACGCAAGAAGACTTTCTCTTGTCAACTGCAGGCCTATAGAGGTGAAAAAGAGGACTATAAAGAAGTCTGTCAGAGGTCTCATCTGTTCTTTCATCTCGTCGCTGAACGGTGTCTGTGCGAGTCCAAGTCCTGCTATGAACGCCCCGACCTCTATGGAGACGTTAAGGTAGCTGGAGACAGCTATGAAAAGAAAGGCCCAGGCAGCGCCGTTTATCAATAGGATATGTTTGTTTTTCCCTATTTCCTCGACTATCTTCGGTACAAGGTATCTGGATACGGTATATGAGAAGGCTGAAAACACAACGAGGATTCCCATGACCTTGAAGAAGTTCAGAGCTATCGGTACAGGGCCACTGAGGTTTGGAGAGGATAGAAGCGTGAGAACCACAACCACAAATATATCCTGAATTAAAAGGACTCCGACGTCTATCTTACCTGGAAGAGTGGCTGCCTCTCCTTTGTCGACGAGCGTTTTTACTACTACGGCAGTGGAGGCGTAGATTGTAGCCAGACTTATTACGAGTATTTCAACGCCTCTGAAGCCCAGGAAGTACGCCAGGAAGGCGGAGAAAACAGCCTGTATGGATATCTGCAGAGTTCCGATCCTCAGTACGGGCTTCAGCACGTTCTTTATTGATTCAAACTTGAGTTCCAGTCCAAGAAGGAAGAGCAGGAGCGCCAGACCTATTTCCGAAACCAGCTCTATGAGACTGCCCTCTGATACCACTCCTAGAAAGACAGGGCCGAGAAATATTCCCGCGACTAGGTACGCAATCAGGTTTGGCTGGTAGGTCTTGTGTGCGAGAAAACCCAGGGCTGTTGCGGCGACTATCAGAACCACGAAGTCCCAGGTTATGAACAGACCTTCCGTTACGGCTATATCGAGCATGATTATCGGCGGGGGTGTTGGAGCTCCTTAATCCATAACTTTATTTAGCTCCTATTTAAATATGCTAATATGCCGCAACAGTGTCCATTTTGCCATTTCATAAACAACAAGCCCAATGACCTCTGGGTCGTAGGAGAGACGGAGAACTTCTACGCCTGGCTAGAGTACCCGGAACCAAGGGCAAAGGGTCAGACGAACATAGTCCCCAAGGACCATAAGGAGAGCCTGTTGGAGCTTACGGAAAAGGAGTGGCAGGAAGCCATGGGACTTCTCAGGGAAACGATGCATAAAGTTATGGAGGGACTGGAAGCGGACGGCGTCTCAGTGACGATGAACGTGAAGGAGGCAGGAGGACAGATGGTTCCGCACGCATACATACAGATATTCCCGAGGTTTACGGACGACGAGAACGCAGGAACGCCCACAGGAGCTATTTTCCCTAAAAACCAGGAGCTACAGAACGAAGAAATGTTCCAGGAGGTTCAGGACTCTATAAAGAATGCAGAGGTTGGTGGTGGAAAACCTCCTAAGCAGAGACCGAAGATAGCAAAGCGCTCAGCAAGCATTCCGGATGACGAAGAGGAAGTAGAAGAACAGAAAGGAGAGGAGGAAGAAGACGAAGAAGAAAAGGAAGACGAAAGAAATAAAAGTGCTGCCGAGCAATGGAAAGGGATGAAGAGAGGAGGCTACTGAACGAACTAACGTACGTTGACTGAAGCCCATGTCGGTATCCGTGCGGCCGTGGTCTAGTGGCTAGGACTCGAGCCTTCCATGGGCACGTCCGGTAAATCACTTTCGGGCGCGTAGTCCGGAGCCAGCTCGCAACCCGGGTTCAAATCCCGGCGGCCGCATTCCTTTCTGTTATTCTTCAGATAGGTTTCCCTGTTTTTCAATCCTGTACCATTCACCGGTGTGGCTTATTAGATATTCGAAGACGGCCTTGATTCCTAAAAGGGCCGTAATTACTCCTCCAAAGAAACTCAATAATGAGTAAAACCCTATGAAGCCCGCTTTTTCTTTGTCTCTGTATGAAAGCGATAAAGTTGGGACTGCCGCAGCAACTATCGGTAAAAAATAGAAAGGTTCTATGCTCAGTATTACAAGAGATGTTATCTTCGCCATAAGTCCTATGAGGAAAAGAGGTGCAAATACCGCGAGTATTATAAGTGCGGTTGATGTCAAAGCCCTCAGGTCCTTATTGGTCTTGTAATTTCTGTGAAGTGCCTTGGAAATTATCTCCACTTCTCCAATGGCCCATCTTTTTCTCTGGCCCAAGAAGTCCTTGAAACAGTGTGGTGCTTCCATTGAATTTGTTAATCTTTTATCGGTCTTGGTTTTTACCTTCTCCCTGTAGCATTTATGAGAGAAGTCTACATCTTCTGTTATCATATCGTCGTAACCTCCGACCCTTTTCCAGACATCTTTTGTGATTATAGTGGATGAACTTTTGACATAGCGGAATCCTACTATTTCCATAAGTTTCGAGAAATTTCGGTTCATTGCCCTTTCACAGTAAGCTAGGTTTTCGACCCAACCACCTGTTAAAGGTATTCTCCTTCCCTGGAATGCCTCGTAGCCTTCTTCCAGGTATCCAACGGCGTTGGGTATAAAGTCGGGGTCTACGAGTTCATCTGCATCGAAAAGCGCGTAATAGTCGGTTTCGATAGATTTGAATGCGGTATTCAAGGCCTCTGCCTTTGAACCTGGATTCTTATTCATAAGGACTTCACAGGGCAGTTTTTCTGCTTTCTCTATGGTTTCTTTGTCATCTGGTTCACAGACGGCATATACATCTAGGTCCTTGTAGTTAGAGTCCATAAGGCTCGAGATGGTATCACCAAGAACCTCTGCATCCTTATATGCTGGCACAATAGCAGCGACCCCAGGGCCGCTGGTTACATGGGGGATGGGTTTTCTGGAGTAGACCTCCTTCACGAGAAAGGCTGTTAGAAAAAGAGTTATGGTTGAAAATACCAGTGTTGAGTAAACAGCATCTAACATAACAACACGGCCTGTGATGTAGAAAAAACTGAAAGCTACACCCCTGAAGCTCAGTCCTTGGAAAAAACTCACCGTAATCACTACTGAGGCTACCAAAAACATAGCAAAGTACTCGACCTTGTGTGTCCTGTCCATTAGTTATCACAATGATTCTGGGCTTAAAGTATTTTTGGACTGATGTTTGCTGTGATTTTTTAACCCACAAGTTAAAATTATCCATAGATGTCCTGGTACGACAAGATCCTGGAGGAAGTTTTCTCGGAGCTTGGAACGTCGGAGGAGGGATTGAGCGAGGGGGAGGCGGAGAAGAGGCTGGAGGAGGAAGGAGAGAACAAAATCAAGAGCGATCAGTCCACTTCGGCTCTTCACATCCTTCTGGATCAGTTCGACGACAACCTCATATACCTTCTGATGGCCGCGGCCTTCCTTTCAGTGTTCGTTGGCTTTCTTCCGGGACACGAGCCACGGTATATGGAGTCCATAATAATATTTGTAATACTTCTGGCCAATGGTCTGTTTGGCTTCTACCAGGACTACAGGGCGGAGAAGTCCATAGAGGCGTTGAAGGAAATGGCCTCGTCGAAGACCAGCGTGATAAGGGACGGACAAAGGGTAGAGATCGAATCGGAGCAGGTGGTTCCGGGCGACGTTGTGCAGCTGGAGCAGGGTGACGCTGTTCCTGCGGATGCGAGGCTTATAGAGGTGGAGTCCCTGGCCACGGACGAGTCCGCGCTCACAGGCGAGAGCGTCAACGTTTCCAAGGAGCTCTGTGTTTTGGATGGGGACATTCCAGTTGCTGACAGGAAGAATATGGTCTTCAAGAACACGCACGTTGTCAAGGGGCGAGGGAAGGCGGTGGTTGTAGAGACCGGAATGGACACGGAACTGGGAAGTATAGCGAAGGAGCTGAAGGAGGTCGAGGAAAGGGAGACGCCGTTCCAGGTGGAGGTTGACGAGATGGGCAGGAAGATCGGTTACATAGTAATAGGCATAGTGTTGATGGTCGCTCTCTTCCAGTTTCTCCTGACAGAGGCTACACCCATAACTATATTTCTCATGACCATAAGCCTGGCTGTCGCCGCGATTCCGGAGTCCCTTCCTGCTATAGTTACATTTACTATGGCTCTTGGCTCAAGGAAGATGCTCGACAAGGATGCTTTGGTGAGAAGGCTTCCTGTTGTAGAGGCTCTCGGCTCAGTGAACTATATTGTCACGGACAAAACAGGTACGCTTACAGAGGGGACCATGACCGTTGAGAAACTGTACTTCCAGGGCGAAGAGTACGATGTTACAGGAAGAGGAACTGAAACAGAGGGGAGGTTCTTGAAGGGCGATAAGGTCGTCGAGGCCGATAGTCTGAGGCCACTTCTCGAGTGCGGTGTATACTGCAACAATGCAGAGCCAGCAGGTGAGAAATCCGACAAGGACTTCCATGGGAGCCCGACGGAGGTAGCTCTTCTTGTATCAGGGATTAAAGCAGGTCTGGAAAAGGACAAGGAAAGAAGAAGAAGTGTACCCTTTTCTTCCCATAGAAAAAGGATGACCGTTGTTACTGAGGACATGACGGCCTATATGAAGGGCGCCCCTGAGGTTGTTCTGGAAAGGTGTGACCGAATTCTGGAGGATGGGGAAGTAAAGGAGCTCACAGAGGAGAAAAGGAAGGAGCTAGTGGAAAAGAACCACGAGTTTGCAGGAGAAGCGCTTCGTGTTCTTGCTTCTGCGAGAAGAAAGCTGAAGCACGAGAGTCTCGAGGACGAGGAAATAGAGAGTGGTATGGTATTTTTGGGCCTGCAAGGTATGATAGATCCACCAAGAAAGGAAGTGGAGGAGGCCGTGAAGGAGTGCAGAGAAGCGGGGATAAACGTGGTCATGGCAACAGGCGATAATGTAGAAACGGCCAAAGCCGTGGGGAAGGAGCTAGGGTTCGATCCGGAAAAGGCGATAACAGGAAATGAACTGGAGGACATAGGCGACGGCGAGCTGAGGGACAAGGTGAGGGAGGTAGAGATATTTGCCAGAGTTTCGCCTCACCACAAGGTAAGGATACTTGATTCCCTTCAGTATCAGAACTTCAACGTGGCTATGACCGGTGACGGCGTGAACGATGCACCTGCATTGAAGGATTCGGACGTGGGAATAGCAATGGGTATAAGAGGAACGGACGTGGCGAAAAAAAGCAGCGATATGATACTCCAGGACGACAACTTCGTAACGATACGTGACGCCATATCTGAGGGGAGACATATATTTGACAATATAAGGAAGGTTACCAACCAGCTCCTGTCGACGAACTCAGGTGAAGTATCCTTTGTGTTTTTTGGTACGGTAATTGGTGGCCTATTCTTCCATCAGTACTTCACAGGTCCAAATCCTGTAGTTCTTACGGCTGTCATGATCCTGTGGGTGAACTTCGCAAGCGACGGACCGCCTGCAATGGCTCTTGGTGAGGACCCGAAAGTAGAGGGAATAATGAAGAGGGAGCCCAGAGGCAGGGACGAGTCTATAATAGATAAAAAAGTCCTTGCCATGATACTGGTTACTGGACCATTGGCGGCTCTCATAATGCTCCCACTGTTCTTCATTCATATAAGGAACTTTGCTCTCGCACAGACCATGTTGTTCATAGCACTTGCATTTTTCGAGATCATGATGTTTCACATAATAAGAAGGGACTACGGGTTGACACTTTGGGAGAACAAGTACCTTCTCGTTGGTATAGCAGCTGCGTCACTGTCACATCTTCTGGTTCTTTACACTCCCCTCTCGAAATACTTTGGTGCAGTTACTCTGGGTCTTGGAGAGTGGGGTCAGATAGCTCTGGCTTTGATGGCCTTCGGCGTTTTGGAGACATTGTACACGAGATTTCTTTCGAAGAGGTACGGTAGCAGGGAGTTCAGTGGTTAGTGAACCGTGCTCCGGATATATAAACTTGAAGAATGAAATGTGGACTACATGAAGCCGGACTGGCAGAAAAAGATAGCGAGGGAAAGGATAGAGATACTGTTCGAGGAGGCGGAGGAGGCCTTTACGGAGAGAAAGGACAGGGCGAATCGCTACGTAGAGCTTGCCAGAAAGATCGCGATGCGCTACCGGGTGAAGATTCCGAAGGAGCTAAACAGGAAGTTCTGTGAGGAGTGCCACAGCTACATAAAGCCTGGCGTTAACTGTAAAACACAAGTGGACAGCGACGAGAAGACGGTGAAGTGGAAGTGTGAGGAGTGTGGCTACGTGAAGAGGTATCCCTACGAGGGATAGTTTAAGCTTTAAAAACCTTAACGTTGAATTAAAGTCAGTGGAATTTTGGAAGCGAGGCTTCCAAATTCAAACGAGGTTTTCAGATTATGGTTACAGTTTACGATGTAAGACCCAACCAGCTTATAGAAGCTGTTGCAGATGAGTTGAAGGGGAAGGAAGAAGTAGAGCAGCCGGAGTGGAGCGAGTTCGTTAAAACTTCCGCTGCAAAGGAAAGGCCTCCACAACAGGACGACTGGTGGTATATGCGTAGCGCTTCCCTCCTGAGAAAACTTTACGTTAAGGGTCCTATGGGAGTTAACAGGCTGAGGAGAGAGTACAGCGACAGAAGAGATAGAGGTCATAAACCCGACCATTCAAGGCCTGCTGGAGGTAAGATTATAAGAACGGCACTTCAGCAACTTGAAGAGGCTGGCTTCGTTGAAAAAGAGGAAGGCGAAGGCAGAAAGATGACCCCAGAAGGACAGTCCTTCCTGGACGGTATTGCGAAACAGATAAAGGAAGGATAGGATGGACGAAGATGAGATCAAAAAGATAAAGGAACAGAAGAAGAAGGAGATGCAGGAGAGCGAAGAAGCAGCGAATCAGCGAGAGGACATGGAGAAGAAACTCGAGCAGCAGAAGAAGCAGGCACTGAGGAAGATAATGACCAAGGACGCGAGGGAGAGGCTTAACAGAGTAAAGCTCGCAGACGAAGCAGTTGCACAGCAGCTTGAAACCTACCTTGTCCAGCTGAGCCAGTCAGGCCAGGTTAGGGAGAAGATAGACGAGGAAAAGCTTAAAAAGATACTGAAGTCCATAAAGAACGAAACCGAACAAGATTGGAATATAAAGAGGAGATAATATGTCTTCGAGAAAAACGAAAGGGAAAAAGAGGAAGCTAATCAAGAAGGACAACCTCTCTGATGCTCCTGTATGGGCATCCATAAAGAAGTACGGAATGAAAAGGAGCAGAACGAGAAGGATTAGAGTGAACAAGGACAAACATTGGAGAGACTGATTTCTATGGAAGAGAACGTCTTTTCCGTTCCGTTAGATGTGAAGAAAGTGGAGAGAAGAAACCGCGCAGCAAGGGCTGTGCGTGAGATTAAGAAATTTGCTATGAAGCAGACGGATAAAGATATCAAGCTCGATCAGGACCTTAATGATAGAATATGGAAAAGAGGAGCCCAGAAGCCACCTTCCTCCATAAGAATAAGGCTCGTAGATGCTGGTGAGTACGTCTTAGTCCAGCCACCCGAAAAGGAACTTCCTTTAGAGGAAGAGTTTGAATGTGAAGAGTGTGGTAAGACCTTCTCCACGGAACAAGGACTTGAAGTGCACCGCTCACGTGCGCATGAAGAAGAAGAGGAAGAAGTAGAGGAAGAGGAAGAGGAAGAAGAGGAACTGTACATCTGTGATGAATGCGGAAGGGAGTTTGAGACAAAGAGAGGTCTTTCAATCCATCAATCACAGTTACATGAGAAAGTAGACGAGCAGGAGAAGGAAAGGTATGAGGATATTTTAGGTGGAACTATAGGCGAAGCGAAGGAATCTATAGATGATCTGGAAAATCCGGACTTCGAACTCCTTCTGGAGTTGGAAGAAGAGAACAAGAATAGGAAGGGCATGAAGGAGTTTATTGAAAGCCAGATGGACTGACCTTTCTTGATACTATGACCAATATAAAGAGGATAAACTTCGACGGAGACTCAAATATAGGGCTACATGCAGAGACCTCGGAAGACTTCTGTATAATGAACCCAGGTCTTTCAGAAAGATGTTACGAAGCAGTTGAAGAGGTTCTGGGAGTTGAAATCATCAAGACGCCTGTGGCTGGCTCAACCATGCCTGGTATCTTTTGTTCTGCTAACTCAAAGGGCGTGGTTCTCCCAAGGAACGTTGAGGAAAGGGAAAAGAAGGCCTTTGAAGAGGCAGGGATTGAGTGGAAGGTTTTGAAGGTTAACGCTACAGCCCTTGGAAACCTTATTATGGTAAACGATAAAGCATGTGTTGTTTCTGAAAGGCTCAGCGACGTGAAAGGGGAGATTGAAGAGCTTTTTCAGGTTCCTGTGAAGACAGGGAAGATAGCAGGCAAGGACCTCCTTGGAAGCAGCTCGGTAGTTACAAACAAGGGCCTTCTATGCCACAGAGACGCTTCGGAGGAGGAGATCGAGTTTTTGGAAGAGGTCTTTGGTTTAGAGTGTGGTATAGGTACCGTGGGCTTTGGAGTTCCATTTGTCGGAGCAGGCGTAGTTGCTAGCTCCAATGGTGTTCTGGTCAGTGAGGATACCACAGGACCGGAACTGGGCAGAGTAGAGCAAGCTTTAATAAGGAGCTCCGAATAACCTTAACCGCTGGTAAGATGTTTTCTAAGTTTAGGGAGAAGGTTGACAACGCTATAAGTAAAGCAGGCAAGAAGATTACCGATAGAGAAATTTCTGAAAAGGATCTGGACGAGGTTCTTGAAGAGCTCAAAGTTTCTTTGATCGAGTCAGACGTAGCTCTCAACGTAGCTGAACTGATATGTGATGACCTCAGACAGAAGCTTTCAGGCCAGGAAGTCAAAAGGACAAAAATAAGGCAAACAATAAAGGAAAGCTTTAGATATACGGTAAAGGATATACTTGCCCATGAGACGCCTGATCTCGTGGAAAGGGTCAAAGAAGAGGAAGGAACCTCCCTTGTCCTCTTTTTAGGATTCAACGGCTCAGGTAAGACAAGCACTTTAGTAAAATTTGCAAGCATGCTGAAGAAGGAAGGTGTAGAGCCTGTTCTCGCAGCCGGAGACACGTACCGTGCTGCATCAATAGAACAGCTCGATAAACACGGCGAGAAGCTAGATCTGAAGGTGATAAAACATGACTACGGTTCGGATGCAGCCGCGGTTATATATGATGCTGTGGAACATGCAGAGACAGAAGGCAAGGGTGCTGTGCTTGCCGACACTGCCGGAAGGTCACATTCCGACGCGAACCTTATGGATGAACTGGAAAAGATATGTAGGGTAAACGACCCTGACTGGAAGGTACTTGTTATTGATTCATTGACAGGGAACGATGCGGTTGAGCAGGCAGAGGAGTTTTCGGAGTCCGTTGGCATCGATGGTGTAGTTCTTACAAAGATGGACGTTAACGAGAAAGGAGGTGCTTCACTTTCAGTTGCACGGTCTTTGGATAAACCTATATTTTACATAGGCGTTGGCCAGGAGTACGAGGACCTTGAGAAGTTCGATGCCGAAGAAATTTCAAGAAGAATACTCTCAGATTAATATATTATTGAAGAAGAGGGAAGGTTGAATATGTCCATTTTTCGAAAGTACGATGTTCGTGGTTCTTACCCAGACAAATTCAACGAAGAGAAGGCAAAGAAGATAGCAAAGGCCTTTGTAAAGGTCAAGGATCTTTCAGGAAAGAAGGTGGCTGTAGGAAGAGACGCTAGGAACAGTTCACCTCAGATAGCCAATGCTGTGATCGAAGGGCTTGTGGATCAGGGCTGTGACGTTGTAGATATAGGAACCACTGCAACCTCAGTTCTCTACTACGAGGTCGTGGAGGATAACCTGGCTGGCGGCGCTATGGTAACCGCTTCCCACAATCCCAAAGGGGACAACGGAATAAGGTTCTGTGGAAAGCTGGGTCTGGATCTCGTTTACGAGGCCGGTATAAAGAAGATGGAGGAAATTCATAAATCAGAGTTTGAGAGCAAGCCTCGTGGTCAGGTGATACAAAGGGATGTTCTACAAGATTTTGTTGACAAGATTTCCTCTTCTGCCAGTATCGATAAAAGTTTCAAAGTGGTTGTAGATCCTGGAAACGGTTCATCCGCACTGTTTGCTGAGGATATATTCAAGTCCATAGGCTGTGAGGTTGTAACGGTAAATTCGGAAGTCGATGGAGAGTTTCCTGCGCGTGGTCCTGACCCCGTGGAAAATGTTGGTGAACTGGGTGAAATGGTGGTCGAAGAAGGAGCTGATCTTGGCGTTGCCTTTGACGGTGACGGTGATAGAGGTGTTTTCATAGACGAGAAAGGTGACAGGGTTGATAACGACGTCCTTCTTGCGCTTTTCGTTAAGAACCTCATAAACCAGGGTGATACAGTTATACATGATGTTAAGTCCTCGAAGCTTGTAGAAGATATGGTAGAGGAGGTGGGCGCGCGAGACATACCCTTTAGGGTTGGTATGAGCTACATAAAGAGGGAAATGATAAAGAGGGAAGCAGAACTAGGTGGTGAATACACGGGACATTTCTTCTTCAAGGACAATGACTACTACGATGATCCTTATTACGCTGCAACCAAGCTCCTTGAGATTATGGATAGTAAAGGAAAGCTGTCAGAGCTCGTCGATAAACTTCCCACCTACCAGTCTTCCCCCGAGTTAAGGCTTGCTTGCAACAACAAGGAAGAGGTTCCTGGGAAGCTGAAGAAGGATTTCTCTGATAAAAAAATTGTTGAGAAGGACGGCGCCAAGATATACTTTGACGGTGGTTGGGCTCTTGTGAGGCCTTCTGGAACGGAGGATAAGGTTTCTATACGTTTCGAGGCTGATACAGAAAAGGACCTAGATGAGATAAGAGAGAAGGTTATGAGGAAAGTGGAAGAGTACATAAAGAAATGATATTTGGAAGATCGAGTTCTTTGTTTTAGGCGAGAGCTGTTTCCAGCCAGTCTATGAAGAACCGGAGGAAAGGTATTTCCATCTCGTAGAGCATTCCCATTTTCAATCCGTAGTAGGCTCCGAATCCTACAAGGGCCTCGTAAAAGAGGATTCCAACCAATGAATATATAAAATAGTCCTTGAAGTGCATGTCTGTTATACCCGAAAATATCGCTACCCAATCGCCCCCTATCAAAGGTGTCATCCTGAACAGGAGTATAGAAAACTTTCCGTTCCTATCGAAGGCCCAGTTGAGGAATCTATATATCTTACCTGCCTTTCTCTCTTCACTTATCAACTTTTCACCAAGCCATCGAAAAAGTAGAAACACCAGACTGTTGGCTATAAGTATGCATATGGATGAGATTATCACTATTCCTGCTACCTGATAAACTGTTTCACTGTAGAAGAGAACGTAGGCAATGGTCACGGCCTCGTCAGGTGCGACCCAGAAAAGCATGAAACCCCTGGCCAGTGAGGCTGCAATAAGCGCACTGAGGCCGTAGGTAATTACAAAACCTTCGGTAAACTCTACACCCTCCTTTAAGATATTTGTGATAAATACAGCGATCTGCCCGAGAAAAGCTTTCAACATTGTAACGCCCCTTCTTTCCTTTTACTAAAGATCTATATTCCTGTTCCACATCTTTTCCGCAAGTTCGCCGTCGTACATCATCTTTTCCTTCAGAGCTTCACCTTCCCCTTCCTTTCTTCTCTGGTGTTCACTGAGAAATTCGTTTATCTTTTCCACGAGTATCTCCTTTATCTCTCCAGTTAGCATCTCACCTTTGCTGTATTTCTCAGTTATTTCATCCAATCTCTCTCCATCTTCGAGGAAGAGGTTCTTTAGCCACTGGTAAGAAACATCCACGGAGAGGTCTGCTCCCTTCTCCCTGTGTTTTTCCTTTGTGACCTGTCCACCAGAGTAGGCTCTCTCCATTACCTTCTCCCTTACTTCTTCGGGATCGTCATCCAGCATTATTGCATCCTTTGGCTTTGAGGACGACATCTTACCTTCTGGTCCTGTGAGAGCCGGTACAAGCTTGTTGTGTATCTGTGCTGCTTTGAGTTTGTTTAGCTTCGGAGCTATATCTCTCTGTACCCTCCAGTACGGGTCCTGGTCGATTCCGGCGGGTATGAGACACCTTTTGTCCTCAAAGAACGTCGGTACCATCTGTAGAGCAGGATAGAAGTTGAGCCCTATGTTTGTAGAACTTCCGAAGCCGAAAACTGCAGATACGACGGAGTTGTTTATCTTTTTGGCAAGCTTCGTGGCTGCCTTGTACATATTTCCTATATATTCCGTGTTTTTAAACACGAATGTTTTATCTGGATTGAAGCCCACAGCAGCTACATCTTTAAGGTTATCTCTTGCGAATTTTTCCACTTCCTCGTAGTTTCTGTCTCTCGACCAGAACTTCTCGTCGTCAGGAAACTGTATATATACGTTTACGTCGAAGTTTTCCTGTAGCCACTTTGTCATCTTAAAGGAAATTATATGTCCTATATGCATCGGACCAGAGGGACCGACGCCAGTGTAAAGGAAAAACTCTTCGCCGTCCTCGTGGTCGTCAAGTACTTTGTCAAGGTCGCGGTGAGAAAAAACGAAGTCTCTATCTATGTACAGGTTTCTGCTTTCAGCATTATCGTAAATCCTCCGCTTCAGCTCTTCTGTAAGCCTTTCCGTTCCGAACTTTTCTATAAGCTTCCTGTAATCCACGTTTCCTTCTACATCCCAGGGCGTAACGTCGAACTCGCTATTATCCATACTATCCTCTAACCAAGTAAATTCTTCTGATTATTAATAAGTTCTTGAGAACTAGACCTCTCTTGTGACTATATAATCTGCAAGTCCTCCGAGGAACTTCACTATCTTTGGATCAAGCTTGCTTTCGTCCAGAACTTGCTTAGCTTCCTCGGCGAGCTTTACAGTCATTTCCCTGGAGTAATCGTAGGACCCCGTCTCCTTAACTATATCTCGCACTTCCTTTACCTCTTCTTCAGTTATATCTTTCTTCCCTAAAGCCTCTTTCAACTTCTTTCTCTGCTCTTCATCTCCGTTTTCGTAGGCCTTTACCATCAGAAGCGTTTTCTTTCCCTCTTCTAGGTCCGATGCTATTGGTTTCCCAAGCTTTTCTTCGTCGCCATAAAGACCGAGCATATCATCGTATATCTGGAAGGCTTTGCCTGCCTTCTCGCCGTATTTCTTCAAAATTTTCCTCTGGTCCTCGTTTCCTCTGGCGAAGATCACACCAAGTTCAAGCGGACCTGCCATCGTGTACTGTGAAGTCTTTAGATAGTGGACTGTGAGTACGTCCTCTTCGTCGATCTCCTCCAAGCTCTTCTCGTTGAAAGTTACATCGAGAACCTGGCCGTATCCAGTATGCCTGTGAATCTGCTCAAACTTTTCCAGTGCTTTCATCTTTGTATCACAGTCGAAGTCGCTCTTTATTAGCTGTGCGACAGCAAAGGAGTTTGCTATATCACCGACGATTATTCCCATGTTTTCTCCGAACTTTTCCGCTCTTCCGTCAGGGAACTTTTTATCATGGTACTGTTCGTACATCTTATGCAGAGTTGTATCGCCCCTTCTTACCTCGTCCTCGTCCATTATATCGTCGTGGATAAGGAGATAAGACTGAAGCGCCTCGATCGAAAGAGAGGCAGGAACTATTTTTCCCGGCTCTTTGCCACCGACAGCCTTGTATCCTGCTATTATTAACGCGGGCCTGACCCTCTTTCCGCCTCTCATAGTGTAGTCTTCAAGGTAGTCTATTACCTTGACTCCTTCAGGATGTATATTTTTAGCTCTCTTCTTATGGAGTTCAAATTCCTCTTCAAGCTCTTTATTTACCTTTTCACGCCATTTTTTAAGCTCCTTTACAGCCTTCTCCATCCTTTCGTCATCGATTTCTGTTCCCTTAATTTTCATAGTATCACATTGAGAATATCCCTTGTTGCTTATAAATATTCGTCATTCATGTAACCCTTTAAACGTTTTGTGTCTAACACCCGCACCCTTTCACATAGCTCCGTGTTTTACCCCTTATCCTTACCTTAGCTTCGGATAGTCCCTCAAGGTTCTCGGAGCCTGTGACAAACATAGCGGTCTTGAGACCTTCTTCCATATCCTCTATTGTTTCAACAACCTTTTCTTCACCTTCAAGAGCAGCCTTCAAAAACGGTGCTGCGGCCGCAGAGCATCTAGCACCTAAAGCTATGGACTTTGCGACATCAACTCCGTTTCTCACACCACCACTTGATATGACGAAATTATGCGCCTTTCGTGCCATTACGACTGAAGCAGCGGTTGGAATTCCCCAGTCTCTGAAGAGTTCACCCATTCTGCCCTTCCTTTCTTCGTTCACCGCTCTTGCTCTGTAGGATTCGATATAGGGCCAGGAAGTCCCTCCTCTCCCGCCAACGTTTATAGCATCAACTCCTGCTTCCTTAAGCTTTTCGGCTGTTTTCTGAGAAATTCCACAGCCTGTTTCTTTAGCAATCACAGGCACACTGAGCTCTTCCACGGTCTTCTCTATTGCTTGGAGGCAGCTCTTCGCATTGGTGTCTCCCTCGGGTTGTATCGACTCCTGAGTGAAGTTAAGATGTACAGCCATAGCGTCTGCATCTATCATATCTACAGCCCTTTCCACTTCTTCCGTTTCGTACTCCTTCAACTGAGCAACGCCTATATTACCGTATACAAATGCAGACGGCGCTTTTTCTCTCACCACAGAGTAGGTTTCGATAAGACTTTCGTCTTCCAGAGCTGCTCTCTGGCTTCCAACGCCTATTCCTATTCCACATTTTTCTGCAGCAGAGGCAAGGACACTGTTTATCCTTTTACCTCTTTTACTTCCCCCTGTTATCGAGTCTATGAGAATCGGAGCCTGAAGCTTGTTCCCAAAGATTTCACAGCAAGTGTCTATTTCCTCTTTATCTATTTCAGGAAGTGCTTCATGCTGAAGAACCACGTCTTTAAATCCAGGATTACAGGACTCAACGTCCTCTTCCTTCGTTATCCTTATGTGGTCGTCCTTCCTACTTGATGTTTTGTCGCTCATTGTACAAACCAAACTTCCTTTCTCTTTAAATCTTTAACTTATAGAGTTGTCTATTATATCAAGAACCTTATCCTTTATTTTGTCTTTACTCTTCCTCGTGACCCATATAACCTTTCCTTTGTCCTGGAACCTTTCGACGAGGTTTCTATGAAGGGTCGCGATCAGTAGTTTTTCAGAGTCTATGGCCTTGTCCAGCATTTCTTCAAAGTTGTCGGAGTAAAGCTCCATAACCCCTATCTCATCTATAGCTATAGAATCCCCTCCTCCCATATCCTCTAGAACCTTTTCTGAGAACATCTTCAGGGCTTCAAGATTTACCTTGTACTTGCTTACAGAGGGTCCGTTTTCTATATCCACGGAAGCTAGAACACCCTTATCGCCAGTTTTTATGTCTTCAATGTGGAATCCTGTCCTTTCACCGTCTTCTCTTATCTCAGGTGTAGTAAAGCCGCAGAACTCCTCGTCCAGATCTTCGACTATCTCCTTCAGAAGCGTAGTCTTCCCTGAACCCGGCTTTCCAGTTAGGAATATGTTCATATGAAACCCCTGTGGCTTATGACCCCAGAAATCTTAAGTTTAATTACCCGCTTACGCTTTTAAGTCTTTTCATTAATCTTCAAAGTTGCTCAGATCCCTTTCTCCGAAATACTTTTTCCTTGCGGATTTCATCGTGCCCGATACACCGAGAGAGCGTATCGAAACCTTTGATTCGCCTATCCGGTCTATAAGTACCAATGCTAACCTTACATCCTTTACGTGGTTGTGAGCACATTTTATTAATCCTCTTTGGCTTTGTTCCTGCCAGGCATCCTTGATTAACCAAAAATTTATTTCGCCTGTATTTACCTCGCCGAACAGATCAAGTATAGAGCTCCAGAGAGCATTTATCAGGTCGCTGAACTCTACCTTGTCCTCAGAAACTATATCAAAGGCTATGTACCTTTTCTTCTCTCTCAAAGAGGAAGGAAGGGTCTCCGGCTTCGCCATAAACTTTATTTGCACCTGATTTTATATATTAGTTAAGATTTTTATGGATGAAGTCGAGTCCAAGTTCTCACGGATAGAGCTTAGCAGGTTTTTGGAGGAGCTTGCTTCCCAGATTAGAAACGGAAAGGTGTCCATAGAGATACCTGGCTATTCGAAGGGAAAAGCAAAGATAAATCCTAAGCAGCCTGTCAGCGTTTTCTTTGAAGAGCTTGGTGACGAGAGAAGTATGAAGATAAAGATAGATTTGGATGAGAGAAGGGATTTTGATTCGGATTAAACCTCTTCTACACCTTCCTTTTTGATATCCCCAGCAAGTTTCTTTCTATTCTCCTTTACGATTCTTTTAGGTACTGAGCTTACGGAATCTATTGCCTTTGATGTGCTTACTCCAAGAACCTTCGGGAGTGAAGCGAGGTCTCTTGGAGCCCTTAGTTCGTAGACGTCGTGAGCACCCGAAGTAACCAAGAACTTTGTGCTGTATCTTTCACACAGCTCGAAGTTTTTCTTCATATGTCTCAGTACGTGTGATCTGACCTTTCCGTAGGTTTGGTGCAGGTCGTGAAGCACGAACCCCAGCGCAACCTCATTTTTGGCTGCTATCTTTACAGTTTTGTGGTCCATGCCAGCGTCCTTCCTCTTATGCTCCGGGTGAAGTAATATATCAACTCTCCTGTCCCTCACGGCTGCGTTGTTAATATCAAAGTTTCCACCGTCAACAGCTACTACATCCACTTTCTGTCTAACCTTTCCGATAGCCTTCTTCATCCTTCCAGGGCTTTTTTCATCAATCACACAGGACCTTACAAGCTTGATATCGCTCTCCTTGCTTAGCTTGTCCATAGCGTTTAGATACTTGCTCAGACCTTCCCTATCCTTGTATCTGTGAGCTATTCCAAGTCCCTCAAACTTCATATCCTCAGCGCTTTCCAGGACTTTCTGTGCGTTCTCTGTAGGTATATAGAGATCGTAAAAGTCCATCTTACCCCCTTTAACTTCGACTTTCAATCTTATAAACCTGGCGTAAAGGATTTAAGCTGCTTTCTGAAAAACAAATATATGGCAACAAGAAAACACCTTTTCATATCAGGAAAGGTTCAGGGAGTGACATTCAGAGCCAGTACAAGGAGAAAGGCAAGGGATCTTGGTGTGAACGGCTGGGTTAAAAACCTTCCGGACGGAAAGGTCGAGGCTGTTTTTGAAGGAAGTGAGAAAAATGTTAGGAAGATCGTCGACTGGTGCTATAGCGGCCCAGACCCTGCAAGGGTTGACGAAGTTGAACAGAAAGAAGAACAATCAAAAGGTATTGAAGGATTTGAGATAAAATATTAGAACTATCTAAGGCTTCTGTCCTTCTCTTTCTCCTTAGTGATCCACTTCAGGTCTTTGTCTTTCTTCATTGCTGGATGCTCGGGATCTACGAGAATTACCTCAAACCACTTGTGTTTGCCGTCCTCGCCTACCCAGTAAGAGTCAAGCACGCGAAGGTTTGGAAACTTCTTTGTAGTCCTCTCCTCAGCTACCTGTTGCTTTGATTTTTTACGAGGTTCCTTTGAACCGGAGTTGGCAGTTCTCCTTCCACCTGATACCTCCTGCCTTTTCCTTGTCCCTTTCTTTACACGGCTTCTTGCTACAGTTACACCTTGTTTTGATTTGTAGCCAAGTTCCCTCGCCTTATCAAGCCTCGTGGGTCTTTCTATTCTCTTTACTGCATCTTCATCTCTCCATTTCTTCAGCCTCTTCTTGACTTCTTCGTCAGGCTCCTTCCATTTATCCTTTATTTCCTTGTACATTCCCATACTGTTCACCAGAGATATCATTCTTTCAGGTTCTAAACTTTTAAATCTTTCGAAAACCTCGGAACTAAACCCACAAATAACAGAGACCTTCTCTCTTACGTGTACCTAGCTAGCCTATGGTATTACAGCCATTACTCCTTCAGGCGTCGTCAGAAGACCGCCGTATATGGCAACAAGACCTACAGCCAGTACAACTGTAACGCCTATGAAGGCCTCTATCATTCCTACATCGAACATTTCCTTTGCTAGCCTAAACATAGACGAGTATCCTATTGCGAAGAATACTGCTACAAAGATGAATGCCAGTGCAGGTCCTACCGTAGGCACGTAACTGAATATCATTGCTAGAAGTATGCCCAGGCTAACTGAGAAAACTGGATACGCTATTGTAGTCAAACCATCCCAGTAGTCACCTTCTCCTCCGAGGACATTCAACACGACTTTCATAAGGTAGCCGAAGAAAAGACCTCCGAGGAAGATCAGGAAGAAGCTTCCTGTGGCCAGGTTCACTGTTCCCATTTCAAGCACTGAAACGAGAAGCTCTGGTCCTGTTATCTCCAGGCCCATGTTTTCTAGGAGATTCAGGCCTACATAGCTGTTTACTGCAAACAGAACTGCTGATACAAATACCATTACTAGAGAGTTCTGCATCGTTTTGAGTTCTGTCTTTTGCTTGAGTTCCTCTACGGCTTGGCTAGGATTTTTCAGATAGCTTACTAAAGACATAGCCATCAGGAAAAGGATTATGGTTTGCGCTTAATAAAGCTTACTTGTCCCATGTCACTTCTACGTCATCAGTTCTCCAGTTCTGTATGAAGTTTGTTTCTCCAAGCTCATCATCACCGGAGCTCCTGTACTTCAAAATTCCGAGCCATGCCATCATAGCGCCGTTGTCCCCCGCGAGGTCATGTGGAACCGTGTAGAAATCTGCCTCCCTTTCTTCACACATAGTATCCAACATCTCCTGTAACCTTTTGTTCGCTGCTACGCCACCAGTAAGCAGTACCTCGTCCTTACCAGCATGTGCCATAGCTCTCTCAACAGCTTCCGTCAGCATCGCAAACATAGTCTCCTGTAAGGAGTAGCATACGTCCTCCATTTCCTCTTCTTCCAGTCTTCTCATGGCCTCGGTCATGAGTCCTGAAAAGGACATGTCCATTCCCTTGACGGTGTATGGAAGCTCTATGTAGTTTGAACCCTTTTTGGCATGCTTCTCCACCTTTGGACCACCAGGATGCTCCAAACCCGCCTTTCTCGCGAACTTGTCCAGAGCGTTTCCTACTGGTGTATCAAGAACTTCACCAAAGACACGGTACTTCCCTGCTGAGAGCGCTATAACCTGTGTGTTTCCTCCGGAGACGTAAAGTGTTACAGGATCCTCTGCCTCTGTCTTCAACTTGCCTATTTCTATGTGCGCTATACAGTGGTTTACACCTACTATAGGAACGTCCAAGGAAAGCGCCAACGACCGCGCAAATACAGCTCCCGTCCTCAGACAAGGCGGAAGTCCAGGGCCCCGGGAGAAAGCTACGAGATCTATATCCTCTCTTTCTATTCCAGCTTCCGTCAATGCTTCCTCTAAAACTTCGTCGCATACTTCTGTGTGGTGCTCCGCAGCTTCTCTTGGATGTATCCCACCTCCGGAAGGCTTGTACATATCAGTGACGTTTGCAAGCACTTCTTCGTCTTCCATTACCCCTACTCCGAAGGTGTGAGCAGTACTTTCAATCCCAAAACAGATCATCTTACTCAGAACATGTATTGAAGTCGTGGTTTTTAATAGCCAACCTTGGTATCAAGAACTAATACTTTCCAGGTATTCTGATCCATCTTCTGTTTTAGCAGCAGTTGCAGCTACTTCTTTGTTAATTGGTACTTTGTTTTCTTCTTCTATCTCCTTTCTTTCTTTCTTTCGGCTTCTGGCCTCGGTTGTATTCATGTTATAGGACCTTCCTGCAAATTGTTCTTCACTCTCTCTAACAAGAGGTTCCAGTGATTTTGTGGCCGGGTCCACGGCCTTCAAAAACTCTTTGTCTACCTTATTTTTTATTTTCCTCTTGAAGGAAGGATCCATTAGATCTCTGTGTATTTCTGGCGCTTCTTCTCTGAGTATTTTCTGTATGGTTTGTGACGTGTAACTGTCCTCGTACTTGTTTTCGATTTCTTCGGCTATTAATTCTGAGGCTTCGGTAAGACTGCTACATTCCGCAATTTCTTCAAATTCGGGATCTGTCATCTTAAATCCCAGGGATATAACCTCTGAATGTTTTTCGGCTTTATCCATCTCGTCCCATGAGTTGTATGCCCCCCTTTCTTTTCCGTAGACCTTTTTTGCAACATTTCTTAAAAGTTGCCCATCGTAGCTTTTTTCGCCCCATCTCAAGAATAGGTCCATCTCGTTGTTGTATTTTAAACCAAGTTTATCTGCTGTGTCCTTTATCTCAGGCTGCAATGAATATATTACTTCGACAGTCTTTTGTTCAGTTGAATCAGTTGAAGAAGATGTTCCATTCTGTGCCTCATAATCACCATTGTCCGGTTTCTTTTCTGAAGCAAGTTTGTCTACTTCCTGATCCCATTTATATGAGCCTTGTGCTAATGATTCCAGACCTTCTTCATTTTCATTTCTTTCACTCATTATTTTGTCCCAGGGGAGTTTTTCGTATACCTCCTTTGAAGCCTCAGGTTGTTCATTTTCTGACATATTGTTACTATTTAATACTAAAATTTAAATATCTTTGTGGTTTCGTTAGAAATTTTAAAAACAACGGAAAACTAGTTCAGGTTATGCACGTAACGATAGCAGTAACTGCTTCTATCATAGCATTAATTTTCGCAGTAATTTTGACCTGGAGGATAAAGAAGAAGGACCGGGGACCTGAAAAGGCAAGGGAGATGTCGGATCACATAAAGGAAGGAGCGAGGACGTTTCTTACACAGGAGTTCAAGTACCTGTCCGTGGTTGTTGTTGTGATAGCTTCTGTCCTTTTCTACTTTATAAACCCACAGACTGCCCTTACCTTCGTCTTCGGAGCTTTCCTCAGCTCGCTTGCAGGAGTTATAGGAATGTCTACAGCCACAAGCTCCAACTCCAGGACATCAGAAGCAGTGAAGGATAGCCTCGGGAAAGGATTGGGAATTGCTTTTTCCTCAGGAACCGTTATGGGAATGTCTGTCGTAGGCTTCGGTCTTTTGGGTATAGCAGTTTTCTACTACGTCTTTCCTGACCCCGAGATACTTTTCGGCTTTGCATTCGGAGCTTCTTCAGTAGCGCTGTTCGCGCGCGTCGGAGGTGGAATTTACACGAAAACTGCGGATATGGGAGCGGATCTTGTGGGAAAGGTGGAGGAGGATATCCCTGAGGACGATCCAAGGAATCCGGGCGTAGTCGCGGACAACGTCGGGGACAACGTAGGTGACGTAGCGGCAATGGGCGCGGACCTTTTCGAGTCATACGTCGAGGCGATCGTGGCCACGATGGCGATAGGAGCTATAACCATGGAGGCTGCAGGCGCTGTAGTATTTCCCCTTTTCATAGGCGCAGCTGGAATAATAGCATCCATGATTGGATACTTCTTCGTTGGTGGAGAGGAGAACCTACACTGGGCCCTGAACAGAGGAACCTTCGGAGCAGCCATTCTTGCCCCTGTCTTCATGTATTTCGGGATGCAGCATCTCTTCCCTGAAATAGTGATTGGCGTATTTTACTCTATAGTTTCAGGGCTTCTGGCCGGTGTAATTATAGGCCTTATGACTGAGTACTACACCGCCAGCAAACACAAACCAACGAGAAATATTGCAAAGGAATCGATAGGTGGCGCCGCTACAAACATAATAGCTGGCTTTTCCACAGGAATGATTTCAACCCTTGTTCCTATGCTTACGGTATCTGCTGCCATGTTAATTTCATATTATTTCGCAGGACTCTACGGTATCGGTATAGCGTCTATAGGAATGTTATCAACGCTAGGCATAACGCTTGCAACGGACTGTTACGGACCTGTAGCTGACAACGCTGCTGGAATAGCTGAGATGGCAGAGATGGGCCAGGACGTGAGGGAGAGGGCCGAAGCTCTTGATTCGATAGGTAACACCACAGCAGCAATAGGTAAGGGATTTGCCATAGGCTCCGCAGCCCTTGCTTCACTTACGCTTTTCGTTACCTACACGCAGAACGTTGGTCTGAAGGCAGCCGACGTAGCACTTACTCAGCCTATGATAGTTGGTGGTCTGTTCATTGGCGCTCTACTACCCTTTATTTTCTCAGCTCTTACGATGAGATCAGTGGGCAAAAGCGCAAGCAAGATGATAGATGAGATAAGAAGGCAGTTCGAAGATATGAATATTCTTTCAGGTGATGAGAAGCCTGACTACTCGTCATGTATAGCTATTTCAACGGATTCAGCCCTCAAGGAGATGGTTCTTCCTGGAGTAATAGCTATACTTTCGCCTATAGTTGTTGGACTTCTTCTGGGTCCTGAGGCCCTCGCAGGAATGCTTGCTGGGAATATTTCAACGGGATTCCTCCTTGCTGTAACAATGGCCAATGCAGGCGGAGCTTGGGACAACGCTAAGAAACATATAGAAAACGGTAACTACGGGGGTAAGGGTTCTGATGCCCACTCTGCAGCAGTTGTAGGGGATACTATCGGTGATCCAATGAAAGATACTTCAGGCCCCTCTCTGAATGTCCTCATAAAGCTGGTTGCAATGACAGCTCTTATATTCGTGCCTCTTTTGGTCTAGTAAGCAGTTCTCAAAGCTTGCTTGAGTTCAGGATAGAAATACAGATAAACGCCTTTTACTCTTCTTCCTTCATCTGAGAAAATCCACATCTTCCACATGTGAGCCTGTCTTCGTGGTCAGCCATGAAAACTCCGTCGCCACACCTGGGACAGGTCTTACCCTTTCTCTCTACTTCTTCACCGTCTACATCGTACTTTTCCCATACACTTACCTTCTTGTGTTTAGGCATCTTATTCACCTATGTTCTTCTCCAGATATTTCTTCATACCTTTTCTGTCCTTATTGTTCTTTTCAACTTCCATCAACTTCTCGTAGTCTGGATCGTCCATTTCCTCTATCTCATCTTTTGCATCTGAGATACTTCCGCCTAATACTTCTTCGTAGTTTTTGCCTCCGGATTCTTCCTTCTTTTCTCCTTTCTCTGCTTCTTCGGAAGCTTCAATATCTCCATGTTCTCTTGCCCAGAACTTGCTTTTTTGCATTCCTCTTATTGTAAATATCTTTTTAATTTCGATGCTTTCCTCTTCTGAGTCTAGTTCCTCTGCAAGGAATCCTTTTAGAGCTTCAGAGGAAGGAGTAGCTTCACCTGCGTGTTCTACAGTTCCTTCTATCAATCTTCTGTCTAGCACAGGGTTCTTTTTCCTTTCCTTTATTTCTACCTTCATCCTTTCACCTCATCTTAATTGCGTATTTTCCAGGTGTTTCTATACCTATTGTTTGGGCAAGCTCTGATTCAGGATCTATAATTATAGCCATTCCTTCCCAGTTTTTTGTAAGATCCGAGGTCTTGCATGCAGGACATTCGCTGCCCTGGATGAGCCTTCTGCATTCCTTACAAGCTTTTTCTCTTTTTGCCATACTAATCACGAATCTTTTCGTCCTAAAATTTAAATTTATTCTTCCTCTTCTTCATTTTCTTCGCCTTCTTCTAACCATTTCAGAGCACCAAGCCTTGGCTGTTTCATCGTAAGGCCCACTTTGTTGTCCTCGGAGTAAGATACTGAGATTATCCTTGATCTTACAAGATCACCGTTCTTCAGACGCTTTCCTGTCTCCTTGCCTTCCAGAGAATTGTTCTTTTCGTCGTAGTTGACGTAGTCGTCCATAACCTGGGAGACGTGTATGAGAGCGTCTATTGGCCCTATCCTTACAAAACCACCAAACTCCGTCACATCAACAACTTCCCCTATGACTACCTCGTGTTCCTGTGGTTCGAAGACAAGCATCTTGAACTCTGCAGGATAGTGGGCTGCACCGTCTTCAGGAAGAATCTTTCCTTCACCTATATCCGTTACTTCTTCAACGGATAGTATGAAGCCTATTTCAGGCCTCAATAGTCCTTCATACTTTTCTCTCAGGGATTCGTAAACGGAGTCCTCAAGCTCCATACTGAACTTTTCTGGATCGACTCTTATTGTGTCTTTAACCTCTAGTATCTTGTACATTATCAATCTCCTCAAATGGTTGACACATACTTACTCCTTTCTTCTTTTATATATCTTTTTGCAGTGTTTTATCAATCTTCTTGCATCTCTACTACCAAAAGTATCCTTTATCTCGACATCCTTGCCTTCGGCTTGACATAGTTCGTTTACGAAGGCCTTAAGCTCAATTAGAAGCTTTCTGTCCAGGTCCTCAAGGTCCTTTATATTATCTTTATCCGGATCAATTTCCGGTACAACTACTACTTTATCGTTCTTCACTCCTTCCTCCTCTGTCCTTATGCAGGCGACGGGCCTGACCTTTACTGAGGTACCTGGTTCAATTGATTCGTTAGTTATTAGGAACCCATCAAGCTTCTTTCTTGCATCGTCTAGGGTTTGAGAGACTGCGCCGTAGTTTTCAGGATACTGTGCGCCCTTTGGCAACATGCTTTCTAGTTCAAGCTTACCATCCGAATAATTATACTTACATCTGCTACCTTCTCTTGCTTTTACAATGAAGTTTACTGCCTTCTTTGTCATCTTATATCACCTTCCATCTCAACGTGGTCTCCTGTTCTTACGTAAACTGTTGGAATTGACCTCTGTCTGAACTGGTTCCTCAGATTCTTGTCGTTGGTTGCTATAACAGGCTTTTCAAATTTCCTTGCAGCTTCGACTATTGAAGCGTCCCCGTCTTTTCTACTTGTTTCTACGATCTCAACACCTTGCCTCTCGACAAGCTCAAGAGCTATTCTTGCGGCCTTTGCCTCTTCACCCCTTCCCCTTGAAAGCTTCCGGACTTCATTTTTCACCGGTTCGGGCATCACAAGATTGTAATTTCCGTTCAACATCCCGCCTATCTCTTCAAAGACGTCCACACCAACCTCGCCAGGAGCCATGACGAAGTTGGCATCAAGTATTACTGTTGTGATTTTTCCACCTAGAACTCTTCAGGAAGTTCTTCGTCCGACAGATCAAACTCTCCTTTGTCCTGTGAGGATCTCTTGCTTTTCTCGGTCGCCTTTCTTGCGCTTTTTTCCCTTTTCTTTTGAACGTTTTCTATGAACTTTTCGACATCGACGCCCATCTCCTCGAGAGACTTGGAGTGTCTTTGGATCAGTGAGTTGACTATCTTCAGGAGACGTGAGAGCTCTATCTTCTCATTGATCAGAGCTTCCATGGCGCCTTTATGATATCCTAACTTTTCTTTGTCTGACATATTCCTACTTTTGTACAGAATCTTTAAAAGCTTGGAAACTACTGGACTGTGACTGATTTAGCGAGGTTCCTCGGCTTGTCTATAGGCAGTCCTTTCTCCCTGGCTATCCAGTATGTAAGCAAGAAACCTATTGCTGCCGCGAAAAAGGAGAAATCGCCGTTTTCTGTCTCAGGTAGGTAGAAGTCGCCGTAGTGGGGTGATATCCTTATCGTCCTTGCTTCCCGTGATTCTGCCTCCTTGACGTTTGAAATCATGTCCGAATCCTTTTCTGGTATTAGAGAAATAACGGGAGTTCCTTCCTCGATAAGCGCTAAAGTTCCATGTTTCAATCCACCTGCCAACATTCCTTCGGCGTGTATGTAGGCTATTTCCTTTAGTTTCAGCGATATCTCCCTCGCGACAGGAAAGCTCTCACCCTTGCCGATGATGTATATGTCTTCCTCTTCCTTAAGTTCCTCTGCGAGCTCCTTTATTGGTTCTTCATTTCTTTCGATGACCTCTCTAAGAGAACTTTCTATGTTTCTTTCAAAGCTCAGTCCGTCCATCTCTTCAGCTATCCTCATTAGCGCGTAGACCTGGTTTGTAAATGTTTTCGTAGCGGCAACACAGACCTCTTGCCCAGACTTTATCCTAAGGTTTATATCTGACTTCCTCTCGACCGTGGAATGGGGCACGTTTGTTATAGAGGCTATTTCCGCTCCTTTGTTTCTTGCGTATTTCATTGCTTCAAGCACGTCCTTTGTCTCACCGGACTGTGATACCGGAATGAGAAGAGTATCGTCGTCAACCCTGTCATAGTTCCCGAGCTCCGAGGCTAAAAATGCCCGTGCTTCTACACCTGCTTTCTGAAGAAAATAGACACCCAGTAGAGAAGCATGGTAGCTGGTCCCTGAGGCGGCGAAGACAACCTTTCCATGATCCTTTATTTTTTCAGCGAACTTCTTAAGCCTCTCATTTTGTGTCGTATCCAAGGAGTTCTGTAGTTTTTTCAGGGCATTTGGAATTTCCTTTATCTCCTTGTGCATATAGTGTTCGAAACCCTCCTTTTCGGAACTTTCCTGTTCCCATTGTACAGTTTTGAGGCCCCTTTCAACTTCCTTGCCTTCCTTGTCCTTTACTGTAACATTTCCCTCCTCTACAACCGCATATTCCTCGTCCTTGAGAAACATTACTTTGTCTGTGTACGGTGAAAAAGCGTAGACGTCGGATGCGACAAAAACTTCTTCTTCGTTGATACCTATCACAATGGGTGAGCCGCTTTTCATAACGTATAACTTTTCTTGTTTCGAATCAAGGAGGGTTATAGCGTAGCTGCCTTCTACCTCTTCCATAAAATCCTGAATAGCCCTTTCCGTTGTAAATTTATCTGCTTTCTCCTCTATGTAATGGACAGCAGCCTCGGAGTCGGTTTCTGATTCAAAGGTGTGGTTGTTAAGCTGTTCCTTCAGCTCTTTCCAGTTCTCTATTATCCCGTTGTGTGCTAATACAAACCTTCCTTTGCAAGAGCTGTGTGGATGGGCGTTTTCTTTTGAAACATCTCCATGTGTGGCCCATCTTGTATGGCCGATGCCTGTATTTATTTCTCCATCTATATCCTCTGAATCAAAATCAAGTTCATCAAGGGTTCCTGTTGCCTTGCTTACCTGTATGCCTGAATCATTGAGAAATGCAAGGCCTGCAGAGTCGTATCCCCTGTACTCCAACCTTTCCAAACAATCGAGCAGTACTTCTGGAGTCTTACCTTGTCCGCAGTACCCTGTTATCCCACAGATACTACCGACCTCTTTGTTTTGTCCTTTGTCTCTATGTTTTTTGCTCTCGCCAAATCCTCATGCCTTCCCACATCTATCCAGTAATCACTGAATTTGGCATGGCTCACTGGTTTTCCATCCTTTAGCATCATCCGAAGGGAATCGGTTATCTCGTATTCTCCTCTTTCAGAAACCTCTGTTCTTTTTATGTATTTGTATATCTCCGGCGAGAAGACGTATGTTCCGGTGTTTATTATATCGGAAGGGGGTTCGTCAGGCTTCTCGATTATATCCTTGACCTCCCTTCCTTTAACCTCGAGAACGCCGAACTCCTCAGGATTTTCTACCCTCATACTTCCAATGACAGCTTCCGTATCTTCTCCGAAGGCGGAGACAAGATTCCTGAGATTCCTCCTATGCATGAAGACGTCTCCGTTTACTGTTAGGAAAGGAGAGCTGAACGATGATAGTCCTATGGCATGTGCTGTCCCGAGCTGCTTTTCCTGTTGTATGAAATCAATGTTTTCGTACTTATCAAGCCTTTCCTCCAGCATTTCACCCATATAACCCTTTACGACTGTAATCTGTTTTGCTCCAATCTCTTTGAGATCATCGATGATGTGCTCTATCAGAGACTTTCCCTTGACCTCGACAAGAACCTTAGGCTTCTGATCTGTTAAAGGACGTAGCCTCGTTCCTTTACCCGCAGCAAGTACAAGAGCATCCATGTTACCTGCATTATTTTGGTCTTAGAATTATATAAAAATAATTAAAATAGAATCCTTCTCATTGTAAAAATATTTATAATAAGAACCACAGTTTATATCTATGAAGATTACCAGAGAAGATAACGGCAACTTTTATTCAAAGGACATCAGGCTCTTGGATTCTAACAATGCAGGAGCTGTAAGTGAAAAAACACTTGAAATCCTTAGGTCAATAGACGAAAAGGGGACTTATCCCAAAAAGATTGCAGAGGATTTAGGTGTCCATGAACAGAAGGTTTACTATCATATCGAAAAGTTAAAGGAAGCCGGTCTTGTTGAAGTTGCAAAGGAGGAGAGAAGGGGTGGTGCTCTCTGCAAGTTCTACCGTCCTACTACGGATTCTGTCGGATTTGAGATAAACGACAACTGGAGGGAAAGCAGAGGAAGAAAGCCTGATGTTCCTGAAGGAGCCCTGGACTTCTTTTCTGAGTTTGTTTCCGGTGAAAGCTTCAGTGGTTCGATAGTTGTTGGCTCACCAAAGGAGCACGGTCCCTTTATGACTGCTTCCCGAGACGGACATTATGCGGTTCAGCTTGGAATTTTTTTAGGTGGATTTTGCAACCTGGAAGAGAGATTTGTAGTGAAACTGGACACCGAAGTTAAAGCAGAGGAAGCCTTGGATAGAAACCTAATACTGATAGGGGGTCCTATAACAAACACTGTTTCAAGGGAGCTAAACGAGGAGTTGAGCGTTCGCTTCGACTGGGAAAAGACCTGGAAGATAGTTTCGGATAAAACCGGAAATACGTATTCCGATGAGAATCTGGGCCTTGTAGCAAAGATAGAAAACAACGGCTATCAGAGAATACTGCTTTCTGGGCTTCACTTCGAAGGAACAAAGACGTGTATCCTCGGAGCAATACATCGGTCCGATAGAGTTTTCGATGATTATCAACGAGGAGAGGAGTTTTGCAGGGTTATAAAGGGTTTGGATAGGGACGGAGATGGAAAAACAGACGATATAGAAATATTAGAGTGATTACTTATCGATCCCTAGCTCTTCAGCGTTTGCGTCAGCAATTTGCTGAAGCTCCTCAATTACTTCTTCCCCACCTTCCTGCTCAAAGAGATGCTTGAATCTGCCTTGTGTCTTCAAATATTCCTCGACAGGTTTCCGATCCTTGATCTTCTTGACGTTGGTTATCTGTCCGTTCTCCATTTCGTAGATCGGGTACATTCCTGTTTCCACCGCAAGCCTTGCTATCTTTACACTGTTCTTTGCATCATGTCTCCAGCCACGTGGGCAAGGAGAGAAGACCTGAATATACTTCGGACCTTCTATTTCCAGAGCCTTCTTCACCTTCTTTTGGAAGTCCTCGGGGTAAGCGATACTGGCTGTAGCTACGTACTCAAGTCCATGGGCAGCAGCTATACTAGGCATATCCTTCTTATGAATGTTTTCACCATGGCTTTCCTTTCCTGCTGGACTCGTTGTCGTGGCTGCACCGATCGGTGTACTACTGCTCCTCTGAATCCCTGTATTCATGTAAGCTTCGTTGTCGTAGCATATGTAGAGAACGTCGTGACCCCTTTCCATCATTCCGCTTAAGCTCCTTATACCTATATCAAATGTGGCTCCATCACCGGCTAGAACTACAAAGTTCACGTCGTCGTGATCCATGTAACCTTCCTTGTTCCTTTTGTCAAAGGCCTTGTAAGCGGTTTCTATTCCCCCTGCAATTGCGGCGGAGTTCTCAAATATATTGTGCATCCAGCTTATTCCCCAGGCGCTTTCCGGGTAAGGTGTTGTCGTAACTTCCATACATCCGGTAGGCATCGAGAGTATAGTCTGGGAACCTGTTGCTTCTGTTACAAGCTTTGAGGTAAGCGCGGCTCCACAACCTGGACATGCTCTATGCCCGGAGCAGAACAGGTCTTCTTCGTGTTTGAACTTGTCTTCAGTCATTCTTATCACCTGATAAAATTTCAGTCCTCAAAGGTTCCCACCTTTCCTCCTCACTGATGTCCTCAGGGCCCTTGCCACGTAGTTCCTTCGTTTGCTCTACAATGTTCCTGAGGTTGTCCTTTGTCACGTCCCTTCCAGCCAATCCTACGATGAAGTTGAGTATTGGTATCTTGCTTCCGTTGGAGTAGAGAGCGGACTTTATATCTATTGCTAGACCACCCTGATAGCCGAGCGAAACGTCCTTCTCTAAGACTGCTATAGCTTCAGCTTCCTCTAGGGCCTTGCTTATCTCTTCAACAGGGAAAGGCCTGTAAACTCTTGGCCTTACCATACCGACCTTTTGGCCCTTGTCCCTGTACTCGTCCACGATATATCTCATAGTTCCACAGACGCTTCCCAGAGCGACTAATATAACGTCTGCATCCTCCGTTCTGTACGTCTCCAGAAGTCCGTTGTGCTCTAGGCCGTACTCTCTTCCGAATATGTTTGCGAACTCCTTTACAGCTTCGCCGATCTTGTCTTTGGATCTTTTCACAGTTTCATGTACTTCGTACCTCGTCTCGGTCCAGTGCTCAGGTCTTGCATAGGCCCCCATCGTCGTCGGATCCGAAGGGTCTAAGGTATGGACCGGGTCCCTTTCAGGAAGGAACTCCTTTAATTCCTCCTCAGTAAATGGTTCGACCTTCTCCTGCACGTGCGTTAGTATAAATCCATCCAGGCATGAAAGAGCAGGCAGTGAAATATCCTTGTCCTCTGCGACGCGGTAGGCCATCGCTATGTTGTCCATGGCTTCCTGTACATCTTCTGCGTAAAACTGAATCATTCCACCATCCCTTTCTGCAAATGTATCAGTATGGTCTCCCCATATGCTTAGAGGTGCTGAGAGACTTCTGTTGGCTACAGCGAGAACAAGAGGCAACCTCATCCCTGAGGCGCTAAAGATAGGCTCGCTCATAAGCTTAAGTCCCTGTGAGCAGGTCGCGGTGAAAACTCTTGCTCCTGCAGCGCTCGCACCTAGTGCGGTGGAAGCAGCGTTGAACTCACTGTCCACTCTCACGTATTCGCTTGTAAGCTCGCCGTCTGCGACCATTTCGCTTATTTTTTCTACGATATCCGTTTGTGGCGTTATAGGATATGCAGGTATAACGTCTGGGTTACAGGCCTTCACGGCCTCTGCAACAGCGTCGTATCCTGTCATCATTTCTGCCATATTATTTCTCCTCCCTCTCCATTTCAATAGCGTTTACAGGACATTCTTCGGCACATATTCCACAGCCCTTACAGAAGTCCAGGTCAATTTCAAACCTGCCTTCTTCCGTTTCCTTTGCTGCCATATCAGGACAGAACTTCTCACAGTTCCCGCATGCCACACATTTCTCATGGTCTATTACAGGCCTTTGAGACCTCCAGCTTCCTGTTTTATTTACAAGTGTGCCCCTGGGCTCCGTTGCCGCGCCAGTCTTTATCTCCAGATCTTCGTATGGATCCTTTGTCATTGTACAACCCCGTAAGCTTCTTCCATAGCTTTGACGTTCTTTTGACCTATCTCTCCTTCGAAAGTTTCCCTTATAACCTTTGCCATACTTTCCTCTTCTATCAAGCCTGTCGCCTTTGCAAAGGCTCCAGCAAGTGCAGTATTCATAATCGGCTTTCCAAGGTGCTCGAGTGCTATTTCTGTGGCGTCCACTGTTACGATTTCTGCTTCTGTGTCCAGATCTATGTTTTCGGCGTCCTCTGAAGTATTTATAAGTATCATTCCATCATCTTTTAGACCCTTTTCAACTTCCACGAGCTCTATGAGCGTGGAGTCCTGGACTATCACGAAGTCAGGATTGTAGATCTGGCTTCTGTCCGTTATTTCTTTGTTGTCTATTCGGACGTAGGCTTCTATGGGTGCGCCCAATCTTTCTACACCGAAGGATGGAAATCCTTGGGCTTCTTTACCTGATTCAAAAGCTGCTTCTGCCATCATGGAAGCCATAGTAACAGAGCCCTGGCCGCCACGTCCATGTATCCTTATCTGTTTCATTGTTAACTGCCTCCAGCTAATATTGTTCTGCACAATTTAAAAGTTTTTAATTTCTTTAAAAGTTCCTCACCAATCCTTGGCTAAAGCATTGTTCGACGATTTTATAAATGTATCCTCGTTTTTTGACGAGATAAATATATCTATACCGTGGCCTTTCATTAACAGATGGCTTACGAGTGGAGCTTTCCTTGGCCTCATATCTGAGCCCTCCTAACTATTTTAAATATCTTCGGCGGAATTATAGTGTAGGAATGACTCCCGCTAGCACTATATATGCAAAAGGTGTCGGAAATGTCGGAAAAAAGAAGGCAGCCGATAATATCGGTACTAGGCCACGTGGATCACGGAAAGACGACTATACTCGACCGTATAAGAGAAACGAAGGTAGCTTCAGGTGAGGCGGGAGGAATAACACAGCATATAGGTGCTACTGAGATAACCCTTGACGTTGTAAAGAGCTTGTGCGGCGGTCTTCTGACGACGGAGGACATTAAAGTGCCTGGCCTTCTGTTTATAGATACCCCAGGCCACGAGGCCTTTACTACTCTCAGAAAGAGAGGCGGGTCCGTCTCCGATCTTGCTGTTCTAGTGGTAGACGTCAACGAAGGCTTTAAGCCGCAGACAAAGGAGTCTCTAAAGTTCTTGAAGGAGTTTAATACGCCCTTTGTCGTCGCTGCTACTAAAACGGACAAGATACGTGGTTGGAACTCTGTTGAAGGAGCCTGTTTTTCTAATACATATAAGAAACAAAGGGAGAAGGTGAGAAACAAACTCGACGAAAAGGTATACGAGCTTATGGGTGACCTCTCCGAGATGAACGTCACTGCGGACAGGTTTGACAGGGTCGATGATTTCAGAGACAAGGTTGCTATAGTTCCTGTTTCTGGGCTTACCGGCGAAGGGGTTCCGGATCTCCTAGCGGTCCTTATAGGACTTTCTCAGAAATACCTCTCAGATGAACTGGAACTTACGTCAGATGTTGGTAAGGGAACAGTTTTGGAGGTCAAGGAGTCTAAAGGCCTGGGAACCACCCTGGACGTAATACTGTACGAAGGTGTTATGAGAAAAGGTGACCAGCTTGCCATTGGCGGCGAAAATCCTGTTGTCTCAAAGATTAAGGCTCTTCTCAAACCAAGGGAGCTCGAGGAGCTCAGGACGGAGAAGAAGTTCAAGAACGTCGAGGAGGTAAAGGCTGCTTCCGGTGTAAAGATATCCGGACCTGGTCTTGACAAGGTTGTGGCTGGCTCACCTCTTCAGAGTCTTGGACCTGAGGGCGATACGGACAAAGCTCTTGGGGAACTGAAGGAAGAGGTTGAGGACATCGAGATGGAGTCCGAAGGCGAAGGTATTGTAGTAAAGGCTGATACGTTGGGCAGCCTTGAAGGAATCATAAACATGCTCGAGGAGAAGGAAATTCCTATAACGAAAGCGTCAATAGGTGACGTCACGCGTAAAGACGTTATGGAAGCTAGCTCCGTCAAAGATCCTCTTCAGAGAGGAATATTTGCCTTCAACGTAGGCGTTACCGAGGCTGCTGAGATGTGTGAAGAGGACGTAAAGATATTTTCCAGTTCAGTCGTCTACAGGTTGGTCGAGGAGTATGAGGAATGGAAGGAAAAGAAGCAGGAGGAGATAAGAAGGGAAAAGCTGGAAGAGGTGACACGTCCAGGAAAGATTCGTTTGCTTCCTGGCTACGTCTTCAGGCAAAGGAAGCCTGCGGTGGTTGGATGTGATGTCATAGATGGTGTTATAAAGCCTGGTTACGATCTCGTGAAGGAAGGTAAGAGAGTAGGAACTATAAGAGAGATACAGGACGAAAACGTTCCTGTAGAGATGGCTGAAGGCGGGGACAGGGTAGCTGTCTCTATAAGCAAGGTAACGGTTGGAAGACAGGTCGAGGAAGGTGACGTACTTTACAACCTTCTTTCAGACAGAGATATAAGGAAGCTTGAGGAGCTTGAGGATATGCTCTCGAAAGGTGAGAAGAAAGTTCTGGAGGAAGTTATCGATGAGAAGTACGGTTAGGGAAAACTATTTAAGTAATGAGTTGTAATTATACAGTGATAACATGGCTGATTCAAAACCAGGTAGACATGAAGTATATCTTCAAAATGGAATGGATTCTGAAGTCCTTTCTTTTGTTGGTGGCAGCAAGGAACATAAAAAGGAGGATTTAACTGAAGAAAATAGATACGAGGATAAGAAACTATTGTAAAGGGCTTCACAAGCCGTAATCTTTAAATAGCTTGCTATTTCTTTCATGAATGCCCGGAGATGAAACTGATCTGGGCGAGGTGATCGATATTTTCAAGATAAGCATTTCCGATCCTAAAGAAGGCAAATCCTGGCAGGTGGAGAAGGAAGCCACACCGCTTATAGGAACCGAGCTAGGCGAAGAGTTCAACGGTTCTTTAGTAGGCTTAGAAGGATACATTCTTGAAGTCACAGGAGGAAGCGACGAGGAAGGATTTCCAATGAGGAAGGGAGTTCACGGAAGCGGAAGAAGAAGAGTCCTCATGGGGGAAGGTCCTGGTTACAGGCCCGAGGACAGCGGTGTGAAGAGAAGAAAATCAGTTAGAGGAGAAGTAATTTCTGAGGATATAGTTCAGATCAATGCGAAGGTGGTCGAAAGGGATAGCGATGCTGAGGACATAGACGACCTTCTCGGCTCAGAGGAAAGCGAAGAAGGATCGGAAGAAGAGGAAGAATAAATGGGATGATTCATGGAAGATCCAGATGAAAGGCTCATACCGAAGGTAAATATAGGTCTAATGGGCCACGTGGACCACGGGAAGAGTACACTAGCGCAGGCTATTTCCGGTAAGTGGGCTGACACACATTCAGAGGAGATAAAGAGAGGAATAACTATAAGGCTTGGTTATGCAGACGCTACTATATACAAGTGCCAGGACTGTGATGAACCAAGCTGTTACTGCACCACCGACAAATGCCCGACATGTTTCGAGGACACGGAGCCACAAAGAACCATATCTCTGGTGGATGTACCTGGCCACAAGACCCTTATGGGAACTGTTCTTTCAGGAGCTGCCCTAATGGACGGCTGTCTCTTTGTTATATCTGCCGACGAGCCATGCCCCCAGCCTCAGACAGCGGAGCATCTCAAAACCTTGGATATAGCAGGTATAGACAATATTGTTATAGTTCAGAACAAGGTAGACAGAGTTTCTGAAGAGAGGGCCAGGGAAAGCTATGAGGAAATAAAGGAGTTTGTCGAAGGAACCGTCGCTGAGGACGCTCCTATAATACCTGTATCTGCTCTTCAGAGGGTTAACGTCGATGCAGTACTTCAAGCTATACAGGATGGGATACCTACACCCGATAGGGATCCTGAGGCTAGCCCTAGAATTATGGCAGCCAGATCCTTTGATGTGAACAAGCCAGGCACGACTATAGATGACATTAAGGGCGGTGTAATAGGCGGGAGTATCATACAAGGAGAGCTAAGTGTTGGGGACGAGATAGAAATAAGGCCTGGGATCCATAAGGACGATGGAATGCATCCGATAAAAACTGAAATAGTGGCCATGGAGAAGGTCGGCAAGAGCTTGGATAAGGCAGGGCCTGGTGGACTTCTGGGAGTTCAGACGAAGCTCGATCCTTCCTTTACGAAAAGCGACAACTTCTCTGGTTCCGTTGTTGGATACCCTGGCGAGCTTCCTGACCTGATAGAGGAGCTTACCCTTGAGATACATACCTTTGATGAGGTCGCCGGAGTTGAGGGCCAGAGGGAAGTGGAGGAGGTCAAGACAAACGAACCACTTATGCTTACAGCAGGTACGTCAAAGACTGCCGGAGTAGTTACTTCTGCAAGAGTTGTTGACGGCAACGAGGAAGCAGAGATCAAACTTAAGCTTCCAATATGTACTGACCTGGGCGAGAGAATAGCCATCTCACGGCAGATTGAAAACAAATGGCGTCTGATTGGTTACGGAATTGTAAAGTAGTAATCGACAAATGTGCTATGCATCATGTTCCTTTTGTCGAAAGTTTTTTAAGCCTAGGAAATACTAATATCTTCTAATGAAAGAGAAGGTAGCTATCATTGGAGTAGGCCATACTGAGTTTGGGGAACTGTGGGACAGTTCTTGGATTGAACTTGTTGAGGAAGCAGGTCTAGAGGCTCTTGAGGATGCGGGAATAAAAAAGAATGACATAGAGAAGTTTTTCCTTGGGAATATGTCCCTTGGAATGTTTGGTGGCCAGGAACATACAGCTTCAAAGGTTTTTTCCGAAGTCTTTGATAGTAATCCTGAGTCGCAGGTCCTTGGTAGGAGAATAGAAGGAGCATGTTCTTCCGGGGGTCTTGCATTAGAAGCTTCCTTTAATGACGTTTTGGCTGGAATCCACCATGACGAGGACAGGATCGTTATGGCGGGCGGCTTTGAAAAGATGACAGATAAGTCTACGGATGAGGCGACAAAGATACTGAGCGCTGCCTCCGATATGGGAAAGGAGGTAGGATTTACATTTCCAGCTCTTTACGGAATGCTGAAGGACAGGTATTTGAGGGAAACCGATGCTGAGGAAGAAGACTTTGATTATATAGCTGTAAAGAGCCATAAGCACGCCTCAGAGAACCCAAGGGCGCAGTATTCCTTTGAAGTCTCACACAAAAAGGTAAAGAACTCCTTCCCTGTGGCCAGCCCGACCAAACTTCTTAACTCTTCGGGCATAGCGGACGGGGCAGCTGCCCTTATAATGACAACGGTGAGGAAGGCGGAGGAGTTAGGAACGGACTACGTACTACTGGAGGACGTGCAAGGCGTAAACGACTCTATAGCACTCTTCGAAAGGGATGATATACTTACCCTTGTCTCTACGAAAAAGGCTGCTGAGCGCGTCTACGAATCCTCTGGATTTGGACCGAAGGACGTCGATGTTGCCGAGGTTCATGACTGTTTTTCCATAGCCGAAGTCCTGGCTCTTGAGGACCTAGGTTTCTATCCAAAGAAGGAAGGGTGGAAGTGGATGGAGAAGAGCCTGAAAGACTGTAATAATAAAGAAGTTCCTGTGCCCTACGAGCTTCCAGACGGAGGGGAACTGTTTGTAAATACTTCGGGAGGGCTTAAGGCAAAGGGGCATCCTGTAGGAGCTACCGGTATAGCCCAGGCAGTGGAGATTACAGAGCAGCTGAGGGATGAAGCAGGTGAAAGACAGGTCCCTGGAGCCGAAGTCGGCATCACACACAACGTTGGTGGTAGCGGAGGAACAGCTGTAGTAAGCCTTTTGAGAAAACCACGATGATATTATGGAAAGAACAGCACCTGAATACAGGAGAACTTTGGACCTGAGGTATCTCAGAGGAAAGAAATGCAAGAAATGCGGCAAGATCTATCTCTCCTCGAGAAACTTCTGCAGTGACTGTGGAAGGGAAGGAAAGTTGGAGAACACTGAATTACCAAAAAAGGGCAAAGTGTACTCTTCTTCCGTGGTCAGGAAATCTACATCTGACTTTAACCTCGATGAAAAGATTCCTTACACCGTTGGTCTCATAACCCTTAAAGGAATTGATTTCAAAGCACCGGGCATCATAGATACTGATGAGAGAGCATCAGGTAAAGAGGTAGAAGCACAAATAGGCCTTCTTGGCATTTCAAACGAGCTCAGGTTCTACACATATCTGTGGCGCGAAAGAAACGAATACCATTCTCCTGAGCCTTCCGAAGGTGAGTGTGATGTTAATGAAGGTGTTGGTATAGTTGATTACGGAGTTTACGTTCCTAGGAAGAGGATAAGATCTGAGGATATAGCTGAGGTCTGGGGCGAGGACGTCGAGGGTTTAGTCAAGAGCTTCCCAGGAAAATGGGATGATCCTGGCGCTTACGCTATGAACTCCGCTTTGAACTGCTTAGAAACGAGCGGTGTTGACCCTTCAAATATAGGAAAGATAATGGTTGGATCGGAGTCGCATCCTTACGCCGTGAAGCCGACGGCTTCTGTTGTCGCGGAACTTATAGGTGCTGATGAACAGTGTGTTGACTTTGAGTTCGCCTGTAAGGCAGGAACACAGGCCATCATAGATGCACATGACTCCGTAAAGGCCGGTACAATAGATTACGGGCTTGCAATAGGTTCTGATTCGTCGCAGGCAAGACCTGGCGATGCCTTGAAATATACTGCAGGCGATGGTTCAGCTGCTATAATGATAGGCTCAAAAGATCCCATCGCTGTCATAAACGCCTACGAATCCTTTACTTCCGATACGCCTGACTTCGTACGTGGCGAGGCCGAAGAGTTTCCGGTCCACTTCGGAAGATTTACTGGCGAGCCAGCCTACTTCAAGCATATAGAAGAAGCTGCTAAGAGGCTTATGGAGAAGCAAGGAACGGATCCAGAGGACTACGACTACGCTCTTTTCCATCAACCGAACAGGAAATTCCCCCGGAAGGTAGGTAAAAGACTGGGCTTCACGGAGGATCAGATAGAGCCTACTATAGTTGTTGACTGGATAGGGAATACTTACTCTGCTTGCGTTCCTCTTGGCCTCTGCAGAATATTTGACCAGGCGTCACCAGGTGACAGAATATTTGTAACCTCCTACGGATCTGGCGCTGGCTCAGATGCCTTTGATATAACTGTTACAGAGAAGATAAAAGAGAAGCAAAGAAAGAAGGAAAGAAGCGTTGACTCCTGGATCGGGAAAGAGGATGAAGACCTTCTAGAGTTTGAATCCTACGGAAAATACGCCAAGAACAAAGGTCTCCTTAAGAACTAGACAAGGTCCTTTTCCTTAAGCCCTTCTATTATATTGTCTACCATTCCATCTATTGGTGCGTTGGCTTCTCTGCATTTGTTGACTACAAATGGAATCTTTCCTTCAAAGTAGTTTATAACGGGTTCAGACCTCTCTTCGTAGGTATCTATCCTGTCCCTTATTACGTCTGGCTTGTCGTCCTTTCTCTGATAAAGCTTCCCGCCACACTCATCACATACTCCTTCTTCCTCTGGTGGATTGAACAGCTTGTTGAAAACTTCGCCACATTCCTTGCAGATCCTTCTCGAAGAAAGCCTTTCAATTATTATTTCATCTGTGACGTCAAGTAGTATCAAGGCGTCTATGTCGACAAGATTCTCAAGGAACTTTGCCTGTTCGACAGTTCTCGGATATCCGTCGAGTATAAAACCTTCCATACCCATTTCCTTGAGCTTTTCTCTTACAACTTCGTTGACAAGCTCGTCAGGAACTAGTTCGCCTTTATCAAGGTACTCTTCTACTTTATTCCCAAGTTCTGTGTCCTTCTTCACGGCTTCTCTGAACATGTCGCCTGTAGCTATATGTTCTACGTCTATTCTCTCTTCGATTTCAGATGAGTAGGTTCCTTTCCCGGAACCCGGAGGACCGAAAATTAAAAGCTTCATACTATTTCACCCATTCAGTATTTTTTGGTTCTCTGCCTAGCTTTTGATGGTTTTTCTCACACTTTGAAGAACAGTAGAAGAAGCTCTTTCCAGTTTTATCTACGACTATTTTCCCTTCGCCTTTGTCTATCTTTTCGCCACAAAATGTACATTCCATCTTATCACTATCCCATTCTTCCTCCTGATTCCATCTCTGTTTCTTTGAGCATAAGGATGTCGCCTTTCTTTACGGGGCCCATCACGTTTCTCGTAAGTACCTTGCCTTCGTCCTGTCCTTCGAGAACCTTACATCTAACTCTGGTTACGTCCCCTACGCCACTTCTACCTAAAATCTGAACTACTTTTCCTGGAACAGCTTCTTCTGCCATAGCGCATCATTTTACTCTGTAGTTTTTAAAGTTTTTACCTCATCGACGACTTCTTCTATGAGACCTTCGGCGTCTCCTGCTTCAGTTATAGCTGCTGAGGCCGTCTGAACAGTTAGACCACAAGCTCTACCAAGCTCTTCCTTCTCACCTACGAAGGTGTAAGGAATAGACTTTTCTTCACAGATAGCTGGTAGGTGCATTACTACTTCAGGTGGGTCAACATCTTCGGCTATTATTACTAGATCTGCGTTACCTCTTTCAACAGCCTTGGTTACCTCGTTTGTGCCGATGCTGAGCTTACCTGTAGCTCTTGCAGTCTCAAGTGCTTCAAGTGTTGTATCTTCAAGTTCTTCCGAAACATTAAATTTTACGTAATCTGCCATCCAATCACCTCTCATTTTTTTGTTTCATCAGTGATTTTCATCTTGGCCGGTTAGACCAGACCCGAAGCTTTGTCTTCAGGCTTGATTTTCTAAATGTTTTAAAGTATTTAAAGCTTTTTACAGTCGCTATTTGTGAGTAAAATAGAAGGTTAAATCTTCTTTGTCGTCAAGCCTAACGAACCCGAACCTTTCGAACTGTAGAACATTGCCTACCTCTTCCTCCAGTACGTTTCTCTCCGCTATACCCTCTTTCCTTTCAGCGCTCGGCATAACAACTTCTGCTTCAACAGTTTCACCTTCTTTGTCTGGAAGCCAATGGACCTTCGGCATTTTCTGAACTATATCGTCACCGGAATATTTACAGTCCTTCCCTTTCTCGGGGATTTCTATATTGTAAAGTCCTTTGAGACGTATCGTTTTTCCACGGTTGGATTCAAAGTCTTCTCTCTCGATGAAGAAGGTGTTTCCAACCTCCAACTCCCTTTCTCCTTCTTTCTCTGGATGCACGGTGAGCTTTACTGTACCCTTCTTTCCTGGATCTTTGACCTTCAACTTAATAGGATCCTTCACGAAGAAATATCTCAGTGCCTCCGGATCCACTACCTTCCTGTTAATGCTTGTGAACTCCTCCATAGAAACCTCTGCGTTGGAGCTCTTTATTCCGTATTTCTTTATAAGCCTATGTATTGCCTCTGGCTGGAAACCCCGTCTCCTCAGAGCTCTTATAGTTCCCAGCCTCGGATCATCCCAGCCGCTGTACTTGCCGTTATTTATCCCATTTCTTATAGTGCTTGTTGACAGAACTGCTCCCTTAAGCGATAGGAAACCATGGTGGGCAGTGTTTGGGTATTCCCAGCCGAGGTGGTCGTACAGGTGCTTCTGATTTTCTGTATTAGTTGAATGCTCCTCTGCCCTGAAGATATGGGTAACGTTCAGCTCGTGGTCGTCTACTGCTGAAGCAAAGTTGTATAGTGGCCAGACTACGTAGTCCTGCGAAACGTGTGGGTGGTTGTGGTCCTTGAGTATTCGGAACGCGGGCCAGTCCCTCTGTGCAGGGTCCTTGTGCTCTATATCTGTTTTTATTCTTACGACCGCCTCACCTTCTTCGTAGTCGCCGTCCTGCATCTTGTGCCATCTATCCACGTGCTCTTCCGAATCCTTGCTTCTACAGGGACAGGCCTTACCTTCATCCCTCAGCTTTTTCCACTTGTCCGGGTTACAGGTACATACGTAGGCCTTCTCATCTTCAATAAGTTCGTAGGCGAACTCGTAGTATATGTCGAGCCTCTCTGAAGCTCTTATAATTAGATCAGGCTTGCATCCTAGCCACTCTAGGTCTTCTTCTATCCATCTGTAGAACTTTTTCTTCGGTGACTTTTCAGGACTCGAGGGGTTTGTGTCATCGTATCTAAGGATGAACCTTCCGTCGTTCCTGTTTGCGTAGATGTAAGATAGTATATAAGCTCTGCTGTTGCCTAGATGGAACGGCCCGTTTGGATTTGGTGCTGCCCTTGTTATTACATTTCCTTCTTCCTCTTCAGGAAGCTCAGGTAAGCCTTCGCTTTCCTCCTTTTCGGTTTCAAGAACCACATCCATTTCCTCCGCTTCGTCTTCCTGGTCCTTTTTTGAGAGTTTGTTGACTTCAGCGACGATTTTCTGTACCTTTTCAATTATTTCCTTCGGCTCTACATCATGATCGGACATAACTCCACCAAGAACAGCGTTTGTATCAGCTTCTCCATCATGCTGCAGCGCATTCCGAAGCGCGTACTTCCTTATGCTTTCCTTTACCTCTTTCTTCATTTTTTCACTCCAGTACTATTCCGCAGTATCCTACCATAGAGTCCTCGTTCTTCGATACCTCGTACGAAGTCGAATAGTCGAGGAGATCGCCCCCCTTCGCAATATCTTCTAAATAATAAAGCATGGATACAATTGGTCCAACACCACATATGGTAGCGTTGTACCTTTCGACTGTGTCGACGAACGTTTCCGGTGAAAGCTTTTCTACGGCAGAAGCTGCTTCTGTGTCTATCTTCTTTATGTAGTCAAGCTTTTTCCCTATGCCACCCGTCACAGGCTTGTATCCATAAGAAGTTCCAAAATGTGTAAAGTCAGAGGAAGCAAGTACTACAAACTTCTCTGAAGTTTCTTCTCTAGCTTTCCTCAGGGCCTTTCCTATATCTTGCCCTCTCTTAAGATCATGTTTGCTCATAGATATTGGAACGAAGTTGAAGTCTCTGAACTTTTTTTGTAGCCAGGGAAGCTGAACCTCTATTGAGTGCTCCTGGTTGTGGGCTGTATAGTCGTCCTCGAGATAGTCGGAGTTTTGCAGTATTGAGTTAGCAAGGTCAGTGTCTATCCTTGCACCACCAAGAGGTGTCTTCCACATCCCGCTCGTCATTATCGCTTCCGAAGTTCCCTGGCTTGAGTGGTTGGGTCCGAGTATAACAAAAGTGCTTGTATCATCGAGGATTGATTCGTAAACGTGTGCCTGTGTTTCTCCACAGTACATGTAACCTGCATGTGGAACCACGCCGCCTAATACGTCTCTTTTCTCAACGTCTGCTCTCCTTGAAAACTTGTCTATCATTGATTCTATATCCCTCGAACTTCTGGGATAGAACTGTCCAGCAGCGGCTGAGTTTCGTATTATAATATCCAAACACCCTTAGAATAATTCGTTGTTGAGATTAATAAATATGTCAGCCTACTCCTCTTCTCCTGTGAAGTCCGATAGCTCGTAGCCAAACTCTTCCCCCTCTATTTCATCCCTCTTCTTCAGAATTTCTCTTGTAAGGAGGTAGAATATAGCACCGAGACTTTTTCTTCCTTTGTTATTACCTGGGATTATAAGATCTACATAGTCGAGGTTGGTAAAGCTATCACATACAGCTACTACAGGAATCCTTTTCTTTATTGCTTCTGAGACAGCCTGTTCATCGATTATTGAGTCTGCTACGACAAGTACATCAGGCTCAGTGTAATCATCGAAGGAAGGATTGGTAAGCGTTCCTGGCATAAACCTTCCGTACTCAACCTCGAAGTCGGTTGCTTCATCTACCAATTTTAGTACGGGCACTGCGCCCTCCTTTCTCCCAGCAAACATTATCTTGTCGAACCTGCTCAAAAAGGATGAAGCTACATCTATTCTGTTGTCTATCTTCTCAATGTTTATTATAGAAAGGCCGTCTGGCCTGGTCTTGAAAATAAAAGGCTCCATCTCCTTGGATCTCTTCCTCATTCCTAAATGTACTCCTGAATCGACGTACCTTTCTCTTTCCATTAAATCAGTCATGATACCCAACTTATTTCTGGACAAATTTAAATATCTTTACTACTCCATTTCCGGAGGCTCTTTGTGCTTTACAGTGAGGGGGACTACGCCCTCTTCGAACTCCTTTCTTGCTGTTCCTATGGGATCCATTCCTGCTTTCTCATCTATTAGTGGCGGTGCGCCCATAGCTATCTGCAAGGACCTTGTGGAGATTATCCTTGCCTTCTCAAAACGCGTCATGCCTTCAAAATCAAGGAAACCCATCTTTTCACCTCATCCTATATACCTTAATTTCTCCTCCTCGTCATCGCCGCCTTCCATCTGTTTCATGCTTTTCTTCTGGAGGCCTTCCAGCTTGTTTAGGAAGTCTTCCATCTCCTCGACCTTTTCCTCTATGTCTTGAAGCGGGATACCAAGATCGAGAATATCTGAAACTATTTTAACCACGCTTTCAGCAGACTTGGGATCTGTAAGTATCGGGAATCCAGCTGTTTCCCCCATCAGACAAAGTCCGTTCATGTCCCTTTTCTTTGCCATTCCAAGTAGAAGTCCTGTTCCACCAACAATCATTCCTATGTTGGAGTCGGTGTCTTCAAAGTTTATACCGGAATTCTCGAACTCCTCGATCATCTCGCTGTGTGTCACTGCGCCAAGAACCTCAGGGCTTTCGTCCATCTCTTCACCGATATCACCTGTACTATAACCTCCTAGGGTTATTATTCTTCTTACTCCAAAATCCTCCGCAAGGTCCAGCACCCTTTCAGCTACGTCGAAATGTCCGCTGCTGCCTTCCTTGCCTGCCTGTGAATCTCCTATAAGGAATATTAAATCATTGCCCTTGTCGTTCTTCCAGTAGTAGAACTCAAACTTAAGCAAGGACACCTCATCATCGTCTATTAGCACTATAGGCATGAAGTGTGAAGAATAAAGTTCAGCAAACTTTTTAGTATCGAGATGTTTTATCATGTATTCTGCTGCTATCCTTCCTACATTCCCTATGCCTGGTAGTCCTTCTATTAGTATCGGGTCTTCAAGATCAACTTCTTCTATTATATTTAGTTCGGTTTCCATCTTATCCTCTATTAAAGCTTTATCCTTCCTTTTTAAGCTTTTCCTTCCTTCTGTGTTTTCCGTACTTATCCTGGGGTGAAAAGGGGCCAGGCCGCGGTTCAGAAGTTTTCTGCCCGCATTTTGAGCACTCTTTGTCTAAGGTGTAAACACCACAGCTTTTACACTTCTTTAGCTTCATGGTAGGTAACCTTCTGTGCGAAAGAATTTAAATCTTCACACGTTCCTTATCTGACAGCTCTGCACGTATCTTTCTGCTATCTCTTTGAAGTTTTCCAATCTTTTCTCAGGAAGGCTCTCCAACTCCTGGTAGTCCTCGTCCAGGGTGTTCTTTGTTTCGAACTGCTGTATGTAAAACTTCTTCGCGCCTTCTATCCTCTTTGCTATCTCCTCTATAGTTTTTTCGTCTATAATTGTTGGAACAGCCGTAGTTCTGAACTCGTAGTCATCGAGTCCTAGAATGAAATCTATGCTTTCCTCGATCTCGTCGGTGTTGACCTTTATTCCACAGGCCTTCTCGTACTCGTCTATAGGCGCCTTTATGTCCATAGCTACGTAATCCACAAGATCTTTCCGTACTGCTCTCTTTAGCTCACCTGGCACGCTTCCGTTTGTGTCCAGCTTGATATCGTAGCCTAGATCCTTCACCTTTCCAAAGAACTCAAATAAATTCCTCTGTATAAGAGGTTCACCTCCTGTCACTGTAACTGCCTCTAGCTGTCCCGGTCTTTCCTCTAAAAAGTTAAAGACTTTGTCGGCTGGCATCTCGTTTGCTTCTTCCGTCACAAGCTGGCTGTTCTGGCAGAAAGGACAGCGGAAGTTGCATCCAATGGTGAAGACTATGCAGGATATCTTTCCGGGATAGTCTGTAACTGTGAACTTCTGAAGCCCGCCTATCTTCATCCGGAAACCTCGGCCTCAGGAGTTACCTTCTTTGAGTAGTCTGATCTGTCCTCAAACTCCTCCTGCTTCCCTGGATTCCACTGTTCCTTCGGTCTTAAGTAGCCGACTACCCTCGAATAGACTTCACATTTTGTCCTTTCACCTTCCTTCTTGCATTCGGGGCAAATCTCCTTCTCGCCTGATAAGTAGCCATGTGTCGGACAGACAGAGAAGCTTGGTGTAAGCGTGTAGTATGGAAGCTTATAGTCCTCTGATATCTTCTTCACAAGCTTCTTGGTGGACTCTATGGAAGGCATCTTCTCACCTAGCCATGCGTGGAATACTGTTCCTCCGGTGTACTTTGTCTGGAGAGGCTCCTGATGGTCCAGTGCTTCGAACAGATCTTCCGTTTCTCCGAAGGGAAGCTGAGTTGAGTTCGTGTAGATAGGTTCCGAATCGCCTAATTCCGAGGTGTTGTAGACCTTTAGATCTGGAAACTCCTTCTTGTCGTTTCTGGCCAGCCTGTAGCTTGATCCCTCTGCAGGCGTAGCCTCCAGGTTGAATATCGATCCTGTTTCCTCCTGGAAGTCTGCTATCTTTTCTCTCATGAACTCAAGGACCCTTTCCGCGAAGTCGTGACCCTCTTCAGTACTGATGGATGTGTCTTTGAGGTTCAATGCAGCCTCGTTCATCCCTATTAATCCTATGGTTGAGAAGTGGTTTTCCCAGTATGATCCCTGTGACTCCTTGACGCTCCTGAGATAGAACTTGGAGTAAGGATAAAGTCCTTTCTCCGTGAACTTTTCAAGAACTTCTCTCTTGAGGATAAGGCTCTGTTTGCCCAGTTCCATGTGTTCTTCAAGCATGTCAAAGAACTCTTCTTCGTCTTCTGATAGGTAGGCCATCCTCGGCAGGTTCATTGTAACTACTCCTATGGATCCTGTTAGAGGATTTGAACCGAAAAGTCCTCCACCTCTCTTCTTCAGTTCACGGTTGTCTAGCCTGAGCCTACAGCACATGGATCTTGCGTCCTCTGGGTCCATATCTGAGTTTACGAAGTTTGAGAAGTAGGGTATGCCGTACTTTGCGGTCATCTTCCAAACCGGGTCAAGAACTTCCTTGTCCCAGACGAAGTCGTTCGTTATGTTGTAAGTCGGGATAGGGAACGTGAAAGGTCTTCCCTTTGCGTCACCCTCCATCATGACCTCGGCGAAGGCTCTGTTGAGCATATCCATTTCCTCCTGGAACTCTCCGTAGGTCTTGTCCTTTTCCTCGCCGCCTATTATGACAGGTTCGTCCTTCATCATCTCAGGAACTTCTAAGTCCATTGTCAGGTTTGTGAAGGGCGTCTGGAAGCCCACTCTTGTAGGAACGTTCATATTGTAGAGGAACTTCTGCATCGCCTGCTTTACTTCGTCGTAGTCGAGATCGTCGTAGTGGATGAACGGCGCGAAGTATGTATCGAAGTTGGATACAGCCTGTGCGCCTGCTGCTTCACCCTGAAGCGTGTAGAGGAAGTTCACAAGCTGAAGCAGAGCAACATCGAAGTGGCTCGCCGGCTTAGATTCGATTTTACCTCTTACACCTTTGAATCCTTCTACAAGTAGATCCTTGAGGCCCCAACCCACGCAGTAGGGACCGAGTGTACCTAGGTCATGTATATGGAAGAAGCCTTGGTTATGTTTCTTCCTTACTTCAGGTGGATAGATCTTCTGAAGCCAGTACTTTCTTATTATCTTATCTGTTACGTGGACGTTCAGACCCTGTAGTGAATAGCTCATGTTTGAGTTTTCCTTTACACGCCAGTCGTTTTCCTTTACATAGTTCTCCACAAGAGAAACGTTGCTCATAAGCTCGTGGAACTTTCTGAGCTCTTCATGCTGGCTTCTGTATAAGATATATGCTTTACCTGTCTTGTAATGTCCATTTTCTACAAGTGTCTTCTCGACCTGGTCCTGTACCTGCTCTACTGTAGGAATCTCATTTTCTGCAAGATTTTCCTCCAGTCTCTCAACTACTTCATCTGAAAGTTTTTTAGAAAGGTCTTTGTTTGTCCCACCTACCGCCTGTGCAGCTTCCCATATTGCGTTTGTAATCTTGATTTGATCGAATTTTTCAATGGTACCATCACGTTTTTTGATAGCTTCAAAACTCATTGGAATCACCTTTTGATTGTCTTTATTTCTTTTTCTAAGCTTTCGAGATCGAAGGATTTGTAGACCGAAGCGAACCGTATGTAAGCCACCTTGTCCAGTTCCTTTAGCTGCTCCATGACCAGGTTGCCTATTTCCGTCGATTCTATTTCATTTATCCCCTTTCTTCTTATCTTTTTGACGACATTCCTTATCAGCTCTTCTACCTCTTCGTTACTTACTGGTCTTTTCTCACATGCTTTCATTATTCCTCTCTTGAGCTTATCCTGATCGAACTCTTCCCTTGCACCGTCCTTCTTCACAACTCTGACTGACAGCTCAGGCCTTTCGTAGGTCGTGAATCTATGCTCGCAGTCCTTGCATTCTCGCCTCCTCCTTATAGCCGTGGAATCAGAAATATCTCGAGATTCCAGGACTCTGGTTTCAGAAGAGCATGTTGGACATTTCATGATATCATTTTCTCTTTTACTATCAACCTGTGACTACTACATGTTGTGGCTTTGATTTAAGTAACCCCCTATATGTGGGGATCCAGACAAGGAATGGTTTCCTTTCTATTTAAACTTTTTTGTGGAGGAAAACATATTTACGGAAACAGGTTTTCATAGAAATATTTTAGCCACTATAATTTTTGAAGCTCGAAATCCTTCCCCTGTAGCTCTTCCTCCAGCTCTTCAGTTGATGCTTCAATGGACTTCTCCGCTTCTTTGAGGTCTCTGCCCTCCTTCTTTATCTCGTACTCCGGAGCAGATATGTACTTGAACTCCACACCCCGTGACTCAGCGACCTTGTTTAAAGCGTCTTTTATAATCTCTACACCGGTGGGTTCGCTCACACTAAGATTGAACCTTTCGGTTAGCTCCTTCTTCTTACGTTTTATATTCTTCTCTCCGATTTTCTTTATCTTTCCTGTCCAGTCCTCTTCCACGCCTCTTTTGACGAGCTCTTCCACGCCTTTCCTCACAGCTATTTCAAACGCCTCGAGCATATCCTTGAAGTTTTTCTGCAGCTCGTACCCAATTTTTTCGTAGGCTTCTTTAAGAGAAATATCATTGGCTTCGGCCAGCTCCTCGAGGAAGTCTTCGCCCCTTTCATCCCTCTTCCAGGTCTGCATTCTCCTGTTTTTGTCCCTGTCACTGACCTCCTTCAGCGAGAGATCTATCTGGTCCTTCTTCTTTCTTATATTTTTAACTCTGCAGACTATCTTTTCATCAACAGAAACCCAGTCCCTTATATCGCGAACCCACTTCTTCGCAATTTCTGATATATGGATCATTCCTTCCTTGTCGTATTCCTCAAGCTCTACAAAAACAGAATTAGGATTTATTTCCCTTACAGTACCGATAACTAGCTCCCCTTTTGAAGGGAAGTCTGCCCGCCTTTTTACCACCAAATCACCTGAATACCTCTTTTATCTTGGACTGAACTTTTCCCATCCCGCCTCTTGGCTCACATAGGTTGGAGCCACACTCTGAGCACTCAACCTGCGTTGTAGGTTTGTTAAATATTATCTGACTGTTCTCACAATCAGAGCAGCTTACCTTTAGAAACTTTGAATCTGGCTCTTCTCCGTTCATAAGATCACCTTTCTATCTCCAGTCTCTTTACGCGGAAGCCCCTTCCTATGGTCTGTTCTTTTCCACATTCCTGACACTCGTAGCGAAGGTCGACTCTTCTTGTGGGCTTTTCGCCACTGACCTGCTTTGAAGACTTGCCGCTGTTTCCGTAGCCCTTCTCCCTTCTTTCACTCTTTTTTTCGCCCTTTGAGTGAGCCGAGGGATTCAGCCTTGGTCCCTGGCTTTCTCTCCTTACCTTGTGCTCCGTATGTTTGTCGCAGTCAGGGCAGTATTTTCTCTGTCTTTCAGGTATTTTCATAATTCCACCTTTTTCTGGATGGTTTTTGTACAACTTTGAAACTTTTAAATCTATCGCTTCAAGTTAAAGGCACTTCTTATTACTGTTCCGACACTTTTAAATATGATCAGGCGGACTTTGATTAAACCTTTGATTCCTTTGCCTTGTCCTTTTCTATAAGAAGTTTGGCCACGTCTTCAGGCAAAGTCACTATATCCCCTTCTTCCAGTGGACCGTATTCATTTTCGTCTGTAGCTACAAACCTTTCGACTTGATCCGTTATCCGGAGAAGTTTTTGCCCTTCGGAGGTCTCAACCTCCATTTGCTCCTCCTCACCGAGTTTCCTTGTCTTAACCTTTTCTCCTTCTTCGGCTGTCTCTTCTTCTGGTTCTCCTGGCCCTTCCTTTTGTTCAACTTCTGTAACCTCCTCTTCCCTCTCCGACTGTCCCTCCTTTTCTTCTACTTCTTCACTACCTTTGTTCTCAGCATCTCTTTCCTCTTCAACCTCCTCACTTTTTTCCGATCTTTCGTCTTTGTTCACTTCTTCCTTTGATTCCTCTTCTTCCGTCGCTTCCTTCGGCTCTTCTCCTTTCAATACCCTTTCAAGTAGATTCTCTTCGAGCTGCCTTAAATTTTTCACTGTCCTCTCAAAGAACTCTTCTTCCTCCGGGAGGAGGTTTTTTGAAACTTTTTTGCTCCTCACGGAGTGGAGTGCAAGGATTAGTATTTTCTTCCGTCTCCTTTCAAATATGTCCTTTACGATACTTTTGACGTTCTCTATTTCCCTCATCAGGGCCGAATCTCTGCTCTCCTCGAACTTCTCCTCCTTTCTGTTTATCCACTGTACGCAGGTTCTGAAGAAGTCATCCGGCAGCTCCTGCAGCTTCTCGTTCTTCTTCTCCTTTCTCTGAAACTTTCTGAAGGTCTCAAATGTTATAGCGCTGTCCTCTTCATCTGCCATATTTTACCATTTCCTGGCAAAAGTTAAATAACTTACTTCTTTTTGAAGGGGTAAACCATAGGATTCTTTATCTGTATCTCTTCAGTTCCCTGTTTGCATTTTTCATCAGGGTCGCAGACACCAAAGGACTTGTAGTAGAGGTCGTTGTCGCATGACGGCGCTACAATCTCGCGGTCCTGTCTCTTGAACCACTTGAGCTGCGTGTTTATGTAGTTCTCCCGCAGCGGTGGATCGTTCTTTTCGTTCCATTCATCAATCTTCTCTTCAACCTTCTCCCAGTCCCAGCTCATCCTCCTCAGGAAGGTTATGAGGATGAATACACTCCTTTTCCTTCCGTCTGAAAGGCCCTTTAGTATATGCTTTATACAAGGTGGGAATCTTTCCTCTGGCACAGGATCCTCGGGCTTTATTTCATCCACTTCTTCCTCTTTGTCTTCTTTCCTTTCCTTCCTCTTGCTCATCCAGTTTATCGCGTCAACTACCAGGTCTTTGGCACATCCTTTGTCCACATTCTTTATGAACTTTCTTCCAAGCTCCACGTTTTCAGGATCAGCGTCTTCCATCTCAAACTCTTCCACCTCCCTTTCCTTCAGCGGATAGGAAACCAACCAGGTGCTGTCGTGCAACGAGTAGGGAAGTCTGAAAAGATGCCTCTTTCCCCAGTCCTTTTCTACGTCCACGAAGGCAAAGGGGGTCATTCTGTCTGCGTGGCCTTCCAGTTCTTCTGAGAGCTTGTGGAATGAGCCCTTGAGATCTATAAGATCCTGGAGAAGATCTGACTTTATTTGTTGTCTGATAAATGTTGCTATTGCCCGAGGTATTTCCGGGAACTGCTTTTCAGTCCTTTCAAAGTCGACCTTTTTTGGAAACGCCTTCCACGGTACAACTATATGGAATCCTCTTCTACCTGAGAACTTCATTCCATAGTTCTCTATTCCATAGTCCTTTAGAAGGTCTACAATCCTTTTCAGTGCAACCTTTGCGCCTTCAAGTCCTATATCGGAATCTATGTCAAGAATAAGATCCCAGCCCTTTCTGAGCCGATCCATATCCTCCTTCCTCATTTTCGTGTCAAGCTTCATTGCGTTTTTCCATCTTTCCACGGAGCCGTGGAAAGCGACACAGCCCTTTTTAACCATTTCCTCAAGGTCACTTGTATACTGGAGAACGTTGGGCCTCGAGGTATAGCCTCCACTGGACAGTGTTCCGCTTATTTCTCTGTTCTTCGAGGCATTGAGAATAGAATTAACTACCTCTTCCTTACTGTAGTAGTCTATAATTTCCTTTCTATGCATTTTCAACTACCCCGAATCAGATCCCACACTCTAGTCCTCGACACGGGGAGCAAGAACAAACGATATCTTTATCTGACCTGGCTCCTCAAACTTCAGTTCCATTGGGTAGTCGTCTCCAAACTTCAGAGAAGCTACGTCAGATATCTTCGAGGCCTTCAGCATCTTCTTCAGGTATTCCAGAGGATACCTGCTTTCCGTTTCCTTATCTACCTTTATCTCCATCAGATCTTCAGAACCTTTTTCTGTCTTTGCTTCCACGCTCCCTGAGTCGCTGTCAGCTACAAGTGTGAGGCTTCCTTCCTCTGTTCTGAAGAGAACGGAGTCCGCGACAATTTCTGCGTCGGCTATTCCCTTGCTTAGAACCGAGCTCTTCAGCTCCATCTCCGCTGTAAAATCAAGCTGCTTTGTTTCTGGTACTTCTCCTTCTGATATCGAAAGAAGGGGCATCTCAAAGTCTCTTTTTGTCCCGTCGCCTATTGATATCTTTAGCCGGGATTCGTCCTCTGAAAGCTCAAGTGCAAGACTGTCGTCCTTCTTTGCTCTCTTCAGAATGCCAAGAAGACCTTCAAGGTTTACTCCTATCTGCGTTTCTTCATCACATTCAAACTCCTCGAAAGCTTCCTTCCCCAGTTCAAAGTCAACTACAGCTACTGTTGCTCTGTCTGCGGCTCTCATGTAAAGTGATTCTGAGTCTATCTTGAACAGTCCTTCATGGATTAGCTCTGATATCGTGTCTACGGAGTTCTTCAACAGTGAAGGATCCGATAGCTTTGCTTTAAACATCTTAACACCTTCCGTAATTAATCATTCAGGTATTTATATAAGTCTTTTGTCCATGAACAATCTTTGAATTTTTCTTGGTTAATTCCTAATCGACATATACCTTCACAGGAACTGAACTTTTCCTTCTCAGTGTTTTAGCTTCCTCTTTCAGCCTCTTGTTGTGGCCTGATAGATCTTCCATTATATGCTCATACTTTTCAGCTAGTCCTGGATAGTTTTCTCTTATTACCTTCATTACAATCTCTCCCCTCTTCTTATTTAAGTTCTCTACCTGGAACTCGTATATGTAGTCTTCAACTTTCTCCAGTATTTTTTCCAGATCCGTTATACCCTCCAGCCACGGACCTACGTGGACGTAGGTCGGTATTCCTTCCTCGTGAAGTTTCTTTAAACCTTCTATCCTTTCCTCGATGCTCGAAGCTTCTGGCTCCCATATTTTTCTATCCTCTTCTTCTGTGAAGTTTACGGTGAAACCAACCGACAGACGTCCGTGGTCGAACTTCTTCAGGACATCGAGGTCACGTAGCACCAGGTCGCTCTTCGTAAGTATAGAAACGGAAAAGCCGTTCTCCTGAAGTATCTCCAACAGCTCTCTTGTAATTCCGTACCTTTCCTCTAATGGTTGATAGGCGTCCGTCACCGAGGAAAGGAGCACGGAACCACTGTCCTTTTTCTTCACTTCTTTCCTCAGGACCTCAGGCGCGTTCACCTTCACGTCCACAAAGCTTCCCCAGTCCTCCTCGTGATCGGTGAACTTTTTCATGTAAACGGCGTAGCAGTAGGCGCATGAATGTCCGCAGCCTGTGTAGGGGTTCACAGAATAGTCCAAACCGTAGAGCTTCGTGTTCGATAGAGTGGATTTGCACTGTACTTCCTCGATCTTCATAGAACAGGTTTTGAGGCAAATCTTAAGTAAGTTTTTCCTCGAAGAAGCTGACTACCTCTTCAACTCTCTGTCCGGTGTATTTTATCCAACCCTCGTAATTATTCACCATGCCGTCTTCCGAATGTTTTCTTACTTCCACGTAGTTTTTCAATCCCTCGTTTTCTTTCCCTATCACTTCTATTGCTTCGTTTTCCTCCGGGCGCAGATCTATTATTTTGTGTATGCAGGATTCTTCCCCGTTCTTGCTTTCCTCGATGGATGATACTGTTGTCGCGTTCGTCTCTCCATAGCCTTCGTTGTTTTTGATCCAGTCTCTTATTTCCTCGCTGCTTATTTCGTAGATTTCTCTCTGTACCGGTAGCATATTTTCTTCGTCATACATTTTTTCACCTGTACTGTTTCTATGGTAAAATTTTTATACATTTTGCCTGCCAGTTTAAACCATGGCTCTTGAGGATGATATAGAGAAGACGAAGGAGAAGCTGAGGGACACGCCTGTCAACAAGTCTACGGAGACTGAGCGCGGCCGCCTGAAGGCGAAGATAGCGCGATTGAAGGAGGAGAAGGAGCAGAAGCAGAAGGAGAGTCAGGCCTCAGGCCAGGGATACGCGGTGAAACAGAGAGGCGATGCAACCGTGTCGTTGGTCGGTCCACCTTCCGTGGGCAAGTCCACGCTTCTGAACAAACTTACAAACGCGGATTCTGAGGTAGCGGGCTACGAGTTCACAACCCTCGAAGTAATACCTGGGATGATGGAATACAAAGGAGCTAATATTCAGATACTGGACGTACCAGGACTCATAAGCGGCGCTGCCGAGGACAAGGGTGGTGGAAAGCAGGTACTGTCCGTGGTGAGAAGCTCGGATATGGTCGTTCTGGTCGCCGACAGCGAGAACATTAACAGGATCAAGGATATGAGGGAGGAGCTTTACGGCTCTGGAATAAGGCTCAACGAAAAGCCTCCTAACATGGACGTTTTCGAAAGAGGAGAAGGTGGAATAGAAATTTCAACAACCGAGGACGTTGATCTGGAAGAGGAAACAATGAAGGAGGTGCTTAAAGACCACGGTTTCGTAAACTGTAAGGTTGTAGTTAGAGAGGACTTAAGTCTGGACGAATTTATAGACGGGCTAATGAACAACAGGGTTTATATGCCCGGTATAGTCTGCCTTAACAAGACGGATGAGATAGATGATGAAAGGCTGGCGAAAATGAAGGAGGAAAGGCAGGACTGGGTGTTTGTCTCGGCAGAAGAGAGCGAGAATCTTGGTGAGTTCAAGAAAAGGCTGTGGGAAGGACTTGGTATGATGAGAATTTATATGAAGAAAAGAGGAAAAGAACCGGACAGGGAGGAGCCTTTGATCGTTAAAAGGAAATCGACAGTGGAAGATATTATGGAATCCTTAGACAAGAAGTTTTCCAAGGATTTGAAGTATGCTAAGATCTGGGGCGGCAGCGCGAAGTTCCCTGGCCAAAAGGTGGGCGAGGACCATAGACTTAGGGACGAGGACGTTGTAGAGCTAAGATTCTGAACAGTAAAAAATAAATATTTTTCTACTTGTAAACTAAATATGTCGAAGTCTTTAGTGGATAGTTATTGTGAGAGATACAGGGAGGTTCTTTCTGAGTACGATATTGGAAACTTTCCTGAAGACATTCCTCCCCTTGGATTAGTGACCGAAGATTACTTTTCCTATCCTATACCTCAGGAACACAAGGACTGGCTAGAGAGGGCTTCAGGCGCTAATTTTGATACAGCCTTTGTATTAAAGGTTGGTGAGAGGCTTAGGGAGAATGCAATGAAAAGAGATCCGTATCCTGCCGTAAAGGAAAGGGAGTTTTACAGGTCTATAGATGAGATATCCAGAGAAGCAGTTGAAGATATCTCTGAGAATCCTAAAGCATCTGGCGTTATAAGGAAGGGTGAAGACTACCTTGCCCTCTCGATTTTCGAAAACGATATACTTGACAAAGGAAGAGTTCTCAAGTTGCTCAGTACTATGAAAGAGAAGGTCGATGAAAGCCTCAAGGTCGAGGAAGATAGTGTAGGCTACTATATCAAATAAATGATTTGAGATTTTCTTGTTTTTCCCTGCTTGTGAGAAGCCTCGAGACCGATAACCACTGTCCGAATTCCAGGTCCAGTGTCTGTTTAAGATGTTCAAAGGTCTTCTTTCGATCTTCAAACTTCACAGGACTTTCTTTGAGAGCGCTCCTCACTGATTCCCTCACGTTCCATACGCCCACTGGAAGTATATATCCAGGTTTTGCTTCCCTTAAAACTATGGCTCCTGCCTGTCTCCTTTCCTCCTCCAGCTTCTCCAGCACAGCAAGCCTTGCCGAGTAGTAACAGCCTCCAATAGAAGCGTATTCGTCTCTGCCGTCGAACTCCTCGTGATCGCCGAAGATAGTTATCGAGTCCTTCGAAGGGTTCCATGTCGTTTCAGGGTAGAAGGCTTCTATAAGCTCGTAGCGCCAGGTTTCCGGTGTGAATATAATTACCCATTGGTTGTCTAGGTAGTTGGTTTCATATACACGCCACTCGTTTATTTTTTGATAGCCTTTAACGCTTCTCCTCAGGTCTTTTCCTAAAATGTCATCTACAGCTGTTATACTCCACCTGGTTGGCACGAACTTTCTGTTGTCCTTGATGCCGGTACCACCAACGGCAAATATGTCCTGTATTCTGGAGACAGGAACGCCTTTACTGTACAGCTTTTTGACGGCTTTGTTTGCCTTAAGGTCTTTGTCGTAGAATATTTTTTCCAGACGCTGATCGGAGCTCATGGTCCCTCTTCTGAACGACTCCATGGGACCAGAAGGACCATGTGGCTGTGACCTTCCATCCAGCTTCATCGAATTGTTGAGATTCTTCTTGAACTTGACCTCGGTCTCGGCTGGGTTCTTTGAGAGCGCAAGGTATCTAACCTCCTGCTCATCCCTTCCTATATTCTTTACTTTTGCGTCCCCGGAAAGCTTTTTTTTGCCTCTTGCAAGACTCCCTCTCATCTCTATAATATCGTTTATTCCTGCACTGCCGAACCATTTCTCAGGTCTTGAGTATATGGACGTGTCGCCTTTCTCAGGAGGGACAAGAGGACCAACGTTGACATTTGGGTAGTTGTATCTTCCAACAAAAACAGAAGGCGGCGAGTTCCCTTCTATCTCCTTCGTGTCGAACCTGTTTTTCCTCTCATCACCGACCTGTGAGTAGTATTTCTGTAGAACTGGGCATTTTTCCTTACCGCAGAGCTTCTTTGCTCCCCGGCACTTGAGGCACATGTTCCTTGCCTTTGGATCAAGTTTGGGTGCTACCTCTTCGGAAAAGGTCTTTACTTCCTTCTTGGTGCTTACCTTCTTTATAGGAGTCTTACCTGGCATGGATATAACTATGGTAGTTGAAGCTTTTATCTTTAGAAAACTTATTCTCTGAGCTCTTCCAACTTCTGTTTTGCTCCCCTGTAAAGCTCTACGTCGAAGTCCTCAAAGTCCTGTATCGCTTCTCCGTCCAGGGATCCATTGGAAGGTTTTCCGACAACTCTTACAAGATTACCTTCCTCAAACCTTCCCAAATCCTTCGATAGGTCAAAGCTCACGTCCATACTTCCTGTTCCGTCGTCCACTACTACTTTCGTTTCTCCTCGATCAACTAGGGTCCCTATTATAGCCACCCTTATATCTTCTTCCTCTATGCTGTCAATTTTCTTATGTATCGCAGGTGCCCTTCTTCTTTCTTCATCCCTCGGCATAGTCATCAACTTCCTTTGCTTTGTCTTCTGTTTCATTTTCCTCCACCACAAGCTTCAAATCCCTGCTGAAGCTTTCCTCCAAACCGTCCTCTTTTCGTTCAGTTTCAACCTCATCTGTGGCGATTATCAGGCCTAAGCCTAGAATTATTATTACTGCAGCAACTATCCAGGGTCTTATTGATTTTACCTCGAGGAACTTGGTTGATTTGGTTTGATCTGTTCCTTCGGATTTACTTGCGTGGACTCGGGATTGGTGTATGTGAAGCCCTCTTTCTGAATCAAAAATTTTTCCACACGTGTTACACTCCGGCATACAGATGAATTACTCGCCAAAAGTTAAAAAGCTTTATTGGAAGTATTAATTTCCCTTAGGTAACAACAAAGATTTTATATAGTTACAGTGCTAATATGGAATATCTTGAAAAGGATTTTCTTTAAGACGTTTTTGGGAGGTGAAAGGCATGTCTTTGAAGTGTGATGTATGTGGATGTGAACTTGATGGCTCGAACCTTGGTTTTGTTAAAAATCCTCGGGATTCTGAAAAGGTAACAAAGTGCAAGGACTGCCATGAGGTAAATAGACCTGAAAAGGAAAGTAGCTACACACTTTTATAACTACCCACCTGCCTTCAACAGCGCATAGATTGGTAGTAGGAGTATCTGTTTTGGGTGGAGTGCTTCACCGAACAGTAGCCATGTTAAAAAGGTAAACACAAGGCCTACGAGAAACAGCTTAACAAGCTTTCCTATTATTCCACCCTTTGATTTATTATTTTTGAGAAATCTTACTACCGAAAAAACATTTTTAACCAAATACCTCATCTATTACCTCCTCTTCCTTTGACTTTTCCTCTTCTTCCTCTTGTTTTTCTTCTCTTACAACGGTATACCCTTTAAATCTTGTTCCTTTTATTGTTGTTTCCTTTTCCTTTATTTTTTCCTGTCTCATCATCTCTTCTAGGTCCTCTTTCAGCTCCTTTTCGTCGATCTTCAGAGCAAACTTCTCCCTAAGTTCATCTCGTATCCTTGAAAAGGTCGGGAGTCCGCGTATCCTCTCTATAGCTTCTTTTATTATTTCATGGTCCATTTTACCTGATCTCACTGCTCATAAATACTGGCTAGTTTTATTAATTTGGCGGGATTTATTTAAGTTATGCAGGAGATTCTTTCGGAGCTTGATGATATAGCAGGGAAGGTCGAAAGGCTGGAAAGCAAGAGGAAGAGGCTTGGTAACTTTCTTCAGGAGGTAAAGGATGAAGAGATAGAAGGAGAAAAGATTCCTGAGAAGAAGATATCTATAGAGGTGGAAGAAGGTGATTTGAGCGGAGGAAGTATATGTGGTATAGACGGCGGGCTTCTAAAAAAGTCCTACCATGCAGTTGACCTGGTCCTTACTAAGGCCGTTGCGGTCGTATTTGATTTCAATGACGGCTTGGAAAACGTAAGTTATTATCCCAGTTCCCTGCCTACCCCTAAGCTTTCTGTCTTCACAGAACCTCTTTCCAGAGAGGACTTCTCACTTGCTGCAAACCTCGAGAGAATGGAGATAGAGGCAGATATAGCACTTAAGACTATGAATAGGAAGGATCTAAGTCTCCTTCTAATGGATGGCTCTATAGTACCACACCCTTCCACAAATCCAAGCGAGGACTCTGATGTAAAGGAAAAGTTTGAAGATGTCCTTGAAACCTACGGTGAGATCTTAAATAGCCCACCCTGTCTTCTTGCAGGCGTTTCTGAAGATTCCAGATCAAGAAAGTTTTCTAAGATAGTTTCAGATGATATACTTGAGAAGGTCAAAAGCGAAAAGAAGAAAAACCTTAAAGATATTTTGAAAGGTACCAGAGACACAAACCTGTTGTTTTATGTGTTGAAACAGGGCGAAAGGACCTCATATTTCAGATACTGTGACGACTTCGAGAAGTCCTACCTCCCAAAAAATATTCTTGAAAACATCTATTCCTTTTACCTGAAGGCAACGGAATACGACAGACCACTGAGAGTTGATTTCTATGCTTCTGGAGATCCCACGGAGACAGCTGACATGATAGCTTCAAAACTTCTTTCTCTTTCAGCAGACAACGAGGAGTATGCTATACCTACTGTTCTTATAGAAGCTGATAAGAGAGCTAGTCTCAAGGAGGAAGAGCTTCAGTTCATATATTCTTCACTACAGGACAAGGTAGGTGACGTACCTTCCCTATACAAACTAAGAAGAGACGAGAGGCCATTCTAGAGATCCTCGAGCTTTCCTATGTAAGTGCTATCGAGAAGATGAACCTTTGACTCATCTATGTCCATGGCTCCGTTTTCAAGGATAGGCCCAAGAAGCTTCTTTTCCTTCTCTTTATTCATAGGCATCCCTGTTATCAGTTGATTGAAGGCAGGAAGTATTATTATCTCCTCTAGCTTTACTGTGTCAACGTATTTTTCTTCGAGAACCCCGCTTCTTACAGGACCTCTTATCCAGCAAGGTACAGTAGAAGAAAAGCCGAGGCTGTCTTCAAACTCTACTGCTGGGTGTGAGTGGCCCCTCAGAAGTATTTTTGATTTCTTTATTTCTTCACCGGGCCAGGACTGTCCGTGGTTGAAATAAAACCTGTCCTCTTTGAAGCCCTTTGTAGTTGTTACCTCCACTTCCGTTTCTTCGACAAGCTTCTCTATATTTCCATCGTGGTTCCCTTTAACTATCGTTACATCCACCTTTTCGGAAAGCTCCTTGAAGAATTCAGGCAGCCTTTCCTTTTCGGATATAGAAGTCCGGGGGACGTTATGCTTTACGTCACCCAGTAGAATAATCCCCTCCGCTTTTGTTTCTTCGACAAGATCATTTATCCTTTCCTTCTGCTTGTCGACCCTTGGTGGGATAGAGATTCCTTTCTTGTAGATTTCATACTCCAAACCGAGGTGCAGATCTGCTATCACAAGAGTTCTTTTGTCGAGCTCCTCGAGAAGCAGAGCAGGTCTTTCCTTGAGAAATTTCATCTTTCCAGCCTTTTTACTTCCTTGAGCTTGTTGTCTTCTACAGTAAGTCTGTAGCCAAGTACTTCCTGTGAAGCCGCTGCGTTGACTACCTTTGTCTCACCTACTGTTGAAACGCCTTCTGCCTCGTGTACGTGGCCGCACAACCACGCAAGAGGCTTTTTTTCGTCTATTATTTCTCTGAACTCAGGAACGCCTATCCTCGCTCCACCATGTACTTCGTCCCTTGCTCTCTCTGGTGGTTCGTGTGATCCTACTATGACCTTTCTTGGGTCCACGTCCTCAAATCTATCAAGAACCTTTTGCTTCAGGTTTGGGAAGTGATGTGACCCTACCATTACGAACCTTGTTTCTTTGAAATCAAAGCTGTCTATGTTTTTCAGATAGGGAAGCTTTTTCATGCCGTAGTCTCTGTTTCCTGGAATAAATGATTTTTTCTCGACCTCCAGGTTTGTTACAAGTTCTGAGAAGAACTTCTTGGACATGAAGTCCCCGAGACCCAGAAATACATCGTAGTTGTTACCGTTAACTTCATCCAGTACCTCCCTCAAGAGCCTCATATTTCCATGCGGGTCCGCAAGTGCGAATATCCTCATTTTAACACCAACTTTCACTAACTTTTTACCATAAGGTTTTATATATTGCGGTTGTACCCCAAACACTTTTATTTGTTTATATTAATTTTACGCACGATATCTATGGCCGAGGATGTGGTCGAAGACGAGAAAAAATATCAGAGCCTGGCTGAAGGGTCTGAAAAAAAGCGCAGAGATGAGGAAGGTTCAGACGGACTTTCTTCATATGAAGACGACCTTATTATTAGTGCTCTGAGGCGGTACGAAAACGAAAATGTACCATTCTCCCTTCCTATCCTTTCAAAACCGGCAAAGAATGCGAAGGATATATCAGAGTTTATTGATGAGAAGTTAGAGGGAGGAATGAGACGTACTATTAGGAAGAAGTTTAAGGAATATCATGGCGAAGATAACTAACCTTTTCTATTATTTCTCTTCTCTATGAACCTAAAATAGTTTGTTTAGCTTCACAGCAGTTTTTATGGATTTTCTAGTTTTGTCCTCGGAAAGGCAGATTTTATAAGAATTAATCGACAACTTAAAGGCAGTATGGACGATATTACAGTTGAGGAACTCAGGGAAATGATTATGCAACAGGCTGAGGAAAAGGGATTTGGAACGGAAGTCGATGAGGTAAATGTTGCTGAAAAAATTGCTTTGATACATTCAGAGATTACAGAGGCCTTTGAGGCATATCGTCATCAGAACATCGAAGGCAAAGACGGGTTTGAAGAGGAGCTGGGCGACGCACTCCAGAGAATAATTCACCTCTGTGGTATCTTTGATATTGATATAGGAGAGAAGATTATTGAAAAAATCGAGCACAACAAGGACAGAGATTGGAACTGGGAAGAGATGAATGAGACACATTGCTGAATCTTTTTATTGCTTTATAGGCTCATAGTTCCATTTTTCTAATTTATTGCTTATGTCTTCGTAGCTTTTCCCGCAGAGCATGCCCCCGGCTATGAACTCTTCCTGTGTTACGTCCGCAAGGCAGAACTCTGGCGGTTCAAAGTTCTTTTTTTGTTCCTCGCTCTCAAACTCGAAGTCAACAAGGACAAGTCCCGCCAGCTTTCCTTTGAAGACATCTATCTCTGCTGTTTTCCCGTTCCAGTTTTTGTAATACCTAACCTTGACAAGCACCTTTCCATCCACCTCTTCAAAAGCACCGAATTCTCTTTCCGTCAGTGGTATCGTGTACTCGTTCTGTGCTGAAGCATCATCATCTTCTGGTTCCTTCTTTGTCATCATATAGTTACGCCCTTTCTTACGGATACGTATTACAGGATGTCTCATTTCCGCAGGAACGTAGATGTCCTTGATCTCGACCTTTTCACATCCCTCCAAGTCAGGAAGGTACTTTGCCAGAAAAGTCCTCTCAAGCTCCATCATGACATCGGTCATTATTCCTTCTCCTTTAAAGTTTATTTTTAGACACTATATTTTAAATGATAGCTTTCAACCATTTCTTTCGTTTATCCAGTGAAGAAGTGGTTCAAGCCTTTCGTTTAATTCCACTCCCTGTTGGGTGAGTATGTATCTAACTTCCGGTGGCTTTGTATCCTTAACCTCTCGTTCCACCAGGCCATGTTCTTCCAGCTCCTTGAGCCTATTGGAAAGTGATTTCGGGCTGATGCCGTCCATTGACCGCTCCAGCTCGTTAAACCTATATCCTTCCTCTTTATCTCCGAGGTGGTTGATTATACATAAAGTCCACTTCTTGGATATTAGATCCAGAACTCCTTCCGTGGAGCAGAGACAGACGTTATCCTCGCAGCAACATTTATCTTTCCTATCCATACTTTCACCCGCTTTATTTTTTCCCAGTACCTTTACGACTTTTAACTCCATACTTTAAATACTTTATTTTTTATAGTAGGTTACGATGTGATACCGTGTGCGGAACAAACTGCAACTGTGGCTGCTCTTGTGACTGCAGCTGTGGATGTAACGATTGGAGAAGGTTCAGAACTTCTGAAGAGAAAAGAAGCAGATTGAAGGAATACAGGAAAGAACTCAACAAGGAACTGGAAGCAGTTAACGAAAGACTGGACGAACTCCAGTAAACCCTTTCTTTTTATTTTAGGCACTACATCTCACCGTAACTTTTCTAAACCTTCAAACTCAGTAGTATCTTGTACGATAAATATGACAGATCAGATAGGAACGGTTATATCCACACCGGACGGACCTTCTGCGTCGCAGTTCAGCTTCGTTATAGATGAAGATTCCGGCGAGATTCCAGTAAGACAGAATCAGTTTATTATGCTCGGTTCCGAGGAAGGTAAGCTTATAGCTCGTGTTTCTGATATATATAAGACGAACCGCTACTTTGATAGAGCGGAATCAGTCCGAGAGTATGAGAGGAAAGGAAAGAAACTAACGGAGATATTTCCTGCGGAGAGATGGGAGTATCTTGTAGGCGAGGCGAGACCTCTGGGCGTGTACAACGACGGTCAGATAAAGCGGGCTACCTTTCCGCCTTCTCCTGGGACGGAAGTAAAGATGATAGAACAGGATATACTTTCTGATTTTCTTGGACTTGACAACGAGAACGGACTGCACATAGGAACTGTTGGTCACCACGAGCTCCCGGTTAAGCTTTCTATAACAAGGCTTCTGCAGAAACACATGTCTATACTTGCTCTTTCTGGTGCAGGAAAGTCTTATCTGACTTCCGTCATGATTGAAGAGCTTCTGGACAGGGAGGAGGAAGCGGGCCAGGTTGGCACCGTGGTAATAGATACACATGGCGAGTACATAGGGTTCGGCGACGACGAAAATTACAGGGACAGGACGAGAGTTGTAAGAGGGAAGGACTTCAGGATCGGAGCTTCGAACCTAACCCCGTCTCTGTTCTTCAACCTCAAGCCAAACCTTTCCGGAGCCCAGAGAAGGGAGATAGGGAGAGTTTTGAGGGAGATAAAGAAGGATAAATCGGGCGAGGCATACGGCCTTTCGAATATAGCCGACGCGGTAGCCAAAGACGAATCAATAAAATCGTCTACGAAGGAGGTGCTTATCTCTGAAATATCACAGTTAGAGAGGACTGGACTGTTCGGCGTTGCGGACAACCCACCTGTAGATGATCTCGTAAATCCAGGTGAAGCAGCTATAATAGATATTTCGGACCTCACTTCCTTAGAAGAAAGACAGATGCTGGTGACCTACCTTGCAAGAAAGCTTTTCTTTAAAAGACAGAACAGTCAGATACCACCGTTCCTCTTTGTTCTTGAGGAGGCGCATAACTTTGTTCCTGAAGGAAAGAAGAGAAGAAACGCTCTTTCGAGGCCTGTTATCCAGAGAATAGCACGTGAAGGGAGAAAGTTCCACTCTTCTTTATGCCTTATTTCACAGAGACCCATAAAGCTCGATACAACAGCTCTCTCACAGTGCAACACTAAAATAATAATGAGAATTACAAACCCCTACGATCAGGACCATATAGGTAAGAGTAGCGAGGGCCTTACAGGCGATGTACTTGAAACAATTTCCTCCTTGCGTGTAGGTGAGGCCTTTGTGGTAGGTGAAGCCGTGAACTATCCACTGTTTGCTCAGATAAGGGAGAGGAAAAGCAAGGAAAACGAGAGAGGAATGCCTCTTGAAGAAGCAGCTAAGAAGTATATGAAGGAGAGCGAACAGAGAGAAGAAGACGCTGAATCCTTTATGTAGCTAAGTTATCTCTTTTATTTCTGTCGGCTCATCCCTATGCTTATCCCTGTTAAGCTTGTAGAGGTGCGAGCTTGCGGCGTTTTCCATAGTTTCATTGTGTGTTATCAAAAATACCTGGTCCACGAACTCCGAGACATTTGTCCTCAGTAGCTCAGAAAGGTCTTTTACAGCTTGCCTGTCTAGGTTGTGGGTTGGTTCGTCCAGGACAAGCCACCTTAGATTGGGTGCAAGGACAAGAGCAAAGGCGATTCTAAGAGCAAGACAGGCAGATGTTCTTTCACCGCCTGAAGCTATTCCTTCGACAGACTGCCAGCTTCCTTTGTTCTTGAACTGGAGCTCGTAATCACCTTCCTTTATAGTAAACCTAAGATCTGAAAAATCATCGTATGGGTATAAGCTGCCCCATACTTTCGTCAGGGTACTGTTAACGGCTTCTATGAACTTAGTTCTCAACTGCTCCTGTGTAGAGCTTAAAGCGCTCTTGAACTTCTTCAAATCTTCGATCAAGTCTTCAGAACTCTTTATTTCTTCCTTGTATTTCTCAAACCTCTCCTTTCTTTTCTCTAACTCCTTCCTTTCCTCTTTTCTTTCCTCAAGAACGTCTTTCTTATTCTCAATCCTCTCCTTTATCCTTTCTCTCTCACCAGAAATTTCATTTACCCTTTCCTGCTCCTCTTCTATTTTTTCTCGGTCGAACTTTTCCTGCTTCTCTTCCAGCTCTTCTGATATTTCTTCAAGCTCCCTGCCCTTCTTCTTCAGAGACTTTTTCTTATTTTCTAGCTTCGAGAGAGACTCCTTCTTCCTTTTGAGCTCCCTTCTTCCCTCCTTTAACTCCTTCTCTTCCTTCTTGATTTTATCCAGTTTTTCTTCCCTTTCATTGATTTTATTCTCGAAATCTTCTTTCTCTTCGCCTAATTTTGAAACCTTTTCTCTCCGCTGTTCGATGAGATCCTCTTTATGGCCTTCTTCCAGCTCTTTGCCACAGACAGGGCATTCGCCTTCAACACCTTTTATTTTCTGTATTTTCTTTTGCAGGTCTCTTATCTTGATCTTCCTGTCCTTTTGCTTATCCTTGAGATCATCTAAATTTTCTTTAATCTCTTCTTTTCGCTTTTCAAGCTCTTTTAGATCTTTTTTCTTATCTTCTAACATTTCTTCAACTTCGTCCTCTGAAAGCTCCAATTCATCCTTTAGAGATTCTATATCCGCCTTTAAGCTTGAAATAGAGCCTTTTATGTTGCTTTTTTTGTTTTCAAGCTTTTTTATCTCATCAAGACCCTCTTTGAGCTCTTTAATCTCTTCTTTTCTTTCTTCATAGTTCTCACCCAGTTCTTCCAGTTTTTCGCTAAGCTCCTCCACCTCCTTTTTAATATCCTCTATTTCTTCCTCCAGCTCTTCTATCTTTCCGAAGTCCTCCTGTTCCTCCAGCTCTTCTACAGTCTTCCTCTTAGAGTCTATCCTTTCTTCCAGTCTGTTGATGATCGTGGTCACATTGCTCCTGCACTCCTCGAACCTGTCTATCTGTAACAGGTCGTCGATCTTCTTCATACGCTCGCCTTTCCTTATCTCCAAGAAGTTGTCCAGTCCGTCTTGCTCCGCGTACACAGCCCTGGAGAACAGATTGTAGTCTACCTTGAGGTAGTTTTCAACCAGTTCCGTGACCCTTGAAGGACCTGTATCAAGCAACTCACCGTCCTTCCTTATACTTGCCTCCTTCGTACCCTTTCCTCTACCTATTACCCTTTTTACCTCAAACTCCTGGCCTTTTATCTCGAATTCAAGCTCTACCTTCGCTTCCTCCTTCTTTTGAGGTCTGTTCATTATTATATCGTCCAAGGTAACTTCTCTTGAACGGTGTGAAGGGAAGGTTCCGAACAGCGCAAAAGAAATTGCAGAGAGGATCGAGCTCTTTCCTGAACCCATTACACCTACAAGAACGTTCGTACCTTTCCCGAATTCGAGTTCTGAATCTAAGTGACTCTTCCAGTTCTCAAGCTTCAGTCCCGTTATCATCTTTGCTCAGAATTTCAGTCCATGAGATACAGGTCCTTTTTCTTGTCCATATTAAGGAATACGTCTGCCGACTCAACAAGTTCACCGGCTGTCGACTTTCCAAAGGACATTACCTCGACCTGTACACCTTCCGACTTCAGGTGTTCTACCAGGGAACGGAAGTCTCCATCGCCTGTAACGAGCACAGCCACATCTATCCTATCTGTCATCTTTATAGCGTCGATTGCTATGCCCATGTCCCAGTCCCCCTTCTTGTTTCCACCGCGGAACTCCTTGAGGTCTTTCCTCTTCACCTGGAATCCTATCTCGCCTAAAGCCTCAAAGAAGTTTTCCTCGTCAGGAGTCTCTGCCTTGATAACGTAAGCTAGAGCTCTTATAAGCTCCCTGTCGTCGGTCGCTACTTCTATAAGGGACGAGTAGTCCACCTTGCTGTCGTAAAGGTTCTTAGCAGAGTAGTACATGTTTTGAATATCGACAAATATGCCTACCCTCTGATTTTCAAAAGAAGTCTTTCTAATATTCTCACCTCTTAACTTATTTTATATTTACACCAACTTTTCACATACAACTCTTCCCGGAAGAATTTAAAACTTTATACTATTTCTCCCACCAGTTTCCTTTGCCTGTATCCTCGCTGCCCTCTTCTTTTTTGTCTCCCTCTTTTTTCGCCCCCTCTTCTCCATGTTCAACGTCCATATCCTTGATCTTTTCCAGAGCGTCATCAAGATCGCCTTCTACAAGATTTTCAAAGACAACATCCGGTTCTATACCTGCTTCTACTTCCTTTACTTTCTCCCTGAGAATCTTCATGCCCATTTCGTCCACAGAAAGCTTCTCCTCCCTGAGGTCCTGAAGCGTCTGTACCTTCTCTTCTATGCCCTTTTCCTGTAGATCTTCTGAAAAGCTTATTATGGTTTTGTCGTCGTATTTTTCCTTTATGCTTGAAAGATCGAGGTCGCTTGAGCTGACGCCCTTCGGTAACTTTCCTTTTATCTTTACCCGAACGAGCGGATTTGTTTCATAGTTCTCTATCTCTGTTTTCTCTAAAGCAGAAAGAACATCTTCCTCTATTTCCTTTGTTCCTTTCCCTTCAAACTCCAGCTCCTTGTATATGAACTCCCTGGGTGGATCGATCTCAACGAAGTCAACTTCTCTCTTCTCAGTATCCACAAGATAGAAACCCTTTGACCTTTCGGCTTCCTTCTTCTTAAGCTGTGTGGGTACGAGGCTTCCTGGAATTATAAAAGGCTTTCCTTTGAGTTCCGTTTCTTCCTTCCAGTGTATATGCCCTGAGACGTAAAGGTCGAAACCTTCCGGAAGGTCTTCAAGGCCGAGGGAAGGAGGATTTACAGGGTTGTATATGTACTGCTCCAGATCCTGATGGAGCATAAATATATTGTAGGCGTCTTCAAAGGGTTCAGGATTCCACTTCTTCAGAACGTCTTTGGAGTATTTTTCCGGGACTCCGCTCATGCCATGTACCCCGATCTTCTCGCCGTTTACCTTTAGTTCGATGGAGCTGCAGTGGAGATGTACAAGGAACTTTGAGTCTTCCAATGCCTTTATAGTATTTTTCATGCCCTTCCCCCTTCTCTCGTGCGTTCCGTGTATAGCTATTATAGGTATTCCTTCTAAGGCTCTTTCCGGAACCTCCTCCTTTCCCTCAAGCCTTGTAACATCCACGTTTTTCTCTCCTTCCAGAGATGAGAGCATCTCCATGAAACGGGACCAGTGCTCGGGTCTTGGAAGCCTTGAATCGAATATATCTCCCGGAAGAACTATAACATCCGCGCCAAGTCTCTCTGCCTTTTTCAACGCTCTCTCCGCAGCGATGAAAACGTCTTCCTCTCTCTGCGTCCCTTTCTTGAATCCAAGATGAAGGTCTGAGATTACGGCTATCTTTGTCATATCAAAAGAGTCTTGTGGCTTGAAATTTAAATGGATTCGGAGAACTAATTGAAACCAAACATAATAAATATACATTTAACTGTTTTAATCCGAGGGCCGGTGGTGTAGCCACACGAAAGTTCCACTTTCGATTTGTAGGACTTTCGTCGCTACAATGGACTAGCATCGAGCGTTCGGGGCGCTCAGACCCGTGTTCAAATCACGGCCGGCCCACCAGAACCTTTTTACTACCGTAAAAACGTTCGCGAAAAAGGGTTGACATGAGGTGTCGTGATGTCTGAAGTCTATCTATGGGAGACTGATGCTGACTCTATAGATCCTGAAGAACTCGTGGAGAAACTGAAGCCGTTTCTGGATAAGCTGCCAGAAGAGGAAAGGGTCGCTCTGAAGCTGCACGTCGGCGAGAGGAATAGCGACACACACCTGAAGCCCGACTGGATAGAACCTATATACAGCTTCGTGGACGAAAGAAACAAAGACTGCGCCCTTATGGACTGCACGGTTCTTTACAACAGTCCCCGCGCCCTTGCCTCCAGCCACAGGGAAGTGGCTCGCGACAACGGCTTCGACTTCGCTCCGATGGTAATAGCTGATGGAGAGAAGGGGAGAGAGGAGACGGAAGCGAAGATAGATGGAGAGATATTTGATAGCGTCAAGATAGGAAAGGCTCTTGAGGACTACGGATCTCTGCTAGTAGTTTCGCATCTTACGGGCCACCTGGCCGCGGGCTTCGGTGGCGCTCTGAAAAACGTTGGAATGGGCCTGGGAAGTAAAGCCGGAAAGATGGAGATGCACCAGACCTTCGAGCTCAAGGTCAATGGAAGGAAATGTGTAGCGTGCGGTAAATGTGTGGAAAACTGCCCTGAGGGCGCAATCAGTATAAAGTCCAGCAAGCTTCCTCGAACTTCGAAGAGCGCTTCCATAGACCATGAAAAATGCATAGGCTGCGGTGGATGTATAGCAGTATGCCCTGAGGGAGCTGTAAAGATACCATGGTCCTCTGCCTCCAGGAAAGAGCTTCAGAAAAGGATAGCAGAGTACGCCTTAGGCGTTCTTAAGGACAAAAACTCAGTCTTCGTTAACTTCCTTCTTAACATAACCAAGAAATGTGATTGCGTAAACGAGAAACAGAATTCGATGACCGAGGATATAGGAGTTCTCGTCTCAGAAGATCCGGTGGCTATAGATCAGGCCAGCCTTGACCTTGTTGGCAAATCCAAACTCATGCTTAAAGAGATGATGGTAAGTCCGGATCTGCAGGTAAAACATGCTGAAAAGATAGGACTGGGTGAAAGAGAATACGAACTGAAGAAGCTTCTGAATAAATAGAAATTAGGCTGGTTTGTTTGCTTCTATGCGACTCCTGTTCCAGCTTCTAGATCTCTTTCTGGCTCAAGAAGCACAGGCTCCTTGTTACCAACTACAGCAGCGAGAATCATACACTCGCTCTTGACGCCCATAAGTTCCGAGGGCTCGAGGTTGACAAGTACAGGTACCTTTCTCCCTACAAGATCCTCTGCTGTGTAATGTCCCTTAAGACCGCCTACCGACTGCTTTGTTTCGTCACCCACGTCTATCTCAAACTTCAGTAGGTTGTCCGAGCCTTCGATCTCCTCTACGGTTTTTATCTCACCAATCCTAATGTCAAGTTCCTTAAACTCATCGAAGCTAATCATATTTTGTTCACCTCCTGGTTTTTTGTTTTTAGCTTTTTCTTCATCAAAATCTGTTATTTCATCTTTATCTATCTTTTCAAAAAGCGGTTCTGGGTCTTTTATATCCTGTCCACCGAGACCCAGTTCCTTGGCCTTGTCCCAGTCCTCTTGATGTATATCCGTGTCCTGATTTAGATAATCCCATATCTTCTCTGCCGTATCCGGCATAAAAGGCTCCGATACTATTGCCAGAGACTTGACGATGTTGGCACAGAGATAAACTGTTCTTTTACAGTCTTGTTCATCGTCCTTTATGGATTCCCAGGGTTTCTTTTCCTGGAAATATCCATTCGCAAGAGATGAAATTTCCATCACTTTTTTCAAAGCCCTGTGAAGATTAAAGGTCTCTTCCATCTCCGCTTCAATTTCATCTATCTTTGAGACTACCTCATCAAAAAGCTCCTTGTCATTTCCTTTCAGTCCATCTATATTAGGTATCCCATCAAAATTGTCTCTTGTGAACTTAAGGGATCTGTTGACGAAGTTTCCTAAATTGTCTGCCAGTTCAGAATTTAGTTTTTCTACAAGTATTTTCTCGGAAAAATCACCATCTTCAAGGGTAGGTATTGCAGTAAGTAAGGAGTATCTCGTTGGATCCACACCGAACTTCTTCACTTCTTCGTCGGGGCGGATCACGTTTCCAAGGCTCTTGGACATCTTCCTGCCTCCGACTGTAAAGAATCCGTGTATCAGTATCATCTCAGGAGGTTCTATGCCAGCCGAGAGAAGTATGGCAGGCCATATAAGCGCATGGAACTTGTGGATGTCCTTGCCTATGAGGTGGATATCTGCTGGCCAGTACCTTTCAAACCTTTCTCTATCGGTGCTGTACCCGATGCCGGAAAGGTAGTTCGTGAGCGCATCACACCAAACATACATAACCTGTGATTCATCACCTGGAACATTTATACCCCAGGGAAGGCTCTCCTTCTCCCTCGAGAAGCTTACGTCGTCGGGTCCGTCGTTTATCATCTCCAAAACTTCATTTCTTCTCGTCTCTGGGTAAACCTCCATTTCTCCGCTTTCTATAAGCTCCTTGACCCTTTCGGAATATTTAGACAACCTGAAAAAATAGTTTTCCTCGCTGACCAGTTCCGGCTCTTTGTCGTGGTCAGGACATTTCCCATCCACCAGATCTCTTTCCTTGACGAAGCTCTCACAGCCCGAGCAGTACAGACCCTCGTATTCCTTCTTGTAGATATCTCCGTTCTCTTCCAACCTCTTCCAGATATCTTTGACAGTGGGGTAATGAACCTCTTTGTCAGAAGTCCTTATGAAGTTGTCGAGGGAAAGGTTTAGAATGTCTTCCAGCTCCTTGAACTTTGGTGCCATCTTGTCGACGAACTCCCTGGGTTCCAGGTCCTTTTCCTTTGCCGTTTCGTAGTTCTTCTTTCCGTGCTCGTCCGTTCCTGTCAGATAAAATGTATCGTCACCCTTAAGCCTATGATATCTGGCAATAGCGTCTGCGATTATCTTTTCAAAAGCATGGCCTATGTGTGGTGGACCGTTTATGTAATCGATTGCAGTCGTAATGTAAAACTTGTTTTTATTGGTCATGCTCAGTAAGAATAAGTCTCAGAGGTTTATAAAATCTGCGTGGGCGGCTGTTTAAGACCTGTTTAAATCTACTTCTGTTCCTTCTCTCCTTTCTTCCTGAAATGTCTGTAGATGACGTAGGTCAGCACTATAAGGAAGAGTATCACAAGGAAAGCAACTATTCCCTGAAACAGTAGTGCGAAAAACTCCATATTAATAAATTCTTCTCCTGTCATCTTTACACCTTTTGTTTATTGTTCACGTGCTCTTTTAACTTTTCTTAGTTTCGAAAGCTTAAAAATGATGACCGAGAATTTTAGAACGGTAGGATGGGAGAAAAGGATATCGAGGAAATAAAGGATGAGATCTATTCCTCCTTCTCTAATACAGCCTCTTCAATAGGCTACGACGAGATCCATGGGAGGATAATAGCTGCACTCATAATGGATGGAGACGAAATGTCACTTCAGGAGCTTTCCGAAGAAACAGGATACAGCTCTTCTTCCATTTCTCTTTCTCTTGATCTCCTTGAAGTACTTGGTATAATTGAGAAGGTTAAGAAGAAAGGAGACAGAAAGCTCTACGTTAAGATGGAAGGCGATATACTAGAAGGGCTTAAGCAGGCTATAGTTATACAGCTCCAGAAGACCATAGCAGGAACCATAGAAAGTCTTGGGGAATACGAAGGAAAGCTAGAAGAGATCGGCTCCGAGGAGTCGGAAGGCATTCTAGAAGGTCTAACTACTCTGAACAGACAGATGAGGAGGCTGGAAAGCTACGTGGATAAGCTCTCTGAGGTTGAGATACCAAAGGATTAATATGACCGGAATCTGCCAGTCGTGTGGTAAGAAAAGCGAAGCGCTCCGTAACTGTTCTTTTTGTGGCGCCTTGGTTTGTTCGGACTGCGTCCTTGAAGAAGGCTGCAAGCTCTGTAGAGGTAAGGTCCAAGGTTGAGGCCTTATAACCCTAGCTTACCGTGAATATCTTCCATCGCTTCCAGTGAAAGTTCTACGAACTCCTCCAACTCCAGGCCTATTTTTTCGCAGTAACGTATTCTGTCCCTGTCTATGTTCTTCGCGAAGGAGCTGTCATCCATCTTCTTCATAACCGATTCGACACGGACCTCCTCCAGCGTCGAGTTAGGCATGACGAGTGCTGTAGCCACAATCAGACCTGAGATTGCATCGGCAGCTATAAGAGAGTTCGACATCTTGCTTTCAGGTTCTACTTCCGTGTGCATAGAGTTATGAGCCTTTATCGCACGGAGGCAGTCCTCGGGTAGATCTTCCTCAAGCATCTCAGCCGACTTCAGAGCGTGCTCTTCGGGATTGTCCTTTGTTTCTTCGTAGTCAACGTCATGGAGAAGACCTACGAGTTTCCACTTTTCCTCATCCTCACCGAACTCCTCAGCGAGTCTTTCCATTATTGCAGAAACAGCATACATATGCTTCCTAAGGTTTTCCGTGTCGACGTTTTCCTTTACCTTTTCATAAGCTCGCTTTTCGTCCAACATAGCTTAAATTAAAGTCAGGCTTGGTATAAATAACTTTTGAAGGAAAATGTCAGGAGGAAAAGCTGAATATGTCTTCCAGATCCAGTTTCTCAGTATCATCGAAGTAGTCCATAATGTTCTTTTGCGCTCTGTAAAACCTCATTACTGAGTTACAGGAAAACTGATAGACTCTGTGTGGTCCTATGAGAGGTAGACTTGGGTCGTTCTCTACAACAGAAATTATTTCTTCGTCATCGTAGACCTCAAGAATTTTCTCAATTATTTCTTTATCATCCATGCCTACTTCGCCCTCTTCGTTAAAGGCTCCAAGGACGGAAAGCATAAGCTGCTCCAGGTCCTTCGCCCTCTTTTCTTCTTCTTTAAGGCTTTCATCGTACTCTGTCTCAAAATCTATCCAGTAAACGTCACCGTCGTCGCCTATTATGCAGTTTTCCGTGTTGGGCTCACCGTGAAATCTATCTTTCTCATGCAGGAGCTTCAAAGCCTTTGTCATCTCACGTATTACTTCTACCTTTTCCTCCGGATCGACGTGGACTGAGGAGAGAACCCTGCTCGCTACTTCTCCGTCTATCTTCTCCATGAGGAAGGCGTTTTCAAGATCTACATCATCGGCGACCATCTCAGGGTAGAGTTCCTTAAAATGTTCGACCTCTCTTCTTACCCACTTCTCATTGTCCATTATTTTTGTGTTATTTATACCGGAAAATGCCCTTGAAAGGTTACTGAGAAGTCCGTATATAGAGAAAAGGGGCGGCCTTATCTTTACGAGGTAAGTTTCTTCATCTTCTCCATCTATCTCTTTTATTACACTGCTGAAGTGAGCGTTTTCGCAGTCGGAGTTCTGTGAAATTGTGTTGCTAAGGTAGCTTTCCTCCACAGCCCTCTTTACCTCCGACTCAGGGATCTTGGGATTCTTGGCTTTATCTGAACCCTTCATCTTACCCATATTTTTAAGTTAGCCATAGCAATATAAATACCTTATGAAGCTTGGACAGGAGTGGTATCGCAGGGAGGAGGTCGCATCCAGGTATGATAAAAGGTTTACACATGGCGGAAAGGTACTCAACAGAGAGGAAATAGAGAAGCTCCTCGAGTTAGTTGATCCCGAAGACAAGAAAGTTCTGGATATAGCTACAGGAACCGGAAGGTTTGCAGAGGCGATGGAAGCTACCGGTGGAGAGGTAACAGGCCTTGATGCCAGCATGGAGATGCTGAAGCCTGGAAGGGCCGACTACCTTGTAGGCGACGCGTTAAACTTACCCTTCAAGGACAAATCATTCGACATATCTACAAGCATGCGCTTCTTGCATTTGCTACGTCCTAAGCAAGTTCCGAAATTCCTCAAAGAAGTCGAGAGAGTTACCAGCGGGAAGTTTGTCTTTGAGAGCTTAAATCCTATGAGTCTAAGAGCAACGTATCAGTGGTATCTGCCGCAGAGGAGCTACCTTTTCAGAACCTCTTACCTGAAAAAGATCATAGAGGACCTGAACTTCGTCAAGAACGTTGAATACGACTCACATTTCCTTGTGCCCTATGGTATATATCAGGTGATGCCACACGGCTTTGCGAAGAGACTTAACCAGGCCGACAAGAAAACTGTAGATTTTCTTTCTCCTTTCGCTTCTACCATATACTGGACAGTTCGTTTCTGAACATCTCAACCTATTTAAGTCTGAACGGAACAGTTTTTGGGTATGTCTGTGAAGGTTTCCTGGGAAGATAATGAAGAAGAACTGAAGCTAAGAGAAGACGACAGAGTCCGGGATATATTTGATAAAATAGATGTAAATCCTGAAACAGTTATAGTCGAGAAGGACGAGGAAGTGGTTTCATTAGAAGAGAAGCTGGAAGGTGACGATAAAATACGTCTGATAAATGTGGTTTCGGGGGGCTGAAAGCTTGAGCTCTGAATGTTGGAAATGCGGAGACACAGCAGTTATTCACAGAAAGTACGAAGGGAAGTCCTGGTGCTCCGAACATTTTAAGGAACAGTTTGAGTCGCTGGTCAAAGACACAATAAGGGAGAACGAGCTCTTTGAGAACGATGACAAGGTGTGCGTTGCTCTCTCCGGTGGCATGGACTCCTCCGCACTGTTACTTTTCCTCACAGAACTTTTCGAGGACTGGAGGAATGCGGAGCTTACAGCTCTTACGATAGACGAAGGCATAGATAACTACAGGGACGAAAGTATAGAGATAGCGGAGGAGCTTTGCAATGAACTGGACGTGGAGCTCCATATAGCTTCCTTCAGGGAGGAGTTTGGAAAGACCTTGGATGATGTCATGAAGGACAAAAACCATGGATGTACTTACTGCGGCGTACTGAGGCGCTGGCTCCTGAATAAGAAGAGCAGAGAGATCGGAGCAGATAAGCTAGCTACAGCTCACAACATGGACGATGAGCTCCAAAGCGTCTTCATGAACTACCTCAAGGGTAATATGAAAAGGATGGTAAGGCTTGGTGCCAAGCCTGCTGTAATCGATGACGAGAAGTTTGTGCCGAGGGTAAAGCCGTTTCGTGAAACTCCCGAGAAGGAAATAGCCCTTTACGGCAGGCTAAGAAACTTGGAGCTACACCAGACGGAATGTCCTTACGTTGAGGACAGTCTGCGCTTTGATGTCAGAGACTTTCTCAATGAAATGGAGAGGAAGAGACCTTCGACAAAGTTTACAGCTCTTCGTGCCTTCGACAAACTACTTCCTCTTCTAAAGGATAAGTTTTCAGAGGACGAACCTTCGGTTAGAAGTTGCGAGGAGTGTGGAGAAATAACCAGTGGTGACGTCTGTAAGGCCTGTCAGTTCAGAGAAGAGATCTGATCTTATTTACCTAAGATCCTTTATTCTAGCACTGTCCTAAAGGGATCTTCTGGCTTGTTCTTTTCCGTATACTTACAGATAAGTGTCTCCGTTTCCTCTACGGCTTCAAAGTCCCTTACCTTGTCAAGTATTTCGTCCAGTTCCTTATCACCCTCTACAAGAACTTCGAGAACCATATCAAATCTACCGAAAGTATGATGGATTTGGCTTATATTTTCCATATCCTTTGCTTCCTGGACAAACTCATGTCTCAGCTCAGAACAAGGCGCGATCTCAAGTATAATGTACGCTTTTGTTCTAAGGTCCAGTAAGTTCTCGTTCAGGTTGGGTGTGAAGGATTTTATTATACCTTCCTCCTCCATCTCCTTTATCTTCTTACTCACAGTCTGTCTCGATATGTCCAACTCCTCTGCTATATCCGAGATATTCTTCCTTCCGTCTTGGAGGAGTTCAAGTAATATCTTTTTATTATCTTTTTTCATAGGGTTAACAACGTGTAAGTATAAGACTTATAAATTTAACGGTTCGATACGAATGCCTGACGATAAGTCATATTACGACTGCAAGAAGAAGGAAAATCGAGCCTGTTGTTATGGTTACGAAGTATCCGAAGACGATCCTTTGTATGATGTCCTCCCTGAGTAACATCCTGTACAGTTTATCCAAAATAAAGTTATCAGACTCCCTTTCCTTTGAAGCGAACTCAAAGAATCTATTCAGAAGGTTTTCGACACCGTAAACTACTTTTCCAAGAAGTGGAATCCAGCCAAAGAGGAACTTGATAAGTCTTCCTAAAGTGCTGAAAGTCTGGTAGACAGGTCTGATGAGCCATTTGGGTGCCATGAGGCCTATCAGAAGAGATAGGAGAAACTGCCCACCGAAGTCTGCGCAAGGCGAAGGTGGCGTCGGAATCAACTGACATCCTATGAAGAACAGTATTCCTTCTTCCCACATATGCCTCTTATTTTATCCTGGAGTTTAAAACTATTATAAAGAATTCAGGAAACCAACTCATTCGCAACCTTCTTCGCCTTCGCTTTGATTTTCTCTTCATCGACCTTCTTCAGCTTCCCATCCTCCATCACCACCTCACCATCTACTATAGAAGTATTGACCTTCGCGCCGGAGTATACAAGGTTCGAGGTCAAACTATGCATCGGTTTCATCTTAACGTCGTCCAGGTCTATGAGAATCAGATCCGCGAGGTAACCCTCCTTTATCTCGCCAATTTCTTCCCCAACCGCCTTCCCTGCGTTGCTCCAGGGAAGCTTTAAACTCCCCTCAGCAGCCATCACAGTTGGATCAGAACGGTCGGCCTTTTGCAACAGGCTTGCGATCTTCATTTCCTCAAACATGTCCAGGTTGTTGTTTGAGACAACGCCGTCCGTTCCTAAGGTCACGTTGACTCCCTCTTTGATCATATCAGCAACCGGGGATATTCCCGAGGCGAGCTTCATATTGGAGCAAGGATTATGAACCACCGACGCGCCACTTTGTGCCAGCAACTTCATATGTTTCCTTTCCAGATGAACGGCGTGGGCGCCTATAAACCTCTTGTTCAGAAGTCCTAGTTCGTCCAAATACTCGATTGGATGTTTCCCTACCTCGTTTTTGACGTCCTTTACTTCCTTTTCGGTCTCGGCTACATGCATATGTAAGGGCAGATCCTCTCTTTGGGATATATCCTTTGATTCCAGAAGCAGCTCCTCGGAGCAGGTTCCGGGCGAATGGGGAGTAACGACAGGTTTTATTCTGTTCGAGAAGTCCTCGTTTAGAACTTCTATGACTCTTTCCATCTCCTCTATATCCTCTTCACGCTTCTCCTCGTCGCCGTTGTCCAGCATTCCATGTCCGAGGTATCCACGAAGACCGATTTCTTCGGCTGCTTCAGCGACTCTGTCCATGAAGAAGTACATATCGTTGAAACATGTCGTACCGGTCTTTAACATTTCAACGAACGCCTTCATGGCGCCCCAGTAACACTTCTCACCGTCCAGCTTCTCCTCCAGCGGCCAGACGATCTCGGGCCACGCATCCCAGAACTCCATGTCGTCTGCAACACCACGTAACAGGTTCATGGAGGCATGGGTGTGCATGTTAATCATGCCCGGGAGAACTGCACAACCGGAGGCGTCTATCACCTCTCCACTCTTATCTGTGTCACCGATAGAAGCTATTCGGTTTCCTTCGATCAAGACGTTTTCGTTCTCAAGGACCCCGTCTGGTGTAAGTACGAAGCGCGCGTCCTTTATCAGCATAAGAACTATTTAGTCTGGAGAATTTAAAAATTATAAAATAAAAGAGGGTTTGGCCTTTTCGCGTCCTCTGCGCATAGCGTCCTCAAGGAGCTCGCCGACCTTTTCATGGCGCCTTTCACGTACGTTCTCTATCGTCTCCAGTCTTCCCTCCATGGTCATGTTGTTCTGCATTCTATCTCCGAACTCCTGATTTATCTCTCTGAGCTCCTGGGTCCTCTCGCGGATGTTCATCATCTCCTTTCTGACCTCTCTGTTCACATCTTCGGGGTAGTCTTTGAACTCCTCGTATCTCATCTTTCTGGCTTCAGACCTGGCTTCCTGGGCTATCTCCATTGCTTCCTGGTAATCGCCTTGCTCCATCGCTTCCTCGGCTTCCTCGACTTTGCCTTCGAGCTCGGTTCCGTCCCAGTCCTCCGTGGCTCCTTTGGTTCTGTTGAGTTCCTTACGGACTCTTTCTTCGATTTCGACTTCTCTTTCCTGGACCCTCTGTTCCCACTGTTCGTTCTTCTGTGCGAACTTCTCCGCGAAGTCCGGTCTGTTTTCCCTCGCGAGCTCGGAAGCCTGTGCAACGGCCGTTGAGGCTCTTTCTACAACTAGATCAACGTTCGCATCCGTTTCCTCGAGAGCATCTGCGATCTCCCCTGTAAGGTCGGGATCTCCTACGATTTTGACCTCCTGTATGTCTTCCTCGCCTACCAGGTCTACAAGCCCCTGAATTTCCTCTTCGCTGCTAATCATGTAGCGAGGTCTTCCAGGCGAGTTCAAACCGGAGATCACATCTCTGTGTCCTTGAGAAGCCACAGCAAGGAGGCTGTCCTCTCCTTCTAGGTCTTCTCTTGTTCTGTCCTGGACTTCTTCTTTGAGCTGCTCCCTATTCTGGGCAGTCACCTCTTCGCCTAAACCTACGTCAACTTCCTCAAGATCCTGTCTCATCTCTTCGCTGATCTCTGTTGCGACCACATCTACTTCATTTGTATCCATTTCTTCAAGCTGGTTCAAAACTCCTGCAGGAATCTTACCCTCAGGAATCGGGATAACAGGTCTTTCGCCTGCGAGATCTCTCGCCTTGGCGAGGACTTCACCCCCTTTGTCTTCGATGTTATCTTCAACTAGAACCGCCTCATCCGTTCCCTCAGGCCAGAACCTCTCCATTACCTCCTGGGCGGTCCTATACCTTGTAACTCCCCAGAGCCTGCTCACATTGTAGTCCTCTTCCAACTGATCAACAATCTCGTCGGAAACAACGGATGGTCCTCCGATGACTACGACTTCTTCCGGAGCGTACTCTTCGATAGCACCTTCGGCTTCTTCGGGAATCTGATCAACATCCGTTAAAACTACGGGTACTGAAAGCTTCTCCGAGACGGAACTTCCGACTACAGCGTCGGGATAGTTCGCCTCGCTTGCTAGCAGAACCCTGTCAACATCCTCCTCCTGTGCTGCAACAGGTACTACCAGAACGCTAAAGGCCAGTACTATTCCTAAAAGCAGTTTTATTTGTTTCATAGCACCGTAATTATTGGGTTTCAAGGCATTTATACCTTGTTGCTGAAACTTCGACCGGATAAAGCGTCTCAAACTATTTAAGCTTTTTCTAACAACCTTTGGGTAGGTGATAATATCGGGTTAAATGACGAAGAATACTCCTTGACTTCCCGCAAAGATCTCAAGGGAGATCACGACCATCTCTTGATGGAGTACATGGACGAAAAAATTCCAGAATGAATGTGTTAAAAGGATAAAGAAACCCAACTTTTTACCGAACTAGTTTTTAGTGTGATATTTTCCTTGGCGAACTTACTCAAGATATTTAAATTTTTCTATCGATTAGTTGTAACAGTTCAGTAGAAACTCAATGGGGGTATATATGAAATACAAGATAGCTGGAGCTTTGATGGCGCTTGTTTTGATTGGAGCCTTTGCTATTGCCATAAGTTCTTATGTTTCAGCCGAGGAAAGGCAAAAACCCGTAATCGAAGGGAGCCTTACATATGATCCTGTAACTGTGCACGCAGATGTTGTGGATCTTGCGGAGCTTGAAGAGATTGATGTCTACTTCCGTTATCGAGAGGAAGGACGCAAGGGATGGACCAAAACTGACGAAAGAACCATGAGTTCTGAAGGCACTTACTCCAAGATTATTACGGATATAGATTCTGATGAAAATTACGAATTCCAGGTAGTGGTGGAGTGGATCGGTGAGGAAGATCTTATCTTTGAAACTGAAAAGAATCCCGCTGAATTCAAGTTCAGTAACCTTAGAGTGGATCCTGAAAAGGTCTACGTGGACGACCAAACCAACCTTAAACTGGACGTAGAAAACGTTGGAGGACAGACCGGTGAAACAACCGTTGATTTCGAGGTCAGCGACAAAACAGTTATTTCTGAGACAGTTGAGGTAGAGGCCGGTGAGACGAAAACTGTCAGTGCTTCATACGTTCCAAAGGAAAGTGGAAAGTACCACGTCGAAGCAGGAAATGCTACCACGTCATTTGAAGCCCACGACCTTCCTTCCGTAGAAGCGAAGTATGCTGAAAGTGTTACAGATAACTCAGCTGTTCTGGTTGCGGAGCTAACAAACATAGGACTTGAGGACAGTGTCGATGTTTACTTTAGATACAGAAACGGTGACGGCGAATGGGTTGAGACCGATAGACAGGAGATGACCTCCGAAGGAGAGTTTTCGCAAGAAGTGAGAGATCTGGGTATAGATACAGAGTACAGGTTCAGGGCTGTTGTTGAATGGGACGACCGCTACAAGGTCGGCGAAGCCCAGTTCAAGGAAACAAAGGATATAGAGGTAAGGCCGAACGCAGTAACCGATGAAAAGCTCAGAGGCGTGAACGATATAGGCGTCTTCTTTTGGGGTGAAGGAGTGAGCCTTGGAGGAGATATAACTGAATACAGGTGGGACTTCGACGGTGATGGTGAGTGGGACTACGTTGATGAGGAGACTGGAAGAACGCTACACGTATACGAGGAACCTGGAGTTTACACAGCACTGTTTGAGATCGAGGACGACAGAGGCAAAGTAGATTCACAGGAAGTCGAAGTGACTGTAAAGGAAAGGACTGAGCCCCTTTACAAAATAGAGGAAACAGCTGACGGTGTAAGCAGAGACGTATACTTCAGTACCGAGTACCTTTACGACGAGGACGAAGACGAGACGAGGATAGCTGTAAATGTAAAGAACTCCGCAGATGAGAAGAGAAAAGTAAACCTAACTATGGATATTCCGGAGGATGTTGCTCAAAGCATGGACGAAGTTATGACCTTCCCAGGGCCGACGGAAGTTATTGAAGAGAACCCCAAGTTTTCCTGGGTATTTGAGATGGACGAAGGACAGATAGGAAGAGTAGAGATGTCTTTTGACGGCCACATCGAAGCTGGAAGGTTCGATGAGATGAAGATGATCCAGGCATACGGAGAGGATGAAATGGAAAGGAGGACTGTTACAGGCCTCCTTATAAGAGGTGTCAGAAGAGTATGGGGCTTCATAGTAATAATAATAGTTGCAATCTTCATCGTACTTCTTCTAGCAAGCGATAGAGGTAGAGAGAAGGCTTCTGTTGTTTTCAAAAAGTTTGAACAGACCTTTTTAGTAGAGGAAGAGAAGAACGAACGTAAGGTTTCAAGGAAGAAGGAGCTTGACAAGGAGTTCTTTGAAACTACAAGAAGGGTGAAGGAAGCACTAAAGAGAGACGAGATAACTAATCCGCACAACGTGGTCTGCAACCTTGAGAAGGCAAACGATGCCCTTGAAAACGGAAACTTCGGTCGCTTCAGGCAACATCTCGGTGAAGTAGAGAACGAGATGAAATGCGGCGTCTTCAGTAATAACGTTGTTTCATAGGAAGTAAGAGAACAACTAAGCTACAGACCATTCTTTTAATCTTGGTTTCATAGATTATAAGATATGTCAAAGGAAACCTTGCTTGAGGTAAAGGTGAAACCAGACTCAGATGAGTTTTCTGTCGAGGGCTTCAACAAGTGGACAGAAAGATTAGAAGTTAAGCTTTCTCAGCCTGCCAAGAATGGAAAAGCAAACAAAGAGCTTACTGAAAATATGAGTGATTTACTTGGAAAGAAAGTCTTACTTAAGTCAGGAAGAAAGTCAAGGAAGAAGACTTTGGCTGTTAAGAACATTACATCAGGAAGACTTAAGGAGAAGCTTTGAATTTGTTAGGAGATACAAAGGATTTTTTTGAAATGTTTTCAGTGATTAAATAAGTCTTTGTTGTGAATTAGAAATTTTAAGTTATTTACATTGGTTTTAAAGCGATTATAAATGCTTAATTTAGCTATAAAGTAATTTAATTTAATTTTAATCGATTAATAAGCCTTCCTTGGACAAATAATCTGATTTTAGCTTTATTAGGTTCCCTGATTAACTAACCAAAATGTTTAAATAATTTATTGTGTATAGTAATTGCAGGGAATAGGTAATAGGTTTAAATTGGTTTATAGGGTTCTTAATATTGGATTGTTGGCCTTTTATTGGCCCCGAATTATAATCGGAGGTATTAATTCTATTCCCGTTCACCATAGAGGTATTTTGATGTCATAGAATACTAAATGAGGTCTATAAGATGTCTTTAATCAAAGAAGAGTGTATTGAAGAAGAATGTAAAGAAGGAGATGATTTTAACCACTTTATAGATAATTTTCAGGTTCAAAAAAGATTTAAAAGATCTTTGGAGGGCCATGAGTTGGTTTCTAGGCTTATAAGTGGTGTGATGAGTGGCATAGAGTCTGCAATTTCTTCTGAAGAGAATAAGAAGACTTCAAGCAACGAGTTCAAGACTGCTGGTGTCCTTGGTGGAATGGGCCCGGAAGCAACTTTGGACCTTCATCGAAAGATATTATCTAAATCAGATGCTGAAAAGGACCAGGAAAATATACCTGTTATGATATTTAACAACCCACAGATTCCTGATCGTTCTGACCATATTCTTAACGATGGCGAATGTCCTTTGGATGAGATGGTCGAAACAGCCAGATCCTTGGAGAGAGCTGGCGCTGACTTCATTGTGATTCCCTGTAATACTGCCCATCACTTCTTTGACGATATAGACAGTTCTGTTGGGATAGAAACCATAAACTTGATCGAAGAGGCTACAGATTTCGTGGTGAGTGAGTATCCAGAAGCGGAGAATATCGGACTCCTAATCACAACAGGTTCCATGGAAACTGAGGTCTATTCAAGCTTCATAGAGGAAAGTGGCAGGGAGCCAATGGTACCTGATGATAACTTCCAAGATAATGTCATGGATTCGATTTACGAAATTAAGAAAGGCGAAAAAACAGAGTCAAAAAAGAAGCTGGAAAAGGCGACGGAGAATCTCATAAGAAAGGGATCTGATGCAGTGATCATGGGCTGCACGGAAATTCCACTTGTCCTTTCCAACAATGATTTTCCTGTTCCCCTTATTGACCCAGTCGAAATTCTAGCTGAAAAAGTAGTTGAGGTGAGTAAAAATGAGAGTAGCTATTCTGCATGAGGAACTTGAATGGAGCGAGAAGGAGTTCAAGAGAAAGTTTGAAGAAAAGGGTTCAGAAGTCAAGCTCTTCGATGTGAGAGATACAGACACTAGCGAAATATTAGATTACAATCCAGAAATCGCGATGAATAGAGTTTACGCAAGTGTTGCTAACAGAAATTACGAAGCAATACCTAGAACATTAAAGATGTTGAAGAGGTTGGAAGACGAAGGAGTAGAGGTAATTAATAGCTTTGAAGCTAGTAAATCAGATTATGATAAACACTATGCATATGACAAAATGCGCTCCTCTGGTATTTACACTCCAAAAACAAAAGTAATAGATTCCAGTTTACCTGCCCCAGACATAGATTTTCCTGCAGTAATAAAGAGAGCTCGTGGTGGAAGAGGAAAGGATGTAAAGCTTGTAAGAAATAGAGAAGAACTGAGAAAGGCGTACAGTGTAATCTCCGAAGATGAGAACTACAAAGGTAAAATAATACTCCAAGAGTTCCTGAGATCAAAAGAAGGTCTTGATCATAGGGTCTGTATATTCCGTGATCAGTTTCTCTTTGGAAATTCAAGGACACTTATTGAGAAAAACTCAGATATAAAGTGGATGGGAAGTGTTTCAAGTGGCTCAGAGCTGAGAAGGTTCAATCGAGAAGAAAACAAGGATATAGTTGACCTATGCATCAAAACCACGGAATCAATAGATGCTGATCTAAATGTAATGGATGTTATCTCAACTGAAAATGGGTTGGCGATAATAGAGAACAACCTTACTCCTAACTTCCGCCCAAGATACAAAGAGGAACTGGGCTTCGATCCAGTTGGAAGAATCGTCGATGGTATTCTTGATCCCCTCTTAGTTAAGGAAACGGTAAAATAATTTCAAGATATTTAATCTTTATTTCAAATGGATGGTTTAGATAGGATGTTTGAAGAATCAGATAAAGAGGTATATGTTGCAGTAAACAACGACGTCTCCACAATGAGAAATGAAGAAATAGAAGGAAGAAGTATATATCCCTCAACAAGGCTTCTATTATCTTCTCTTGATTCAAAGTATGACGTGAGTGTAATCAAGTCAGAAGACTATCTTGAAGGTGAAAATGTGGGTAAAATATACGAACTCGTCAATAAGGGCAGAGATTCATACCTAGTCGAAAAGGATGAAAGAAAGTCAAAGGTCACCGGAGACCTCCTCTTCATAAGGGGAACAGAACATAAATCTTTCAGTACGAGAGAGGAATTTGATAAAATTATAGATCATTTGGACGAGTATAGTGAGAATTTTGAATACGTTATAAATGATCTCTCTGCTGAGTGGTTAGCTGAAAGAAAGGACAAATATGAAGAACTGGACGATGTGCCAACACTCAAAAACTACGACGTATCTGGTCCAGGAGAATTTGAAGATCTACTTGAGGAGAAAGGTAAGATTATAAAAAAACCAATAATAGGAGGCCAGGGTCTTGATGTCCAACTCCTTGAGAACGATATGGGTATGGATGATATAGAAGAGATGTTTGGGGACGAAAACATAGATGAATATCTTTTCCAAGAATTTATCCCAGGACGAAGGGACAGGAGAATAGTATTCATTAACGACAACTATCTTGGAAAAGGCTTTGAGATAATTGGCTCAAGAGAAATAAGGAATAGGGACACACCATGGGGCCCCGAAAATGAAGTAGTTGAAAAGGAAAGGCTAAGATATAAACCAAGTAAGAGAGAGGAGGAAATAACTAGATCTATAGCAGAACAAACCGGTATGACCTATGGTTGTGCAGATTTTGTAGTTCTTCCTCAAGAGCTAAGGAAACAGGAGACAATGGAATCAAAAATAATGGAGATAAACGGAGCTTGTACAGGCCTCAAAACCCGACGAAAGGTATCAGGAGAAAGGGGTGAAAGGGAGTTCATATACCAGTTGGCTATGCCTGTGAATGAGTACGTTGATGAGCTTCTGGAGGATTAGAAAATGGAGGAGAAAGTAAGATTAATAACACCTTCTTCGAAGATAACCGATAAAAAGTTGCGAAATGCACGGCGGTTTGTAAAGAAATTAGGTTACGAAGTCACATTTTCTGAAGCAGTAAAAGAGGATTATTTGGACTTTGCTGGGCGCCCGGAGACAAGAATTGAGGATATTAACTCTGCTCTCCAGGACAACAGTGAAATACTGTGGTGCATAAGGGGTGGGTATGGGTCAATTCAAATCCTCGAGGAAATAGAATACGATAAAATAAAACAAGGAAAGAAGATTATAGGTTACAGTAATCCTACACTTCTCCTCAATGCAATAAGTTCTCGGACGGGAATAATCACGTTCCATGGACCTATGCCCTATAAAGAGATGAAAGAATACGATAAAATGACTATAGAATCAGTTAAGCAAGCCCTTAAGGCGGAAGATTATTCTTGGAAATTTGACGATAAAAACGTTTTCGTTTCTGGAAAAACGAGCGGCAGGGTCATAGCGGGGAATCTGAACTTGTTCAATGAATCCCTAGGAACGGCTTATGAATACGACACTGATGGGAAAATTATATTTCTAGAGCAAAACAATCCAAAGGGCCAGAGGATCTACGATCTACTTGAACAGTTAAGACTGGCGGGTAAGTTCGAGAAAGCGAAGGGAGTTATTCTGGGCAATTTCAATTTTGATGAAAATAAACAATATCTAAAGGATTTTTTCAAAGATTTCGATATACCTGTTCTTTACCGTATGGATTTTGGGCATAAGGAACCAAACCTAACCTTCCCAATAGGGGCGAACTGTATCTTGGATACGGATAAGGGAAGGTTAAAGTTTGGGTTAAAAGAACATATGAAATCAGGGACTAGATAAGGGACAATAACTCGAAATATCCGATAAGATAATTTACACCAAATGCCAATATACCTAAAATAAAATACTCCTTTGGTGTGGTTTTAGGCACTACAAAGTTCACCAGACCTACCCAGACTATAGCCTCGAATATCAGATCAAGTCGTGCGATTGGAATCATGCTGGTAACCGTTAGAGCATATGGAAGAGCGTAAATTATGAAGAGCTGTCCAGAGGCAGCTATCCCGAGAAGCTTGATATAGGATATTCTACCTGAGATCAATCTATTTCCGATATAAAGCGCGACAAAACTTATTGCTACGTTAATCAAGAGCGGAGCGAAATCGATCATTTCCTCTCATCTATCTTCTCTTTGAGAACCTTTGATACCTTTTCACCATCTGCCTTCCCACCAACTTCCTGCATAACAGGACCCATGAGCTTCTTGAAAGCTCTTTCGTCTTCGAGAAGCCCCTCCTTTTCATCGAGAACTCCTTCAATTACTTCTTCAAGACCTTCTTCACCAATCAATTCAGTTTCTTCAATTGCTTTTTCTAGCTTTTCACCTTTGATTAAAACTTCTTTCAGTACCTCGTTGTAGGAATCCTTTGGAATCCCACCTTCGCCTATACTTCTTATTAACTTCTCCAAGTCCTCGGGTCTTATCTCTTCAACGGGCAGATCCTCTCTTTTCTTCAGATCCTTCAGCTTTACCGTCATTAGGTTCGCAAGGGTTGTTTTCTCCATGCTTACTTCCTCCTTGAGCTCTTCAAAGAGATGGTAAAACCTACTATCCAGAACTTCTTCCGCTAAATGTTCTGAAAGGCCGTCCTCCTTGACAAGCCTTCTTTTCTTTTCCTCAAGGCTCTCGGGAACTTCGATGCTATCTAATTTTTCCTCGGTAACACATATCGGTGGAACGTCCGTCTCTGGATACATCCTTGCCTCACCGGGCAGAGGCCGCGAGTAGCTTGTGGTTCCGTCTTCGTTCGAGTCCCTTGTCTCCTCGGGTATCTCTTCCAGTGCTTTTCTTGCTCTGTCCTTCACAGCTTCTATAGCTTCGCCAAGACCTTGTTCGCCTGCTATAACGACTACAACGTCTTCTTCCCCTGCTTCAACTATTTCTTCCAGCTTCTCAAACTCTTCCACAAGTCCATAGGTATCTAGATCTTCGTCCGTATGTATTATACCTCCCAGTCCCTGCGCCTCCGCGTACTCGGAGAGCTCCTTTCCGAAGGTCTTATCTCCTGAGATTTGCCTCGCGAGAAGGCCATCGAATCCTTCGAGCTTAAACGCCTTTGTATCCTTCTTCTTTAGAACACGTTCCGCAAAATCCGACTCGCTTTCCTCGAAAACTTCGGAAGCAGAAACTACTTGATCGTCAACGGAAGCCTTTCTTTTGTTCAACTCCTTCTTTATTCCCAACAGTTCTACCTGCCTCTCGACCTCCAATTTTACCGTCTTCTCTAAAATATCAAGCTCCTGCAGCCCCTTGACCTCTATCCTTGAACCTTCCTCTATGGAAACGTTTACATCCTGCCTTATACTTCCTATACCTCTCTGGACTCTTCCTGTAGCCCTGAGCATATTCCCTAACTTCTCAGCGACTTCCTTCGCATGCTTCGGGTTCTTTATATCAGGAGCTGTTCCGATCTCGACCAGTGGAATGCCGAGCCTGTTCAGTCCATAGGTCACGGTGTTTTCTTCCCTGTTTAGTATCTGGGCGCTCTCCTCCTCCAGACAGACGTTTTCAACTCCTACAGACCCTTCGCTCGTCTCAACCTCCCCGTCCAGGCCGACGAGCATCGTCCTCTGAAAGCCAGAAGGGTTCGAGCCGTCTATAACAGTTTTTCTCATGGGATGTATTTCTCCCGGAATCCCACAATTCAACATCTTCGCTACCTGCAGGCTTATATCCAAGGCTTCCTTCCTAACGTCGTGCGGAGGCTCCTCGTCCAGCTCCACTTCGCAGGACTCCGTGTGGTAGGTCTTATAGATAAACTTGCGATCGCGCAAGAACTCGTACAAGGCTGCAGGATCCACCTCACCCATTTCACCAGGAACAACCCTGAGCTTCCTTCTGACCTCGCCAGCAGGTTCCTCCTGCATCGTTGAACTGCAGTTGCAGAAGAGCTTGTTTGTATCCAGGCGTTGGTGTATTTCTATACCACACTTAAAGCCAAGTTCCTTGTAGTTCAAAGTATCCTTTCTCCTTTCTTCACCTTCTCTATCAGCTTTTCGCTCGGCCGGAAAACAGGTTTAGGTAAATCGTTCAGTTCAAACCAGTTCCATTCGACGATCTCCTCAGGTTCCATGACCTTCGCCTCGCCTTCAAACTCATCGCAGTAGAAACCTATCGTTATGAAATGGACGTCTCCATTCCTGTCGTCGGTCACGCTTACCTTTTTCAGATCCTTTTCCTTCACCTCTATACTGGTCTCCTCCTTTACCTCCCGACGTGCCGTTTCCTCCGGCCTTTCCTTGTACTTCATACCTCCTCCTGGAAGCGTCCACGTACCTTCACCAGAAAGCTCGCTGTCTGCTTTCTCAGGATCTTTGTGCCTCCTGCCCAGAAGGACTTTCCCGTCTTTCTCAAGGAAAACTCCAACGCCGACCCCTATCTTCTCTGATTCCATATTTATACCTCTTCTTCAAACTCGTCATGTTCCGTTCTTTCGGACAGTTCTCCTCTCAGGTCCTGGAGCATAAGGTTCTTGACTTTGTTTTTATCGTAGTTACCCAGCAACCATCCGAGCTTTACGTATGCTGTCTCGGGCAATATATCATTGAAGTCTCCGATGACTCCCATATCCTGTAAATCGACCCCTGTCTCGTAAACGTTCATATTTACCCTTCCGTACAGGCACTGCGAGGACATAAATACCACGTTTCCGTCTTCAAGATAGTTTTCAAGTACTTCCTTTATGTCTTTGTCCTCAAGTGGAAGGTGCCCCAAGCCTGTCCCTTCAACAACCACGCCCTCAGTTCCTTGAAGCTGCGCCTTGAAAGACTCTGCGTCCATTCCAGGGCATATCTTTACCAGTGAAACGTCTTCCTCAAAGTTGTCTTTTAACTCCGTCTTCCTACCTTTATCCTTTCTCTTGCAGTCGTCTCTTATTTTTTCCACCTCCAGTGTTTCCCAGTCCACTTTTCCGTAAGGCTTTGAGTTTACGGTACGGAACGCGTCCCTTCTGGAGGTATGCATCTTCCTGACCTTGGTTCCGGGGTGTAGGTAACAGAAGCTGTCGGAACTCTCGCCATGCATGCAGACCATGACTTCAGCCATGTCCGTAGTAGCGGCCTTTACAGCACATGCTAGGTTTTGATAAGCGTCGCTGCTTCCTCTATCACTGCTTCTCTGAGAACCGACGAGAACGACGGGTACGGATAAATCCTTCAACATAAAGCTTAATGCGGCAGCTGTGTAGCCCATTGTGTCAGTACCGTGCGCAACCACGACACCGTCCTTCGCCTTGTCTATCTCCTCCTTCACTTCCTTGGCTATCTTCTTCCAGTCCTTCGGTTTTATGTTCTCGGAAAGTGTCTGCATGACTTCCCTTGCTTCTATGTCCGCAACTTCGGCAAGCTCGGGGTTGAACGAAAGCAGTTCCTCCTCGCTTGCAGAAGGCTTTACAGCTCCTGTCCTGTAGTCTACGCGCGAAGCTATAGTTCCACCTGCTATAAGAACCGAGACTTCTATATCCTTTTTCTTCGGCTTGGGCTCCATGGAGGAAACATCAGAACTTTTATTCTTATCCTTCTTTTCAACCTTTTCTACCTTTACCTTTTCACCGTCCTTTATTCCAGTGTTGTAACCGCTTCCTAGCTTCAGGACGAAGGTATTTTGAGAACCTGTGTTCGGAAGCAAAACTCCCTCCTTTTCTTTATTGTTTTTGGTTATCCTTACTACGTCGCCGACCTCTGCGCCGGCCTCCTTAAGCTTCTCTTTCAGGGGACCTTTGTAGGACATACGTATACATTGTCACGGTGATTTAAAATATCTTGATTTCACGGCACAAACAATTTTAAGCTGCAACCCCAAATTTTCAAAGGTGCAGATGGATAAGTACAAGAGGCTTTCCACAAGGTTCTTTGGGAGTTTAGCTGAAAATTTAGAGGAAGACGCCGAAAGTCTGAAACAGGGGTTACAGAAGAGCGACCTGGGAATACTTTACAGAACCTACGCAAGCATGATGCTCATGACCTCGCTCCTTGTATTCCTAGCGCTCTTTTGTGTTTCTGTACCTGTGTCCCTTTTCCTTCTCGGTAAAACCCCAGCTTACTCTCTTGTCATGGGCTTCGGCGCTTCAACGCTTTCGGCATCTCTTGCATTTATATTTGTATACTACTATCCGATTCAAAAATCAAAGTCAAGGGCGAAGAGTATAAAGAACAACCTCCCATTTGCTATAAACCACATGGCAGCCATTGCAAGCTCAAAGGTACCTCCTTACGTAATATTCAAGCTGCTTGCCGAGTTTGAGGAGTACGGGCAGGTATCCAGAGAGGCGCAGAAGATAGTGAGAGACGTGGACGTTTTCGGGCACGATATAACGACTGCCCTGAAGCAGGCAGCCGGCAGAACGCCTTCGAAGGAGTTCCAGGAATTCTTGAGCGGTCTTATTTCTGTGGAGGAGACAGGTGGAAACCTCGTAGAGTTCCTTGAGGTTCAGGCGGACGAGGCTATGTTTGACTACAAACAGAAGAGAAAGCGTTACCTCGACAGCCTCTCCACGTACGCGGACTTTTACACGGCAGTGCTGATCGCGGCGCCTCTCTTTCTGGTCGCTGTTCTGACGATAATGAGCATGGTAGGCGGAGAGGTCCTTGGAATGAATATAGAGGACGCGATGACTCTGGGAATATATGGTGCAATACCTCTCATGAACACCGCCTTCATAGCGTTCATACATTTCACTCAGCCAGAGGTGGTATAGATGGATATGGATACTGGAATAGATGATGTGATAGAATGGTTGACGAAGACGGAGAAAAGAGAAGTAACAATATTGATGTCTTTCGTTGTAGGAACAGTTCTTATAGCTCTCAATTTCATCTTCCTTAGAGATATCCCAGGTCTCGAGACATTCTTTCCTCTTATAAATATCGTTGGAGTACTTCTGGCCATAGGCCCTTCGATGCTCATAAAGTACAGAGACTACCGGAGGAAGAAGGAGATTGAGAGAAGATTTCCTGACTTTCTGAGGGATGTTACCCAGGGAACCAGGGCCGGTATGACCCTTCCTAGTGCTATAGAGGAGGCTGCTGAAGGTGATTACGGAGTTCTCAATCCCCATGTGAGGAAGATGGCATCACAGATGGACTGGGGTGTACCCTTCGATGAAGTCTTGAAGAAGTTCGCTGACAGTGTTGGGAGCCCTGCGATAAGGAGGTCGATCACTACGATAATAGAGACCCATCGATCAGGGGGGAACGTATCCGATGTACTTGAGGTAGTGGCAGAGTCGGTTACTGACATGGAGAGGATAAAGAAGGAGAGGAAAAGCCACGTTTACTCACAGATGATAACTGGCTACACTATTTATTTCATATTTCTAGGTGTCATGGTGGGTCTCCAACGATTCCTCATACCTAGCCTCGCTATTGAAGGTGGGGCAGAGATGGCAGTAGGCGGAGCTGGCCTTGAAATGGATGAACTGGCCGTAATATACGAGGATATGTTTCAAAATCTTGTGATAATACAGGGCTTCTTTTCAGGACTGGCTATAGGAAAGATGTCCTCTGGTTCTATAATGGCGGGTTTACAGCACGTACTTGTACTGATAGTTATAGGATACAGCGCTTTCTTCGTCTTCATTTAATGGGAAAAATATATAAAAAGAGCCGTGAAAGATTGAAGTGATGGACATGCTAGCACCGTTCTCGGGTGATTCAAAGGGTATATCTCCTCTTATAGCAGCCGTTCTGCTCATAGCATTTACGATGACCATAGCCGCTATTCTCGCTACCTGGGCACAGAGCTTCGGCGAGGAAAGGCTTGGAGAGGCTACCGAGAGAGGCGAAGAGGCGGTCGAATGTCCAAGGTTGAGTATGGATATACAGTCTGCTTCTTGGACTAATGACCACATAGAGGCTACAGTTTACAACAGTATGACGGAGAATGCAAGTAATATAAGGTTTGTTGTCTACGAGGATGATAGTCCCACGCAGTTGGATCTGACGGAAGATATAGAAATCGAGTCAGGAGGCTTTGAAGAGGTTACCAGCGAGGATGATTCGGACGTTGGAACTCCTGATAGACTGGATCTACAGGTCAATCCTGGCCAGTGCCCCGATGTACAGCCAATTGATACGTGCGAGGAATACGACGCACCAAACTTCATATGCTAGACGAAGCTTTTATAGAATACTAGACCATTTATCCTTGGTGGAAATCATCAATAAAAATGCTCCTCACCCCCTGTCGTTTGCATTGTCGATGACAGTCCTTTACCACGGGTACCTTTCAAGGGTCTGTGAGGATGTGGAAAGCTCTGAGTTTTGATGGTAATATGAGCAAGAAGGGCGTCTCTGACTACTTTTCACATATACTTGCATTAGCCATAACAATAGTAATACTATCCCTCGTTATGTCCACCTTTCATGATTACTACGTGGACGTAGCAGAGAGGTCACAGCAGTCGGAGGCTATGGCTGTTAACAGGGAAGTTGGAGATGCGATTCTCAATCTTTACTCCACCTATCGGTACAGGGATTTCGATTCAGAAGAAAACGAAACCCTTGGTGAGAAAACAGTGGACCTTCCCAGGAAAATAGCAGGCCAAGGTTACAATGTTCGGCTTAACTCCACTGGACAAATTGTTGTTGAAACGACAGGGTTCCCAAAAAGAACGTACATTCGCTCTCTTTACGGGATAGACATCAGGCTTGAAGGAAAACTGGAGGAACCGGGCACTTCAACTGTAGAGTACGTTTCCGGTGGTACCGAAGACCTGGTGAAGCTCAGGACCCCAGAACCTTAAAAGTTATTTATTCCTCCTGAACTGTTTATATTTATGCGCAAGGGTATCAACCAGATAGACTTCGCTGTTGCAGCGGCCATTCTACTGACAGTTTTCGCATTCGTTGTATGGCACGTATCCAGTTACTACTCGGCACCGATGCAAGCATCGGAATCTGCGGAGCTAAGCTACAAGGCAAGGAGATTATGGGACACAGCCTTCAACCAGGAAGGAGTTCCAGGGGACTGGAACTACAGAGAAACTACGGAAAGAGCTGGCATGGGAAGCAGGATATGGAAGGTTCCGGTATACATAAATGAATACAACAGCAGTGGAGGTGTTTACATATTAAAAGTACCCGTAAGAACCGGTGAGAGGTATGGCAGAAACAACGCCTGGGAAGGCTCGATAATAGCATATCAGGATGGAGAAGCCTTGCCAACCGATATAGAAAAGAACGGCGACGAAGGTTTTTTGGACGAGTTTAGCGTTCTGTTTGAGGTCGATATAGAAGACGACGAAGAAACTACAGTCGACGTATATTACTCCCAGGACAACACAACTTCCGTCAACCATACAGACCTTGTGGAATCAACGAACGCAACGGTAAACACAACCGTATTCTCCGAGGAAAACAGAAGATCCCTTTCCAGGCACAAAGCAGAACTCATGGAGAGAATGCAGCTGGAGAATATTCGTGAATCTTACGGGATAAAACACGGCTTCAGGATGCAGTTTTCGACATCAAATGAATCCTACGTGATCGGCGAGTCCATTCCTGAAGATACGGACGTGGAAAAGTATTCACAAGCTCTCCTTTATCAGAACAAAAACGGTTATATAGAGATAATAAATCCGGAGGTAGCAGTCTGGTGAAACAATGAAAAAAGGCACTCTTTTTACTATGGAGGCCTTCATTGCATCCTCCCTAGTATTTATGACTGTATTTCTGCTCTTTTCAGACCCAGTCGAACTTCCTGACCTCAGGAAAGAAGCAGTGGGAAGGGAGATAGACGGTTGTTTCGAAAACGCCAGTCTTTATCGTTACACTAGTAAGATGGAGGATAACATCACTACATTTCAAACAAGCCTTGAGAACTGTCTGCCTCAATACATAGAACACGAGACGGTTGTCTGCGACAATGGTTGTGAAGCTTTCGAAGGAAAGGACAAGGATGTGATAAGTTCGAGCCGCTTTATTATTGGGAGCAGAGAACCGGCTCAGATAACGGTATATGGGTGGTATGAATGAAGTCTATTGATGGAAAGGGGCAGGTAATTACGATAATTGGAGTAGCTATGGTCCTGATACTCTACCTGATAAGTACTGCAGGGAGCTACAGCTTTCTGGTCGAAGAGGCCGAAAGTTCACGAGGTCTTCAGAACAGGAAACTTGAGGACCTACGAAGGTCCTTCGAGGAGAGTTACAGGGAAGCTGCGAGTAACGGTACCAGCTACAGGAACATCAACAAAGAGCTCAGCGAATTTACGAATTTCTCAAGTTTGAAATCCAGACCTTCGAAGGTACAGTATCTTTTTTCAACTTCCCTTCACCACAACAGTTCCGAGGTGAAGGTCGGCGTACACAACTTCCTTGGTAGAAGCATCAGGAACGTATACGTCAACGAGACGCTCTGCAGCGACCTTCTGGAGGACGGTGAAAACTGTTCCGTGGAACTGGTTGACGAAAGCGGGGAGTACGTCACGGAGTTCTACTACAATGATAGCTTGGATGGTTCAGGACGCACAAAAACCTACCGTGGTATAACCCATGGTAATGGAAACCATAGCTCTGTCTTCTACAGGATTGAATTAAAGGACGACCTCGGGAAAATGATGACCGAGGAAAGATCGTGGTCAAGACAGATAAGCTGAAACCATTTCGGCTTGTTTTAAGTATAAAACAACAAAGGAATAGTATGAGAAAAGGCCTCTCACCACTTGTAGGAGCGCTGGTTCTTGTTGCGATAGTGGTAGCCGTGACTGCAATGGTTGCCCCGGATATACTTGACTTCGTGGAGGAACAGACCGATAAGAGCACCGAAGAAAGCATAGAAAAGATCGACTGTACAAGAGCAGGGATACATCTAAGAAACGTTTCGTGTTCGGAAAACGGAGGTACGTATGAAATCGGAATAGAGGTCAGAAACACAGGTTACCAGGACCTTACCGACTTCAGGCTAGAAGTTGTAGAAGGCGGGCAGTACTACAAATATAATCTTTCCGGAAGCGATGAAATTCTTCGCGCCGATGATATCAGAACTTTCGTAAACTCATCCTTCCAGCATCCTGAAGCCGAAGGAGGGAGATTTATCTCAGGGACGTGTCCAACTACAGCCTCTCGGGAAATAACCAAGGAGGAGCTGTCCTGCATCTGAAGGTGGTATAATGTTTGGACAAAAAGGAATAAATCCTATAATATCGGCAGTCCTTGTACTGATAATATCCGTGACCGGAATAAGCCTCGTGCTTGATGTAGGCATGCCTGCAGTTGAAAGGAGCAGGGAAAACGCTCTCTTTGATGAAGCTAGGAGGAATATAAATCTCCTTCGGGAAACGCTAGAAGAGATTGAGTTCGGAGCTAACGGGACCTCGAGAACCGTAGCTCTGGACGTGACAGACGGTGCCTATAGTATCAACGGCTCTGAAAACAGTATAAGTTTTTCACATCAATTAGAAACCAGTATCCTGTCGCCGGAACTATGCCACTGGGATGGAAACGTTTTAACCAGGACCTTTGGAAGCGGAAGAGTTCTTGATACTCGCTTCAAGGAGGGCGAGGGAAATGAAACTATGGACTGCAGCCGCCATGAAAACGATGGAAAAATAAAGGGAGCGAACTGGACAGAAACAAGCCGTGGGAAAGTCTTACAGTTCGATGGCGTGGATGATGAAGTAGTTGTCCCTGATGATGCTTCTCTGGATAAGAAGGACTTTACAGTTACTGCATGGGTAAACTGGAGGGCTGGGCCCGAAGATATCTACAGCAGCTTGGAGAACGAAGGGAGTTTTATATTTGGTGCGCTGGAAAACTACGGTCTTGCAGCCGTGGAGGATGGTGGTGAAATCTACATAAAGGGAGGTTTCTACGATGAGGAAAGTAACGATGTTGCTATCAAAAGTAATGAAACGTTAGACAACCACACGTGGTATCATACCGCCTTTGTCTATGATGTCGAATCCGAAGAAGCAAGGATATATATCGACGGTGAGCTTTCTGGTAACATTTCTCACGACACTCCACCAAAGACAGACGATAAGAATAAGTCCATCGGTTATGTTCCAGACAGTATAAAGGACAGCTACGGTCCCTGGGAAGGGTATATAGATGATGTAAGACTTTACGAAAGATCCTTACCCGAAGAAAAAGTAGAGGTAATATACAGGGGTGGTTCATTGGGCAGTCAGGAAAGGCTGGACATCAAACTACCCTTTAAAGAGGTAGATCTTACCAACTCAACTGAGCTAAACAAGGGCAGACACAACTTACTCGTGAAGAATCGCGGTCAGGATGGAAAAGTTAATATAGAGACAAGGTTACTTTAAATGAAGCTTAATACTCCTCGATCCATTCGCCCTGCCAGTCTCTAGCAACCGTCGCTTCGAAATTTGGACAGTGGCTGTTACGTACGTCTATTCTTTCGATGTTTTGGAGACTGTCTACGGTTTCGTTGACTAGTATTTCCTTAGTGACTAAGGAATCCAGGTTTTCGGGTTCGGGTGAGGTGTCCGTCTCGACCTCTTGTTCTGTGTAGGTAACTACCCTTATACCGTAGATAGGGAACTCGTTTCTGTTGCTCAGGAAGAAAGTCAGATCGCCGTCTTCGTTTTCGGATATAGAGTCAGTGTTTATTTCTAGGTATATAGCTGTGCAGTCCAGAGTTTTCTGGGCATCTTCTCTAGCCCCACGCTCCCTTTCACCGACAAAGTCGTTCAGAAATCCGCTTACGAGAACGGCTACAGTCATAACTATAGCTACTAGTATAACTGCAGCTATTAGTGGAGATACACCTTTGTCTTCCATCTTTCATCCTACCTATCAAGGCTTCACTGCCTAAGACTGAGTGATGTTGGTTATGTCATCTTCATCGATCGTATATCTGGTTGAAACTCCTGTGCAGTCGAGGGAAACAATTTCAACTTCTTCATCCTGTGATAGAGTTGTAACTTCTTCGGAACTTAGTATTCCTTGTTCTACGAGATCGACCGTGACAGTTCTGCCCTCTTCAATCGGCCCATCGCTGAATGGTCCGTCGCCTTCTTCTTCCTCTTCGTCCCACTCCGTAGAGTTGGCGTAGACCTCGTCGCTGTAGATATTGATAACCACTCCGTTCATGGCTGAACCCATGCTTCTGAAGGAGAGGGATGCGTTGTTGTTGCCGTCCGTTCCGTTGTGCTCGGCACTGAAATCAGTTATCTCCGTGGTCATCATTGCACACTCAACAGGGGCAGCTCCTTCTATGTCTTCGCCCCATTCACCTGCTACATCTGTAAAGAAAGTAGCTACAATACTGGCAACTGCGACAACGAAAGCTATTAGAATCACAGCAGCGATAAGCGGTGAAATACCTTTCTTCATGACTATCAGTAAGAAGTTTTACGTTTGCACTTTATAAATATAATGCGAGTTCGTACGAAACCTTACGAACTTATTCACTTGAACTTTCTCCGTCTTCCTTTCCACTGGATTTATTCTCCTCGTCAAGTCCACCTGGTTCTCTTGTGACAACCGTCTCGGATTTAAGTGATGAGGGTGGGCTCACATAAACATCCCTATCTATGCCCCGCTCATCAAGGGTTTCTTCAGGGCTTCTCAAATATTCCGATATAGTCCTGGCAACATCCTTCCAGTCCATGACACCGTTCTCGTACATCCATTTCAGGAGAGCCTCTCTGGTCTTTATCTCTTTTCTTATATCATCTATCTCAAGTCCTTTCTCTCTGGCTATCTTCGTAAGAACGTAGTCTGCTTGATCTCTGAAGTCAAACCTATCTTCACTGGGTGCCCATGAAAACACTTCGTTCTCATTGGGCTCTCCTGTGTCTTTGTCCACGCTGGTTATCTCCACAAGGCTCTTTGCCCTTCTAGCAGATTCACTTACGCCCTTCGCGTGTATCATATTAACAACGAGGTCAAGTGTTTCTACGAGGGTTGGTGGGAGTTCTATAGGAGGAGACTGAAGCCTTTTTATAACAGTGTCCACTCCTCCGGCGTGCATTGTTGAAATTGCTGGATGCCCTGAACTCATTCCCTGGAACATTACATATGCCTCATCACCCCTAACTTCACCGACTATGACATAGTCGGGGTTTTGTCTGAATGATGCCCTGAGGAGATCGTACATGTCCACCTCGCCGTAGTTCTCTTCATCCTCGGAAGACATCCCGAACCCCGAACGTATCTGTGAAGGTATCCAGTTTTCGTGTGGTAAATTTAGTTCTCTAGTGTCCTCGATGGACACAATTTTGTCCTGCTCCGGTATGAAGAGCGATATAGCGTTAAGGAAGGATGTTTTACCCGATGCAACACCTCCACATATGAGAAGTGATACACCGTTCTCTATACAGAGCCAAAGGTACGCGAGGAGCTCGGCATTTGCAGTCCCCAGATCTATTAATTCCGTCGGTGAAAACGGTTCCTCGGTGAACTTCCTTATAGAGAAGTTGGGTCCTTTCGTGGAAACGTCCTCAGAATATGTCGCCTGTACTCTGGAGCCATCCGGAAGGCTTCCGTCCAGCAAAGGTTCGGCGTACGAGACATATCTTCCACACCTCTCGGCCAGTTTAACTATGAACTCCTTGAGTTCATCCTCTTCCTCGTACACGATGTTTGTCTGCATTGACCCGAACTTTTTGTGTATCATATACAAGGGCGTGCCTATACCGTCACATCCTATATCTTCTATATAGGGATCGTGCATAAGTGGCTCTATTTTATTAAGACCTACAAAGTTTCTGTAGATGTAGTACATTATTTTAGAGAACTGGGATTTTGACAGTTCTATATCAAGCTCTTTGACTATCTGTTTTATCTTCTTTTCGAGGTAATCCGTTGCCTGGCTATCTGTTTTTACTGTGGAGAGCTTGACGTCTACGAGTTCGACGAGGGATTCCGTGAGTTCCTCGTAAATCTCTTCCTCCCTCTCTGTCAACTCAGGCTCTACAACTCTGTATATAAGTTCGTTCTGAAGATCGCTCCAACGAATGTTTGCATATGCGAAGGACTGGAGCAGAGGATATTGGATGTCCACCTCCTCTATATCATCGAACTCAGGAATGACAAGGAGATGTTTAGGTTCCCTTACAGTGAAACTGCCAATCTTTTCTTCAAGAGGTTCTGAGCCCCGTGCCTTGAGTTTTTCACGGAGCATTCCCCTATGTGGTTTCAATTTCCTCCTGATTGTTGATAACTTCTCCCTTAGACCTATAGAAATCACCCCTGACCTTTCCTAGGCTCCACTATACCACGGAAGCGCGCACACTTAGGACAGGCCCATTGCGTTTTTTCAGGTAAATGCATGTCCTTGTCGTCGACCTGTTCTCTGACCTCGGGATCGGTTATCGTCATACCCGACTTGGTCTTAAACGCTTTAAAACGCGGGACTCTCCTGCCGCAGAAACTGCAGCGGACATTCTGTCTTGAACCCTTTGATTTGGTCTGTGTGTATCCACGCTTGTATGGAGCTCCAGATTCTGGCATATTTTCCCACCTCCATTGAGTCTTTTATCTTTAGTAAGTAGGCTTATATTATTTACTCATTTCGAAGACTTAAAAGTTATTTAGGAACTCGGAAAGATAAGATTAATAAGCCTTCCTCAAGATTTAGAATACAGGATAGAGATGGGAAAGTACGGTTACCATGAAGGTAATAATCAGGGAGTAGAAAATAAGCTATATCTTGCGATAATTGTTGTTCTTCTCGTGTCTGCGGCATTTCTACTGTTCAACAACAGAAGGCTTGGAAGGGATCTAGAACGGACAAACCAGGCAGCGGAGGATTATAGAACTGACCTTGGACAGATGGAGACAGAATACAGTGAGCTGGAAGACAGTTACGAAGAGGCTCTTCGAGAAAACAAGGATTTGCAGAAAGAGAATCAAGAACTGAAACAAAAGTTCGATAACTCCACGAGACTCTATAAGCCTACACCCGAGGAACTTGTTTCCACTGCCGATGCAACAGGTATACATGAGAACGAATGGACTGACGCCTACGACTGCATACAGTTCAGCTTCGATCTTTTTGAAGAGTTTCGCGACGAAGGGATATTTTCCTGTCCTGTCCTTCTGTACTTCGAAGAGAGGAAAGTGGGACATATGCTTCTGAAAGCCGAGACCACGGAAGGTGAGGTCTTTATAGAGCCACAGGAGAACACAGTTCTTGAAGAGATTGGTGTTGGAGACGACTACTGCGAGCTATTGGACTGGGACTGCAGCTGGACTATATCGGAAATTTACACATGTGAGCTTTGAGGATTTGAAGTTTCCTGAATTTTTAAGTTTATAATAATTTCAAAAATCTTGAGTTAATATGTCTTTCTTCAGGCCGTTAATGCAGCTTTTACTTTTACTATTGGCATGGTATATACAATTCTTAAATATATTGGACCAATAGTTGAAGGTAGAAGTATATATGAATTCAGAGCATTTTTTTGAATTACTTTCTGACAGAGAGTCCGTCTTAACAGCCTTGATTGTTTTTGGAGTCACTTTAATCTCATTTGGAATTTTTTTTATGGGAGCCGGGATTCACTCTTATGTGGGAAGTAGGATGGTTATTATTGGATCAGGAATTTTATATCTCTCTCTTATAGCACTTGTATTCAGTGAGTATGGATAAATCTGATTTTCTTAAGCATATAGTAAGGTTAAACATAGCTGAATTAAGCCCCTTCCTCTTCAGGCTTTAAAGATTACCAAAGAAGGGCACCATAACGATAGTAATACCGGTATTTATTAATATTATTTCAACATGATTCTAATGGACAATTATAATTATTGAGACAATAGAACAAAGATATGGGCTTTTTAGAAAGATTTCTTAGAGTATATAGAATGAAAGATTGGATACACTATCTCGGATTTGTAGTGCTGGGTTCGGTTTTTACAGGGAACCTTTCTTTGTTATTATTTCTGCAGGCTTCGTTCTTGCTGTCCTATGCTTACTCTCTAAACGACTACTATGAAGGAGAATTTGCAAGGAAGTGGTTTCTATTGCCGCTTATCTGTAGCCTACTTCTTTTGCCTTTTTTGGAACCGTTACAGGTCACAGTATCCCTTGCTTTCATCCTGATATTTACATTGTACAGTTGGCCAAGAACATACTTAGAGGGAAAGCCTGGATTGTCTACTCTCTCCAATTCCCTTGCATTCCTTCTTATTCTTCTTTTACCATTCACATCTGTAGTGCAGATTTACAACTTTCGTTATTTCCTACTTTTAATATTTCTTCTAAACACTGCAGCACAGCTAATACACGAAATAGCTCACAGAGCAAGTGATAAGAAAAACAGCAAACTAACAACTGCTGTTCGTTTAGGAAGTTATTCAGTCTGGTTTCTAAGAGCCGTTCTTGTTCTAGTTATTTTAACATCTATTTTATTTATACACAATCAGTTCCTTGTATTTTTATCAACATCCTTATATTCTGCTTATTTCCTTTATGCTTCGTTTACAGAAATAGACGAAGTCTACAGAAAGAGGTTCAAAACATTCGGTATCGCGTGTGGTCTAATTTACCTCATCCAATTCTTATAGTTTCTTGTGTTTTCTTCTCAACCTATCTCTAATATTCAATTAAAGAAGGATTACCAACTCAGCAACTTTAAAACGAAAAAGAAATAATGCTTTATGTGGAGTCTTGAATGACTGACAAAGATGTATTCCAAGAGATGAGCCGCAGTGCTCTAATAATATTTTCCGGTATAGTCTTTGGCTCGGTGTTCAACTACATATCCCGTGTTCTTATAGGAAGGTTTTACGGCCCAGAGGACTACGGTCTTATATCACTTGGTCTGGCTGTATTGGGATTCGCGACAGCAGTTTCTCATCTAGGTTTGAGGCAAGGGACATCCAGGTGGACATCAAGATTCATAGATGACAAAAACAAGATAAAGGGAATAACTATATCCGCGTTCAAAATCTCCCTCCCCTTAAGCATCGCAGCTACCTTCTTACTTCTTATATTCCCTGAAGAACTTTCCCTTCTATTAAATGAACCCCAACTTCCCTCGATAGTCAGAATATTTGCTATCGGAGTTCCACTGATGATAATATTGGATATTTTCGTTGCTGCAATAAGGGGCATGCAGAACAGCAAGTACAAGGTATACTCCTATGATGTAATATGGCCACTGATCAAGGTAGCTCTTGTGACAACGGCTGTAGTTCTCGGCCTCTCGATAGAGTTCGTTGCAGGGTTTCACGTACTAACGATGGCTTTCGCGGCTGCTTCCTCCTTCTACTTCCTCAGAAAGATTCTTCCTTGGTTCAAGATAAAAGCTGGGGAATTCAGCTCGAAAAAGTTAGTGGCCTTCTCCTGGCCGTTGATGATAAGCTCTATCCTCCTTCTTATCCTGGGATGGATAGATACATTTATGATAAGCTACTTCCAAACGTCAAAGGAGATCGGTATCTACAACGCAGCGTATCCTACTGCTTCAGTCCTAATCTTCGTCTATTCGTCCTTCGCATATCTACTCATGCCGAAGGCGTCCGAACTCTATTCTAACGGAAGAAAAGACAAACTCAAAAACCTTTACAAGACCGTAGTAAGATGGACCACACTCTTGAACCTACCTATACTTGTATTTATGTTGCTTTTTTCTGGATCTATCATAACACTCCTCTTTGGTCAGGAGTTCGCAAGTGGTGGAGCTGCACTTTTTGCACTTGTTATTGCTTACTTCGTAACTTCCCTGGGAAATCCAAGTGGGCAGATGCTCATATCCATAGGTGAGACGAAGATCTACATGATGACCTTCGCTATTATAACCTCCTTGAATGTTGCCCTCAACATCTTCCTGATACCCGTCTATGGGTTCACCGGGGCCGCGGTAGCCCTCGTCGTATCCTACCTCGTGGGATGGTCCTTCTCTGTTTACAAAGTAAAAAAGGACATATCCTGGCCGCTCACGAAAGAAATACTAAAGCCGGCTTCAGTTGCTATAATACTTTCTTTGCCGTTGGTACTTCTTGAAGAGTTCGTAACTATGAATATTTTTACCCTCGCAGCCTCCAGCCTTGCGTATGCGGGTGCCTACCTCTACCTTCTTGTATGGCTGGAGCTACTTGAAGAGGAAGAAAGAGAAATCGTCCACTTCCTTCTTAAAAAGGTGAAAGATAAATGGCGAAAAACTTTTCGATGATAATACCTGCATACAAGGAAGAAAGAAGACCGGTTCGACTGCTGGAGACAGTAGAGGAAAGCAAACTTGGGGAGTACGAACCGGAGGAAATCTTTGTGGTGGTATGTGGGAACGTGGAGCCTGTGAAGGACTTTTCAGAGGAGACGGAACTTCCGGTAAGGATCATTGAGGAGGAAGAACGCCAAGGGAAAGCCGCTGCGATAAATACCGCACTTGGAGCAGTAGAAAGTGAAAGAGTTGTTTTGTCCAGTGCTGATATCCTTCTACAGGAGAACACCTTGAGGGAACTTCTTAAAGGGCTTGAGGAAGACAAAGTAGGCATAATCACGGCACACCCTGTCTCGATGGACAGCTCGGACTCGTTTCGAGGCTACTTCAACAATCTGATCTGGAATCTTCATCATTATGTCTCAAAGAAAGACCCAAAGGCCGGTGAGATAATAGCCTTTGAAAACGTGATAGAGACACTTCCTGAAAATACGGCAGCAGATGAGGAGTTCATAAAGTCTAAGATACTGGACAAAGGATATGAATCAAGGTACTCAGAGAAGGCTGTGATTTATAACAGAGGCCCGGAAAATGTAGCAAGACTATTCGATCAAAGGTGGAGAATCTTCATCGGTCATTTAGATCTTGAAAACAGGACAAATTACTCGCCGTCTTCTATGAGAACTGGAACCCTTATGAAATCTGTCTTGGAATACCTAAAAGAAAATGGGCCTCATCCATATATTTTACTTTCGATGCTTTTGGAGCTATCTGCAAGATCGAACGCTTGGATAAGTTATAAATTACTTAGACGAAACCCTTACATCTGGGATAAGGGTTGTTGATGAAAGATGATCGAAAGGGAAGTTATTGAGAAACTCAAGACGTGGGCTGAAGGAGGAGAGGAAGCCCCGCACAAGGTGCACCTCTACCCCACAAACCGCTGTAATCTACGCTGCCCCTTCTGCTACCAGCAACTGAACCCATATGACTACTCGGATGTCGTTTCGAAAGAAAGGTGGCTGAAACTTGTGGGAAATCTATGTGACATGGGGGTAGATGTGATAAGGATATCGGGTGGTGGAGAACCGTTGTTGGTAAGAAACAAGACGCTTCCCATGATGGAGATAATAAAAAAGTATAATGTTACAGGGCGGATGACCACTAACGGGACGTTGTTCAAAGAAGAAGATGTGGAAAGAATTGTCGATATGGAGTGGGATCACATGGTATTTTCCGTGGACGGTCCTGACGCAGAGACCCAGGACTTCCACAGGGGTAGGAAAGGAACTTTCGAAAAAGTAGTGGATAACATAAGAATGTTCAATGAGGTAAAAAAGGGAAAGGGAACCGATAAGCCTAAACTGGAGTTCGGAACGGCACTTTCAGCGAAAAACTGGAACAAAACAGAGGAAATAATAGAGCTTGCATCGGAACTTAATATTGAAGTAATAACCTTTGAACCTTTATTCGTCAGCAATCCAAGAGTTGAGGACTTGAAGCTTACAGAAGAAGAGAGAAGAAAGTTTGTAGAGAAAGCAACCGAATTGAAGGAAAAGGCCGAAAAGATGGATATTTTTACGAACATAGATACAGTTATAGATGTAGGCGAGGTAGAAAAAACAGGCGACCTTAAGGATGAAATACTTGAAAGATCAAGCGAAGAGGATGCGGTCAATAACGAATTTCTCAAGCTTCCGTGCTACGAGCCATGGCTCTGGCCAAAGGTCGAGGCCAACGGTGATGTCGGCCCGTGCTCTACAAACCTTCTTGATGTAAGTATCAAAGAAAATAATTTCAAAGAAATATGGCTCGGAGAAGAATTCCAGGAGTTCAGGAATCTGATAAAGAACAAGAGTTTACCTTCTGGATGCGAGAACTGTGTCTCTACGCACGTACCTCTACAGGAGGAAATCAGGGAGAAGCTCCGTAAAAGACTACGATAAAATCACTGCAAGTTAATATCACTTATTTTGAAGCTTAGACACCTGTAACCCCAATAATCCATTTTTCCCTCTATTTTGCAATCTTCTGGAGAATTGAAAGTTATCTTGTTTCTTCCCGGTTCAAGACTTATATCTTCGACGACTCTCTCCTTGTCCTCGATAGAATACCTTTCGATCTCTTGACCGTTCACAAGCAGTTCCAGATCTTTGATGCCACCATAACTTTCAGCTGAAAATGAAAGCTCATTCTCCCTTCCCTCGGAAATAACAAAAAGTTCAGACTCTCGACCTAGCCAACGCCCTTCGTCAACAACGTTTTGATCTCCATCCCACTCGGGTGCATACCATCCTTCACCATAAACTGTATCTTCAATACCGATAAAAGTAACAAAGAAAGAAAGCAAAATCAAAAGATAGACGAGCTTCCTGAACTCCAAGAGACCGAAAAAATGAAGAATCTCCTTCTGCCAGAGCAAAAATACTGAAACGAAAAACAAGAAGAGAGCGAGGTAAGGAAGCCTTAAAACAACTATTCCAAAGGCCGGGGCAAAGAGGGGGACCTCAAATCTATCCATTACTGGACTATCAGCTCCCTGAGAATGTGGGCTCAACTGGATGTCGATGTCCCCATGAATTAAAAGGTTCTCAAGAAGAACGCTTCTGGGCCCGTTCACTCTAGACAGTGGATAGTAGTGGTTGTGGAGGGGATTACTCAGGACGGAAAGGCTCTCCATTTTGTCATAGTATTCATTGGGGAATGTCTGACCAATGCTGTCTTCGCCGTATTGTAGAAGTAAGAAGTTGCTGAAGAGGCTAAAAAGTATGAAAGGAAGTATTATCTTCCAGCCAAATTTCTGTACGAACTTCATTACTCCTACAAACAAAGCTGGCATAATTATGGCAAAGATTCTAACAGGACCGAAACTTACCCACCCAAGCCACCACATCGGTATGAGTAGATTTGCCAGTATTACTGAAACTGAGAACAGAAGAAGTATAAGGCTCAAAAGCCGTTGTTTTTTCAAAAGATAGAACCCAAGGAAGGAAAAGATTAAAACTGGGTAGTAGAAAAATAGACCCTTTGACGGGTATATCGTTGTCTGTAGTAGAGTTCCCAGGGAATAAATTTCTCCAGTGAATGCCTTCGGGAAAAATTCAAGTTCCGTTGGATAGTCCTGTTCTGAAGAAATTTCTGCCGGTAAAATTGTCGTTTCGGATTCTTTGGCATCAATCTCCATCCAGTAACCCTGGTAGGCAGGAAGGAACAACAACAGGGAAACCGTGAATATAATAGAGGCTTCTTTCCATCTTCGTTTGTAGAGAAGTGCCAGTAAAATAAAAAGAAAGAGGGGGCGAAAAAACGGTGTAAGGAACAAACCTATAGCTAAGGAGACAGAAAGGAGTAAAATATGGTTTACATCTAGCTTGTCTTTTTCTAATATATCGAAGAGTAGAAAGATAATCAGGGAACTGAAAAATACCTCAAGAGAATGAGCAGTAAATAGCCGTGCCTGCTGGAAAACAAGTGTTGAAAAGCCAAAGACAAGTGTCAGACCTATCTTCTTCAGCTCACTTTTGAAAAATCTATCGGAGATATTATAAATAATCACGGCCGAAAGAGAGAAGAAAACACCACTTATGAGAACTGTCAATAGAAACTTCATGCTGCTGTTCGAAAGACCAAGGTTTGAAAAAAGGAAATAAGGTCCTGTGGATATTGAAGAAATCGCCCAGCGGTTGAACTGTGCATATGAGTGTCCTTGATGATTTATAAAATCTCCAGTGGTTTCATTGTACTCATCTATATGCAAGACAGACTGTTCAGTTATGGATGCAGACATAGCGTAGTTGGCCTGTTCATTCCAGCTGGTCCAATGCGTGAAGAGTGAAGAAGCTACTAACAGGACGAGGAATATCTTTACTTCATTTCTCATGGTGTTCATAAAAGTATTGATGAAGATTATTTAAAAGAAGGGATTCTGAAATGAAGACATACACCAACCGTAATTAAATCCGTAAGACTTATTTGATATGGGCTTTGTTGTTAGCATAACAAGAATTTAAGTTCAAATAACATATTAAATTATTGTTAGGTGTATGAATTGCTGAAAAGTTATATAAGGAGTAAGCTTGAGAGACTTGAGTCTGTTCTTCTGGAACAAGAGGATTACAAACTTCGGATGATCCTGTATAAAATCTATCAAAACCTTCTTGAGATGTTTTTTTGGACAATTTACACGGTAAAGAAAAAAAGATGGTATAGAGGTGATGGAAGAGGATTGGGACTATTTAATAATCTTAGATGCCTGCAGGTATGATACATTCAAGAAAATAAACCGTATAGAGGGCGAATTGCATAAGAAGAAGAGCTTAGGATCTGCAACTCCAGAGTGGTTAATAGAAAATTTTAAAGGAAAGAAATTAGATGACGTTATCTACGTTTCAGGAAATCCCTTTTCTTCTTCCGAAAAATTTGTCGGCTTCAAACCAGAGAATAACTTTTTACAGGTTATTGGAGTTTGGGATAAGGGCTGGCATAAGAATCTCGGCACTGTCTCAGCTGAAGAAGTCACTAAGGCGGCACTTGAGACGTTGAAACAATACCCCGATAAAAGAATAATAATACATTATATGCAACCACATTCACCGTTCTTAGGAAAGACTGATGTTGAACTTGATAGAAATTATCCTGGATTAATATTTGGAGATATCTCGATAGAGAGGGTAATGAAGGCATATGAGGACAATCTCAAATACGTTCTGAAAGAGGTCAAAAAAGTCTTGAAGCATTTGGATGGAAATATAGTCATAACCTCGGATCATGGAACCCTGTTTGGTGAACGGGGATTATATTTCCACATTCCAAACATCAGGATGGATGAAATAAACGATGTGCCTTGGCTGGAAATAAGAAAGTAGGCAAGATTTTTATTGTAAAATTAGGAAAGTTTTTTGGTCCTGAAGCTACCTTAATATTCAAGTCCTTTGAAATAGTTGGGACTTTATACCCTTTATAGTTAAAAGAATAAGTATTGAATCATAAATTAATTTGTGGTAAGTTGACTCTTGATGCAATGACTGTTAGGGCACCTTCCCCCTTAGATTTGGGAATTAAATCTCTTATTGTAAAAAGAGATGTGGTTCCAGTTACTCTTCTTGAAGAAGAGGGGTTTTCTGCCCGCCACCTGAACACAACGTACTGTGGTAGACATAAAAAATTTACGCTCTATGACAGTTTAGAGAACTACAGAAACTTCGAGGAACGTTTACGGGATTTCCTGGGGGCGGGAGGCTCCCAGTGGCAAAAACTAAGATTTTACATCGAAAAGCATAAACCAAAGGTCTTGTTAATAGATCCGGTCGGGTTTCCATCTTTTTCAGCTACTCGTAAAGTGGCGGAAATAGTAAAGAAAATGAATCCAGAGACAAAGGTAGGGGTTTTTTCCGAGGAAGATTCTCATATATCTATCTCAAGTACTCCTGTATACAGTTTTTTCCTTAAAGATGAAAATATAGACTTCGTTATAAAGGGGGATGCAGAAAAAAAGATTGTAGAGACTGTAAAAAACATATTATTCGGAGAGAGCTTAAGTGATGTCAGTGGACTGGCTATAAGAGAAAGAGGGAGAATTAAGACCACAGAAAACTCTAATAGAATAACAAACTTGAATGATCTCCCAGTACCTGACATGAACCTAGTTATTGAAAAGGATAAACATCCTCCAATAGCTTTTACCTGGATTAAAGAGAGTAGAGGTTGTAAATATAACTGCAGTTTTTGTTCATCGGGGAAGCCATTCAAATTAAGAAGTCCTGAAAACGTCATCAAAGAGATAGAATATATGTACAATGAATTCGGAACACGCGAGTTCAACTTCCAAGGCTCCTCTTTTCTGCACAACAAAAACTGGACGAAGAGGTTCTGCAAGTTGCTTAGGGAAAGCGAGGCAAAGATAATGTTTTCCTGTAGATCCAACGTCGACCAACTTGACGGGGATATACTAGATCTATTGAGCTCCCTTGGTTGTTTCTCCATCTTAACAGGAATAGAAAGCGGCAGTAAGAAAATTCTACAGGAGATGAAAAAACCACAGAATGTTAATCAGATACAAGAAAAAGAGGTAGTGGAAAAATGTAGATCGGTGAAGGATCGTGGGATCAATTTATCAACAGGCTGGGTAATGGGTTATCCGAGCGAGACAAAAGAAGACTTAAAAGATACAATAAACCTGTTAAAAAAGGTAAACCCCGATTTCTTTCGTCCGCAGTTTCTTGTTCCGATACCCAAGACAGAACTTTATAGCAAACTGAAGAAACAGGGACTTATCAAGGATCAGAAGTTTGATAAATACCTTCATTCAGAGATCAATGTGAAGACAGAAATTGAGGAAGGATTCCTCCGTAAGGTTTGGAAGAAATACGCTAGAATATCTGATATCAAAGCAAAGAAAGAGCTGTTGAGGAGGTACGCCAGACCAAGAAATATTTACCTGAAAGGACAAGAATATAAAAAATTTATTTTAGAAAGGCTGAAGCCTTGCTTATGATTACTCCTGACTACCCTGATTCTAGGCTGATTCTAGGTCCCGGAAACTAGTAGTATTAACCATTATCTTATCATTTGGGGATGCTTCGAGGCCTATAGTCCCTGTCATCCTCGAGGTATGGGAAGAGGGATTGTTTACGCCGCCGATACCCAGGAACAGGTTTCCTTGGGAGATTGAATCGATTATCTTGGAGCCAGAAATGAAATTACCTAACATCTTTCTTATCTTTCCGGTTTTCAGACTCTCTAGGCCGAACCTGAAAATATCACCCCTTTCCAAGAGGTCATTTAAACCTATGATTTTTTCCAAGGGGAAACATGGTTCGATGCTCCCGGGCTCATAAAGACCTATAAGTCCTCCGGATCCGAAGTTAAGCGGCATATTGAGCTTATTCATTAGTCTCGAAATATTAAGGGCAAGTTTCTTCGTTTCTATCAGGTATTCAGGAACCACCTGGCCGTTCGTTTCCTCCTTTAGAAGCTTCAGGAGCTCCACGGTAGAGGTTTCATGCTCCCTGAGCTCACATCTCCCCGTATCTGTCAGGCCGTAGAAAAGCAGTCCGTCTATGTGGTCTGTACTTTCCCTTATCGAGTCCAAACCGAACTCTATCAATGACTCAATCTGATCTTCGTTTATATCTTTGCCGATAACCGAGGCAATCACGGTGCTCATTTCCATGGCTTCGAGGTTACGGAGTGCTAGGAGCTTTGCCTTTAGTTGGGAAGCGTCTCCTCTCATTTTCTCGTATATTTCCTCTTCAAATCCGTCCAAGGAGATGTAGACTCTCTCTATACCCGCCTCCTTAAGCTTCTTTACATACTTGATGTCCGATAGCTTGAGGCCGTTGGTAAATATCTCCGGCTCGTGTCCCTTCTCTTTGACCATCCTTATTATTTCAAAGAGGTCGTCCCGAACTGTTGGTTCGCCACCTATCAGAGTGACGCGTTTATTTTTCCCGATTCTATCCAAAACTTTCTGTATTCTTTCCTTCTCCATCTCCCCACCTCTGTCTCCTATTTTTGATTCTTGGTAGCAGATTCGACAGGATGAGTTGCAGTTATTTGTTATGTATAGAAGAACGGAGGAAACGTGGTTTCTTATTGCCTTCCAGTCCCTTTCCTTTGGATAGAATCGAAAGTCTTCTGAGCTAAAGGGGCTAGGGAGGTAGTATTTATCAAGTCGCGAAACCTTTCTATGGAGTTTATTTTTGCTCCTTATTTCTTCTTTTTGAAAATTTCCTCTCATATCTTCAACCTTTGCCTTCTTTTTATAAAAATCTACTGTTTGAGAATCTTTGCATGGAGGTGACTAAACAAAAATTTGACAACAGGTAGCAAATCTGCACTTTTGAAAGAATACCTCAGTGAGGACTCCCAGACTCCCAGGATGCCTCTTGTAAAGACAAACCTTTTGTCAACATTCTCTTCGTTATATATAGTTCTATAAAACGCCTTTGGAAACCCGGCTCCAAAACCCAGACCATAAGGTGAAGCCGAAAGACGGGGATTTATCTCCATTATATATAATTCAGAATTATCTATCAGAAACTGAGGCGAAGCGAAGCCGTAGTATCCTATCCCCTCAAAAAATCTTTCTAATTCCTCAAAAACTTCCCTCGTTTTACGAGGTGGTATCTTAGTCGAAGACAATGCTCGAACTATGTTATAGTCTTTGTCTACAAGGATATTTGGAGCGAATCTTTTTCCATCTATGAACTCCTGGATTATCGGCTCTCTGCCGTAGTTATTTATAATTCTAATCTTTGAATTAAGCTCCTCATTGCTTTCACAACGGTAGCTAAAATGTGATCCGCAGCCCTTCGTTGGTTTCACGAAACAAGGAAAATCCACATTTTCTCTAGAAAAGGCTTTGGGTACAGAAAAGGAAGTAGGATTAAAGGACTTCATCCTTTCGACGAAAGTAGTCTTATCGTGTAAACAAAGAATCGAATCGTGCGATGGGTATATGTTCATACCCTTTAAGATCCGTTTCTCTCCGGAAAGGGGTACCAAAGTTGATTCGGTCAGAGGAATTACTAAATCTACATTTCCTTTCTTTGTAAGCTTTTCCATGTAGCTTACGAAAAAATCCCTTTTATTTTCTTTGACCAGATAAGATTGCCCGTAATCTGGGAGATATCCACTTTCAGGTATCCTTAATTGTTCTTCCGAAAACCTTGAAAACAGTGAAACAGGAAATCTCTCCCAGGATGCTGTTAAAATCTCTACATCGAGGTTTCTGTATTTAAGGAGGAAATTAAGGACCACGCTACTCTCTGAGTTAAGAATTAAGATCCGTGGTTTATTCATCCAAATCCTTTGTTCAATGTTTTATTTTCTTGAGCTTCTTATTATTTTCTTTCCGTGTTCTTAATCCAAACTTCTTTGCAGTGCTCTTAAAAGCATTTATTCATTATTTAACCATCTTCCTCTTTCTTTTAGGAGGCTTAGAGGAGTAAAAGAAGGAACCAAAGCATAATTAAGAACTCTGACAAAAGTAAGTTTAAGGATTTACAAATTTATAGAAGTTGTATTATGAAAATATCTACAATAACTTCAAGACTTCAAAGGTGGTCTGAAGGAAAGATAGGAAGACCTGTAAAGGTAGATATATTTCCTACGCAGAAATGCAACCTTAACTGTCGGTTCTGCGAGTTTCCAAATGTGGATCCAAAGGAGTACAAAGAAGAGCTTCCAACTGAAAAACTCTTAGAAATCGCGGGTGAGGCAGGGAAAATGGGTGCAGAGGTCTTTGGAATTGTCGGCGGTGAACCCTTTCTGAAAGAAGGTATAATTGACATAATGAAAAGGGTAAAGGAGTCCGGTATGAGTGGCTCTGTAACTACAAACGGGACCCTTCTTGACGAAGAATCAGTCCAAAGGATCGTCGACATGAAGTGGGATCTCCTCAGGATAAGTATAGACGGTGTAGGTTCTACTCACAACAAACTAAGAGGAAAGAAGGGATGTTTTAGCCGAGTTACAGATACCTTGGAGTTATTCAAGGAAAAGAATTCTACCTACCCCACGATAGAGATTAACACAGTGTTTAACCGGGAGAACTATGGAGAAGTTTCTGAAGTTGTAGAGCTAGCCCATAGTTATGGAATAGGTAGGATCATTTTGTTACCCATGATAGAATTCAACGAAAGGGCCTCGGACTTAAAGTTACGAGAAGAGGATAAACAGAAAGTTGAAAGAAGTTTGAAGCGTGCTGAGGATCTTGCTGAGGAGTACAATATTAGTATAAATACGGAGGAAGTCTTGGAAGAGAACTTCTTCAGTCGGTCTAATGAAACCAACACTATGATAAGGGACGAAACTGTCCCTTGCTTTATGCCTTGGTACTCAATAAACGTGAACCCAAAGGGTATAGCAACTCCATGTAGCCAATTTGACGAAGAAATGGGCGTGGACGTACGTGGTATGAGCTTGGAAGATATCTGGTTTTCGGAAAAATTCGAAGAGATAAGGGAAATGATAGCAAACAAAAATCTACCCGAGACTTGTTCGAAATGTTGTGCTCCGTTACTTGAAGAAAACGAGGAGATAAGACGAAGCTTTGATGATGAAGAAAATCTTGCCAAGAGGTATATGTAACATGGAAGAGCTGAAGTATCCAAACAAAACACACGAGGAGAAAGTAAAGAGATTGAACGAATGGTCTAAGGGCAACAAGCAACCTCCAATCAAATTTTCTATAATCCCGACAAACCGCTGCAATCTGAACTGTGACGCTTGTCCAAACTCTGTGGCAAGGAGTGAAGGACGTTTCTTGGAGGAAGATGAAATCTCAAAGGAGAAGTGGATGAAGATAGTCGAAAAGGGTCTGGACTGGGGTGCCAAGGAGTGGAGGATTTTGGGTGGTGGTGAGCCCATGGTCCGGAGAGAGACAACGCTTTCAATTCTTCTAAAGGTTAACAAGGAGAGCGTCTATCAGGACACGGAGATGATAACGAACGGGACGCTCTTTCAACCAGGCGACATAGAGAAGCTGG